>NZ_JAHLPV010000009.1 GCF_018918095.1 Acetivibrio sp. MSJd-27 | reverse complement strand
TCCACAGTGCTTGTCTTTATTATATCGCAGGTAGCTACTCCTGCAAATATAATCAAAAACTTTAAGAAAGGAGATATAATTAAAACCACCCCTTTCGAGATGGTTTAATTATACGTGATAATGGGTATTCAGTCCGGTTCAAAACGGATCCGGAAAGAAATCTTTCACCGTACGGAAACCGATGAACAGATCATTATGGCTTCCCGTTGGATAAGACAGGCGGGCGTCCCGTATGTTTGCTATGATTTTATGCTTCAGCATCCTTTTGAAAGCGAGGAAGATATCAAGGCAACCTTTCGTCTCTGTACCAGGCTGGAGACGCCTTTCCAGCTTCAGCTCCACGGGCTGAATTTTTTGCCGGGTACGGATATTATAAAGGAAGCCGAAAAACAGGGAATCGCCACGGAAAAGGAACTGGAACCCATCATGTTTGGCTCTATGGAAAAACAGTATGGAATGTATTGGAAGCGGAATGGTGACAAAGATTCAAAATACTGGTATCACCTTATCTATCTCCTTCAGTTTCCTTTGATGAGACATCATGCAATGCGTTTGGCCGTTCAGGGACAGAAGGACTATGCAAAGGCGCAAAGGCTATACCGGATGGCAGGAATGTTCTCTAAATACCATTATTTCAAAAAGAAAGCAAGGATGCTGTTAAAGGGATGGTTGCACAGCATGATTCCTACTGTATGGAAACAGTGGAGAATCGACTAAAAAAGGACAAATGAAATATTGACATTTGGGCATATCAGCGTTATAATATAACTAAATCATTATCAATATAGGGTATTTTAGGTGAAAGCATAGAATGGCAGACATAGCCCCATTTCTTTGTATAAGCAGGCGGCAGGTAAATCTCCTCTGTTTTGCAAGGCAGAATCGCTTGCATCATAAATTTTATCGGATGCTTGCGCAATAGCAATTTATTTTGGTATAACGAAATGGAAGACATTTGGGTGTTTGGAAATCAAATTCTTTTCTCAATGGGGTTAGTCTGTTGATGAATTGATGCATTTCGGGGTAACACTCCCCTTATTCCATTCCTTTTGTGAAATAGAGATATGCCCTTGGCAGAGCTGGGGGTGAAGTGAAATTTGATATGTTTATGCCCCCGTAGTTAAATGGATATAACAAGCCCCTCCTAAGAATATGTTATAACGACCGCCTTTCGGGCAAAGGCGATTGACATTGAGTAAGTTTAAGACTAAAATTGAATAGATTTTAAAGATGTTTCCGTAGCTCAGCTGGATAGAGCGACCGCCTCCTAAGCGGTAGGTCGGGTGTTCGAATCACCTCGGGAACGCCAAAAACTCCGCCGGAAAACCCAGTAAAATCAAGGGTTTCCGGCGTTTTTTCATTTTTACGGAAAAAGTGAAAAATCGTAAAATTCACAGATTTTCATTAGCAAAATCTCCGTCAGCTAATGGAAATTAGGACGAATGTCGTCCGCCTTTCAGGTGAACGACTTGCTAATAAAAATTAGCAGGATTTTCGCTATTTTGCTAATGAAAATGCCCTCTCTGCTAATGGCAGAAAAATTCGAGCAAAATTCCTGCTAATGAATAAGGCGTTCGTTACCCTGTTAATTCGTTCATTTAGGGGTGGTCAAGCGACAATCGCACACTACTTCTATGCCATTTCTTATTATATAATTGCGGTAACAGGAGGTGGTTGTTTTGAAAGAACAAAAATATCATTTATACCTTTCCAAGGACGAATACAGCGAAGTGCTGCAATCACTTATCCGTTTGAAGAACAGCCTGATAGCACAAGGCAGATACACGGACGCAGCAGATGATATTCTTTGCAAGGTGCTTTCAGCCAAGAAAAGAAAGTTCAAAATCAAATATATCTGAACACGAATAAAGACCGCCTACACTTTTGTAAGCGGTCTTTGCTAATTTAGAGTAAGTTAGACAAATTGGAATTTATCATGTTCTAATCATAGATAAAATATCAATTTTTCCCATTAAAAAATTCAATAATCATACGTAATATTTGTTCATCATGTTCCATATATAACTCTTTATCGATATTTTTAGATGGATTGCTTTCTTGATACTCAAGGGCTGCATCGGTTAAAAAATATGTATAATGCTCGTTGTGATTAGGTTTATCCATCAACATAAATTCAAATTTGTCTTTCTCTTAATTTCCTATTATACACCAAAATTATGAATATTTCTACCCGCCGTCTATTGACCTCAATTAAGAGGAAAGTAGGTGGCTTTTTTTGTTAGCAAAAAAATTTTCAAGAAATTTTGAAAAAACACCCCCCAAAAACGCTCTCCCATTTCAAACAAGTGAAGGGGTTAATTCCGAGCCACGAAAAGGTCAGCCCTTTCACTTGTATTTTGACAACTGAATAAACCATTCACTAAGACTTTAATTCTGATGATTTTAGCCACCTTATCGGGTACGCCGTGACTTCTGCATTGCAGAACAGCGAGAACTCCCGGTATAGGTAACAGGTTGCCCCTGTTACGGCGATGACAGTCAGAAGGATAATGATACTTCTCTACGGAGCTGGCGGAGTACCCGGCAGAGGTGAAATTCCTATGATACAGATTAGCAGTCTGTTCCTTAGTGACTTCCCGTGAGCTTATTGCTCGGCAAGGGGTGTTGAGAACAAATATTGCCCGACCGGTTAGGAAATGAGCCGGTCAAGTACATAGCCATACTGCGATGGCTATGAATTTCACGAAAGGAGGACGCACAAAGTGTCGAACTGCAAAACGATTGCGATATGCAATCAAAAAGGCGGAGTTGGAAAGACGACCACTACGGTAAACCTCGGCGTCGGTCTTGCAATGCAGGGAAAGAAAGTGCTGCTCATAGACGCAGACCCACAGGGCGACTTAACCACTTGTCTCGGTTGGCAGGATACAGACAACTTGGGTATCACGCTTGCAACGAAACTCACAGATGTCATAAACGAAACGATGAATGACCCTACGGTCGGTATTCTGCACCACGACGAAGGTGTTGACCTTGTTCCGGCAAACCTTGAGCTTTCTGCAATGGAGTTTAACCTTGTCAATGCAATGAGCAGAGAGACGGCATTGAGAAACTATCTCAGCGAAGTGAAGGACAAATACGACTATATCCTTATAGATTGTATGCCTTCTCTCGGAATGGTAACAATCAATGCTCTATCTGCGGCTGACAGCGTTATTATCCCTGTTCAGGCTCAGTATTTACCGGCAAAAGGAATGACGCAGCTTGTTCAGACCATTTCACGAGTAAAGAAGCGTATCAATCCGGGCTTAAAGATTGACGGTATGCTTCTCACTTTGGTGGATAGCCGTACCAACCTCGCCAAAAGCACGATAGAAGCTCTGAGAGAGAACTTCGGTAGTCAAATCAAGATGTATAGAACATATATCCCGATTGCCGTAAAAGCCGCAGAGACTTCTTCCAAAGGCAAGAGCATTTTTGCCTACGAACCCAACAGTACGGTGTCAAAGGCGTACACCGAATTTACAAAGGAGGTGTTAGCCGATGGCAGGAAGAAAGAGCGACTTCACTCTCACGAAGCTCGATGACTTATTTTCTACGCAGGAACAGAGAGATGAAGAAAAGCTTTCAAAAATCCGAGATATTCCCTTGACTGAGATTGACGATTTCCCCGACCACCCTTTTAAGGTGCGTGATGACGAGGATATGGCACAGCTCATTGAGAGTATTAAGGAACGAGGGGTAATCACTCCGGCGACGGTAAGGCAGAAAGAGGACGGCAGATACGAACTCATTTCAGGACACAGGCGAAAGCGAGCCTGTGAGCTTGCCGGGTTTGATACGCTCCGTTGTGAAGTCGTTGAACTGAACCGAGACGAAGCCACGATTTTAATGGTTGAGAGCAACTACCAAAGGTCGCAGATACTTCCCTCGGAAAAAGCCTATGCCTACAAAATGCGTTTGGAAGCAATGAAAAGGCAAGGAGAACGCACGGATTTAACTTGTGACCCACTGGGGGACAAGTTGGTGGGAACAAAATCTGTAATGTTGTTAGCTGATAAATCAGATGACAGCAAAACGCAGATTCAGCGATATATTCGCCTTACAAACCTTGTTCCCGAACTTTTGGAATATGTGGACGAGGGGCGAATTAAAATGCGACCGGCGGTTGAATTGTCTTTTCTCGATGAGGACAGTCAGCGTGATGTGGTTGATGAAATCGACCTGAACGACGCAACCCCGTCCCACGACCAAACAATCCGTATGCGAAAGTTCTTTGAGGAGGGCAAGCTAACAACCGAAGCAATCCAAGCGATTATGTCGGAGGAAAAACCAAACCAAAGGGAGAAAATTGTTTTGAGGGGCGACAGGGTTCGACAGCTTATCCCGAAGAATATTCCCATAAGCCAAACGGAGGATTTTGTGTGCAAGGCGTTGGAGCATTACAACAAGTTTCTGCGAAGCAGAGCCGACCGTGACAGCCGATAGCCTTCCCCCTTTCTCACACTCTAACCCCTATATATACCGGCTATTAACCTGCTGAAAAATATACTCTATCTCCCTTGAGTATATCTATCTCTAATAACATATAGCTGTCTATAAAAGGGTTCGCACATTTGGAGCAAAAGCAAAATGTCTGCTACGATAAAAAGTTCAGCCAATCGCACCTTTGATGTTTTTTGCCTGATTGAGTACGATTAAGGCGAAAGGAGCGATGGATATGAAAAACAGGCTAATACCTTGTGTTCTTGCCTGCCTGATGATTTTTCTCGTAGGTTGTAGCGGTAACACAGCCAAAGAAGCTGCACAGGAGATAACGAAAACAGAGACTTCTTTTCCGGCTGGTAATACCGAAACAAATTCTCAGGAAGAAACGGCAGAAGAACCGGAAAGCACGGCAGTTCAGGAAGAAACACCGTTTACGGCAGAAGAAAGCCAGTCAACCGCTGAAAGTCAAACGGCTGAGACTGTTCAGACAAAACCGGCGGAAGAAAAAACGGCTGATACTCCCGCAACCGAAAAGCCAAAGGCAGAGCCACCAAAGCAGACAACCACGCAGGCTGAATCCGAAAAACAAACGGAGCAGCCGAAAGAACAGACAACTGCCGAACAAAAGCCGGTTGAAAAGCCGACTGAAAAGCCGGCAGAACCGAAACCGACAGAGCCGCCCAAGCAGACATTCGATGTCAGCCCTTATGTAAGTTACGCAAAAGAGTATGCGGTAAGCATAGGACTTTCTCTTGACAGCACGGCGACAGAATGTTGGGACAATCCCATATCCGCAAATCCTAACCGAAGCGGTATCAAGTCTGATATTGAAAGCAGACTGAACCGATACAAGAACAGCGAGGGTTTTACCGCTGTGTGGATATGGACAGAAAAGCTATCCGATACGGAGTACAACATCTATATCGGCTACTGCTAAAACAAAATAATTTTAAGCGGACGCACTGAGTAAAATCGGTGCGTTTTTGCATTTCAAGGAGGAAAACGCAATGGTTAAAACAAAATTCAAGAAAGCCGTCTCGTTTATGTTGGCGGCGGTTATGAGCCTTACTGCTTTTATGGGCATTGGGGCAACGACAGCCTTTGCAGCCGTAGGCGAAAAAGCCGATGTGTACCTCGTCGATTATCCCCGAAGCGGAGATACCAATAACAACGGCGAATGGGGACACGGCAATCTCAACTATATGAACGGTTGGAAAGGCTTGTCCACGAAATATACGGGACTTCGTGCAATGGGTTCGTATTCGGGCAATATCGCCTACTGTATCGAGCCGGGTACAGGTCAGCGGACTGGAGATACCCTCACCGAAAAGGACGAGAACTTCTTTAATAACATTAGCCCGAACGGAACGATTTCCGGCGATGATATTCGCCTGCTTATCGGTCGTATCTTGCAGTACGGGTATCGTGGAGGTATTTCGACAAGCTGGAAGTCGCAGAATGAAAGCGACGCAAACTGTATCGCACACGCTTATGCCACTCAGATTTTGATTTGGGAAACGATTGTCGGCGAAAGAGACGCAGGCTTCAATCACGTTTCTACGGGCGGGTACAATGCCGTGCTTGAATGTGTAAGCACTGCACACCCACTCCGCAGTAAAATCTTGTCGTACTACAACAGTATGGTAACAAGTGTTCAGAATCACACCAAAGTGCCGAGCTTCTGCACAAGGTCAAGCGGTTCTGCAAAGGTAAACGAGCTTGAATGGAACGGAAGCAAGTATGTTGCTACTCTCACCGATACAAACGGTGTGCTTGGCAATTACAACTTCTCGGCAAACATTGACGGGGTTTCTTTCTCTGTCAGCGGAAACAAATTGACTGTTTCGATGGAGAAAGCTCCGAGCAAGGAATTTACCATCACAGCCGCAAAAAAGAACGGTGTCCGCAGAGGTGTTGTCGTATGGTCTGACGGTATCCATCAGAACGGAAACGGCATTCAGGATGTGGTCACTTATGCTCAGGAGGTCAGTGACCCTGTCAGCGGCTTTGTCAAAATGAAGGTAAGCTACGGCTCTTGTCAGATTGTAAAGACAAGTGAGGACGGAAAGGTTGACGGCATTCAGTTTACCATAAGCGGTAACGGTGTCAATCAGACTGTAACAACCGCAAACGGCGGTAAATTCCAACTGGATAACCTTATGCCCGGTGTTTACACGGTAACAGAACAGTCTATCGACAAATATGTTCCGCAGGAGGTTCACAGAGTAACTGTTGTTGCCGGTCAGGTGTCAAAGGTCAATTTCAATAATGTTCTCAAAAGAGGTAATCTTCAGGTCATCAAATCTTCTGAGGATAACTTGGTTGAGGGCGTTACCTTCCATCTTTACGGCACATCTCTTTCCGGTATTGCTGTCGATGAGTATGCCGTGACAGATAAGAACGGTGTTGCTTCTTTTGATGATGTGCTTATCAGCGGCACTACCCCATACACCATTGAGGAAGTGGATACCGCAATCCGTTATGTTGTGCCTGCAAATCAGACCGCACCGATTAACTGGAAAGAAGTAACCACAAGAAACTTCACGAACATTCTCAAAAAGTTCAGCGTAACCGTAACAAAGAGCGACCGAGAGGAAGGCACACCGCAGGGCGACGCTACCCTTGCCGGAGCAGTTTACGGTATCTATAAAGGCGAAACCCTTGTGGACAAGTATGTGACGGATAAGAACGGGCAGTTTACCACAAAGGAATATGTCTGTGATAATGACTGGACAATCCGTGAAATCACGCCGTCCGAGGGTTATCTGCTTGATACGACTGTTCACAAGGTCGGTGCTGAACCGCAGCTTTATACGGTGGAACACAATCAGACAGCAAATGATGTTACCGAACAGGTTATGAAAGGCAATATCGCCATTATCAAGCACACCGATGACGGCGAAACTCAGATTGAAACACCGGAAAACGGAGCAACCTTTGAAATCTATCTCAAATCTTCCGGCAGTTTTGACGCAGCAGAAGAAGATGAAAGAGATGTCATTGTCTGTGATGAAAACGGTTTCGGGCAGACAAAGGATATGCCTTACGGCGTATATACCGTTCATCAGACCTCCGGTTGGGAAGGTCGTGAGCTGATGAAGAACTTTGATGTGTTCATTGCTCAGGACGGACAGACCTACCGCTATCTTATCAACAACGCAAACTTTGAAAGCTATATCAAGGTTGTCAAGGTGGACGCAGAAAGCGGTAAAAACATTCCTTATGCCGGTGCAGGCTTCAAAATCTTTGACCCTGACGGCAATCAGGTAACAATGACCTTCACTTATCCTACTCCGACAACGATTGATACTTTCTACACCGACGCAAACGGACAGCTTGTGACACCGGAAAAACTGGAATACGGCAAGGGATATTCTCTTGTAGAAGTTCAGGCTCCTTACGGATATGTGCTTGACAGCACACCGGTGTACTTTGATGTGGCAGAGGAACATTCTTCCGATGAGGGTGGTATTACCGTGATTAAGGTCGATAAGCCTAATATGGCACAGAAAGGTACAGTCAGCATTGAAAAGACCGGCGAGGTGTTTTCAGGGGTAAATATCTCCGGCGTGGAAAACGCCGATGTGATTTATCAGCCTGTCTATGAAGTGAAAGGTCTTGCAGGTGCAGTTTATGAGATTAGCGCAGCAGAAGATATTATCACTCCCGACGGTACACTCCGTTATGCAAAGGGCGAGGTAGTAGATACTGTTACCACAGATGAAAACGGACTTGCCAAGAGTAAGGAGCTTTATCTCGGAAAATATACGGTGGTTGAAATTACTGCACCGGAGGGTATGGTCATCAACAAAGAAGCTCACGATGTTGAGCTGACTTATGCCGGTCAGGAAGTGTCTGTAACCGAAACCGCCACAAGCTTTGTAAACGACAGGCAGAAAGTAGCGGTAAGTCTTGAAAAGACTATTGAAAAGAACGACATCTTCAATATCGGCAACGGCGATGAAATGAAGAATATCAGCTTCGGACTTTTCGCCGCAGAAGAACTTGTTTCTGCAAGCGGTACTTCTATTCCGGCAGACGGACTGATTGAGATTATCTCACTTTCCGAGAACGGCAAGGCTGTTATCAAAACCGACCTTCCTTTCGGAAGCTACTATGTAAAGGAACTTGCCACCGATGAGCATTATATCCTTACCGACGCCAAGTATCCGTTCACTTTCAGCTATGCCGGTCAGGATACCGCAAATGTTGAGATTGCGGTCAATGACGGCAAGCCGATTGAAAACAAGCTCATTTACGGTTCTGTTTCCGGTAAGAAGATTACCGAAAACGGCGAAGCACTGGGAGGTGCTGTAATCGGTCTGTTTAAGGCTGATGAAACCGAATTTACAAAAGAAAATGCTTTGATGACTGCTACCTCCCAAAAAGACGGTAGCTTTTCTTTTGAGAAAGTACCGTATGGCAACTGGCTTGTAAGAGAAATCGAGCAGCCGGAGGGCTTCGTGCTTGATGAAACTTCTTATGAAGTTAAAATCTCCGAGGTCGCTCAGGTCATTGAGGTCGAAATCGTCAATGAGTATGTTCACGGCAATATCAAGTTGACTAAGGTCGATGAAGATTACCCGGACAACAAGCTGACAGGAGCGACCTTTGAGGTTTACAAAGATGTAAACGGCGACGGTAAACTGGATGACGCCGACGAGCTTATCGGAACTCTCTCCGAAACCTCTACCGGTATTTACGAGATGAAGGAACTTCTTTACGGAAAATACCTTGTAAGAGAAACCAAAGCACCGGATGGCTTTGAGCTTGATAAGGGTGTGTACTCTGTTTTCATTGAAAAAGATGAAACCACCTACGAGGTAGAAAACAAAGCCGGCGTCGGCTTTATTAACACAGCTATGAAAGGAAACCTGAAAATCGTTAAAACTTCCTCTGACGGTAAGGTTGAAGGCTTCACTTTCAGAGTTACAGGAGTAAACGGTTACGACCGAAGCTTCACGACCGATAAGAACGGCGAAATCATTATCGAGGGACTTCGTATCGGCGATTACACCATTTCCGAGGTTCAGGATAGTGTTTCTGCTTCCTATGTGCTTCCTGCGGATAAGATTGCAACCGTAAAGGTCGGTTCTACTACCGTTGTGGAAATGCACAATGAGCTGAGAGATACACCAAAGACCGGAGATAACAGCAATGTGGGCTTGTGGACGGCACTTGCGGGACTTTCTGCCCTCGGTATTGTCGGCACAGCCGTTGTTGCGTACAGAAAAAAGAAGAAGGAGGACAATGAGTAATGGACGCTAAAACAATCGTAGCAGTTGTATTAGTCGCCTTTATTATCGGCGGCTTTATCTTCTTGCAGATTAAGAACAGAAAGAAATAAGGAACGCTTGTGTGGGCGGAGTGAAAACTTCGCCCACCGTTCTTTTACGGAGGTGCATTATGAATAAGCAAAAGACGGTTGACAGCAAGGTGCTTGCAATACTCAGAGAATGCCCCGAAACGAGGTATGACGATATGCAGCTTATCCTTTGCTATTACAACCGATACAGCTATATGAGAGTCGGAGATTTACCGCTTGAGGATATAGTCAACAACTATAAAGGCTACGGCTTGCCGTGCTTTGAGACTATCCGCAGAGCAAGACAGAGAGTGCAATCCCTATTTCCCGAACTGTCAAGGCAGTGCAGTGGCTGCGACTGCGGAAACATCAGAATTGTGATTGAAGTAAGCTGAGGTGTGGATATGAACGAGGGAAAAAGAAAAATCGGTGAATACACTGTTCTTTGCTCGGTCAATGTGGGCGAAAAGGAAGTTATCTTGGCTTCCAATGAGCAAAGTACAAACGGCGATAAATTTATGTGCGGCTTTGCAGAGCGAAACGACCTGTTTGAACTGTGTTCGGAATGTATGGTAAGCGATGACTATATCGAAATCGTACACCTTTTCGGAAGCCGTGTGGCAAATGAAGCGGAGCTTTTCAAGGAACAGGTCGAAAAACTGGATATTCCAATCACACTCATAACAGAAGCCGACTGTATCCCCGACCACTATTCCAAAGACATCAACGGCAAAATCATAGCCATTGACCCCAAGGTATTAAAGCCTGAATTTCAGAGAGCCGACAGACAGCTCTACTATGTTACAGGTGGTTTCGGTGCGTCGGCAAACAGCCGTGGAAGTGCCGTGTTTTGTACCAATCTTCACACCGGCAAATCAACCCGATATGAAAGAATGGATGTTATGGGCGAAATAAAGCCTGAGCGTCTGCCTGAATGGGCAAAGGAAAAGGCACAAGAGCTTTCAAACAAGAAGCGAAATAAAGACAAAGAACGATAAGGAGGACAAAGCAATGAAGGAAAATTTCACTTTTCAGCAAAAGACAAAGCTTCTGACGAAACTGTTTGACGCAGGCTGCAATACCGAAAAGAAATTGCAGCAGCTCGACATGGAGAGCATTTTGAAAATTCCGGGTATCACTATTCCGGATATGAGTCTGATTATCGAGTTTCAGAAGCAGACCAAAGCCAATAAGCTGTTCTCTTATTTGGGAGGTGGCACTGATGAGCAGGCAGGAACAGAATGACCGCCATATCATTTGGAGCGACATTAGCCTTGACCTTGATGATTGGCGAGAGTCTTTGGAGGAACTGTATCCCGGATATTCCGATGATGAGCTTTACGACATTATGGTAAAATCCAATGCCGAAAATCTTTATGATGAACGAGTAAATCTCAATATTCAGCTTTCACAGCCGATTATTGTTATCGGCGACCTCGGCAGATGGAACGGCAGAGTGTCGGGCTACAAGATGATTGATTCCGGCAACATTAAGGACTGCCTTTATTCCGATACCGATTACAACGAATGGTATGTGGATAAGTACGGCGACCTTCGTGCCGACGCCGTTCATCACGACGGTACAAACCATTATCTTTACCGTGTATTCAAAGACGGTGTTACCGATACGCAGATTGAAAATCTGCAAGATAAAATCTATAACGGAAAAGCCACAAGAGCCGACATCACACGAGTTACCAAAAGGCTCGGCGATGACATTGCCGGAGTTTATGGTTTTCCTATTCCAAAGCAAAGACAAACAAACGAACAAGCGAGGTGATGAAAATGGATTACAGAGTATTGACCGAAGCAGAGCGTAAATACACCTTCAGCCAAAGTCAGCAGCTCTCTATGCAGACCGGTCTTATCGGATATTTGAGAGCCGACTTCGGTTCTAACGGGAACGAGTTTTGGACGACTTGGAACGATTTCAGAAAAGACTTGAAAACCGATGAATTTAAGGCTGAATTTGATGAAGTCATAAACGGATTGCGTGACGGCGATGTTTTGTCCGGCAGAAAGGCTATGTCCTCTTACTGTTATTCCACTCCCGACAGCTCCTTTAATGATGACTGCAACCACTACGGCATCCGTCTTGATACGGGAAAGTACAGCTATCTTATGAGATTTAACCCCAACAGGGGCGAGTACAATCTGTACTGCTATTGCTATCAGAAAGAGTGGCTAAATGCCCACTTGAAAAACGCTGAGCGAGGTATCCGATTTATCAACCCGCACTATCAGGAGCAGTTTCGCATTGCGGACGGAGAAAAAATCTCAATCAAGCTCGGCGACGGCAAAACAATGGAGAGAACTTGCAGATATATCGACGACTACCATTTGGAGGTCGGCACAAATCTCTACCATATCTGCGAATTTGCCGAGCTTTGCGAGAGAAACGGTCATACCGTAGAACCAGCCGCAAAAGAAAACACGAAATCCGCAAAGGACAAAGAAAAAACACGATAAGGAGGTGCAGACGAGGTGGCAAGAAAATTTGACCTGATTTCAGAGCTGTATGAAAGAACCTGTTTTGCAGTTACAGACAATCCGGTAAACTGGCAATCGTTTCTGAAAACAGCAGGCAGAAATTTCAGGCTCCGATTTGATGAACAGCTTCTCATTTATGCCCAAAGACCCGACGCAACAGCCGTGCTTGAAATCGAACGATGGAACGGTACTTTCGGTCGCTGGGTAAACCGAGGAGCAAAGGGTATTGCCGTATTTGAGGACACAGACAGAAGCCGTCAAAGGCTGATTCATTACTTTGATATATCGGACACCCACGAAAGTCGACATTCCCGCCCTGTTCCGATTTGGGAGATGAGACCCGAATATGAAGCAGAAGTTATTGAAACACTTGAAAATACTTTCGGTGCGGTAAACGATACAACGAGTATTGAAAATGTCGTCAAAGAGAGCATTGCCAATGCCGTTGAGGATAACATCGCAGACTATATCTCCGACTTTATGAGTTTGGGTGCAGGAAGCGATATTGAGTATTTGTCTGCCGACGAAGCAAATGCCTTGTATTTGGAGCTTGTCAGAAACAGCGTATCATATATGGTTATGGCACGATTGGGACTGAACGCAGACAAGGTCTATTCTCCCGATGACTTTGCCGGTATTTCAAGTTTTAATTCACAGGAAGTTCTCAATGCGGTGGGTATTGCTACAAGCGACATTGCAGAAATGGCGTTGCTCCCTGTCAGCAGAACAATCAGCACGCTCAGCAAGGAAAATCGCATAATTGATGAACAGGAGCAATCCGAATACAATAAAGACATCAAAGACGAAAGGAGTCAAAGCGATGAGCGAAATCACATACACGATGGTGGGAGATTACAATCTTCCGAACCTGAAACTGCCGGAGCAGACGGAAGTGACTCTCGGCAGATGGTCGCAGATGAGGAGAACTTATCTGAAGGAACATCACAAAATCCTGTACTACAATCTTCTGACGAAAGGGATTCTGAACAGTCACTTGGCGGAGGTTCAGCAGAGAGCCAGCGAACTGGAGGAAACTCTCGTGAAGCAGATGGCACAGAAAGCCGGGCTGACGGAGCAGATGAAAGCGGAAGATATGATGAAGTGGGTTCGCCTGATGAACAACATCAGGAACTCGGCACAGGAAATCGTGAAGAATCAGGTAATATTCGCTTAGAGTATTACGACAGAAACCACGAGGACAAGAGCCTGCCGTTTTTCGGTGGCGATGATACTATCCGAGAGATACTCGGTACTACCCCGCATTTGTCCGCTTCAAAGGAAGAAATCAAAGACTTCTATGAGAGAAATACGGACAATGCGACCCGTACCGAATATATCAAGGGTATCTTCAATAACGACTACACCCGGCTTACCTTAAACGACGGCAGGCTTGTGGGATACAAAACATTTCAGAATGTCCTCCACTTGTGGGAGGGTGAATACGAAAACAGAACCGCTCAGAGTTTCTACGACTGGGGCGTTATCGCACAGCATTTTGAAGCAATGAGACTTTTGGGAGAATTGACCGATACAATGAAACCGATTCCGTCTATGGACGGTCAGTTGACTCTCATTATGGGAAATCAGGCAGAGGAACAAAAAACCTCTGCCTTTACTTTTTCTCAGGAAATCATAGACGCTGTATTGACCCGTGGAAGCGGAGTTTCCGAGGGTAAAATGCGTATCTATGAGCAGTTTGAAAAGAGCATTTCCGCAAAAGAGAACGCCGACTTCTTGAAAAACGAATACGGTTGGGGCGGCTCTTATCCGGTCATCATCGGTGCAGGCATTGACGAACAGCACGACGGAAAAGGTATCACAATTTCAAAAGGTATCGGAAGCGACAAGCCGCACATTACTCTTTCTTGGTCTCAGGTGGAAAAGCGTATCGGAGACCTTATCCGTATGGACAGATACCTAAACCCAAAGGAAAAAGAAAAGTACCCTGAATGGCTTGAAAAGCAGGAAGAACGGCGAGCCGAGCTTGCAGAGCAGAGAAAAAACCGTGAGATACTTTCTACCGCACCGCCTGAACCTGAAAACAAAGAGGACGAGCCGGAAGCGCAGTATGAATATCATCTCGGCGACAGCGTGTATATTGGGGCTTCTCAGTATGAGATTTTGTCCTTTGATGAAAACCGTGTAATGCTCTATGACTTCGATATGCCCTTATTCAACAAGGAACTTTCAAGGGAAGAATTTGACCGCAAAGTGCGTGAAAATCCGATGAACGACCACTTGAAGGTCAGTGTATTACCGGCGGAAGAAAAAACCGTTACAGGCGAAAATAAAGCTCAAAACGATACTGAAACCGTACCGGATTTCAGTCCGAAAACCGGTTATGACGACGCCTTCTTTATTGACCGGGACAATGAAAGTGTAACTTGGATGTACTATAACCCCGACAGCAATGCCGGAGGTCAGTATGTTACAAATACTCTTTCTTTTGACGAGATACAGCAAGTCGCACGGGAGTATGACTCGGCAGAGGATTTCTTTGATTATCTCGGTAGCATTGCAAATCAGGAGCTTGCCGATGTAGGTACGGAATGGTTTGTGGACGCAGACCGAGAATTTCACAGGACACCGGATTTGACCGACTGTACCTCTGCCACAATGGAAGCTCTTATTGAAAACACTGAAAGAGCTGATATGGTGGCAACAAATATCGGGAATGTACCGATTGAGGATTACAGAGAAATCGTTGCTACTCAAAACGGTTTTGACAGCGATGAGGAAATGTATAACGAGGGTGTTCGTATCGGCAACGGTTACGACAAAGAGCCTGAACCGATTGTCCCCGCTTGGGAGCAAAAGAAAAAGTCAAAAGTAAAGAGCTTTGACCTCCACCCGGATATTCCTATGTCCGAACGACACAACTTTGACCTTGCCAATAATCAGGTTGAAGAAGTGAACAAGAAAGAACGCTTCCACCGAAACTATGCAGCAATAAAAGTCCTGAGAGATTGTCAAAACGAAAACCGTTTTGCAACACCTGACGAGCAGAAAATCTTGTCGAGATATGTCGGTTGGGGCGGTATTCCCGAAGCCTTCGACGAACGAGCAGGAGCTTGGCATACAGAGTATGCAATGCTGAAAAACATCCTGACGCCGGAGGAATATGCGTCGGCAAGAGAAAGCACACTGACTGCATTTTACACTCCGCCCGAAGTATCTACCGCCATTTACAAGGTGTTGGAACAGATGGGATTTCAGGAGGGCAACCTGCTTGAGCCGTCCTGCGGTATCGGTAATTTCATCGGTATGCTGCCCAAGTCAATGGAAAACGCAAAGGTTTACGGTGTTGAGCTTGATACCATTTCAGCCGGTATCGCTCAGCAGCTTTATCAGAAATCTTCCATTGCGGCACAGGGCTTTGAGGAAGTAAATGTCCCCGACAGCTTCTTTGACGGCATTATCGGCAATGTGCCTTTCGGAGATTTCAAAGTCTCCGATAAACGATACGACAAGTACAATTTCTTAATCCACGATTATTTCTTTGCAAAATCGCTTGATAAGTTACGCCCCGGCGGTGTGATGGCTCTTGTGACAAGCAAAGGAACTATGGACAAGGAAAACTCCAATGTGCGTAAATATATCGCACAGAGGGCGGAGCTTCTCGGAGCAATCAGACTTCCGAACGACACCTTCAAAGGTAATGCCGGGACAGAGGTCGTATCCGATATTCTGTTTCTGCAAAAGCGAGACAGACTCATAGATATTGAGCCGGATTGGGTTCATCTTGACACCGACGAAAACGGTATAAGGATGAACTCATATTTTGTTCAGCACCCGGAAATGATACTCGGCGAAATGAAAATGGTAAGCGGTCGCTTCGGACCGGAAGCAACCTGTGAACCGTTTGAAAATGCCGACCTTTCGGAGCTTTTGAACGAAGCAGTCTCAAACATTCACGGAGAAATCTCCGAATACGAGGTTGCCGACGAACTGGAGGAAGAAGATAATTCTATCCCGGCAGACCCTATGGTAAGGAACTTCTCTTACACTGTTTTAGACGATAAAATCTATTTCCGTGAGAACTCCCGTATGTCCCCGGTGGAGGTATCTGCAACCGCTGAGAACCGCATTAAGGGTATGATTGGGATAAGAGATTGCGTCCGTAACTTGATTGAACTGCAAACCGAGGATTACCCGGACAGCGAAATCAAACAGGCACAGGATAAGCTGAACACACTGTATGACAGCTTTACAAAGAAGTACGGACTGATTAACAGCCGTGCCAATACTTCTGCCTTTTCCGACGACAGCTCCTATGCTCTGCTCTCCGCTCTTGAGGTTATCAATGAAGATGGCGAACTGGAACGCAAGGCGGATATGTTCTTCAAAAGGACGATTAAACCGCACAAGCCGGTAACGGAGGTTGACACCGCAGACGAGGCTCTCGCTGTCTCTATGGGCGAAAAAGCAGCCATTGATATGGAATATATGATGGAGTTGTCCGGCAAAAGTGAGGAGGAATTATTCGCTGACTTAAAGGGTGTAATCTTCTTAAATCCCCTTTATGAGTACGGTAATTCCTATGAGCCGAAGTATCTGATGGCAGACGAATATCTGTCGGGCAATGTTCGTGAGAAGCTGGCGACAGCCAAAAGGTCTGCGGCACTGTATCCCGAAGATTACACCGTCAATGTGCAGGCACTTGAAAAGGTGCAGCCAAAGGATTTGACGGCAAGCGAGATTTCCGTAAGGCTCGGTGCGACTTGGATACCGCCCGAAATATTCCAACAGTTTATGTTTGAGTTTCTCGACACCCCACGCTATGCACAATGGAATATCAAGGTTCACTACTCTCAGTTTACCGGCGAATGGAACATTGAGGGAAAGAGCTACGACCGTTCCAATGTAAAAGCGTACAGCACATACGGTACTTCCCGCATCAACGCATATAAGATAATTGAGGAAACACTGAACCTGAAAGATGTCCGAATCTTTGACTATATCGAAGATGAGGAAGGCAGAAAGAAAGCCGTTCTCAATAAAAAAGAGACGGCAATCGCACAGGCAAAGCAGGAACTCATAAAGCAGGGCTTTCAGGACTGGATATGGGCTGACCCTGCCCGCCGAGAAAAACTCACGAAGATGTATAACGAAAAGTTCAACAGTATAAGACCCCGTGAGTACGACGGAAGCCACATTGTTTTCAACGGTATGAACCCGGAAATCGAACTCCGTGAACATCAGAAAAATGCGGTTGCACACATTCTGTACGGCGGTAATACGCTGTTAGCACACGCAGTCGGTGCGGGCAAGACCTTTGAAATGGTAGCCGCCGCTATGGAGTCCAAACGACTGGGACTTTGCAATAAGTCGCTGTTCGTAGTGCCAAATCACTTAACCGAGCAATGGGCGGCGGAGTTCTTACAACTCTATCCGGCGGCGAATATTCTCGTAGCGACAAAGCGAGATTTTGAGACAAAGAACCGCAAAAAGTTCTGCGGTCGAATTGCCACGGGAGATTATGACGCCGTAATCATCGGTCATTCTCAGTTTGAGAAAATCCCGATGTCCATTGAAAGACAGAGGGCAATTCTTGAGCAGCAGCTTGAAGAACTGACAGACGGTATTATGGATTTGAAGCGAAACCGTGGAGAAAACTTCTCCATTAAACAGCTTGAAAAGTCTAAAAAGTCCGTGAAACAAAAGCTGGAAAAGCTCAACGACCAAAGCCGAAAGGACGATGTTGTTACCTTTGAAGAACTCGGTGTGGACAGGCTTTTTATTGACGAGAGTCATTATTACAAGAACCTCTATCTTTACACCAAAATGCGTAATGTGGGCGGTATCGCTCAAACGGAAGCACAGAAATCCTCCGACCTGTTTATGAAGTGCCGATACCTTGATGAGCTTACAGGCGGTCGAGGAACGGTATTTGCAACCGGCACTCCTATCTCAAACAGTATGGTGGAACTCTATACCATTCAGCGATACTTGCAGTACAACACGCTTGTAAAAAACAACTTGCAGCACTTCGACTCGTGGGCAAGTACCTTTGGAGAGACTGTAACAGCCGTTGAGCTTACCCCGGAGGGAACGGGTTACAGAGCGAAAACCCGCTTTGCAAAATTCTACAACCTTCCGGAGCTTATGGCTATGTTTAAGGAGGTTGCCGACATCAAGACGGCGGATATGCTGGAGCTGCCTGTGCCGGAAGCACACTTCCACAATGTTGCAGTCAAGCCGTCGGAAATGCAGAAAGAAATGGTTGCTTCCCTTGCAGAACGAGCCGAGAAAGTCCGTGGCGGCGGTGTGGATTCGAGTGTGGATAATATGCTCAAAATCACAAACGACGGCAGAAAGTTGGCTCTCGACCAGCGTATGCTAAACGATATGCTGCCTGATTTTGAAGGCAGTAAAATCAACGCCTGCGTCGATAACATTTACCGCATTTGGGAGGAAACAGCCGACAAAAAATCGGCACAGCTTGTGTTCTGCGACCTCTCAACGCCAAAGAACGACGGCACATTCTCGGTATATAACGACATCAGAAAGAAGCTCATAGAGCGTGGTGTCCCCGAAAGCGAAGTCCGCTTTATCCACGAAGCAGATACCGATGTGAAGAAGAAAGAGTTGTTCCAAAAGACCCGTAAGGGCGAGGTCAGAGTGCTTCTCGGCTCTACGCAGAAGATGGGAGCCGGCACGAATGTTCAGGACAGACTTATCGCACTTCACGATGTCGATTGCCCGTGGAGACCGTCAGACTTGGAGCAACGCTCCGGTCGAATTATCCGACAGGGCAACTCAAACCCCGATGTAGATATTTACCGCTATGTTACAGAGCAGACCTTCGACGCATACCTGTATCAGCTTGTAGAGGGAAAGCAAAAGTTCGCCAGTCAGATTATGACGAGCAAATCCCCGGTGCGTTCTGCCGAGGATATTGATGAAACCGCTCTGTCCTATGCAGAGATTAAAATGCTTGCCACCGGCAACCCGTATATTAAGGAGAAGATGGATTTGGACATTCAAGTCCAAAAGCTGAAGCTCTTAAAATCCAACTTTCTCTCTGAAAGATACGCTTTGGAAGATAAGATAATCAAATATTATCCGCAGAGAATTACAGCTTTGGAAAACCGCATTGAAGGCTTGAAGCAAGATGTAGAAACTGCGAAACAGCACCCGAAACCAACGGACGACCGCTTTGTCGGTATGGAGGTTAAGGGTGTTTTTTATTCCGAAAAAGCCGATGCCGGCAAAGCAATCATTGAAACCTGCAAGCAGATGAACAGCCCCGACCCTATTCCTCTCGGCAAGTACCGAGGGTTTGAAACGGAGCTGCTTTTTAATACCGCAGAGCGAAATTATGAGGTTCGACTGAAAGGTGCGACAAGCAGAAATGTTCCTCTCGGTGATGACGCACACGGCAATATTATCCGTCTTGATAACGGCATTGAGAGATTTGCCGAGAGCTTGTCGCTTGCGGAAAATGACCTTGAGAACACCACAAATCAGTTGGAAACCGCAAAGAAAGAAGTCCAAAAACCGTTTATCCAAGAGGAAGAACTAAAGACAAAGCTTGCCCGCTTGGACGAGCTGAATATCTTGCTCAATATGGATAAGCGAGAAAACGAAATTGTCGGCGGCGAACCCGATGAGGGCGAAGTGCCGAACACACGAAAGGAGAAAACCTATGAACGATAAAATGACACCCGATAAGGAAAGAGAAAACTGCCCTTGCAGAAAAGCAATCATTAACCCTTTTGATGCAATGATGATGGTTGTGGTCAGGAGACTTGATAAAGCATATCTCGAATTAAAAAGAAGCAAACCGCCCGCAAAGGAAGCAGAATTTGCCCTTAGAAATGCAAAGCTTTCTTTCTACGGAGAGTTGGTTCGACAGAGCATTGAAACGGTGTTTTCGCCGGAAGAAATCATTGCTTTGTATGAAAATGACGACCTTGCGGAAGATGCTTGGACTGTTTGGAATGACATCGGCTGCCCTGTTGACAAGATACTTATCATCATTGCAAAGCTCAGTATCAACGAACCGATACAGAAAGCGGTTGCCGATTTGCTGATGTAGAACGGCGGTGATAATTATGCCGTATATTGCACCGGAGGTCATAACCGAAGCCAAACGAATGGACTTATTAACCTATCTCAGAGAGTATGAACCGGGCGAGCTTGTTAAGTTTTCAAGCAACACATACACCACAAGAACCCACGACAGCTTAAAGATTTCCAATGGAAAATGGATGTGGTGGTCGAGAGGTATCGGGGGCAAATCCGCCCTCGATTACCTTATCAAAGTCCGTGGAATGGATTTTGTAGGTGCGGTTCAGACCATTATGGGAAACGGTTCAGTCAGCTTTCCTACTTGCGAAAATATCAAAAGCTATGAGGAACAGCCATTGCTTCTGCCCCAAAAAAGTCCCACTACCGATGTGGTATTTGATTACCTTTTCGGGCGTGGGATTGATTATGAAATCATCAATTACTGCTTGGAACAGGAGCTAATCATTGAGTCGCTTCCGTATCACAATGCTGTTTTTATCGGCTATGACGAAAACAAAGAACCTAAATACGCCGCATACAGAGCAACAAATCAATCAAGGATTATGGGCGACTGCACCGGCAGTAAAAAGCAATATTCTTTCCGCCTGACTGCCGAAAACACCGGAGAGGTTCATCTTTTTGAGTGTGCCATTGACCTGCTTTCCTATGCAACTTTGATGAAGCTGGAGGGCAAAGACTGGCGACAGTTTAACCTTGTTTCTCTTGCGGGAGTGTATTCCCCAAAGCAGAAAATCGAGGACTCGAAAGTGCCTGTTACACTTGGCAGGCTGCTTGAAAAGGATAAAACAATCAGGCGAATTGTTCTTCATTTGGACAATGATATTGCCGGAAGAAAAGCGACCAAAGCGTTGCAGACGATTCTCTCAGACAAGTATGAAGTCGTTGACGACCCTCCCCAATACGGGAAAGATGTCAACGACTTTCTTTGTAAACGCTTAGGGATAAAAGATAAAACCGAAAGGAGTTTTGCACGATGAAACTAAAAGAAATCAGAGAAATGTACCCGGAGGGTACGCAGATTGTACTCACTGAAATGGCTGGCGAAAGTCAAATGCCATACGGTCTGAAAGGAACGGTTAAGTTCGTTGACGACGCCGGACAGATTCATATGAGTTGGGAAAACGGAAGCTCCCTCGCTTTGAATATTCACGAAGATACCTTTGAAAAGGTCGAAGCACCGGAGAAGATTTCCGTCATTCTCGTTGAGCCGGGCAGGTATCCGAAGCTCATTGAAATTGAGGATACGCTGGAAGCAATGCAGTCTCTTGTGGAGGGAGATATTGAAGAATATATGCCCTTTGAGGACGAGGTTGCCATCATCTGCAACGAGGAAGGAAAGATGAACGGTATGCCTCTGAACAGGGCAGTTTATTCCGAGCCTGAGAATGTTGAGATGAGTTATCCGCAGTTGAAAGCTCATTTCCGGCAGGCAGAAAAAGAAAGAACACACACGACCGGATATATTGTTTTTACGGCTGACAGCTTTGACAAGCCTTACACAGAGGAACAAAGAACCTATGTTGTCAGCAGTAACAACAAGGCTTTCATTGAGGGTATGGGCGGATATTCTATCTATGCTTCTTCCCTTGACGGCTCGGATAAATGTGTGCGACTGGAAGCATATATGGCTGATGAACACGGCGGCAAGGACGGTTGGAAGATTGAAAAATGTTATGTGAAAGACGACAGCAACCGTGAAATGCTCGACATTATTGCCGGCAAGTTCTTCATTGCATACGCACCGATTGAGTCGGAAAAGTTTCTCAGTATGCCGAAAGAACTGGCTCGTAAGTACGAGGAAAAGTTCAAATACCCGGAGAGGTTTAACAAGTCTATGGACGGTATTGAAGCAAAGCCGTATAAGCCTGTCTCAAAGGATATGGAGAGATAAGAGTCAATCTATGGGGCAACCCTGAGTGTCTGCATAATCTTAGCGAGCAGACCATTTATGGACAGGAATGTCCAAAACGGTACACTCGTTAGGGGTTGCCCCTAATACCCCAAGCAAGAAAGGAGCATAAGCTTTGCGGGAGATAGTATTGGTCGCCGCCGGGTTACTCATCGGCGGCTTTTTCGGAGTAACAACAATGTGCCTGTTTCAGATAAACCGGGACAGACACTATATTTACAGAAAGGACAGCGATAAAAATGAGCAAGAGAAACATTGAAAAGCACATTCTGATGAACAAGGCAGAAGCTCAGGATTTGCAGAAAAAAGCAAAGCGGGCGTGTCTTTCCGAAGGCGGACTTATCCGTTTGCTTCTCAGAGGATACGAGCCGAGAGAAAAGCCCGATGAAAGATTTTACGATGTTATGCGTGAGCTTTCCGCTATCGGCAACAACATCAATCAGCTTGCGGCGAAAGCAAACACCCTCGGATTTGTGGACGCACCGCAGCTCAAAAAGGAAGCCGAGCGTTGGCACAAGTTTCAGGCTGATGTGGAGCGTACTTTTTTAAGACCCGATAAGAGCGATATGAAATGGCAGTAAGTAAATTGTGGTCGGTCACATCAAGGCTCGGTCAGGTAATCGACTATGCCGCCAATCCCGAAAAGACGGCGGCAGACATTTACACCGAGGAACAGTATCAGGCTCTCCGTGATGTTCTCAGCTATGCAAAGGACGAAGAAAAAACCGAGCGTGAGTTTTTCGTAGAGGGTATCAACTGCAACCCTGCGACCGCAAGAGACCAGTTTATATCTGTAAAAAAAGCATACGGCAAAGACGACGGCATTCAAGCCTATCACGGATACCTGAGCTTTAAGGAACAGGACATATCCCCGGAGCTTGCACAGAAAATCGGAATGGAATTTGCAAACGAAGTGTGGGGCAAAAGATTTCAGGTGGTGGTTACTACTCATCTGAACACGAAACACCTGCACTGTCATTATGTAATAAACTCCGTTTCCTTTGTGGACGGCAAGCGGTTATGGGGCGACGAAAAAGCGTGGTTCAAGTTTCGTTTGGTTGCCGACTGCCTTTGTGAAAAGTACGGACTGTATTACAATCCGAACCCAAACCGCAGTAAGCAATCCTCTTATTACTACAAGCAGGAACAAGCCGGTATGCCGAGCCGATATTCAATGACCCGTGACGCCATTGATGAAGCGATTGCACACAGCACCAACTTAAAGACCTTTGATTATATCCTGACTCAGATGGGCTATGAACATTGTCTCAGCGACAGTCGAAAGTATTGGACGATTGTCCCGAAAGGATACAAGAAGCCGATACGACTTAAATCACTCGGAGAGAATTATACCGAGGACGCAATCAAGCGTAGGCTGACGGAAAATCAAAAGGTTCTTATCGTTCCTTTTGCAAAGGAAACGGTAAGAGTCAGGCAGTACCGAATGCCCACAAGAGAACACAAAGTCAAAAAGGTCGGCGGACTGTATGGGCTGTATCTGCATTACTGCTATAAGCTGGGTTATCTGCCGAAGTACAAAAAACAGAATACCGCAAGGCTTCACTATCTTTTGAAAGAAGATTTGCTGAAGCTCGACAAAATCACTCAGGAGACAAGGCTGCTTGGACGGGAGAACATTTCTACCGACGAGCAGCTTTTCTCATATAAAGAGTCCGTGTTGTCGCAAATCAAATCCTTGACTGACGATAGAACGCACCTGCGAAAACAGTTAAGAAGAAATTTGAGTGACGATGAGCTATCAAATGTCAAAGAGCAGATTACGGCAATCACGAGCAAGCTGTGGACTCTCCGCAAAGAGGTCGGTCTTTGTGATGACATAGCCGAAAGGTCAAAGGTTATTGAAGCCAACCTTGAAACGGTAAGAGTTTACGAAGAAAAACAAGAACGAAAGGAGCAGAACCGTAATGACAAACGGAGGTGATGCGGCAGAACAGGTCGTCAGGCTATCGCTTGAAGGCTTTGAAGTAGCCGCAAAATTAAGCGGAGCGGCAGCAAAGAATATTGCCGTTCTTTTAGTCTCTGTTCTCAAACAGGAACAGAAAACAAAAGGCAAGGCTCGACTTACTAATATGATTAAGTCGGGCAAGGAGCTGAAGGTGTTTTCTATCCCCAACAAGGACTTGAAGAAGTTTACCGAGCAGGCAAAACGCTACGGCGTTCTCTACTGCGTACTCAGGGATAAAAACACAAAGGGCGATAATGTCCCGATTGATATTATTGCCCGTGCAGAGGACGCTTCCAAAATTCAGAGAATCGTTGAGAGATTTGAACTCGGTAAAGTTGATAAGGCTGCGATTGTCACCGAGTCTCAGAAGGCTGTCGAAAAGCGTGAAGCTTTGGAGAAAGACAAGCCGACGAAAACCAAAAACGAAATCATCACTGAGGAAGCCGTCAGAAAACCTATTCAGAAAGAGGGGTATTCCCAGTCAAACCCCACAGTCGCCAAAACGGACAAAAACCCTCCGTCAAGGCACGACTCCGAGCCGGTAGATATGCAAACTGATAAGGGTACTGTAAGCGACAGACAGAGAAAGCCGTCGGTAAAAGCAAAGCTTGACCGATATAAGGCACAGTCCAAGCAGCAGAAAGAAGCAGAACGCAAAGAGCCGGAGGTATCAAAGCCGGAAGTCAAGAACGCCCCGGCACAGACCGTACACCAGCAGCCGAAACCTAAAAGCAAAAATGTGAAAGAGAGGTAATCACAATGACAAACAATTTTACCCCTGCTAAGGCAGGACAGCAGAGCAAACGACTTTCCAAAGAGGAATATGCCGAGAAGATGAAGGCTGAAAAAGAAGCCGTATATCAGATGGCGGACGACACCGCAAAGGCGATTGTTTCCGACCCGGAAAAGTTCAAAGCCTTCCTTGATACGCAGAGCCGTCTTGACAGATACTCTGCGGTCAACGCACTTCTGATTTTCAAGCAGCTTCCCGAAGCAAGCCAGCTTAAAAACTTTGATGACTGGAGCAAAGATAATGTGAAAATTCAGAAAGGTGCGAAAAGCATTTCCATTCTTGAACCTGTCGAGTATGCAAAGAAAGACGGTACGACCGGCATTTCCTACAATGTGAAAAAGGTCTTTGATGTTTCGCAGACCAACGGCAAAAGACCGCCTGCACCGACTGTCAACCGTGACCCGAAAGCACTCATTACCGTTATGCTGGATTCTTCCCCGGTTGAAGTGGAAGCAACAAATGAGCTTCCGTATCCCAATATGGCGGCGTTTTATAACAACGAGGAACAGACCTTGTATGTAAAGCGTGATGTGGGAGACAGCGTAGCGGTCGCTCAGTGCGTAGCACAGGAGCTTGGCCACGCACAGCTCTCTATCAACAGCGACAGTTACAGCAGAGCGGATATGGGCTTTCAGGCAGTATGTATCGGCTATATGCTTTGCAAAAAGTACGGCGTCGATACACAGAATTTTGCTATCAACCGTATCCCTGAAAAGCTCGCCGGCAAAGAGCCGAAGGACATTCGCTATGAGCTTTCCAAAACGAGAAACGCAATGGCGGATATTCACTCCCGTGTTTCCGATGAGCTTTACAAGAAAAAGCAGGAACGAAGCAAAGACTACGAAAGATAAGGTGAGACTATGGCGAAGGAAGAAATGTATCATATCGCATTGGACGATTATGAACACGGCATTATTATCCGTTCTCTCAACGACGAGAAAACAGATTTGATGAACGAGGGCAAATCTACCGATGCGGTGGACGACCTTATCATCAAGGTCGGAACTGCCCCAAAGAAAAAGTTCAAAGTTATCGAAAAGGAACGCTCCTGTGAATCGAGATAACGAGAGGCAGTCTGCTATTATTCTTTCCGTCATCGGTATTATCCCGGTCGTATGGCTGGCACTTCTGATTGCACCCTCTGTAAAAGGAGGATTGCCGGAAATACTGCCGAGCCTATTAACAGCGTTCAACGAACCATTTCATATTGAGCTATGCGAGGACAGCCTAAAAACTGTCCTCGTTTTGCTTCTCTGCTATGCAATGGGTATTGGGATTTACTTCTCAACACAGAAGAATTACCGAAGGCGTGAAGAACACGGTTCTGCAAAATGGGGCAATGCAAGAGCCGTAAACAAAAAATACAGACAGTCTCCGGCTTCTGCAAATAAGCTGATGACGCAAAATGTCTGTATCGGACTCAATGCGAAGAAACACCGAAGAAACTTAAACACCCTTGTGTGCGGCGGTTCGGGAGCCGGTAAGACAAGGTTTTACTGCAAGCCGAATCTTATGCAGTGCAACACATCATTTGTCATTCTTGACCCAAAGGGCGAAATTCTCCGAGATACCGGAAAGCTGCTTGAAAGCAAAGGCTATGAAGTCCGTGTTCTCGATTTGATTTCAATGGAGAAAAGCCATTGCTATAACCCGTTTGTCTATTTGCAGAATGACAACGATGTGCAAAAGCTCGTGACGAACCTTTTTAAGAGTACCACTCCGAAAGGAAGTCAATCACAAGACCCCTTTTGGGATACCTCGGCTTCAATGCTTTTGCTTGCACTTGTATTTTATCTTCATTATGAAGCACCCGAAGATGAACAGAACTTTGCAATGATAATGGAAATGCTCAGAGCCGGTGCGATTGAGGACGAGGAGGACACAAGACCTTCTCCTCTTGATGAACTGTTTGCGGAATTGGAGATGTCGAATCCCGACCACATTGCTTTGAAGTATTACCGTTCCTATCATTCAGGTGCGGCGAAAACCTTAAAGTCCATACAGATAACCCTTGCGGCAAGACTGGAAAAGTTCAACCTTGAAAGTCTTGCTTCTTTAACCACCACAGACGAGCTTGACCTCCCGTCACTCGGAGAGAAAAAGGTCGCTCTGTTCGCTTTGATACCGGATAACGATTCCAGCTTTAACTTCTTGGTATCTATCCTTTACACACAGCTTTTTCAGCAGTTGTTTTATGCTGCCGACCATATTCACGGCGGCTCGCTTCCCGTTCCCGTTCATTTTTTGATGGACGAGTTTGCGAATGTTTCACTCCCTGATGACTTCGACAAAATTCTTTCGGTTATGCGTTCCCGTGGGGTATCGGTAAGTATTATCTTGCAGAACTTGGCACAGCTTAAAGCCTTGTTTGAAAAGCAATGGGAAAGCATTGTAGGTAACTGCGACGAGTTTTTATATCTCGGCGGCAACGAGCAAAGCACCCACAAATATGTGTCCGAGCTTCTCGGCAAGGAAACCATTGATACCAACACTTTCGGAAAAAGTACCGGTCGAAGCGGCAACTACTCCACAAATTATCAGATTAGCGGTCGAGAGCTTCTTACTCCTGATGAGGTTCGTATGCTTGATAACCAATATGCAATTCTGTTTATTCGTGGAGAACGCCCCGTTATGGACTTCAAGTACGACATCTTGAAGCACCCGAATGTGGCACTTACAACCGATGGAAAGGCTTCTGCATATAAACACGGCGAAGTGACCATCAAGCACTCATCAATTTCCGTTCTTTCTATTGACCCGGAAGAACTTCCGGAGGAAAGCTACGGAGAAACCAATTACGAACTTCTGTCCGATGAGGATTTTGAAGTGAATAAAAACTTATTTTAACGGAGGAAAACACAATGAACATTTTTAAGAAGAACAACGAAAAGAAAACTACTCAGAAGCTGCCTATGACCGGAAAGGTTCAGAAAGGCTTCCGTGCTTACTGCGCCGTAATCGCAGCAGCAACTCTTGTTTGCGGTATGAGCGTTACCGCTTTTGCCGCCAGCGACCCGATTACCGTAGTCAACAATCTGTCCGATTTCATCTTCGGTCTTATCCGTGCCATCGGTCTTATCCTGCTTGGCTTCGGTATCGTTCAGGTCGGTCTCTCTTTGAAGTCTCACGACCCGTCTCAGAGAGCCAACGGTTTCCTGACTCTTGCAGGCGGTATCATCATTACCTTTGCAAAGGAAATCCTTACCCTTATTACCGGTTAAGAGAACACAGTTATCAAACGGGGCATACCTGGCATTTCAGGTATGCCCCTAATCTTAAAGGAGGTGCAAACAGATGAGTGATAACTGGGTAGTTCAGAACCTCGAAAATGCCCTTGAAACTTGGAACAGCAAGCTTTCGGAAATATGGCAGTTGCTAACCACTTCGCCGCAACAGTTCAAAGGCGGCAGTATTTGGTCGGTAATGGTGAATATCAACGGAGCAGTTCAGGCTATCGGTCTTGCCCTGCTTGTTCTGTTTTTTGTTGTCGGTGTGGTTCGCACCTGCGGAAGTTTTACCGATGTAAAGAAACCGGAACACGCATTAAAGCTGTTTATCCGCTTTGCCATTGCCAAAGGTGTGATTACCTACGGGCTGGAGCTTATGCTTGCCCTGTTCGACATCGTACAAGGTACGATTTCAACCATTATGACATCTGCGGGATTCGGTACGCCCAATCAAACAACTTTACCTGCTGAAATGGTAACAACCATTGAAAGCTGCGGATTTTTTGAAAGTATCCCATTGTGGGCGGTTACTCTTATCGGCGGACTGTTTATCACGGTCTTGTCGTTCATTATGATAATGACGGTGTACGGACGATTTTTCAAGCTGTATATGTACACTGCTCTCGCTCCGATACCGCTTTCCACATTTGCCGGAGAACCGTCGCAGAATGTGGGTAAGAGCTTTATAAAGAGCTACTGTGCCGTTTTGCTTGAGGGAGCAGTAATTGTACTTGCTTGTATCATCTTCTCCCTATTTGCTTCTACGCCGCCGGTAGTGAACCCTGACGCAGCAGCCGTTACTCAGGTATGGGCATATATCGGCGAACTGGTATTCAATATGCTTGTGCTTGTCGGTGCGGTTAAGATGAGCGACCGAATTATCCGTGAAATGATGGGCTTATAACGGGAGGTTCTCTGATGAAGAAAAACAAGAATAATAACGATAGATGGCAGGGCTATACGCCTGCCGACTGCGACTGCAAATATTGTGTGTATTACGGAGGAAAGAAAAACGGCAATGTGATTTGCCTTGCGGACACCTGCGTCTGCTCTGATGAAATCCGTCACGCAAAACAAGCATATCGCAGAGAAAGGAGCTTTTGATGGAAGTCAAAATTAACCGAGAGATACGAAATTACACAGAGTCAATGTTTTTTGGACTGTCGCTCAGACAGTTCATTTTTTCTGTCCTCGCCTGTGCGGTAGCGGTAGGACTTTACTTCCTCCTAAAACCGTACCTCGGAACAGAAACTGTATCGTGGGTGTGCATTTTGGGAGCTGCCCCTTTTGCGGCTCTCGGCTTTGTGAAATACAACGGAATGACGGCTGAGAAATTTATATGGGCGTGGATAAAGTCCGAGTTCCTTATGCCGAAAAAGCTGGTCTTTCATTCCACCAACACCTATTACGAATTGATGAAACCGACAATCGAACAAAAACAGAAGGAGGCTTATAAGAACAATGATTAAAACTCTTACAAACCTGTTAAAGCAGGACAAAGAAAAGTTCGTAGTACCAAAGGGCGTACAGGATTGTATTCCCATTACCGCTATTTATGATGACGGCATTTTCCGTGTAGGCAAGGACAAGTATTCCAAAAGCTTCAAGTTCACGGATATTAACTATGCCGTAGCGAGCCGTGAGGATAAGGAAGCAATGTTCCTTGAATACTCCGAGCTTCTCAACTCTCTTGACAGCGGAGCTACTACAAAGCTGACTATCAACAACAGACGGCTTAACCGTCTTGACTTTGAGAAAACCATTCTTATCCCCGAAACCGGCGATGAGCTTGATGTTTACCGAGAGGAATATAACAAAATGCTTCTCGACAAGGCAACCGGGGCAAATGCCATCGTTCAGGATAAATATGTTACTATCTCCATCAATAAAAAGAGCGTGGAGGACGCACGAACCTATTTTGCCCGTGTCGGTGCTGACCTGATTGCCCACTTTGCAAGACTCGGAAGCAAATGTGTGGAGCTTGAAACCGATGAGAGACTGAGAATTGTCCACGATTTCTTCCGTGTCGGGGAGGAAACCGCCTACCACTTCAATATTAAGGAAACGAGAAAGAAGGGACACGATTTCAAGGATTATGTTTGCCCCGATACAATGGAATTTGAAAAGGACTACTTCAAAATGGGAAACCGTTACGGGAGAGTCCTTTTTCTTCGTGAGTACGCTTCCTATATCAAGGACAGTATGGTAGCCGAGCTTACCGACCTGAACCGCAACCTGATGATGTCCATTGACATCGTACCTGTTCCTACCGATGAAGCGGTGCGAGAAGCAGAGAGCAGACTGCTTGGGGTTGAGACGAATATAACCAACTGGCAGAGAAAGCAGAATCAGAACAATAACTTTTCCGCTACCGTTCCGTATGATATGGAACAGCAGAAAAAGGAAATGAAGGAGTTCCTTGATGACCTTACCACTCGTGATCAGCGAATGATGTTCGCTGTACTCACTATGGTTCATACTGCGGACTCCAAAGAACAGCTTGATAACGACACCGAAGCTCTGCTTACTACGGCAAGAAAGCATTTGTGCCAGTTTGCCGTTCTCAAGTATCAGCAGATGGACGGACTGAATACGGCTATGCCCTTTGGAACACGCAAGATTGACGCATTCAGAACCCTTACCACAGAAAGCCTTGCGGTCTTTATTCCCTTCAGGGTTCAGGACATTTACCACGAAAACGGCATTTACTACGGTCAGAATGTCATCAGTAAAAATATGATTATTGCCGACCGCAGACAGCTACTCAACGGCAACTCTTTTATTCTCGGCGTATCCGGCGGCGGAAAATCCTTTGCGGCAAAGGGTGAAATTGAAAATATCATTCTTTCCTCCAATGCAGATGTTATTATCATAGACCCTGAGCGAGAGTATTCGCAGCTTGTAAAAGCTCTCGGCGGCGAAATAATCAATATTTCCGCTACTTCTCCGAGCCATATCAATGCGATGGATATGAACAAGGAATACGGCGACGGAGCAAACCCGGTTATCCTGAAATCCGAGTTCATTATGTCCCTTTGCGAACAGCTTATCGGCGGTACAAACCTCGGAGCAAAGCAGAAATCTATCATCGACCGTTGTACGGCAAGTGTTTACCGAGACTATCAGCAGAGAGGATATACCGGTACTGTTCCTACCTTGCAGGATTTTCGTGCGGAGCTTTTGAAACAGGACGAGCCGGAAGCAAAGGAAATCGCCCTTGCTATCGAGCTGTTTACTCACGGTTCTTTGAATACCTTTGCAAAGCCAACCAATGTTGATACGGATAACCGACTTATCTGTTATGACATTCTTGACCTCGGCAAGCAGCTTATGCCTATCGGTATGCTTGTCGTCCTCGACTCTATTCTGAACCGTATTACACAGAACCGTGCTAAAGGTAAGCAGACCTTTATCTTCATTGATGAAATCTACCTCCTGTTCCAGCACGAGTATTCTGCAAACTTCCTGTTTACGCTTTGGAAGCGTGTAAGAAAGTACGGCGCTTATGCCACCGGCATTACACAGAATGTGGACGACCTTTTGCAGAGCCATACAGCGAGAACTATGCTTGCAAACAGCGAGTTTTTGATTATGCTCAATCAGGCGTCAACCGACAGAATTGAGCTTGCAAAGCTCCTTAACATTTCTGACCTCCAGCTTTCGTATATCACGAATGTTGACGCAGGACACGGATTGATTAAGGTCGGCAGTTCGCTTGTGCCGTTTGCAAATAAGTTCCCGAAGAATACGAAGCTGTATAAGCTGATGACAACCAAACCGGGCGAGGGTGCATAACCCTTGCCCTATTCTGTAAATGAGAAAGGAAACACCTATGAAAAACAAAATCTATATTGCCATAATCTGTGCTTTCAGCATTGTATTTGCCGTCAGTTCAGGTTTTCTCATCAAGCACTATTGCGACTCTGCAAAGCAGGCTGAGATGTACGACAATCTGATTGAGGTTGTGGAGACCGAGCCTGAAGAAACCACAGAGCTGATGAACTACTCCGAAGAAAAGACCTTTATCCCGGAGTATCAGGAGCTTTATCTGCAAAATAACGATATGGTCGGCTGGATTAAGGTTGAGGACACAAAAATCAATTATCCCGTTATGCAGTCAAAGGACAACCCGAACTTCTATCTGAAGCACGGCTTTGATAAGGCATACACCGACTACGGCTGTCCTTATGTTCAGGAAAACTGCGATATGGAACTGCCAAGCGACAATATCATTATCTACGGTCATCATATGAACGACGGCTCTATGTTCGCCGGTCTTATGAAATTCAAGGACAAGAGCTTTTGGGAAAAGCACAAAACAGTATCCTTTGATACGCTGACCGATAGACAGACCTATGAAGTAATTGCCGTGTTCAAAACCGTAGTATATACGGATAGTCCCGACAGCTTCAAATATTATCAGTTCGTCAATGCGGACACCGCCGAGGATTTCACTGCCTATGTTGAGAAGTGCAAGAAACTGTCGCTTTACGAAACCGGCATAACCGCCGAATACGGCGACAAGCTCCTGACCCTTTCCACCTGTGAGTATTCCCGGACAAACGGCAGACTTGTTGTAGTGGCGAAGCTAATAAACGAATAATACAACAGGTAGTTCAGCCTGCATAGGAAGGAGGGATTGTATGGCTGATATTAAAACGAAAGACAATGCAAAAGGTACGATACGAACAATAGATAAGGCTGCCGTCGCAACCCAACGAATGAAGCAGGCGTATATCGCAACAAAAGAAAAGGCGGAGCGGTCGGTAAATGCCAACAGCAGTTCTGCCGAGGAATACGCTTCCGATAAACTGGAAAGCGGTATTGACGAGGTGTTTCACGATGGTGCCTATGCGTTTGACAAGGCGGGACGAAAGGGACTTGAAACCACAAAAGAGAATATCCGCACCGCAAAGGACGGTATTCAGCGTTTCAAGCAGCAGCGAGCCGAGCAGTCTTTGAGAAAACAGGCTTCGCAAAACACAAGCTCTGCGATTAAGACTGTCGATAAGGCGGAAAAGACCATAAAGCAGTCTGCCACTTCCTCCGGAAAGAAAACCATTAAGTTTGCCGGAAAAGAAGCAACAAAGACCGCACAGAAATCGGTTAAGACGGCTGAGCAGACTGCAAAGACTGCGATAAAAACCAGTCAGCAAGCGGCAAAAGCGGCACAGAAAACAGCTCAGGCGACAGTTAAGGCTTCGCAGAAAGCGGCACAGGCGGCAAAAGCCACAGCCAAAGCAACAGCCGCTACGATTAAAGCCGCAGCCAAAGCCACCATTGCCGCAGTAAAAGCAATCATAGCGGCGGTAAAAGGTCTTATTGCCGCTATCGCTGCCGGCGGTTGGGTTGCGGTGGTAGTAATTATTGTGCTATGTCTTGTAGCCTTGATTGCAGGTTCTGTGTTCGGTATCTTCTTTTCGGGAGAGGATTCCGGCACGGGAATGTCAATGCAGACAGTCGTTCAGGAAATCAATCAGGAATATGATGACCGATTGGAACAGGAAAAGAACTCTGTAAGCTATGATGTGCTTGAAATGAGCGGAAGCAGAGCTGTTTGGAAAGATGTTCTTGCGGTCTATTCTGTTAAAGTGAATACCGACCCCGACAATCCGATGGAGGTTGCTACGGTTGATGAAACCAAGAAGCAGCTACTGTCGGATATTTTTTGGGAAATGAACGATATTTCTTCCCGAACGGAAACGAAAACCCATACCGAAATCGAAGAAAGCGACGACGGACACGGCAACATCGTACAGACCGAAACCACAGTAACAGAAACTTTCCTGTATATCACGGTATCGCACAAGACCGTTGATGAAATGGCGGCTATGTACGGATTTAATCAGGAGCAGAAAGAGTATCTTGCCGAGCTGCTAAAGGACGAAAACAATCAACTATGGTCTCAGGTGCTTTACGGTATCGGATACAGCGACGACCAAATCGTAACGGTTGCCTTGTCACAGGTGGGTAATGTAGGCGGTCAGCCTTACTGGTCTTGGTACGGATTTGACTCCCGTGTAGAATGGTGTGCCTGCTTCGTCTCTTGGTGTGCTAACGAGTGCGGATATATCGACGCCGGTATTATTCCAAAGTATGCCGGCTGTGTAAACGGTGTACAATGGTTCAGAGACCGAGGACAGTGGGCAGACGGTTCGTATGAGCCTTCGCCCGGTACAATCATTTTCTTTGACTGGGAGGGCGACGGTGTGACAGACCACACCGGTATTGTTCAGAAATGCGAAAACGGTACAGTCTATACCGTTGAGGGCAACTCAGGCGACACTTGCAGAACCAAAACATACCCTGTCGGAAGCTCTGTTATCTACGGATACGGTATTCCGGCATATTAAAAAGATGGCTGCTCGTTTGAGTAGCCATCAAGTACATTATGAGAAATCAGGTATTTACTCAAGAACAAATATAACCTTCTGAAGCCTTTGTCCCAACAAGAGAAATATGCGGATATATACCATTGACAACATCTTCATAGAATTTACGACCGATTCTTGCAGATGTAACTCTATTTGTGAAAAAGTCTCTAAAGTGGTATGTGCCGGGTAATAATGAAGGAACAACAGCAACAATAAAAGCGTTATATTCATTTTGTTCCATTTTGTTAAGTTTTATCATCAGTGTTCACCTCCTTGTTGATAAGCCTGAATTTGTAAATGGAATTCTGAGTTGTTACTAATAGATTGTTCTTTTTAATATAATAATCATCACGGGAACTAATAATTCCCAAAGAAGTAATTGGTTTAAAATCATCGTCAACAGGATGCCAAACAAAGAATTGTCTGTTTCCATTCTTAAGAATATAGATAACACCGTCTTGACCTATATATCTATTTCTCCAAGATGTAGAATGTGAATTATTATTCTTATCACAAGACTCTATATATGTGACAAAATAGACATCAACAATTTCATCTGCCGTTTTCAAATAATCCATAACATTTTTTCTTTCGCTTGACTTTAGTATCTTTCATATTGCTTGATATTATTGTGTAAAATATCACATACTCTAAATCTGTCAGAACAGTTTTCTATTATGTTCTTTAAATATAGGCTTGACAAATAAAGGGTTAAGGAATATAATTAGATTCAGTATTAGACAAGGAGTTAATAAATATGCGGCAAGGTATTCTTAAATAAACTGTCAATTTGATAGTGGGAACAAAAAGTAGCAGTCCCGTTTCACTTTTAATATGGGGCTTAGTTTTTTGTACCCAGTTTAAGAATACTTTTATCATGTAATTTTATATGCCCGAAAACATATAAGTGTTTTGGGGCTATTGGAGTTATTTACCCAGTGATAGGAGTATTTATCACTGGGTATTTTTATGCCCTTTTTTGGGTGTTGATAGGAGGAAAATCACATGAAAATAATTAACTTAGGCATTCTGGCTCACGTTGACGCAGGAAAGACAACATTAACGGAAAGTTTATTGTATACCAGTGGTGCAATTGCAGAACTAGGGAGCGTAGATGAAGGCACAACAAGGACAGATACAATGAATTTGGAGCGTCAAAGGGGAATCACTATCCAGACAGCAGTGACATCTTTTCAGTGGGAGGATGTAAAAGTCAACATTATAGATACGCCAGGCCATATGGATTTTTTAACCGAAGCATACCGTGCTTTATCTGTCCTTGACGGAGCTGTTTTAGTCATTTCGGCAAAAGACGGCGTACAGGCACAGACGCGTATATTATTCCATGCGCTTCAGAAAATGAACATTCCGACAATTATCTTTATAAATAAGATAGACCAAAATGGAATCGACCTACAGCGTGTTTACCAAAGCATTAAAGACAAACTTACCAGTGATATGATTGTCATGCAGGAGGTTTCCCTGTCGCCCCAAATATCCATGACCGATATTTCTGATTTGGACAAATGGGATATGATTATTTCCGGAAGCGATGAACTATTAGAACGATATGTTGCAGAGGATTCTTTGGATATACAGGAATTACAATATGAAAAGTGCAAAAGAACCAGATGCTGCTCTTTGTTTCCTGTTTATCATGGGAGTGCAAAAGACAATTTAGGAACAGAAAAACTGATTGAAGCGGTTACAGAAACTTTCATTACAGAAACAGACGATATTCAGTCTGAATTATGTGGATATGTTTTTAAGGTTGAGTATACAGAGCGGAAAAAACGGCTTTCTTATTTACGCCTGTATCATGGGACGCTCCATTTACGGGATACCCTGCTGCTGTCAAAAAAGAAAAAAATAAAGATTACAGAAATGTGTATTCCGTCAAATGGTGAAATCGTCCCGGCTGACCATGCCTGTCCGGGAGAAATTGTTATTTTAGCTGATGATACTTTGAAACTGAACGACATTCTGGGAAATGAAAAACTCCTGCCTCACAAAACATGGATTGATAATCCCATGCCATTACTTCGGACAACGGTAGAGCCGCAAAAGCCGGAGCAAAGGGAAGCCCTGTTAAATGCCCTCGCAGAGATTGCTGATACAGACCCTCTTTTGCATTTTGACATTGATACTGTTACACATGAGATTATGTTATCTTTTTTGGGAAAAGTACAGTTAGAAGTTATTTGTTCGCTATTAGAAGAAAAATATCATGTGGGCGTGGCTATGAAAGAGCCTTCGGTTATTTATCTGGAAAGACCGCTTAGAAAAGCAGAATATACCATCCACATAGAAGTCCCGCCAAATCCTTTCTGGGCTTCTGTCGGGTTGTCCATAGAGCCGCTCCCTATTGGAAGCGGAGTGCAGTATGAAAGCAGAGTTTCACTTGGATATTTAAATCAATCGTTCCAAAATGCGGTTATGGAGGGGGTTCTTTATGGCTGCGAGCAGGGGCTGTATGGATGGAAAGTGACAGACTGTAAAATCTGTTTTGAATATGGATTGTATTATAGTCCTGTAAGTACCCCCGCAGACTTTCGGCTGCTTTCCCCTATCGTATTGGAGCAGGCTTTAAAAAAAGCAGGGACAGAACTATTAGAGCCATATCTCCACTTTGAAATTTATGCACCGCAGGAATATCTCTCACGGGCGTATCATGATGCTCCAAGGTATTGTGCAGATATTGTAAGTACTCAGATAAAGAATGACGAGGTCATTCTGAAAGGAGAAATCCCTGCTAGATGTATTCAAGAATACAGGAACGATTTAACTTATTTCACAAATGGGCAGGGAGTCTGCTTGACAGAGTTAAAAGGATACCAGCCAGCTATTGGTAAATTTATTTGCCAACCCCGCCGCCCGAATAGCCGTATAGATAAGGTTCGGCATATGTTCCACAAGTTAGCTTAACAGCTTGCAAAAGTCATATAAAATGAGATTTGAAAGGAGAATGTAACTTCATGTTTGCTAAAAATTCAAAGGCATATTCTGTCTACCTGCTGTTCCGATTTGTCTGTTCCCTGGCGGTTTCTATGTCCACAGTGCTTTCCATCGTGTACCACCTGGAGGTGGTGCAGCTGGATGCTTTCCAGCTTGTCCTGGTAGGGACGGTTCAGGAGACCTCCTGCTTTCTGTTCGAGATGCCCACCGGTGTGGTGGCGGATTTGTATAGCCGTCGGCGCTCGGTGCTGATTGGAATGTTCCTCTACGGCCTGGGCTTTCTGATGGAGGGTGCGCTACCGTGGTTCGCGACGGTTCTGCTGGCCCAGGTTGTCTGGGGTTGCGGTGATACCTTCATCACCGGCGCTCTGGAGGCGTGGATTGCCTCGGAGGAAGAGGACAAACCCATAGACAAGGTGTTCCTGCGGGGCAGTCAAATGGGGCAAATCGGCGGCGTTCTGGGCGTGGTGCTGGGCACACTGCTGGGAAACATAAACCTGCAAATGCCTCTCATCTTGGGGGGCAGTTTGTGCTTGTTGTTGGGGCTGGTGTTGGGTCGCATCATGCCAGAAACCAACTTCTCCCCTGCTATTGAGGAACGGCAGGGCTTGCTTAAAGACTTTGTCTGCCTGTTCAAGCTCAACCTGGGCTTTGTGAAAGGCGCACCTGTGTTGCTGGCGCTCTTAGCAATCACACTATGCGGGGGACTTGCCAGTGAAGGCTTTGACCGGCTCTCCACCGCTCATTTTCTGGATGACACGGTAATACCCGTTATCGGGCCGCTGAACAGCGTCACTTGGTTCGGTGTTATCAGTCTTATCGGCAGCGGCTTAGGTATTCTGGCTTCTCAGTTGCTCATCGCCCGCATGGAGAAAAAAGGGACTGTCAGCCGAACCAGTGTGGTCATGTCCACCAGCGCCGGGTATATCCTGTGCCTGGTTCTCTTCGCGGTGGGGCGGAGCTTTTGGTTCATGTTGTTGGTGTTCCTGCTGGCGGGGCTTATGCGCACCATCAAGGAGCCTGTGCTGGCCGCCTGGATGAACGACCATGTGGATGAGAAAATGCGCGCCACAGTCTTTTCCACCAGCGGACAGCTGGACTCTTTCGGGCAGATCATCGGCGGGCCTATTGTGGGGCTGGTAGCCCAGCAGGTGTCCATACCCTGGGGGCTGGTCTGTACCGCTTTCCTGCTGTTGCCCGCGCTGTTCTTAGTGCCGGTGGCGGGAAAGAAGCGGGATTGATATGGCATAGTTAAGTTTACTGACGAGCGGGAGATTACTTCCGCTCGTCTTCATTTAGTAGCGCAAAATTTGAGGACTCTTTATTTCCTTATTCGGTATAGCGGAGGCGGCTGTCAATTCGACATAATTTTCTTGTGATACTTTACCGTACATGAGCATTTGTTTCGTATTTGAAAGAACAAACTCACCAAATAAAAAAAACGATATTCGGGTGGGTTATTTTGTTATACCCTAAATTACCCTCTGAATTTGTTTTTAAATTTGGAGGGATTTTTTTATGTCCTTTTTTCGGGCAGTTATCTATCTGCTCATACGAAGCAAAATTTATCAATACATAGCATATCAGAGAACGGCAGGAAACCAGTTAAAAAAATTTCTGCCAGTGCAACGGTACTTCTCACCTTGAAAGTAGAAGTACAATCTCCATACAATAGAATTACTATTTCCTATAACCGTAAAGGTCACAGAGCCTTTGCGGTTTTTCTTTTGTCGATTTTTGTTGGAAAGTGCCGTAGGGCTGTTTCTGATATGCGGTGTCGTTCTCCGCCTCTCCATCTGGATTTTTTACATTTCAAAAATTCAGATGGGAGGTATTTATGGTGAAATATGCACCAAGAAAGGTATATATCAGAGAAAGTGGCGGCTATGTGGAATTATCCTACACGGAGTTCTGCCGTTGCAGGGAATCCGACCAGACCTATATGGACAAGCTGTTTATCCCCATTCAAGGCTGTCTGCTTGAAGTCGTGAGGGAGCAATACACAGACTTCTACCGTGACAAGGAACGGTGGCGTTATCTGCAAAAATTAGATACAAAGAATAGACTGCTATCTCTCGACGGATTTACGGACAGCGAGGGGAATCCTCTGGACTTTATCACTGATGAAGCGGTGGACATTGCAGAAACCGTTGTCAATGCGGTCATGGTGGACAGGCTGAAAGCCGCCCTGCCTTTGCTGTCGGATAGTGAACAGGAGCTGATACAGGCAATCTTTTTTGACGGACTTTCCGAGCGTGAAGTCGGGGCGAGGTTGGGCATAACCCAGAGCGTTGTAAACAAACGCAAAGCCAGAATCCTAATAAAACTAAGAAAGATAATAGAAAATTAAAATTTAAGGCGTTCAGCCCCCTTGTTTTTTCCTTTGGGAAGATGAGGGGGCTTTTCTCTGCCCTCTCAATCAATTCTGATTGGAGGAAGTAAGAATGGCATACAACCACGGACGGGAGGACAGGAAATGGCGTATCTGGAAAGAAGCGGAGGAAAAGCTGCTGCGTGAGTGCGGCGTTGATGAAGCGACCATTGAGCAGATACGCATGGCGGACAGGGCAGACTTCAATTCCAACAGGCGGTTTTACCGATGGACGAATGACGTTGCGGAATATCTTGAGGACATGGCAGGCAGGGAGCGGCAGGCGGAAGTGGGTACGGTTGCGGAGTTACTGGAAGAGATTGAGAGCGAAAATCTCTATCAAGTATTAGTCACGGTGGACGGGCGTACCTTGAAAATCGTCCTGCTGAAAATGCAGGGGTATTCCACAAAGGAGATTGCCCCGCTTGTGCATTTGACGACTGGTGCCATCTATGCGAGGTTAGACCATCTGCGGAAGAAGCTGCGGAAAATTTTATAGCTTCTAAAACAGCCTGCCATCCTGCGGGCTACTGGGTGAGGGATGGAAATCCCCTCACTCATTTTTTGCAGGAGGACAACAGGATGGCATACAGGGTTAAGGCATGGGAAGAACCTATGAGTCTATGATGGAGGAACTGGAAGTAATAGAAATTCTTTCTACTGCTTATGATGGTGACGAATTTCCGGGTTATGAGAACATAAGATTGAGTTTTTCACAACTGGAAACGATTATTCGGAATAAACGCAGCGGTTGGCTTGATGCTTTGAGAAATCAAAAAGCAGTTTATCTTATAACTGATACCAGCAACGGAAAAATGTATGTTGGCTCGGCAACTGCTCAGTATGGAATGTTGCTTCAAAGGTGGACTAACTATATAGACAATGGACACGGTGGGAATGTTGAACTTAAACATATTGTTGACACCAAAGGGTTTGATTATATAAAAGCAAATTTTCAGTATTCAGTATTAGAAAACTATAACGCACGAATGGATGATAATTACATACTGAGTCGTGAAAAATGGTGGAAAGATACCCTTTGCACAAGACAATTCGGATATAATAAAAACTGATAAAAATTAGACCGTCAGATCTCATTCGAGACTTGACGGTCTTATATTTTTTTACTGTATTTAAGAAAATCGTTTTGGTGTTCCTGTTTGCGAAGTTGATAGCCTTGTGCAATCAGCGTATCTACTTTCAGAGCAATTAGGTTTATGTCGGAACACATTGCCCGTGCAATCTGCTGAATGTCATAGCCGTTTTCAATGTATTCCAAAATGGTGTCGTCCGGGAGCGAAGCCTGAGAAGCGAAGATATTTGCTTCATACTCCATACGGTTCTCTCTCATATCAAAGATGTTGAACTCTTTGAACCCGCCGACAGCAACCGCTTCTTGCCTGTGGAGAACATCGTGTCCGATTTCGTGCCATAGCACTATCTGTTCCACGACCGGGTGCATACCGTTTTTAAGGAAAACAAAGCGGTTCTTCAGAATGACCTTGTATGCTCCACGCTGCTTTTCAAAATCTCGGTAGATAATATTGATACCAAGCTCTTTTGCGACCTTGTACGGGTCACGAGTACCGCAACGGTCAATGAGCTTGTTGACGATTTTCACAATTTCAGCCGTAGTGTAATACCCCAATCCGGCTCACCTCCCATATTATAGTATATCGGATATTTACCCTATAATAAATTATAAACTATTGTGTGTCCCATATATTGGACTTAGTTCACTGTGAGGATTACTCGTCTTTGCGGTATTTCTTCGGGGTGTATTTTTTATTGTTCTTCTTTGCAATAAGATATGCTTCCTGAATAGCGTCAACCATTTCACGCATATCTTCGTCAGCCATTTCGCCGCCGGCAAACAGACCGGTAACTTCTGCAAGCAACTCCTGAGCCTGTCTTGCCCCTCTGCGTCCGTATTTATCCTCTACATCGGCGATGAAAGCGTCATCCTCAGACAGCAGATAATTCACATTTACATTTAATGCTTCTGCCAGCTTCTTGTATCTTTCCGTTCCTCTCGGACGGGATTTATCATTTTCATAAGAACAAATTACACGTCGGGTTACGCCTATTTTTTCAGCCAATTCATCCTGATTAAGACCGAGTTTAGTCCTCTCTGCTTTGACTTTTTCACCGAATGTCATCTTTGATTTCACTCCTTAAAAGAATATTTACAGTTTAACTTCTCATTTACTCTTGACAAGTACACTTAAACTGCGTATAATAAGAAACAGGAAGTTGAACTACTCATAGTTTACACTAAACTTCCCAAAATGTCAAGGGGGGTTCAAAAAATGTTACGAAGCATACTTCATTGTGATATGAACAACTTCTATGCCAGCGTCGAATGTATGCTCGACCCCGCATTGAAGAAATATCCGATTGCTGTCTGCGGCTCTGTGGAGGAACGACACGGTATCGTGCTTGCAAAGAACTACAAAGCAAAGGCTTTTGATGTGAAAACCGGGGACGCAGTATGGCAGGCTAAACAGAAGTGCAAGGACTTGGTTGTAGTGCCGCCCCATTATGAGGAGTATATCAAATACTCAAAGCTTGCGAGAAGCGTTTATGAGCGATATACCGACCAAGTTGAACCGTATGGTATGGACGAGTGTTGGCTGGATATTAGCGGGACAGAAAGCCTTTTCGGTTCGCCGGAAAAGGTGGCAAATGAAATTCGTGAAACGATGAAGTTTGAACTCGGCTTGACGATTTCTGTGGGTGTTTCCTTTAATAAGATATTTGCGAAGCTCGGCTCGGATATGAAGAAACCGGACGCAGTAACCGTTATACCAAAGGATACATTCAAAGAAAAGATTTGGGGACTTCCTGCCGCTGACCTGCTCGGTGTAGGACGGGCAACCCAGCGAGTGCTTGACAGCTATTGTATTCGTACCATCGGGGATTTAGCGAATAACGACCCTGAGTTCTTACGCAGAAGATTAGGAAAGAACGGAGTAGTTTTATGGAACTATGCCAACGGCAACGACCTTTCCCTTGTTGCCAAGAAAGATTTCGTTTCTCCTATAAAAAGTGTAGGACACGGTATAACAACAGTAGCAGATTTAGAGAAACCGGAGCAGGTGTGGCCCGTGTTTCTCGAATTAACCCAAGACATCGGACACAAGCTCCGTGTTCACGGACTGAGTGCAGAAGGTGTCGCAATACATATTAGAGACAACACGCTCAATACAAGGCAATGGCAGACGAAGATTGCACTTCCTACACAGTCTCCGATGATTATTGCAAAGACCGCTTTTCAGTTGTTTGAAAAAAGATATGGGTGGAATAACCCTATCCGTTCTGTGACAGTACAAGCCATAAATCTTATTCCACAAGACACGCCCCGTCAAATAGATATGTTTATGGACGCCGCAAAGCAGGACAAATTGGAGCGAATGGAAAAGTGTGTTGAAGAAATCAGACGGCGTTTCGGAAAGGACAGCATAAGGAATGGGGTTCTGTGTCAGAACTTGCGGCTACCACCGGAAAAAGCCGAAATCACTATGCCGACAGGTATGGTTGGTTAAGGAGGTCTAAATGTGATTGACGAAAAAGAGGTTACGGCTTATGTTACGATGCCCGACTGCTTTTTGCAGGGGTGCAGCGAAGATATTGTTATCTTTCGTGCGGACGGCGGAAACCATTTTACCGACTACGGTATATATGAGGGAATGTTTCTTTTCTTTGACCGGAAAAAACGCTTTAAGAAAGGAAGGCTTTCCTGTTACATCAATACTGCCGGAGATGACCGACCCAAGTACAGGGTGTCGGATAAGAACATCGACGGATACAAGCACTTGGGAAGATTAGTTTTGACTTTGAGAAATTACGAGGAATAAAAATGGAATCCGAAAGAAGAAAAGTTTATGTTGAAGTAAATGTAACACATAGACCTGATGGAACGGCTCGTCCGAACTTCATCAAGTTTGAGAATGATGAAAAATATGAGATAGACCGTGTAATTCAGAAATGCCGTGCGGCTTCCACCAAAGTCGGAGGAACCGGTATCCGCTACACGGTACAGATTTGCGGCAAGCCCACATTTCTGTTCGACGAAGAAAACGGAAAGTGGTTTGTAGAAGCAAAATCCTAATGGTAGGAGGTTTTGTAACTTGAAACATTTATCGAGATTTGACATCGAAGCGATTGCCGACAAGTATGTTCAGGCATATATGGCACTTCCCGATGTCCGTAACACACAAATATACAGAATTGACCCGGAGCTTCTCTTGGAGAAGGTTCTCGGATTGAATGTCGAATACCAGCACCTATCTTATGACGGTAGTATTCTCGGAATGACCTCATTTACGGAAATGGGTGTTCAGGTATTTGAAGATGATGATAACGAAGCCTTTTTCTTTTTGGATGGAAAAACCGTTCTCGTGGAAAAGGACTTGAACTTTGACAGCAAGCTGAAAGGCAGAAAGAATTTCACCTTAATGCACGAGGGCAGCCATCAGATATTTAAGATGTTGTTCCCGAATGATTACGGTGTGACACAGAAATCTGCCGGAGTACATTATTACAAGGCAAATTCCGAGAGAAATAAGCCTATATCCGATTGGGAGGAATGGCAGGCAAATACGCTTGGAGCTGCTATCCTTCTTCCCGAAAACCTTATAAAGCAGGGAATGTATCTGTTCAGTCTTGGAGAAAAGATTGAGTGTCTGAACAAAATATACTATCCGAGCGTATATAAGAGATTTGATGCACTTGCGGATTTTTTAGGGTGTTCCAAAAAAGCACTTGCTATACGAATGAAACAGCTCGGACTTTTGAAAAAGGAGTATCTTGATAATCCTTTTGATTTGGTTACGGTTTATCCGGAGGTGAGCGAGCTATGAAATCGTTGGAACAAAAGATAATCGTAAGGTGCAAAAACTGTGGCTGGCGTATTTTTGACAAGGTAACAATGACAACAGGCGTGATTGAACTGAAATGTCCGAACTGCCACAGAGTAGTAGAGGTTGACCTATCCCTACGCAAGGGAACAGTCAAGTACAGATTAACAAGAAGTAGTAACAGAGCGAACAATTAAATATCGGACAGATGTACCGAGCCACGAGTCCTTGAGCGAAAGCTCTTGAGTCATCAAATTGCCGGACGCTGAGAATTAAGGGATAGAAATATCCTAATGTTCTTGGTGTCCGGCTTTTTTGTCGCTCCCGAAAGGAGCAAGACCGTGACATATAAGTGGCTGGCGTATATCGCCAAGTATCCGTAATCTCCGAATTTTTGATTTCAACCAAATTCAAAAATTCAAATTTAAGGAGATTACGACAATGACAAAACTTACATTAGAACAACAGGAATTATTATTTGCGAACGACTGCAAGCTCATTAACCTGCGGTATGAATATCACGGCTACACCGGCACGGAGAAATGGGCGATTGTAACAGAACTGGCGGAAGAAGAATTGTGGGTTAAATACCCTGATGTTATCCGTCGGTACACTCCGTTCATTCTGCTTTCTATGGCTCAGGGCGAAGTGATAACGGAGTATCAGAACTACGAAGCAAGAGAGAGAATGAGAAGGCTTCTTTTCGGACACGCATTTGACATCAATGACGGAGAATTTGAAGTGCATCATCCGGAATTGGCAGTCGATACAGACCCAATCGAAGAAATAATGCTGAAAGACAATATTAAGCGACTTCGGGAGGTTTTGTGTTACTTAAGCGAAACACAGAAACGCAGAGTTTTTAAGTATTTCTTCTACAACAAAACACTTGAAAAAATCGCAGATGAAGAAGGAGTCGATTTTACTTCTGTAAGGGAATCGGTAAACAGTGCAATAAAAAAGTTGAGGAAATTTTTCTAAAACACCCCCCAAAAACGCTCTCCCATTTCAAACAAGTGAAGGGGTTAATTCTAATCCGGATATGAATTACCTCAGAATAATCGAAAGCGAGGATTTACATATGAAAGAAAAAGAATTTAAGAATGTCAGATGGGGCGATATTTATTACTGCGACTTGGGGGTTACAAACGGTAGTGTGCAATCGGGAATGAGACCGGTTCTTGTGGTTCAGACAAATCGCTTAAATGAAAGCAGTCCTACGGTCGTTGTAGCCGCTATAACGGCTGTTAAAAAGAAAACGGCAATGAATACTCATATTGAGCTAAACACGGATTGTGGCTTAAAAGAGCCGTCGATGGTAATGCTTGAGCAGCTACGCACCGTGGATAAAGCCACAGAGCTTGATAATTTTGTCGGAAGAATTACCGACGCAGATAAAATCAGCGAAATCAAGCGAGGATTGAAATTTGCAGTCGGTATTCCCGTTAAACCCAAGACAGAGCGTAAAGGCATTGTACTAAGTCTTTGCCCTCGTTGCAGAAGCGAGTTTCAGTCTATCCCTGAAAACATTGTAAAAAGACTTGACCCCTTTCAGGCAGATAAAGAGATGTGCGATAAATGTCAGGTAGGATACGGCTATGACTATATGATTTTCAAAAAGAACCATCATCACGCTAAGGGAGGTGTTGACAATGTTTGAAGATAAGATTGAAGCAATGAACAAACTACCCAACGCTGTTGATGATAGTTCCGGCTTTGAGAAAAGAGTTTATACGGTAGAAGAAATAATGGATATTCTCAGCATTGGAAAGAACACTGCTTATGCTCTCGTCAACTCAGGCGTTTTCCATTTTGTAAAGGTCGGCGGACATTACAGAATTTCCAAGAAGAGCTTTGACCGATGGCTTGATAATATGGACAGCGAAAGCTCCGGTTGTCAATTATGCGATTAAACCAATCGCATAATTAACAAAAACTCCGATTTTCAGTACCATATAGCCAAGTCACTTGGCTATATGGTAGTCAGAGTGGCAAATAAGAAATCGGGGGTAAACGGTAATGCGAAAGAAAATTGAAAAGAGCGATACTCGACTTCCTAATACATTCAGGCAGACTGAACCTGATATACGAGCATACACGGTAGATGATATACAGCACATCTTGAAAGTGAGCAGAACTACCGTCTATGAGCTGCTTAAAAGCAAGAAATTCCATAGCGTTCGTGTCGGAGGTCAATATCGAATATCTAAAAAGAGCTTTGAAAATTGGCTCAATGGCGAGAAAGGAGGTTCTGAAGATGGCATTTGTTAATATGTTCAATGACCGAGTGGAGCAGTTTAATCTCAGAGAGGAAAATGAACGCTTGGCAGAATTGTTCAGCGATGAAAAGCTTCAGGAGGAAGCACAGTGGCAAGCCTATTCTGTCAAGGAAATATCTCGGTTGTTTTCCATTTCCGAAGAAGAAGCACTGAAACTGATGAATTGCGGCTTATTCAAAACATACCGAGTCGGCAACGAATACAGAGCTTCAAAGAAAAGCGTTGAAGAAAATAAGAAAATCGTCAAGGCAGTTCTTACATATCAGGACAAAAAGACAATGTCTGTACCCGACGTAATGAGAATACTCGGTCTTGGAAAGACGGCTACATACCGACTCATCAATCAGTGCCGATTTAAGACCTATTTGGTACTGGGCAAAATGAGAGTTGATGTGGATAGCTTTGAAGATTGGTATGCAGGACAATTCCATTATGAGAAAGTAAACGGCGAAAGACCCGGTAAGAAATACGGCAAAACGCTCTCTCCTCTTACTGTTGCAAAGGTACTCGGCATTCCGAGAAGCACCGCAAATGACCTTATGAACGATGGCATTGTTGAGTTTATATGGGTTGACGGTAAACGCCGAATAAAAAGAGAAAGCTTTGATAAGTGGTACGCTTCGCAAAGTAAATACACTAAAGTTAAGGAAATCGAGGAGGTGGAGGGATATGTCGATTGAGGATAGAGTTCGTGAATTAAACGGCGGTACATATACAAAAAAGAGCTATTCCGTAGAGGAAGTTCAGTCAATCTTGGGTATTACCCGACAGACCGTATATAAGCTCATCAAACAGGGGTGTTTTCAGGCAGTAATGCTCGAAACCGGATACCGCATAATAAAGACCAGCTTTGATAAATGGCTGGATAATGAATAAGGAGGAACGACTATGGCTTCTATTGTAAAGAGAAAGAATCGATATTCCGTCGTTTATACCTACAAAGACGATGACGGAAACCAACATCAAAAATGGGAAACCTTTGATACAAACGCAGACGCTAAAAAGAGAAAAACTCAAATTGAGTTTGAACAGCAAAGCGGTACATTCATCATTCCTAATGCTACGACAGTTGCGGATTTGCTTGAAGAATACTGCTCCGTGTACGGAGTAAATAACTGGGCAATGTCAACCTACCGTTCAAAGAAAGGGCTTATGTATAATTACATCATTCCGCTTATCGGCGATGTGAAACTTGATGAACTGACTCCGAGACTTATGGATAAATTCTATCAAAGCCTTCTGAAAGTTAAGACCAAAGTGGTACAGAATAAAAAGCCTAAAAATGAGTATCTGACCGTACATACCGTAAGAGAAATCCATAAGTTTTTAAGGAGTGCCTTTAATCAGGCGGTAAAATGGGAGTTGATGACAAGAAACCCGGTTCTCAATGCAACGCTCCCGAAAGAGGAACATCAGAAACGAGAAATATGGACAGCAGAAACTCTTATGCACGCTCTTGAAGTGTGCGATGATGATATTCTCGCATTAGCCATCAATTTATCCTTTGCCTGTTCACTCCGTATGGGTGAAATGCTCGGTCTTACTTGGGATTGCATTGATATTTCGGAGGAAAGCCTGAAAGAAAACAACGCTTCCATTTTTGTAGATAAAGAGCTTCAGCGAGTAAACAGAGATGTAATGGAGGTGCTTGATAATAAGGACATTATCCGTGTCTTTCCGAGAACTCTGTCAAATACAAATACCTCCCTTGTTTTGAAAACGCCAAAAACTAAAACAAGTGTGAGAAAAATCTTCTTGCCGTCAACCGTAGCTCAAATGCTGTTAGAGAGAAAAAAGCAGATTGACGAAATGAAAGAGCTTTTCGGTGATGAGTATTTGGATTATGACTTGGTATTCTGCCATTCGTCAGGCAGACCGATGGAAGGTCAGGTAATCAACCGTGCTTTGAAAAAGCTGATACAGGACAACGACTTACCCGATGTGGTATTTCACAGCTTCCGTCACGCAAGTATAACCTACAAGCTGAAATGGAACGGCGGCGATATGAAATCGGTTCAAGGCGACTCAGGACACGCCCGAATGGATATGGTTGCCGATGTTTACAGCCATATAATCGACGAGGACAGGCGATATAACGCACAGAAGTTTGAGGAACAGTTCTACAACGCTAAAGGTCTCAAAAATGCGGAAGAAGGTAAAACTGCTCCAATGCCCAAGTTTGAAACTTCGGTTGAACTCCTTGACCCAATGGCAGAGGTTCAAAAAGAGAGCGAAGTTGAAAAAGAAAAGCCTGCTGAGAACAGTACAGATGAAAACGCCGCCTTGCTCACAAAACTGTTATCAAATCCGGAAACAGCAGCATTATTAAAGGCTTTAGCGAAAACAATTTAGTCATACAAAAAAGGCAATCCGTCAGGGTTGCCTTTTGTAATTCCTGAAAAATCTTGAAATCAAGAAGAAAAACCATTATAATATTTGAACACAGATTATTGATTTGCATAAGAGAATGCGTAAACTTCAAATGCGTTTCCTGTGATTTATGGGCTACAGATTAACTCAATGATGTTTCCCATATTTCTTTGCATTTGCTAATACCCTGCTAAAAGGAAGGCAAAAAACCACGAAAAATTAGCAGGTTTTGGACGAGAATTTACTAACAGTGAAATCCCAGAAAAGCCAGTAAAATCAAGGATTTTCGGGGATTTGTAGGGAGTCAAAAATGCCCCTCGGGGGCTTCTCCTAAGGGCTAGTTATCAGTTCGATTCTGGTCGGGGGTGCCAACAAAACCTTGAAAGCATACCACTTTCAAGGTTTTTTGATTCTGCTGAATCATCAGGTTGTCTGGAAGCATGCTCTATTCTTAGAACGGCATGATCATCTATTCGCCCTTTGTTTGTATGGATGTTAAGTATAAAATTTTTATCAGAGCGTCATCGGAAACGAAGCCGCTCTTTGTTTTTATTACTTTTCGGAGTAGAGGTTACATCAAATTTTTCTATCAGGCTGAATTGCTGTTAAATCAACCAGATTGATATTGTTCGCCCAATATGTTATAATACAAGCACTAAAGGTTTCTGAGGATATTTTAACGATAAAGAAAATGAGTGAAATATGAGGTCGGATTTCGATTTTATGCAAAGAAGGCAGGATTGATGGCGCCTACAAAATCGGAACAGTATGAGGCTTTCCTGCCAATTTTGAAAGAACAGCGGATAAGCGCATTACAAGCGAAAAATATAGAGATATCCCTCGCCGGAGAAAGAACAAAAAGGATGAAAATATATGAGAATAGCGATTTGTGATGATTTGGCACAAGAACGTGAAAAATTAAAGCATCAGCTTTCCACTGTTTTGAAAAATGATTCTATTGCGGAATTTGAAGATGGGAACGATTTGATAGAAGCGCATAAAAAGATGAAATTTGATTTTGTTTTTTTAGACATCTTAATGCCGGCTATAAGCGGTATGGAGACAGCGGCGAAAATACGTGAAACCGACAAATCTACGCCAATCGTATTTGTCTCAACAAGCGAGGAATTTGGCGTGGCAAGTTACCGTGTTCTTGCATTTGACTATATATTGAAGCCTATTGATCAAAAACAGCTCTGCAAGACATTAAAAAGATTTTCAGACAAAAAACCGAAAAAACATTATATTACGATAAATTATGAACGCACGGAAACCAAAATATTGCTGTCTAACATTATCTGTTTAGAAAGCAATTTAAAAAAATTACATTTTATTTGAATCAAAACAGGGAAATTACTTTAATAGGAAAATTATCTGATTATGAACCCTATCTGCTTTCCCATGGTTTTTTGCGGTGTCACAAAAGCTATCTTTTGAATGTTGTATACGTGGACAGTATTTTCAACGAGGATTTCTATCTGACAAACGGAAAGATTATTAAAATTACAAGGACGTACCAGGCAGAAGCAAAAAAAGCATATTTTGATTATGTCTTTGGGAAGGAGACAAGAGCGAATGAATGATATTGGGGTAGGCGCTCGCTTTATCGTCACGCTTGTGCTTTGTTGCATATGCTACTTTCCTATGAATAATTTCAGATTTTCAAAGAAATTCACCAATCTATGCCTTTGGACATTCACGGGAATTATTATAACACTTAATATGTTTCTTATAATCGTGACCGGAAATGAAACCCTTTCAGGATTGTTACTTTTTAGCGTTGGCATACCATATTTTGTATTGATACTGCTCTTATCAAAAGGACCGGCAGCACAGAGAATTTTTAATTTTTGGCTGTGGATTAATGTGTATCTTATGCTCATGACGCTTATTGCGATTTGTAAATATTTTTTCATAAAAAATTATATTTTGGAAATCTTAGTAATTATTATTCTTTTCTCAACCTATTATTTTCTATATCATAGCTTCCTAAAGGAAAAGCACCACAGAATCATGCACGAATTAAAAATAAACTGGTGGATCGTTTCCATAATACCGGTTTTGTTTACTGTTACGTTTCGTAATATCTGTGTGTTGCCAGGTGCACTTTCTCAGAACCCGCAAAATATTCCAAAAGCAATTATGCTGAACTTGCTTATGCTGTCAGTTTATGCCCTTATGTTTTACACCTTTAAGACTGCCACAGAAACTGCCGAAAAAGAGCAGGCGGCTCAGGATTTAGAAATGCAGCTTGCGTTGCAGAAACAGCATTATAAAGAGATGGCGGATAAAAATCAGGAGGGAATTATATTTCGTCATGATGCCCGCCATCGTAATATGCTTTTGCTCTCTCTTGCTAAAAACCAGAAGTTAGACAAGATAAAGGAATTGCTTCAAAAGGATATTGCATCCATCAGCCAACTGTCGGAAAAGGTTTATACCGTAAACAGTATGCTAAATGCAGTGCTTACAGAACACATCAGTCGGGCGGAGAAAAAAGGACTCACAGTCAAAAGCGATATCAAGTTTTCCAAACCGCTCGTAATAGATGAAACAACACTTTGTGTGATGTTATCAAACCTTTTGGAAAATGCGGTTTATGCAGGGAAAAGTTTTTTAGAAATCGCAATCAAGCAAAATAAAAATCAGCTATGTATCAGCATTAAAAATGACTATAGTGAAAAAACGGCCTGCGACGAGCAGGGGAATTATATATCCACAAAACAGGCCGGTAGCGGTTTTGGCTTAAAAAGTGTAAGATTCGCTCTTGAAAAAAGCGGCGGTTTCTTGAGAGTTGAGGATGATGGAACCATTTTTAATGTATTCGCTTCCATAAAAAATCAATAATATTTTATAACATGGAGAGCTGAACAGCTTTCTTTTTTATGCTCAGATTGCAAGTTATGGCGTTTTTTTGTAAGTTCTGCCTTTTATATTGATTGAGGCGTCCTTCATAAGTAGAATGAAATCAGAAAGCTGATGATTTGTTTGGAGGCCATTCACTATTTATCCGCAGCGATGTTCGGTACTGTGATGGTTATTTGATTTTGTAATATGAAAATACAGATGCGGATGCTTGCCGAATGGATTCGTATTGTCGTTTTGAATGGAATGCTCAAAGAGGATATGTTGTGGAAGAGTTAGATGCTGTGTTTGCGGACTTGGATCATCATATGGGGACCTATTTTAGAAACATTGTGAATGAAGGAGCTTTCCAAACGGCATGGGATATTTATCAAGAGGTGTTTGGAAATACATTCTGTAACGATAACAGGAAGAGGAAGGACGGTGCGATTATTGGACAGAAACCGTTATCAATCTGTCCAGAAATACCAATGGAATCATAAAAAAGGTATTGCAATTGAAAACTAAATTTTAGGAGGATTTATTATGAACAGAAAAAGAATTTTATCAATGGGGCTCGCATGTATAATGGCGGCAGCCATGTCGGTAACAGCATTTGCCGAAAGCAAAATTTTTGTGGATTTACAGGAGGTGCAGACCGATACCCCGCCTCAGATCGTCAATGACCGCACAATGGTGCCTGTCCGGGCCATTACCGAAATGATTGGCTACGATGTTGAATGGATTGACGATAAACAGCAGGTGGAGGTGTATGTTCAGGATACAAGCGCGCCTGTAATTGTTATGAATATCGGCAATACCACTGCGCTTTATACCAAGTATGACACAGAGCTTGGCGATACGGTTTCTTATGAGACAACATTGGACTCCCCGCCTGTTTTGATCAATGACAGAACCTTTGTACCACTGCGCTTTATTTCAGAGGCGGTTGGCTACACGGTTGATTACAATGTGGACTCGGCGGATGTTTATATGTTCTCGCCTGACTATATGGAAAATCAAATTGGTGAAGGTAAAGGGGAAGAAGGCGAAGGCATTGGGGAAACACAGCCTTTGACAGAGAATGAAATGAATTATGTGCTGAGCTTCCGCACAAAAAGCTGGCTTGATTTAAAGCCGGATCAGAAAGCCAATGTAGTTTCCCTTATCGCGCGTTGGTGGGATGATTATGAAGGATATGTTGTGGAAGATTTAGACGCTATGCTTGCAGATTTGGATCATCAGATGGAGACCTATTTCAGAAACAATGTGGATGAAGGCGTTTTCCAGACAGCATGTGATATTTATCAAAGAGATGTTTCGAAATACCTTAAGGGTTGATGAAAGGAATAATCATAAATGAAATGGTACATACAGGCAATCAAAAATTATTTTAATTTCAGCGGCAGGGCAAGAAGAAAAGAATATTGGATGTTTTTTCTGTTTAATATGATTTTTGGAATAGCAGCGATGTTCATTGACAGGATGATTGGTTCCAATTTATCGATAGCAGGACAAAGCATAGGATATGGCATTGTGAGCCTGCTCTATAACTTATTTATATTGATCCCCTCCCTGTCTATTTCGTTTAGAGGATTGCATGATATCGGCAAATCAGCCGGATGGCTGTTTATCGGTTTCGTTCCTTTTGCCGGCGCAATATGGCTATTTATATACAGCTGTATGAGTGGTACGGTTGGCACGAATAAATACGGCGATGATCCAAAAATTATTTGAACCAAATTTTATGTACACTATAGAGTTAAAAGGAAAGAAGAAGGACGTTCAGCCTTAGAAATTTATGACACAACAAGCAAACAGGTCTTTTTTGACAGACTGTAACCATCGGCTGAACCTGTGGCTTGCTTAGGGCAGTATCTAAAATATTGTGTACCCTCCATCGTCGGTTATTTCTATTTTACCTGATGTTGGGGGGTTTTCTTATGCCAAGAGAATGGCAAACGCAAAGAATTAATTGCGGAATTCGGCACAAGAATAGAAATAATGTGAGCTCGCAGCAATACTGACTATCGAAACAATCCACACAGGGATAGATACAGAGGTGTATAACGAGTGTATTTTTTCTGTTCCGTTCATTATACCGTTTTTAACAAAGTGATATTATGTTTTATCTTATCTTTGAGATTTCCTTCCATTTATGTTTGTAAGAATATAAAATTTTTATAAAATATCCGCTTTTCAAAAAAATCTATTTTCGTAAATTGCTGCAATGAAAGGCTTTTAAGGGCATTGACGTCTGCTTATCGGAAAAATTAAAACTGGAGATTTTCCTGTGTTTACAGCCCTGTTATATTAATTGTATGATATTCATGAAATAAATAAGAAAGGAAGTAGCAGCATGCGAAAAACATTCACCATTACTCTTTGCATGGCATTTCTAATCACAAATTTATCGGGGCTTTTCGCTCTTTCCCCGGTTTGCGCAAGCGAAAGCGGTGACATTACCAATGCGGTGTTTCAGTACTATAACGCTACGGAGAAAAAAATTGAAAAATTTTCGTTGGGTACGGAAAGATTTGTTACCCCTGGATTCTCCGCTCCGGTGTTTCAGTCAGACGGTATCTCTGATCCTACCGCATCGGGATATTACAGTACAAGCAATCTGGTTTCCTGGTTCCAAATGTTTGGCGATACCAATGGATATCAGAACAATTATCTGTATGAAGTACCAGACGAACTGAAGACAAGCACTTATATCCGATTAAACAGAAATTGGAGAGGGACCAGAACAGACACGACCAATAACTTAAATGCAATGGCTTCCCAGACAGAAGTGCTGTCCTTTCAAATCAACAAAACAGCTGCAGTCTACTATATTTACCCGAATTCAGCGGAAAGCACGATCGCCGCAAATGCTCCCTGGCTCACTTCGGAGGATTGGACAGTGGAAGGCACTGTGAAATTTGTGGAGTCCAACGGCGGCACTGAAAATCCTCAGCCTAAGGAATTTCTTTTATTGAAAAAAGTCTATCAAGTGGCGGATGGAGAAACTGCCGACGTAAAAATCGGCGGCTACCATCAAAATTATTTTGTGCCTATGGTTTCCGTTCGATGGATCGATGATCCTACAGAGCTGGCGTCTGTATCAAATATGAAATTTAAGCAGTATGACGGCACTTCTGTAAATACTGTAGATGTCAGCGCTTCCAGTGTGATAACCACAGGATTCACCGCGCCGGTCTATAAGTCGGGGGACGGAGCAATCACCGATCCGGCGCAGTCTGGTTATTACAGTGTGCAGAATATGACTTCCTGGTTTAAAATGTTTGCGGATACCAACTATAGTCAATACAGCTATTTTTATAATATTCCTGCGTATATCCAAGACAGCACCTACTTCCGGCTGACACGGGCATGGCGGGAGCCGCGTACAAATCCGAACACTCCAAACGCCATGAATGCACAGTCCGAGGTTTTTACTTTTGATATCGATTCAACCGCAAATATCTATTATGTATTTCCTTCCCTGTATGCTTCTTTTATGCCCGATTATGCGAAATGGCTCGGCGAGGAAGGATGGACTCTGTGTGATGAGAAGGTTCAGATTGTCGAGTCGACAAATGCCAGCGGAGAAAATCCGCAGATTAAAAATTATCTTCTGTATCGAAAAAAATTTATCGTGACACCTGGACAAACACAAAATATTAAGATTGGCGGATTTTATCAAAATTATTTTGTTCCTCTGGTTTTTGTAGACTGGGTAAATGAAAATATCACGAAAAATATCTCTGTGTCTGTTATCGGTAACGGAACAGTAGATAAACCTGGTAACCAGGATGTTGAAAAAGGGGGAACCTTCAGCATCACGGCAACACCTGATGAGGGATATACAATCGAGTACATTAAATTTAACGGGATAGAAGTACAGTATAACACGGCAAACACTTACACCACTCCGTCAATCAATGACGATGCCGTGATAGAGGTAAAGTTTAAAGAGGCCAGTTCCGTTCCGGAAGTGACAACGGCGTCGTCGGTTTTCAACTTTCTGGATGATGCCACCAACCTGCCTTGCGGAATCACGTTTGCAACGGCGGTTGACTTAGCGGGCTACGTGATTCAGGAATACGGGATTGTTTTTTCAGAAACCGATGATACGCCGACAATTGAGGAAGGGGCGATTCGATACCGCGGTTTGGTTTCCAGAAACCAGAAGGGACAGTTTGGAATCAAGCTGTATGGCAGCGGGCTGAAGGTGGGAAAAACATATTATACCACGCCCTATGCGGTTTATTACAGTGAGACAGCAGGCGAAAAGCTTGTCTATGGAAGTCCAACAAGCTTTACTCCTGTAGGACAGGTATACGGTGCGGAATAGTTGATAGAAAGATATCAAAAGAATAAGAAGACATCGTGAAAAACAGTATTCCAAATTTCTTTTTCCAGTTTCGTTTTGAAAATTTGTTATCATAAAGGGGCGGTTTGTCCGCCTCTTTATTACCTTTGAAAGGAATAAAAATGGATAAAGGACTCAAGAAAAAGCTGATTACAATGTTGTGTGTTCTTAGCGTATTTCTGTCGATCCCCTTATCTGTATGTTCACTGACATACGAGGAGATTTACGGAGAATTGAATACATTGGAATATCAAATCGATACAGAAACACTTTCTGCTTTTTCCAATGTACATCCCAAACTGCTGCTGAATGAAGAAAGATTATCCGAAATTCAAGATGCGCTTGCGAATGAGGATGCTATGATGCACAAAGCATACTATGAAGTGCTCAAGAGAGCTCGGTGGGGCTTGGAAAACAATCCGCCGGAAACCATCGTAACGGCAAGTTATGATTCTTTTTTCAGCTATTTGTATGAATATGCCCCTTCTTTGGCTCTTTCCTATGTGCTGACAAAGGAGGAAAAATATCTGGAGGGTGCGAAAAAATGGATGCTGGCAGCCTGTGATTATCCGGTTTGGGAAACGAAGCCCGATCTTGCGACCGGTATCGCCCTGACCTCCTTAGGGCTTTCTTATGACTGGCTGTATGAATATTTGGATGCCGTGTCACGGGATAAAGTGAAAGCGAAAATGCTGGAACAAGCCAATGCTGTTTATGAGAATATGCGCGGTGTGAAAACGGGTTATAACCGATATTGGCTTCAAAACCACATGTGGATCCCGGTTTCCGGTATGGCCTGCGCCGCTGCGGCACTCTATGGTGAGGAGGATATTGCCGCCGGCTTCCTTACCCTTGCAAACAATCATTTCAGTACCACCATGTCCCTGCTTCCGGAGGACGGTTTTGCCCATGAAGGGATGGACTATTTTTTTTACGGGATGGAAAGCCTGTTTATCTATGCAGATCTCTCCTGCGCGCTTTTAGGCGTTGATCTGTTTGAAACGGATTTTTTTCGGAATGTATCCGATTATATACTCTATCAATTTTATCCCAAAAGCGCATGGAATACCGATTGTTACTACAGCAATATCGGAGATTCTTCCGGAAGAGGGTTAAAAACGCATATGATTCGCCTGGCGGCGGCAAAAAATCGAAATGGATATGCCCAATGGCTGGCAAATGAATTGGATACGAACAATGTTGCCTCCGGGCATCCCTATTTCAAAATGCTGTGGTACGACAGAAGTTTGCTTCCCACTGCTCCCCAGAAAGAAAAAGCCTTGCTGAAACATTTTACCGATATGGATGTGGCCGTCTCGAAAACCGGATGGGAGGAAAATGACAGTATGGTTATTTTCAAATCCGGTCTGCCTATGGGACATAAAGAGAACGAGCTCAGCAAGACGATGGAAGATTTTTATGATTTCGGCGGTGCGCATGTCCATCCGGACAACAATCACTTTATTCTTTATGGAAACGGGGAACTGCTGCTGCGGGATGACAATTATACGGTTCCAAAGTTTACGCTTCAGCACAATACACTCACGGTAAACGGCGAAGGACAGCTGGGAGATTCGGACAGATGGTTTGATACGCTTGAATTTCATGATGGAAATGGGTTTGCACAGATTAGGAAAGCGGAGACGGTCAGCGGAATCGATCACATTGTGGGAGAAGCGGCGGGCTCTTACCGCGCTTCGGCGGGACTGACCAAATTTGACCGGCATCTGATTTTTTTAAAGCCTGATATTCTTTTGGTGGTGGATGATATCAAGCTTCAAAGCAATAAGGATTTAAAACTGCGTTTCTGGCCTCAAAGCCAGGAGATTTCAGAAACAGAGGACGGATTCACTGTCCTGGGAGAAAAGACAAAATTGAAAATTACCGACCTGACAAAAAACAGTGATTCTAAGCGCAGTGAAACGGAGACGGTATGGGTGAAAGAAGCAACCGAGGAGCGTAAATCCGTATCCTTTTCAAAGAATGCATCGGAATGGGTCAGTGCCAAGGCGATATCTTGGTCCGATCTGTCTGCAGAGCCGGTGCAGGTTGAATATGAAGACAGGGGAACAGAACAGCTTTTTTGGTACGATAACCGGCTTTTGACTCTGCAGCTTGACACGGGCAGCTTTACCGTTCAGGAGTATTGTGATATCAGTGTTACATTATCGGGAAGCGGAAAAATAACACCGTATCCCAGCCGGATTTTAAAAGATCAGCAGATGGAAGTTTCCATTCTCCCCGACCCGGGATGGTATATTGAATCGGTTAAAGTAAACGGGATTCCTGTCATTGTTGATAACACAGAAGAGTATCAGCTAAGCAGTATTATCACGCAGGACAGCACCGTTGAAGTGGTCTTTAACGAAATCAAAATTCCTCCTGCCATTCAATCGGTGGGAAGGGGCTTCACATGGCCAGGCTATGGAGGAATTCTGTTTGCCAAAATCAGCATTCCGGATTCCAGAATGGAATTAATCGAATATGGTTTTCTGTTTTCAGAAAACCATCAAATCCCTGTGGAGGGAGATGCAGGTTCAGTGAGATTGAAAGCATTGGTTCCTATGAATCATAGGGGACAGTTCGGCATTCAGATAAAAGGGAAAAAAATCTGCCCAGGGCACACCTATTTTGCTCGTTGTTATCTTATCTATAGAGATGGGGAAGTTGATGCAATGCAGTACGGTGAACCGTTTGCCTTTACACCTCAGTCGGAAAGCGTCAATGCCTTTTTGCAGTCGAATGGCAGTGAACCAATTCCTTATACTTCCTATGAACTGCCGGAGCAGACACAGGAGGAATAAAAAGCTTTTGCTTTTGAATTTGCCTGCACCCTGTATTTTGAAACATGTAATTGCGCACGATCCAGCGAATTTCCTATATTAATAAAGGCTCTGTCACAAGTATAAGTTGATTTTGTTAACTTAAACGAATTTACTTGTTGGGCTTCTCCTCAAATAAGTGATGATTTCATTGCTTTTCACAATCTCTCCGGCGGGAGGGGATGGAACCCCTCCCATACGGTGACAGCTCCCTTTGCACAAGGGAGCCGCGCAAGAAGCCCTCCTTGTGTAAAGGAGGGTGGCAGCCGAAGGCTGACGGGAGGATTGTTCGCTGGAACTTTAATTCATTCGTGTTTTCTCAAGAAGACCTAGGATGACATTGTTTTTCATAATCAACCATTTATTATGACATAGCCTTAATAAAAAAGACAGAAAGGCGTTCACTTTGAAAGAGGAGAACGCCTTTCTGTCCTGGCTAATCAGAGATATGAGTTGTTTTATAGGATCGTTTTGATCATTACTCGTCGATGGAGCAAGAAAAATTAGAAGGTGAACCTGATATATTTAAAGATAGGGACGAATATCAATGGTAAGCTGATGCTCCAAGTCGATCAGTTTTTTTGCGATATCCTTGGATTGCTCATCGGCTGCAGCATATTTGTTTAGATATCGATTTAAGGATTTCACACCCATATTGCATCCATCGGTTATCAAATCGGCAACCGTGTGATCGCTTGTGTCTGCCGCCATCATTACATTGCTTTTCAACCACGACATTCCCTTTGCCATCACATTGGGCTCTTTTCCAGATTCGTCATATTTGTTAAGAATCTGATGAATTTCGCTTCCAAGACGCTGATGTTCCGTTTTATTATCGGAAAGGATTTTTTTCAATTGACTATTTTGCACATTGTCAAGAATTTCTTCTATTGAGCTAACTCCCATTTTGACTCCGGAATTGCATTCTTTTAGAATTTTAATGGTATCTTCCTGTACCATATGTTATCATCTCCTCCGGATTATTATAACCGGAATTTTCAGAAATATAACGAAATTAAGATGTCCCCGCTGAAAACGTGAATGACGGAACGAAAGCAGGATTCTTAGGCAGCATGAAATACCTCTTTTTTCCTCAGGAGTGAAAACTCCAGCCGGATTGCTGCACTTTTATGCGGCAATCCCAAAAAGACGTGCCGCAAAAGCTATTGTGCCGCAGACAAGGATACCCGTAATCGTTGGTACAAGGAAGGAGATCAGCGTCCATCTTGTACTTTGTGTCTCCTTGCGGATGGTCAGGCAGGTGGTGGAGCAGGGCCAGTGCATCAATGAGAAAAGCATGGTGCACACAGCGGTGAGCCAGGTCCAACCGTTGGCGACGAGAAGCTCCTTTAACTGCATAAAATGATCGATTTCCAGAATGCTTCCGGTCGCCATGTAAGCCATAATGATAATAGGAACCACAATTTCATTGGCGGGAAAACCAAGCAGAAAGGCAATGAGAATAACGCCGTCCATGCCCAGGAGCCTCCCGAAGGGATCCAAAAAGGCGGCACAGTGGGCCAGCAGAGAGGCCCCCCCCACAAAGGTATTCGCCATCAGCCAGATAACAATTCCCGCCGGCGCCGCCACGGCCACTGCTCTTCCAAGCACAAACAGAGTCCGGTCAAAGATAGAGCGTACAATTACCTTCCCGATCTGCGGTCTGCGGTAAGGAGGCAGTTCCAGAGTAAAGGAGGACGGGATTCCCTTCAAAATAGTTGCGGACAGCAGCCGGGAGACCAAAAATGTCATAAAGATTCCCAGCAGGATAACCCCTGTTAAAAGCAGAGTGGAGACGATAGACTGGGCAGGGCCGGCGAACATGCCTGCAAAAAACATACTGATAATCGCAATCAGAGTGGGGAATCTGCCGTTGCAGGGAACAAAATTGTTGGTAATAATCGCAATCAGACGTTCGCGGGGGGAATCAATAATGCGGCATCCTACAATACCTGCGGCGTTACATCCGAACCCCATACACATGGTGAGTGCCTGTTTTCCGCAAGCCTTGGCTTTTTTGAAGTATTTATCCAGGTTGAAAGCCACACGGGGCAGGTATCCCAAATCCTCCAGCAAAGTAAAGAGCGGGAAAAAGATAGCCATTGGAGGCAGCATGACTGCAACCACCCACGCCAGGACACGGTACATCCCAAGTACCAGAACGCCGTGCAGCCATTCGGGCGCGTTCATCCAATGAAAAAAATCGGTGAGGCGATCCTGGAACCAGAACAATCCGTCAGACAGCAGCTGGGAGGGGTAATTGGCGCCCGTAATGGTGATCCAGAAGACCAATGCCAATAATAAGATCATGATAGGGATTCCAGTCCACTTGTCGGTCAGGATTTTATCAATTTTCCGATCCCGGTGATGATAGTTTTCATTTTCAAAATAGACGCTGTCCAGGCAGACTTCTTCCGCTTTCAGAACGATTCCCGCTACAATCCGATCTTTCAGCCGATCCCCCTGAATGCCTTCTCCCTTCAGATATTCTTCGGCTTGTTGCAGCGCGGTCTGAATTTCAGGATTTTCAAGCAGATTAAACCCGAAAAACAAACCCACAGAATGAAGTAAACTTTCATCCGGATCCAGCAGTTTTAAAGCAATCCAACGACTGTTTAACCGACCGTTCAGCACTTTGGATACACTTGGTTCTACCATTTGTATCGCCGTTTCTATCTGGACAGGATAACGGATAGAGACAGGTGCGTTTTTTTCGCTGCCTTCCATAATGGATTCCGTTTTCGCCATCAGCTGGTTCAGCCCTTTTCCTGTTCTCGCACTCGTTCCAATCACCGGAACTCCTAAGCTGCGGGAAAGGCGCTTCAGATCGATTGCAATGTGTTTTTTCTTTGCCTCATCCAGCAAATTTACACAGACAACAACCTTGTCTGTGATCTCAATTGTCTGGAGGACCAGGTTCAGATTTCGCTCCAGGCAGGTGGCATCACACACCACGATAACTGCGTCAGGATTTCCAAAGCATATAAAGTCTCTTGCAACTTCTTCCTCCGTGGAATGAGCCATTAAGGAATAGGTTCCCGGCAGATCCACCAAAACGTATTCCGTTCCGTTATGTATGTATTTTCCCTGAGCGTTGGTTACGGTTTTTCCGGGCCAGTTTCCAGTATGCTGATTTAATCCGGTCAGTTCGTTGAAAACCGTGCTTTTCCCCACATTGGGATTCCCTGCCAGGGCGATCACTTTGCTGCCGCGGTCGATGAGAAGGTTGCTGTCAATAGCGCCTCTTCCAGTAGATTCAGCTGTTAAGCCCATTTTGATATCACCTTTCTTTCCGTTTGATTCTGCTGAAATGATACAGAAAAACAAGGTGTTCTTCCCGTTATGTATTTTTGAAAAACACCTTGCTTTTTTTGTTCTTTCTTCAGCAGCACTCTACTAAAATCTGAGAAGAATCCTCGCTGCGCAGGGCAATTACAGCTCCCCGAATCAGATAGGCGACAGGATCTCCGCCTGGACTTCTTTTCAGGCATTCGATATCGGTGCCTTCAATCAGGCCGATATCCAGCATTCTGCGGCGCATTGCACCTGTGGACAGCAGTTGGCTTACCTTTGCTGTTTCTCCCTCCGATATATTGTTTAATGTTGATTGATACATAATTGTTAACTCCTCAAAATAAGTATGAATAGAGGAAAATTTGTTTCCCACTCCTAACTTATGCAGAGGAAACAGATTTGTTCCCGGAGGGAGGAAAAAGAATGGCAAATGAGGAGTTTCGCACATTAAAGGGTTATCAGATGAAAAAAATAGACTCCTTAACGGAATCTATGGAAGATTATCTGGAGATGATAACAAGAACAAACCAGAGCGGGAATCCGGTGCGGATGAATCAGCTGGCAGCCCAGCTGAATGTAAGGCCCTCATCCGCCTCCAAGATGGTGGCCAAGCTAAAAGAAGCCGGATTGGTTCAATTCGAAAAATATGGAAGCATCACCTTGACAAGACAAGGAATGGAAACAGGACAGTATCTTTTATGGCGGCATGAGACCTTGAACCGCTTTTTCTGCCTTTTGAATCACTCTGACAATGAGCTTAAGCAGGTGGAGTTGATTGAACATTTTCTGAGCAGCACCTCTCTTGAAAACATGGAAAAATTAATCCCCTTCCTGCAGATCATGGAAGGGGATGAGTGATATGTTGATGACAGATTGTATTAGGGAGTGACAGTATATACCTTTCCATAGGTTGTGCGAAGAACCTCATCCGTTCCCTTGTAAACGACATAAGAGCTGACAATATACTCTGTTTCCATGCATCTGTCACTGTACAAAAGTACAGGTTAAGGGAAAATGAACAGAAAAATCCCCCCTGATGTAGGCTAACAACTACATCAAGAGGGATTTTGTATATATCGTGCGCTTTTCCTGGTTCTGTTTTTTAGAGAAAAGGGGTTCTATTACCGTATGACGGGATTCACAATCCCATAGTTTGTATAAGAAATACCGTTTTTGTCTTGATATACAACATAAGGGCAAGCATAAATTGTTTTCTGGCTTAGGAGGTCACCCATCAATTTGACCCCATACTGTCCATTCTCACTGAGAACGGTTTTTGCCGCCAGCCTTTTCCATTCATCCTTGTTTTCCGTATTGGTATCGGAATAGGCAATTCCGTATTCGATAATCGTGTAACCTTGGTATTGGATGGTTCCAAAGGTAATGCTTTGCGTTTTATCTTCAGAAACAAATACCGGCGTTGCATTTGCAGTCAGATCCGGAGCGATTGCAGGAATTTCCGAAAAGGTAGCGCTGATTTCAGAATCCGCTGTGATTGGGTAGGAAATCTCGTTCTGATTGATCTGCTCTACGGTATTCCAAAGAATTTTGTCAATCTGATATCCCTCGTCTGCCGTGATGTTTCCCGCAAAGGTCTCGCCGCCCTTAACATAGCTCAAGCCTGCAGGGGAAACGGAGCCGTTCCCGCCAGCTGTGAAGATTACACTGAAAATTTTCTGAGAAACCAGCTGCGGATTTCCATTGATTTGCGGGAACTGATAGCCTTCCACGCCGCCGGCCGCATTCATGGCAAAGGCATCGCCCAGGCTGACCCCCGCAAGATTTTCCCGGTTTTTGGGCGTGGTTCCGTCTTTGCCGTCATCATGTGCTTCTTCTGCACTCAGATAATAGCAGTTGGAGAAGAGAAATTTCGATGCATCCGTGCCAATCTCTTCCGCTCCGCAAATCGGATTTGTGGTAAAGCTGGAATTGATTTTTCCGATATTGTAGCAGTTGTTTACTGTTGATCCACCGGCACTTGCTCCGGTGGCGAGACCCACGATGCCGGCTGAATTTTTGCTTCCGGAAATGGTTCCGGTATTATAACAGCTCTCTATGGTCTTATAATGATATCTGCCCAATGCAGTAATACCGGCGGCAACCCACACTGCAGAAACGTCGCCGCTGTTATAAGAGTTGGTAATGTCACCGTAATTTGTACATACAAGCCCTCCGGCAGCGCCGCTGACAGCTGTCACTTTTCCGAGATTCGCTGAATTTGTAAGGGAAATTTGCAGGGTACCGGTAATTCCGCCCACGCCTCCGACGCTTCCGGTTACAGTACCTTTATTGATCAAACCGGAGCATAGGACGGCGGAATCATTTTTATCATACAGTCTGCCGATGAAACCTCCGATTTCATTTCCAGAACCTGTTACAGAAGCTTCATTGACAATATTCTGTAAGGCCGCTTTCGCTGTCATGCTGTAGGCATACCCTGCCAGAGCTCCGACTTTTGCGTTTCCGGTGACAGAACCGGCAAGCTTGATGTCACGGATGATAACATCGCCTGTGATTTTGCTGAACAGACCAACATAGTCCTCACCGCCGCGCTCAATCGCCATGGAGATCGCAGCAGGAGCGCTTCCGTCTTTTCCGGTTAGGCTCCCTGAAAATTCAAAGGGAACATAAGAGGAGGAAAGCGTGATATCATTCTGCAATTCATAACAGGCGGAGGGCACCCTGCGGATTTTATCAAATTCCTCGTCATTATAGATTCGATAAGGATCGAACGCCGTTCCCGCGCCCTGACCGAATGGAACGATCATGCTGTCATAAGGGTAAGGGTTTCCCTGGATTGTGGGGAAGGGATACAGTTCATTGACAATCGCCCCGTCCCAAACCGTGGTATCAAAGCCCAGAGCACTGATGTCGGCAAATTCTGTCTTTGTTTTGGCAGAAGGAATTTCAAAGTCAGACGGCAAAGTGAGTTCACCGTCGTTGACGGTTTTTCCGGTATCTCTGTCTTTCCAGAAATAATTGTTTTTCCGCACGGAGCTTGCGGTATATCCGCCTGCCTGAGACAATGCATAAAAGTTATAGCTTTCAGTTACTGAGGTATCAACGCCCCCTACATTATAGCAGCTTTCATAAACAATGTTATAAGAATTTGAAGAATGTGCACTTTTTCCTGCAATGCCTCCCAGATAAGCCCCTGTCCCTGCTGCGGTGACAGGACCTGCATTAAAGCTGTTTCGGATAGTGCCACGGTTCCAGCCTGCAATACCGCCTCCATATTTTGCATCTCCTGCTGTAACCGTTCCGGTGTTGAAACTGGTCTCTACCGTATAATATAACGCGCCGCTCACGCCTCCCACATTATCAGCACCGGTAACTGCTGCATTATTCTGGGAGAGCTTAACTGCACCGCCGTTCTGATAACCGGAAATTCCGCCGACATTATTAGCCGTGCTGGAAACCGCTGCATTGTTGATACATTTTTCTATATTCCCGGTTGCAATTCCGGCAATTCCGGCGACATTATTACCGCCTTTTCCAACCACCAAACCATTGTTCGTACAGCTTATTATACTGTCCGTCATTGAATTTCCAGAAATTCCGGCTATATTGCCGTTGCTTCCGGTAATTGTACCAGTATTTATACAGTTTGTAATGGTTGCTTTTGAGCTTTTTCCAACCAACCCGCCCACGTTGTTAACCCCGGTGACGGAAGCGCGGTTGACGCAGTTTTCAAGCGTTCCGCTGCTCATTGAGCCTGCAAGCCCTCCGGCAGTTGTATTTGCATTGCCGGTTTTGGTGGCTGTAATACTGCCTTCAACCACAATATTTTTAATGGTAGCATTGTTTAAATTGCCGAAAAGTCCAACGTAAGATTCATTTGAAGATATCGAGACCGTGATTATAATATCTTTTGGCTGGCCTGTTTCGTCCATTCCGAGAAGCTTCCCTTTAAATGCTGCATTTGAAGTGCTTGCCCCAATAGGTTTATAATCAGAGGGCAAGGCAATATTCTGTGTAATCCACAATTCCACTGTTTGATAGGGAGAATTGCTGGTATCTGTGTTGATAGAGCTGGCAATTTCCACAAATTCTTCTGCCGAAGTGATCACATAGTGGCCGTCGATCAATTCGGGCGCAGCAGATACCGAGAAGGTGAACCCGGTCAATCCCGTTATCACAATGCAAAGGGTTAGGAAGATGCTGAATCCTTTTTTCATATGTTTCTCTCCTTTTCTAACTATTTTATATACATAAAAGTAAGTGCCAACAGAGATACATCTAATTTTTATACAGTTATATTGTATCATAAAGCATTTTTATGTCTATATCCAAAACGCCACAAATCCAGAATGAAAATTAGAGAAACTGCATATTTTTTTGAAAATTATGCAAAACAGTTGAAAAATAGTGCAAATGATTTCTGTCTTTGTAAAACGAGATGGTGAAACAGAAAAAGCCGTATCGCAATAAAAATTTACAATACGGCATTTATCAATATGAACTTTTCAGAAGCTTACGCTTTTCATACTTTCATTTGTTTGCGAGAATTTCTTCCTTGACGGTATCTTTTAATAGATTAATCTGTTCAAAGTCAATGTTAGGCACATAGCACTGTTCCAATTCATCATGCAATGCTTTTGCCTCGCGAATGACAGAGACAGACTTTTGAATCAAAGTATCCATCCATTCCATGTTATAACGGATTTCCGCTTTATCCGGTTCGGCATAACAGGTGGCAAGATCGATGACGTTTCCCCCTTCATAGGGATGATATTGATTGGAGGTGACAATCGAAACCCCCAGCTCTTTTATGATCAGATGATCGATCTTTTGATCCGGATCCATTGGACAATAGAAGGTTTCGATGGAGAAATCCCGTTTGAGCGCTTCGTTACGGATACTTTCCAGCAGTTTTGGCGCACAGTCCCCGGCATGACTTTTTATTTGATAGACGATAGGTGTTTGAATGGTCTCTTTCAGATAATTTACAAGTCCGCCGGGTGTGACTGCCGACAGAAACATTTTACGCTCTTTTTCCTCTTTTCCTTTTTTGTCGGCAAATATTTCGCGGTTCAGATTGGAGGAAATCGCCTTTAAGTTGGTATGAAGAAATGCATTCTGATACATATTATTGATGTCCAGGTAAATTTCTTTCGCACTCCTCAGATAGCGGTAAGCACGGCTGAATTTTTGTCCGATCGCCTTATTCAGAGAAAGGATGGTATCTTTCTGTTCTTTCAGTTTTGGCATGTTGAAGAAATCTCCGAAATGGAGAATGATATCGCTGGCTCCGGGATTTTTGGGATCGACAATGTGCGGGGCGGTGCCGTCCACTAAAAGGGTGCGGTACTGCTTGATCAGAATGCCGTCCAGAGAATGATTGTCCGAGGAGCAGTGGAGGAATTCCACATCACAGCCCATCTCAAGAAACTCCTTGCCCAGCGTTTTGAAAAAGGTGGATTTTCCGGCACCAGGGCCCCCTTTGACACAGTAAATCATATTGGCATCTTTTTGTGGAAGGATCTGATCATAATAACTGAAAAAGCCTTGGGTTGTGTTTCCTCCTGGAAATAAATCTGTTTTTTGCATAGCGGTCACCTCATTTTTAATAGCATAGGAAATTACAGTAATCCATGTTTTTTCATCGATTAGGAGTGAACTCTCACGCTGTTCTATCACGAAGGAAATTTCATTGAAAAAATGATTTCGTAAAAAGATACGATATATTATATTGTAGGCTTTGACGAATTATGTATTTTATTTTCGTTAAATTTTGATAAAAATTAATCTTGGAAATGCCTTTGCAAAAGATACTTTCTATGTTATGATATTTCGGAAAGGGGTGCGGTATATGATTGAATGGCTGACGATTGCAGTCGGTGTTCTCGGGGGACTCTGTCTGTTCCTTTATGGTATGAAAGGTATGGGTGAGGGGCTTGAAAAGGTTGCTGGGACAAAGATGCAGCAGATTATTGAGTCTCTCACGGGAAATATAGTAAAAGGGATTTTAGTAGGTGCCGTTGTCACCGCTATCATCCAGTCTTCCTCTGCTACCACGGTTATGGTGGTTGGTTTTGTAAGCGCCGGGATCATGACCTTAAAACAGGCCGTGGGCGTTATTATGGGAGCAAATATTGGTACAACGGCGACTTCATTTATTTTAAGCGCCGGCGATATCAGCGGTTCTGGTTTGATGAGTCTGTTAAAGCCGGATTTTTTAATGTATGTTCTTGTGATTGTAGGTATTCTTTTAATCATGGGCGCAAAACGTGAACGAAGCAAGGATATTGGTGAGATTATTTTTGGGCTGGGCATTCTGTTTATCGGAATGGATATTATGTCTGCTGTGATGGGCTCTATTGACGACGTCTATTTTCAAAAGGCGTTTACCATGTTTTCCTCCAATCCGTTTTTTGGTGTGCTGATTGGGGCGGCGGTTACCGCTTTGATTCAGTCTTCCTCCGCTTCTATCGGTATTTTGCTTGCGGTGAGCGCTACGGGGGCAGTCACCTTTGCCGGAGCGGCGCCCATCATTTTGGGGCAGAATATCGGCACCTGTGTGACGGCGCTTTTGTCCAGTGTCGGTTCTTCGAAAGAGGCGAAGAAAGCGGCTCTTGTCCATCTGTATTTCAACGTGATTGGGACAATTGTTTTCCTGATTTTATTATATAGTATTCACACGTTAGCACCTCATGTTTTTCCCTTCTGGAACAGTACGATGGGAAGACTGGATATCGCAGTTTTCCATTTGTTCTTCAACGTTCTGTGTACCTTGCTCTTCCTGCCGTTTAACAAGGTTCTTGTAAGACTGGTGGAGTTTACCGTCAGCAGGGACAAGCAGGTGCAAAAAGAGACCGAGCTTACCAATCGTCTGGACGACCGGTTTTTATACTCTCCGTCGGTGGCGCTTTCCCAGTGTAAATCGGTTATGACAGATATGTTTCGGCTTTCCACTGCCAATGTGAGAAAGGGTGCGGAAACCCTGTTCAACAAAAAGGATAAGGAAATTCAGGGTGTCTATGAAAACGAGACCAAGGTGGATGATCTGGAGGGAAGTGTTTCCCGGTATCTTCTGAAGATTACGGACAAGGATCTGACGGAGAAGGAGGCAAAGATTGCCGCGGGGTACATTCATATTCTTACAGATATCGAGCGGATGTCCGACCATGCGAAGAATCTGGCCGAGTATGCCCAGGAGATGATTGACCGCCGGGTTGATTTCACAGACAAAGCATATATTGAGCTTCGCAATATGCTGGAGGCGACCTTTGAGATCATGGAGTTAACGGTGCAGGCCTTTATTGATAATGATAAGGATGCCATCAAGAAAATCCAGCCTTATGAGGATGTGATCGATCTGTTTACCGAAACTTTGAAAATCAAGCACATCAACCGTCTGACCAAACAGAAATGCAGCGCGGACTCCGGAATTATCTTTGTCGAAGTTACCAGCAATATTGAACGGATCGCAGATCACTGCTCCAACGTGGCGGTTTCGGTTTACCAGCTGAATTCTTCCGATCTGGAGTTTGATCCCCATGAATATGTACATGATTTAAAGCATAATAAAGTAGAAGGCTATGATACTTATTTTAAAGAATTTCAGGATAAGTATTATACGCCGGTTATGTAAATACAAACGTTGGGTATACTAAAGAAAAGGAGTGAAAGAAATGGCAAGTGAAAAAGCAACCATTTTAACAAACGAGACCTTTGATGAGGTTATCGGAAACAGTGATATTCCATGCCTGGTGGATTTTTGGGCGGAATGGTGCGGTCCCTGCAGAATGCTCGGTCCGGTGATTGACGAGCTGGCGGAGGACTATGACGGAGAAGTGAAGGTTTGCAAAGTAAATATCGATGAACAGTCTGAATTGGCTATGCGTTTTAAAGTGATGACGATCCCCACTGTCCTTCTTTTCAAGAACGGTGAAGTGGTAGACAAATCGGTGGGCGCTGTACCAAAGTCCAATTTTGTCACTATGATTGGCAAGTATCTTTAATCTATGATTAAGCTTTGATAAAGATAGCGTTTCGCAGCTGTTTGAAAAAGCAGTTGCGAAATTTTTATTCCTGGGTTATAATAAAGACACGCCGTAAGCGGAAGACAAGCTTCCGACGGCTGAGTCTTTATTGAAACGCAATATTCCGGCGACGAATACCGCCTACATTGTTGTGTTATAATAATCCACGCCGTGAGCGGAAGGCGAGCTTCCAATGAAGAATCTTCTTTAAAGCACTGTGTGAATGAGAAAGAGAGGTGCTGAATATGATAAAATCAATTGCAAAAAACAAAAAAGCCTGGCATGAATTCTTCATTGAAGAGGAATTCGAGGCGGGGCTTGAGCTTTTCGGCACTGAGGTAAAATCCATTCGTTTGGGCGGCGTGAACCTGAAGGATTCCTATGTGGACATCGACAGCGGGCAGGCCTATATCGTTGGCATGCACATCAGTCCTTATGAGAAGGGCAATATCTTCAATAAGGATCCTCTGCGGGTGCGCAGACTTCTTCTCAACAAAAAAGAAATTAACAAACTCATCGGCAAGGTGCAGGAAAAGGGCTTGACCATTATTCCCCTGGAAATTTATTTTAAGGGCAGATGGGCAAAGTTGAAGATTGCTTTGGCACGCGGTAAAAAGCTTTATGACAAGCGGGATGACGCGGCCGAGCGCAGTGCAAGACGCCATATGGAACGCGCCTTGAAGGAAAGAAATCTTTGATGTTTTTTCCACAAATATGCACTTTACAAAAAGGATAGGGCATGTTATCCTATTTTAAGCATTGGGAGGTTTCTCATCTCAATCTATAATATGGGGGCGTACCGGTTTCGACGGGGGTCCTGAAGCATGATAAGCGGGTAGCGGTGAGGGCCGCTATAAAACCTCAAACTTTAAAATTAAACGCTAATAATAACGAATTAGTAGCTGCCTAACTTAGGCGGTCGTCCTCCCTTTGAATACCACGGCTTAGGACAGGGCGTCAATTAGTGGTGAACGTGCGTATGGTAAGCTTTGCCCATACCATGAACAATGAAGCTACTGAACCTGCCAGCTTGCCTGTGAGCTTGCAGGGAAGGGAAATTTGATCATAGGCTGCACCCGGAGAAAGTTGTGTGGACGGTTTTTCGGACAGGAGTTCGACTCTCCTCGCCTCCACCATTCAGACACCCTACAACGTCTAGGAGTATAAGCGTTATAGGGTGTTTGTTTTTTGTGAAATACTGCACGAAATACCGCACAATCATTTTTAAAGAATTTTTTAAAATATTTTATCTGCTTCCGATGCAGTATATTCCGCCTCTCCGGCAATCTCGTGAGAGTACACACCATATGTGTCCATATCTTTGCCCCTATCAGAGATTTTAATAATCTCTCCGGATGATACATAACTTTTATATTTGTTATATAAAAATGATATCTCCAGCGAGATTTTAAATTTATAATAAAGATTGCATATTGCCAGGGGACGAGCCTCTCAAACGAAACGGGAAAGGCAGGTTAAAATGAAAATATTAATTTTGGGCGGCACCCGCTTTTTTGGCAAGAATTTGGCGGAGAAGCTCGTGGAAAAGAGATATCAGGTAACCATCGCCACAAGGGGAAGCACCCCCGATTCATTCGGACATCGGCTCAGGCGGATTCGGGTGGAGCGCAACGATTCGGAAAGTATGAAACAAGCGTTCTCCAACCAGATTTTTGATATCGTGTATGACAATCTGGCATACTGCTCCAATGCTGTAAAATATGCGCTGGATACGGTAAGAACAGACTACTATGTCATGACATCATCCGCTTCGGTTTACAATCCACCGAATCCAGGAGTCATGGAAGAAGATTTTTCAGCCGAGGCGTATCCCTTCGTTTGGTGTGACAGGGACAGCGGTGCCTATGCGGAGGGTAAGCGAATGGCAGAGGCCGCTCTGGCACAGAATTATGCACAGGCAAAACAATGTGCCGTGCGTTTTCCGGTGGTGCTGGGAAAGGACGATTACACCGAACGGCTGCGTTTCTATGTATCCCATACGGTTCGCCAAATTCCGATGCAAATTGACAATCCGGCAGCTAAGCTGTGCTTTATTTCTTCTGCGGAAGCGGCAGAGTTTCTCGCGGGATTGGCGGAGAAGAAAATTTTTGGCGCTGTCAATGCATGTTCTGTGGGAGAAATTTCACTCCAAGAGATTGTGCGTTATGTGGGAAACAAAACGGGCCGAAAGGCCATTCTTTCTGAAAAAGGGGAACCAGCGCCTTATAATGGAACGCCGGAATACTGGCTGAATACCGAAAAGGCACAAAGTGCCGGCTTTTCTTTTTCCCATTTAAATGATTGGATTTTTGAATTGCTGGACAGCTATATTCAAGAGGAAATGGAAAAGTGACAAGTGTAAAATACATACAATTTGCTTTTCAAGGAGAACTGTGATACAATATTTACAATAATATAGAGAAATTGGCGGATTTCAAAACACTACATGAAACAGGAGGATTTGCTCTATGACACGAAAGATTTGTTCTGTGATTTTGATGCTCGCCATGCTGGCGGCCAGCTGGATTCCATCGGTCGCAGAAGGGCAGGAACCCATTCCGATTCAATTCCGGAAAGCTGGAGGCGGACAGTTTCTTTACTGCAATAACCCAGAGTTTGTCAAGGCCGGTGATCTGTCCACCGATGAAAATCCTCAGGCGACCTATCTGATGAAAAATGAGGGACTAAAACCGGGCAGTTATTCGGTGTTTTTCTGCTTTTACAACTGGACGGATTTCGATGTGGAGCCGGATATCGAATTTTTTTCAAAAAACGGTGCCCGGATAACGGTTCAGTCGGCGGGATATTATCTGCCTTATGGCTATGAATATTGGGATTGCATTGGCACCTGGTCGGATCTGATGAACATCAAAATCCGCACCTTGAATGAATATGCCCAGTATGTACCCTATCAAGGGGAAACCGTCCTGCCCAAAACGATTCAGCTGCAGGGGGACAGGGATTGGGTCAGCCGCTGTATTTACAACTATACGCCGATTCGGCCTCGCTCCACATTCAATATGCTGGTCAATTTTACGATAGACAGCGGGGAGGCGGATGTGAATTTCACAGCCCTGAAGAATTACGGACAGGTGGGGGACCGCAGCCACCATAACCCCAATGCGGCGCCGGGCAAATATTTTAACGATACCTCTATCAAGGGGATAGAGACGGAAACCCTGCCGATGGTGGAGGCGGATTTGAACGTGATAATTGATGAAAATACGGTAAACGGCGAGGCTCTTCCCGTGAAGATTTTCAATCAGTATTACAACGACGGGAATGTGATGCCTCACTGGATGACCAATATCAACCCGAACAGGGACGGCTATCTGTACAGTAAGTATGTGGCGGCCGGTTCCGACATGCTGGAGTTTACTTATCAGGATGACAGTAAGCTCGCCTATTACGGTGCGAATGTGCCGGAGGAACAGCGGGATAATATTTGGCGGTTTGACATCTATCATAAAAATACCCAGGCGTATCAGGCCGGATTTCCCGGAAAGGCGGAGGATCATGTACCGAATGCCTTTACTTCGAAAACCCTCGACATCAACAATCTTCCTGACAATGAGTGGGAATTCAATCTGGGCAATTTCGGCGTTACCAACCGCTATTATGTGAATATTGAGAACAGGGATACCAAGCCCAGAGTGCTCAATTACCTGCTGGAAACCTCTCTTTCCAGCAATATCATCATTGTGCGGGATGAGGATGGAACGATGCTGAATCCCTACACGCTGAAACCGGAGGATCCTTTTGCCCTCTGCAAGGGAATCAACTCGCAGAAAATAGAAGAATGCATGTTCAGTGCAACGGTTCCCGCGGGCGGAAGGAAAACCTATATTCTGGATGTGATTCTGCCTACTAACTGCTACGGCGGAATGGTCAATGCCCTGAAAGTGGACGATCACGCCTATCTCACGGAAAAAAAGGCTTTGGATTTTCCAGTATATCAGGAATTATACCAAAACGCAGACGTCTTTTATAATGGCGCTGAATTTATGAAATGGGACGCCGGACAGTTGTATCGTGAAACGGAAAGCGGAGAGTGGCAAGCCGTCTTTCTGCCGGAGAGCGCTGAAAAAATATTCGGTTCCAGAACCAGGGAGTTTCGCATTGTCAGACTGCCCGACGGCTATGCCGCCCGTTTTTCCGGATGGGATGATCTGGGATTGAACGTGGCGCACAAGGAAGTGGAAAACAGAGTTTATTTCTTTGACGAAAACTTCCATCACGTTGGCACAAAAACATTTCCGGACTATATCTATGACATGTGCTATACAAACGGAGCGCTCTATCTGACCTCCGATAAGACTTACTGTTCCGGCAATTTGATTGACTACAAACCTGTTGACACCTTTCCGGTGACGGCGGGTGATACCGTTGTGTTCCGGAAGCCGGATGGTTTTTATCGTGTACGGCCGGGAGAACCGGAATGTAAAATTAAATTTGAGGGCGGGACGCCCCACGAACTGTTTACCAACGGGGATATTTTTTATTACAGAAAGTCCTGGAAAGCTTATTATACCGACTTGACCACACAGAATATTCTTTCCGTCTCATCCGACGGCGTCAACTGGACGGATTATACCATTTCTCCGAACTTTTATGAGCTTGCGCGTGTCAGCAGTGTGGGCGGCGAGATACAGGCAGATTGCAAGTATGGCCTTTTCCGGTTTCCAAAGCCGGAAGAGACAGAGTGGGTATTGGTGAAATTGGACGGGGAGTATCTCTCCTTTGAGGTTCCCGCCAAAACCGTCAGCGACAGAACAATGGTTCCCCTGCGTTTCTTCTTCGAGAGACTGGGGGCAAAGGTCAACTGGGATGACGATACCCAGACCGCCACGGTGGAGCTGAACAAAAAGAACATTTCTTTTCAGATTGGCAATCCGTCGGCCGAGGTGAACGGACAGGAAGCCACGATGGATGTGCCAGCTATGCTGGAAAACGACAAAACCCTGATTCCTCTCCGCTTTTTATCGGAAAATCTGGGTTACCAGGTGGAGTGGGAAGAGACGGCAAAAACAGCGGTGGTTTCATCTGTGAAACAGGTGGATTCCATAGAAAAACCATGAAGTTCTAAGGACGAAATCTGCAACTTTGCTGCGGCAATCCTCCGCTTACAGAGTGGGGAATACTGCCGGAAAGATTTTAGAAAAGTGTACTGCACCGAAATTACGGGCGGTACACTTTTTCATTGAAACAGCGGCATGGGACAGGTATTTGGCTGGGAACTGTAAAAATTTTGATTGTCTCCAATTCATTTGTGTGGTAAACTATAACTATAGAAAGGTTTTGTCCGCTTCATTATTTCAGCAGGAGTACGGCAGTTTTCCACTGAAAATTCGGGGTCAATGCTTCCTATTGAACAAAAGAGAGGTGTCAATCATGGCAAAGGGAATGATAAAGACAAATGCCATGCGCATTTTAGAGAAAGAAAAAATAGAGTATAAACATTACACTTACGAGCATGATGACAATGCGATCGACGGGATTTCCGTGGCGATGAAATGTAACCAGGATCCGGCGAGAGTATTTAAAACGCTGGTAACGCAAGGTCACAGCAGGGAATACTATGTATTCGTCATTCCCGTGGCGAAGGAGCTGCGGTTGAAAGAGGCGGCAAAGGCGGTGGGGGAAAAATCCGTTGAGATGATAAAGGTAAGCGATATCAACAAGGTCACGGGATATATCCGAGGGGGCTGCTCCCCTATCGGGATGAAAAAGCAATACCGCACGGTTCTGGACAGTTCCTGTGAAAATTTTGACTCCATTCTTTTCAGCGGTGGAAAAATCGGGTTTCAGATTGAGATGAGCCCTGTGGATTTGAAAAAACTGATTGGCGCGGACTGCGCTCCGATCGCAGAGTAGAAAGGATTCATTTTATGGATTTTGGGATGCCGGTTTTGCTGGAACTGGATACCTTGGAGCAGAATGCAGCCCTGTGCCGGGAACTGGGGCTTTCCTTTGTTGAATTAAATATGAATCTGCCGCAGTATCAGCTGGGGGAGATGAAACCAAAAAAACTGAGGGATGCCGCCCAAATGTATGGCGTCTATTTTACTCTGCATTTGGATGAAAATCTGAACGTGTGGGATTTCAATCCAGCGGTGGCCAAGGCTTATTTCGATACATTGCTCCACGCTGTAAAGTTTGCCGGTGAGATGGGAAATATCCCTGTTTTAAACATGCACATGTCACCAGGCGTGCATTTTACCCTGCCGGATAAGAAGGTGTATCTATTTGAGAAATATAGGGAAAGCTATTGGCAGAGGCTGATCGCTTTCCGCAGTTCGTGTGAGAAGGCGGTTGGAGATTTATCTGTCCAGCTTTGTATGGAAAATACCAGCGGATATCCTGATTTTTTGCGGGAGGCAGTGTCCTATCTGCTGGAGAGCCACGTTTTTTCTCTTACCTGGGATGTGGGGCATGACCATGCCTGCGGGGAAAAGGATCGGGAATTTATTCTGAACCGATGGGAAAGAGTTAGTCATTTTCATCTTCATGACGCATTGGGCCGGGAAGATCATTTGCCGCTGGGGCAGGGGGAGATCGATTTAAAGGAGAAAATCGGCCTTGCACAGCTGTGCGGAGCACGGTGTGTCGTTGAGGTAAAAACGGCGCAGACTTTGCGGCGTTCCATAGATTATTTGAAAAGCGAGATGGAAGTATGCAGCAATTCATAGAAAAGCTGTCCCAATTTGCGGTGAGCAGCAAATTTATCGGAAGTATCATTATTCTGGCACTTACCTTTCTTGTGACCAAGCTGGTCAGTAAGCTGTTTAAAATGATGATCAAAAAGGGAAGAGTCAACGTTACCCATCTGACCTTTCTGCGCAGAATTGTTATTTCTGTGCTTTGGGTGCTGGGAGTATCCGGCGTTCTTCTGCAGTTCGAGCCATTTCAGAAGTTCGTCATGTCTTTTCTGGCAAGCTCTGGCATATTGGCTGTGATTTTGGGTTTTGCGGCGCAGGAAGCGGTGGGAAATCTGGTCAGCGGTATGTTTATCTCTCTGTTTAAGCCCTTTGAACTAGGGGATAGAATCCGTATCCCCAGCGAAAACATTGAGGGATTTGTGGAGGATATCTCCCTTCGCCACACTGTGATCCGTACGTTTGAAAACTCCAGAATCATTGTGCCCAACAGCATCATGAATAAGGCGGTTTTGGAGAATGTAAATTTTTCGGAATCAAAGGTATGCAATTTCCTGGACATTGGCGTCAGCTATGACTCGGATTTGGATCTGGCGATCACCATTATCAAGAACGAAGTTCAAAAACATCCGGATTTTTTGGATAACCGAAGTGAAGAGGAAAAAACGCAAGGGGCTGAACCGGTGATTGTACGGGTGATTGCGCTTGCCGATTCCTCGGTGAACCTGCGCGCGTCCGTTTGGAGCGAAAGCGCTGCAAAGGGTTTTGCCATGCTGTGCGACCTGCGTTATTCCATCAAAAAGCGATTTGATGCGGAGGGGGTTGCGATCCCCTATCCCCACCGGACGGTTGTTTTAAAAAATAACTCTTTACAAGAATCATAAAGTCTGTTAAAATAATACAGTTAAATGTAAATATAGTATGAATATTCAAGAGCTGTCCTTGCAAACGGGATAAGCCAGTGTATAATAAAACGTGTAAACGATTTTAACCCGTTACAGCGAAAAGCAACCCCTTAGGTCAAAACAAGGAGAAAAACTATGTTATGTTCAAGATGCCAGAAAAATGTGGCGGTTGTATTTATTAATAAATTTGAAAACGGCAAGCAGATCAATGAAGGTCTGTGCCTTACCTGTGCCAAGGAATTGGGAATCAAACCTTTGGAGCAGATGATGAATCAAATGGGAATCACCGAGGCTGATTTGGATGAGCTGAATACCGAGATGGGAGAATTTCTGTCGGATATGAATGTGTCCGACAGCATGACGATGCCTCAAAGCTTTGCGGGGGATTCCTCCAAGGGAAAGGAAGCTTCCAAAGAAAAACAGGAAAAGGAAAAGAAAGAGAAAAACAATAAAAAGAGTATGCTGGAAACCTATGGAACAAACCTGACGCAGAAGGCGAGAAACAATGAGCTGGACGCGGTGGTAGGACGGCAGAAAGAAATTGAACGGATTGTCCATATCTTAAACCGGCGCACAAAAAACAATCCGGTTCTTCTGGGAGAACCCGGCGTGGGAAAAACGGCAGTGGCGGAGGCAATCGCGCTGCGGATTGTGGCGGAGAAGGTTCCCTATAAACTGCTGGGCTATGAAGTTTACCTTTTGGATTTCACCGCGCTTCTGGCCGGAACCCAGTTCCGCGGTCAGTTTGAAGCCCGCCTGAAAAGCCTTTTGAATGAGGTTAAGGAACGGAAAAATGTCATTCTTGTAATTGATGAGCTGCACAATATCGTGGCTGCCGGAGACGCGGAGGGTGCGATGAACGCGGCAAACATTTTAAAACCTGCTCTGGCCAGAGGGGAAATCCGTGTGATTGGCGCCACCACTTTGACAGAGTATCGGAAGCATATTGAGAAGGACAGCGCGCTGGAACGCCGTTTCGCTCCGGTTATCATTGAGGAACCCACCGAGGAGGAATCGGTTGAAATTCTGAAAGGTTTGCGTCCTTTTTATGAGAATTTTCACAGGGTACGGCTGACTGATGAGGTGCTGGAAGCCGCTGTACGGCTTTCGAAGCGCTATATTCCTGACCGGTATCTGCCTGACAAGGCCATCGATCTGATCGACGAGTGCGGTTCGGAAAAGAATTTGAACAACCACGCGCTGAATGAAATGCAGAAGTTAAATAAACAGCTCAAGTCCATTGTGGAAGAAAAAGACTCCCTGATGGGAACGGAAAATGAGGAGACCTATCAAAAACTCGCCGATTTAAAAATTGAGGAGTGCCGGATTTCCGACCGGCTGAAAGAACTGGAGCAGGAAGCTTCCGACGTCTATGTGACCATTGAGGATATCGCCCGGGTGATCGAACGGTGGAGCAGTATTCCGGTGACCGATCTGACGCAGAGCGATGCCAAAAAGCTTCTGGATTTGGGGGATCGGATCAAAACGCGTCTGGTAGGGCAGGATGAAGCGGTGGAAGAGGTGGCGAAGGTAATCCGCCGTTCCAGAGCTGGTCTGACCAACAAAAAGAAACCGGCCTCCTTCATCTTTGTAGGTCCTACCGGGGTAGGCAAAACAGAATTGGTGAAGACTTTGTCAAGGGAAATCTTCGGTTCTGAGGAAGCGATCATCCGCTTTGATATGTCGGAATATATGGAAAAGCATTCGGTGTCCAAGCTGATTGGCTCTCCCCCCGGATATGTAGGATATGACGACGCGGGCATGCTCACCGAGAAGGTGCGAAGACGCCCTTATTCCATCATTCTGCTGGATGAAATTGAGAAAGCACACAACGATATTTTCAATATCCTGCTGCAGGTGCTGGACGATGGGGTGCTCACGGATTCTCATGGGAAAACGGTTCACTTTGAAAATACCGTTATCATTATGACCTCCAACGCAGGCAGCGATTACCGTACAGCTTCCTATGGATTTGTGGAAAACGAGAGCAAAGCGGTTTCCAATAAAAGCGATACAGCCTTAAAGGAACTGTTCCGTCCTGAATTTCTGAACAGGATCGACGAGATTGTTCATTTTAATCAGCTGAGCAAGGAAAATATCAAGGGTATTGTGGATATTATGATAGGTGATCTGTCCAAAGAACTCTCCGCAAAGCATATCACCGTGACTTTAACCGAGCAGGCAAAGGACTATTTGGCAGGCAAAGGGTATGACAAGCGTTTCGGGGCGCGTCCGCTGCGCCGCCTGATTCAGAAGGAAATCGAAAGCGAGCTGGCGGACATGTATATCAGCGGAAAGATTGCGGATTACAACAGCATCAGCATTGATGCAGGGGAAAACGGTCTTTCTTTCCGGGTGGCATAAGCATATTCCCCTGAACTTTTGGGAGCAGAAGAAAAAAATCTTGACAATTTGGCAAGTCTGTATTAAAATAGTACGGTAACCGCGTGTAGCAGGTCTTAAACAAGATGCATTCTGCCTCTTTGCCTGCATCAGCGTGTCCTATTATATAAAGGGAGGTGCATTTGATGTACGCTATTATTGAAACCGGCGGCAAACAGTATAAAGTAAATGAAGGCGATGTGATCTTCATTGAAAAACTGGATTGTCAGGAAGGCGATGCCGTTACTTTTGACAAAGTAATCGCAGTCGGCAAAGAAGACGGGATGACAATCGGCACACCTGTTGTGGAAGGTGCCACGGTCAGTGCGAAATCTTTGAAACAGGGTAAGGCAAAGAAAGTGATCGTTTATAAGATGAAGCCGAAGAAAGGCTACAGAAGAAAACAGGGTCACAGACAGCCTTATACAAAAGTGCAGATTGAAAAAATCAACGCTTAATCACTGTTGTTATGACAACGGTTAACATTCGCAGAAACCATCAGAAGAAAATTGTCTACTTTTCGCTGGAAGATCACACAGGCTTTGGCGAGGCGGGAAGCGACATGGTATGTGCCGTTCTTTCCACAGCTTCCCAATTTGCGGTGCTCGGTCTGGAGGAGGTAGTAAAGCTTGAGGATTTTTCCTATGCCATTGCGGAAGGCTTTCTGGAATGCGAATTGAAAGAAACGCTTACCCCGCCGGAGAGGGAAAAGGCTGATGTTTTATTGGAGACGATGGTTTTGGTATTGAAACAGGCGGAGGAACAATTTCCTTCCTATTTGAAGATTAAAGAATCGGAGGTGTAAATAATGTTACAATTGAATTTCCAGTTGTTTGCTCATAAAAAGGGTGTTGGTAGTACCAAGAACGGCCGTGACAGTGAGTCTAAACGTCTCGGCGTGAAAAGAGGCGATGGTCAGGCTGTGGTTGCCGGAAATATTCTGGTGAGACAGAGAGGTACAAAAATCCATCCCGGAAATAACGTTGGAATCGGATCTGACGACACATTATTTGCTTTGATTGACGGTAAAGTAAAATTCGAAAGAAAAGGCAGAGACAAAAAGCAGGTAAGTGTATACGCTTAACAAGTCGAAAACCTGGGCAGATTTGCTCAGGTTTTTTTGTAATACGACAATCGTATGAAACAAAGTGTTTTTGGAGACGGTAACAAAGAAGGGAGGTACGGCAATGTTTATTGACAAAGCGAGAATTTTTATCAAATCCGGCAATGGAGGGAACGGATCGGTTTCCTTTCACCGTGAAAAGTATGTGGCGTCCGGAGGTCCGGACGGCGGTGACGGAGGACGGGGAGGAAGCGTTATTCTAGAGGCGGATCCCAATCTGTCTACCCTTTTGGATTTTAAATACAAGCGGAAATACGCTGCCAAAAACGGCGGAGATGGACGGGGAGACAATTGCAAAGGGGAGGATGCAGAGGATCTGGTTATCAAGGTTCCTGTGGGAACCATCGCTTATGACAAGGAAAGCGGACTGGTGCTTGCGGATTTATCGGAAAAGGGCCAGTGCGCTGTAATTGCAAAAGGCGGAAAGGGAGGATTCGGGAATAAGCGGTTTGCAACGCCAACCCGTCAGGCTCCCCGTTTTTCCAAGCCCGGCAGGCGAGGTGTGGAGCGGGAGGTTATCCTTGAACTGAAGCTCATTGCAGACGTGGGACTTCTGGGATTTCCCAATGTTGGGAAATCGACTCTTCTCTCCGCATCCACCAAGGCAAGACCGAAGATTGCAAACTATCACTTTACAACATTGACACCCAATCTGGGAGTTGTGGATCTAGGAGATCAGCGCAGTTTTGTGATGGCGGACATCCCAGGGGTTATTGAGGGCGCTTCTGAGGGGGTTGGTCTAGGTCATGCCTTCTTGAGACATGTGGAAAGGACAAGACTTCTGCTTCATGTACTGGACGTATCCGGCATAGAGGGACGTGACGCTGTGGAGGACTTCCACAAAATCAATGAGGAGCTCTCAAAGTATAGCGAAAAGTTGATAAAGCGGGAACAGATCATTGTGGGAAACAAGATTGATCTGGTCTATGAGAAGGAAGCTTTGGAAAGCTTCTGCGCTTATTTTGAGCAAAAAGGATTCCAGGTATTTCTGATTTCCGGTGTGACAGGCGAGGGCGTGAAAGAACTTTTGAACTATACTTACGAACGGCTGCAGGCTATCCCGAAGGAAGAACTATACGGCGAAGAAAACTTTTTCAAAGAACCTGATATAGAGGAAATTCCTTTTGAGATTGTTAAGGAAGACGGTGTATTCCAGGTGGAGGGAAGAAATGTTGAGATGCTGATGCTTGGCGTCAATCCGGACGACTATGAATCCATGCAGTACTTTCAGCGCTCCCTGCGTAAGCTGGGCGTGATAGATAAGCTCAAGGAGATGGGCGTTCAAGAAGGCGATCTGGTCCGCCTGTATAACGTAGAGTTTGAATATATGGAGTAATTTCAGAATGGAAGAGATTTTAAAAAAAGCCTTAAAATTCTGGAATGGTTTGACGATAGAGCAAAAAGAGTTTCTGGCAGTACATGCCGTCATGCATAGATATGAAAAAGGAACAAGAGTATCTTATGGTACAGGGGAATGCTCCGGATTAAATATTGTACAAGAGGGCAGAATACGGGTCTTTTTGAGTGATTCATCCGGTTCCGAGATTACCCTGTACCGGGTGATTCCCGGTGAAGTGTGTATTTTCAGCGCATCCTGCATGCTGAAAAGTCTGGACTTTGAGATACACATGGCGTTTGAGGAGGAAACGGAAGTCTGTATCATTCCAATGGCGGTCTATCAGCAGATATGTGATTCCGTAATAAAGGCAAAAGATTTTACGCTGGAGTTGGTGTCTAACCGATTTACGGATGTGATGCGGCTGTTGGGAGAGGTCTGCTTCTCCGATATGAGCAAGAGATTGGCAGAGCTGCTGTGCGAATACAGCGAACTGACAAAAACAAAAAGACTGCTTCTTACCCATGAGAGACTGGCCTGTGATTTGGGGACGGCCCGGGAAGTGGTTTCACGCCTGCTCAAGCAAATGGAGAGGGAGGGTGTTCTGCGGCTGTCCCGTGGGATGATAGAGATCCGAGATGAGGAAGCATTAAAAAAGAAGGGAAAAGAATTCTAAAAAAGCACAGAGCATGGAAAAAACCATTGCTTTGTGCTTTTTTGTAAATGCGTTCCTTAATGCCTATACAGAGCGGCAGGATTTTTTGTTCTTTTGCTTGCAGATCAGCTGTGTCATGGTACCCATAGGACAATATACGCACCAGCTTCTAGGTTGAAAGAAAGCCATTGTGACCAATCCCAAAACCGTTGAAGTGAGCATAACACTGTAAAAACCAAAAGCAAATTGAGCAATCCAGGGCGTGACGGCCGCAGGATAGGCAAAATGCCAGGGCAGACGGAATGTCCAAAGAAGGGTAACGGTACGGCTCAATTCGTGTGCACCACTCCATACCAGATAAGTAACAATCAGCATATTAAAAAACATGATGAGAAAGAATACGAGAAATCCATAGCGGAACCATTTGCTGTATAAAATGGATGGACAGGTTCTTTTTAGAGAGAGCCCCAAACGGTTTCCCAACAGCTCAAAAAGCTGTCCTCTGCCGCAGAACTTATTGCAGTACAGCTTTCCTCCGCCCAAAGCGGAAATGCCCAGCGGAATAAAAAAACACAGAAGTCCAAGCCATGCGAACAAGATATTGAAAAATCCCAGAATTAGATACAGGACAGAAACAATCCAAAGATAATCATACCATTTTTTCTTCAATTCCGGATACCTCCTTTTGTTTGATGATAGAAGCGGGACATGCTTTGGCGCACAGACCGCACCCCACACAGAACTCCATATCTACCTGCGCATACATTCCCTTTATCACAGAGACAGCCTGCCTTGGACACGCTTTGACACAACAGCCGCAGGCCACACAGTTTTCTTTTGGAATATAAGCATATTTTTTGACCATATTTTTTCCTCCCATCTCTGACTTTGCTTTATTATATGATAAATTTTTTCATGTGTATGTGACATTATCACGGATAAAATGTGCAAATAGGTATATAATCTTGCTATATCCCCCATCTGCAATGCGGCGCAATCCGATAGAATCAATTAAGCAGAGGATATGTGCCCCGCTAGTGAGATGGAAACGCTTTTAAAGTAAATTTTGCTTTGCAAAAACACTTTTATCTTGTTGAATAAGGGGCGAAGACCCTTATGAATACAGGCAGGAAAGATTCTGGAAAGGAGTTTTTTGATGAAGGTTGTAATTATAGGCGGCGTAGCCGGAGGGGCGTCTGCGGCTGCAAGACTGCGGAGGCTCGATGAAAAAGCGGAAATCATTATCCTTGAAAAAGGAGAGTACATCTCTTATGCCAACTGCGGTCTTCCATACTACATCGGCGGCGTTATTACGGAGAAGGAGGCGCTGACTCTGCAAACACCCCGTAGTTTTTATCAGCGGTTTCGGATCGATGTGCGCACCGGCAGCGAGGCGGTAAAAATAGACAGAAACAGAAAAATGGTAACCGTTCGAGAGAGTGGTGGGGGCTTGTATGAAGAAAGTTATGATAAACTGATTCTTTCTCCGGGAGCCAAGCCTGTACTACCACCTTTTTCAGCGGTGGAGGATGAAAGGGTTTTCACCTTGCGCAATATTCCTGACACTTACCGGATTACAGAGTTTATCGAGCGGGAAGCGCCGCACAATGCGTTGATTGTAGGCGGAGGATATATCGGAACCGAATTGGCTGAAAATCTCTTCAGGCGGGGGCTTAAGGTATCCGTTGCTGAGCTTTCCGATCATCTGATTGCCCCGCTGGATTTTGATATGGCCTGTGATGTGCACCGGTACCTCCGCTCAAAAGGCATACAGCTTTTTTTGAACACCGTAGTGCAGGATATTCGAAAGGTCGGAAAACAATTAGAGGTACAGTTTGATTGTGGGACAGAAGCTTATGATATGGTTGTCCTTTCAGTAGGGGTAAAACCGGATACAGAATTCTTAAAGGATACCGGACTGAACAGAAATCAGAAGGGAGCGCTCACTGTCAATGCATCGATGCAGACTTCTGATGGAGACATCTATGCGGTAGGAGACGCTGTAACGGTTAAAAATTTTGTCTCCGGTACGGAGGCCTATATCCCGTTGGCGGGACCCGCCAATAAACAGGGACGGATTGCGGCGGATCATATCTGCGGGATAGAATCTGCTTTTGGGGGCACACAGGGATCGTCCGTGCTGAAATTATTTGATATGACCATTGCCGCAACCGGTTTGAATGAGACGTCCGCCCGTATGGCAGGAATCGATTATGATAAGGTTTACGCCTTTTCTCCTTCCCATGCCGCCTACTATCCGGAACCACAAAATATGTGTATAAAATTGTTGTTTGAAAAAAAGGACGGAAAAATTCTTGGCGCTCAAATTGTAGGGTTTGACGGCGTAGACAAACGATGTGATGTCATTGCCGCTGCCATTCGGGGAAGAATGAAGGTGGAAGAACTCACCGAGCTTGAACTATGTTATGCCCCGCCATTTTCCTCTGCCAAAGATCCGGTGAATATGGCGGGTTTCATCGCAGAGAATGTGCGGAAAGGATTGGTAAAACAATTCTTTGTCAGCGATGTTCCAAAATTACCGGAAAACGCAGTGAAACTGGATGTACGCACCAATCAGGAGTATAGGAGAGGGCATATTGATGGAACATTGCACGTTCCGCTGGATGAGCTGAGGGAGAGAATCGATGAAATTCCCCGAGAGAATCCGATTTATGTCAATTGCCAAAGCGGACTCCGCAGTTATATCGCCTGCCGTATATTAAGCCAAAATGGCTTCGACTGCTATAATTTAGCGGGAGGATATCGGTTGTTTGCCTCCGTCGCCGATGAGGGAGCTTTTGATACGACACCTAGACATGCCTGCGGTATTGCTGTCGGGCAGACAAAAGAATGAGATAACCGATTGCTTGACTTATAGTGCCGAAAAGATGAAAGAGAATAAAAAAGTCCAGCCTAAGGCTGGACTTTTTTGATCACTTAAAGGAAATAAAGATGGCTTATTTGACCTCCACAATGACATCGCTGTAGACGGTGAAGGTTTCCTGAGTCGCCGTGTTTTTGTATGTCACATAGGCTCTTGTGTAGTAGCCGCCTGCGGGGAGTTCTCCGGTCAGCTGGATGCCGAACTGTCCTTTGCCATTCGCCGGCGTCACATGCTCCAAAATGGTTTCACAGGTTTCCGGTGCGTTTGTGATGGCGTCCGGATCTTCGGAATAAAGAATGCCGTATCCGGTCACCTCATAGCCATACCCATAGTTGATGGTGGCAAAGGTATAGCTGCTGTCCGCAGTATCCGGGATAAAGGGAGCGGAAACAACCGAAGCGCTCGGTGCAACTGCTTGTTTTTCCGCGAAAGTCGCGCTTACCGTGGTGTCACCGCTGACTGGTACGCTTAACGCTTCGCCGGAATCCGGCTGTTCTACCGTGTTGATGAACACTTTGTCCAGTTCATAGGTTTCATCCGGTGTGAAGGTGATGGGATAGGAAATGCCATCCTTCACATATTTGGATCCCACAAAGCTTGCCGTGCCGTTTTCCCCAACGGATACGGTCAGAAGGGCGAAATCCCATGCTGTTGTCTGCGGATTGGAAATCAGCTGCGGATAGGGATAAGCAACACTTGCGTCCACCGTATATGCGGAACCCAGACCTGCTGTTTTTAACGTGGCTGGGGTCACCGCGGTTACACCGCTTATGCCGGATAATCCGTCTGCTTCCGCATTTGCAGTCAATGCATAGCAGTTGGTGTAGGTGACGGCGCCTCCGCCTTTTGATAAAAGTATCTGTGTACCGGAGGAAGTGATATCCCCAGCGTTATAGCAGTTGGTAAAAGCCAGGGAATTCGTATGAGCTGAAATTCCAAAAGCGGAGGCATTTTCAAGCGCCGCACGGATGCTGCCGATATTATAGCAATTTGCAATACCCGTACTGTTATTCAAAGGATAGGTCGCGCGAAGCTGTCCGCCGATTCCGCCCACATAATCTTTTCCGGTTATGGAACCGGTATTCAAACAGCCGCTGAGGGTATTATATACCATTCCGGTGATACCGCCGACCGCAGTATCGCCTGTCACATCTCCGTAGTTTGCGCAGTCTGCAATTGGCGACGCGGCGGCAACGCCAACGATACCAGCAGTATATGACCCGTTTGATGACACGGAGCCGTAATTGATGCAATTCTGATAGCTGTTTTTGGAGGTTTTGGAGTCATAGTAATAATAGCTGTCTCCTACGATTCCTCCAACGGCGTTTCCCGCTGTACTCACAACATCGGCTCTGTTTACACAATTTGTAAAAGCACCGCAGTAAACACCGCCGGCAATTCCGCCGACGCCGCTGACAGGCTTACCATTTGAATCGGTCACGCCTTCTGTATTTCCTCCGGTGACGGAGCCGGTTACCGTCAGATTGCTGACCGAACCGTTCTCAACTTTAGAGAATAGACCGACATAGCTTCCTTCGGAAGCAATATTTACAAGAATTGTTTTTCCGTTCCCGTCATAGGAACCCTTGAAAGCGGAGGTGCCGTTGATCGGCTCGGTTATTGCTTCGGCTGTAATATCAGCTGTCTGTATAAAGCTTGCGGAAGGATATTTGGAAACATTCATCAAATGTGCTTTGCTGGCAATTTGATAGGGAAAGTCCACAGAGCCGTTTCCGCCGGCAAATTCGGTGGTGTTCCATCCCTCCGGAGCGTCCGTGTTCACATAGATGTTGTCCTTCAGCTGAGGATAGGGATAGAAATTCCCGTCATCCATGGAAGTGTATGTCCATACGGCAGAATCGAAACCGGTGGGCAGAGACTCTTTTAATTCAGCGGATGTCATCGCTGTGGCTGCAGCAGCGCCGGCATTATTCGCACTGCCGGAAAGCCAGTAAAGGTTGGAAGCAGTTATAGTGGTTCCATATCCAACCAAAGCTTTTGACCAGGCTGTTCCTGTTGTACCGTCCGGTAAAACAATGCTGCCGACATTGTAGCAATTTGATAATGACCATGCAGCGTTGCCGGTGGAACCATAGGTCAGACCGGCGGCACGGGGAACATTTCCGCTTACCGTTGTGTTATTGCAATAGATATTTCCGGCGTTATAGCAGTTATTCATGGTAACCGAAGCAGAATTCCATGAACGGATTAAACCGCCGGTTGCAGCATTACTATATATATCGCCGGCGTTGAAGCAGCTATTCAAAGTGATAACCGCACCGTCGGTAATCTCCCCAAGCAGACCTCCGACGCGGGATTGTGTTCCGGCAGGAGTGACAACGTTTCCGATATTTGCACAGTTTGTGTAAGTGACATTCCCAGCGGACATTGCGACCAGTCCGGCGATTCTCGCCATCTCCAGCCCTTCAATTTTACCAGTGTTCCGGCAATTGGTGATTTTAATGGTATCTCCGCCGGAACCGATATTTCCGATTAATCCGGCGTGCTGAGAAAGAGCGTTTTTCGTTGTTGTGATGTTGCCTTTATTGATACAGTTTTGAATTTCTATCGTTCCATTTGTACCGGCTGTTTTGTTTTCAATTCTTCCTATAATGCCGGCAGAATAGGAAGTGCCGGTGTGATTGAGTGTTATGTTGGCCTCGTTTACAATATTCCGGACGGTTACAGTGCAACCGGAAGCAATGTAGCCGATTAATCCAGAAGACATTGCGGCGGTACCGCCTTTTATTTCTCCGGTGATAACCAGATTGTCAATGAGAGTCCCGGTGCCGCCTACGGAAGCAAAAACAGTTGCGTGATCCGTAGTGCTGGAACTGGAGCTTTTGTCAATAGCCAGCTTAATCTCGTTTTTTCCATCCACACCAATCAGTTTACCCTGGAAATTCGTGATTGGTACGTAGGAACTGTCAAGATAAATCGGTTCCTCCGCTTCCAGTTTAAAAACAGAAGTTTTGAAGCTGAGAATCTCCTTAAACTGTTCCGTGTTCGTAATCACATACGGTTCCTCATCCGTACCGGAGCCTGCTCCTGAAAATGCAGCCGCACTGACCAGGGTCAAACCTGAAAACAGGGAGACCAGCAGGCAGAGAACCACTGCCAGGGACAAGGTTTTTTTCATTTGAAATACCTCCTTGTATTTATTTTCGTTCTGTAAAGTTAAATGAAAGTTGAAAACCCGCCAGCCTTTCTGGTACAATGGTTTCACCACAAATCCAAGTACCTCCCGAAAGGAGACGAGTTTTCATGGCTAAAGTATACCAGAT
>NZ_JAHLPV010000008.1 GCF_018918095.1 Acetivibrio sp. MSJd-27 | reverse complement strand
GCCGGATTAAGGCTTGAGTTTTTGCCATGTTTCTGTTATATTGAAAAAGCAGGGAGCAAAAACACTCCCTGCCAACCAATTTTACCCTTGTTTGGACTTTACACAAAGTTAGAAGCAGACCCGTTTTTCATTCTGAAAAACGCAGCCGCGCTCCGCACGCTGTTTTTTGAAACATGCAATTGCGCACGATTTCGCGCAATTTCCTATGTTATAAAAAAAGCTTACTTTTCCAATCAAAAGTAAGCTTTTTAATAAGGTTTTTTCTGTATAATAATTTCAATATTGTACATCTTTGCTATTTTTAAAAGCATTTCCACACTGTATCCTGTTTCTCCGCTTTCCCATGCTTGAATCGTCCTATCGCTTCTGCCAATGCTTTTTGCAAATTCAACCTGACTTAAATGTGTCCATTCCCGAATAATTCTCATCGCTTCATTTGGTTCATAGTCATTTAACTTTAATCTCATGCTTTCTTCCCTTTCTAAAATGCACTATATTGACATTATATCGAAAGCATGCTAAAATATTCTAAAACACGAAGTTTTACTTCGGGTTATAATTTTAGAAAGGATATCATTCTATGGCAAAAAATGAATTATTACCGAAAAACAGTATCATTAATGAATCTTGTACGACTCTGCTTATTCAACATATTTCAGAATATCTCATACACAATAGAAAAGAGTTCTTTCAGCAAGGCTTTTCTGTTTTTTGCAGTAAAACTGGTTTGGAAATTATTTATCGAAAAAATAGATATTCATTATCCATTATTTTTTATGAAAGAAGCTATCACTGGTATCTTGTTCCTTATAATCACTCCTATTTTATGACGGAATCTATCACTGTTAAAAGCTTTCCTATCATTTTAACCGCAATCAAAGAGCACGAAGAAAGAACTCTAAAAAAATAACTTTTTCCTCCAATCTATTTTTCTTTGTTCTGGACAAAATGACAGAAATGATTTAAAATAAAGAAAAAAGCAATGGAGTGAACATTTTGGAGCGAATCGGACTTGTTCTGGAGGGCGGCGGAATGCGCGGTGTTTTCACCGGCGGTGTTCTTGACGTTTTTCTGGAAGAAAAAATAGAATTCCCTTATATTGTCGGCGTTTCTGCCGGCGCCTGCAACGCGGTATCCTACGTATCCCACCAGTATCAGAGAAATTATAGAATCAACACCATACACATCAAGGATAAGCGCTATCTCAGCTTGGGCAATCTTTTGAAAACCGGCTCCCTGTTCGGGGTGGATATGCTGTTTAATATCATCCCCAATCAACTGGAGCCGCTTGATTATGAAGCCTACCGCAGCGCGTCGAATAAACTGGTGGTAGGAGCTACAAACTGCATCACCGGATGCTGTGAATATTTCCCTGTGCCCGATCTCGAACTGGACTATAAGCCCGTTGAGGCTTCCATGTCTCTTCCGCTGGTTTCCAACGTTGTGGAATATCACGGCGTCCCCTTTCTGGACGGCGGGGTTTCCGATCCCATACCGGTACGGAAATCCATTCTGGACGGCAACACAAAAAACGTGATTGTTTTGACACAGCACAAGGAGTACCGCAAAAAACCGACCTCAACCCTTTCCCTTCTGAAAGCAAAATATAAAAAATATCCCAGGTTGGTGGAGGCAATGGAACGCAGGCATCTGGTTTACAATGAAACCCTTGACTATATAAAAAAGCTGGAGGCGGCAGGAAACGCTTTTGTCATCCGTCCGGCGGAACCGGTGGATATCGGCCGCTTTGAAAAACACCCTGAAAAATTGGCGCAGCTGTACAAAGACGGCTATCATATAACAAAAAAACAGCGCGACGCCCTGCGTGCTTTTTTGGGAGAAAAGGATTGTTAAAGCGAAATAGCCTGCCCGGTTTCAAACCCGGCAGGCCATTTTTTCACTCTGTTAAGAAACACAAAAAAGGCTATCTTTCGATAGCCTTTTTTTATGACAATATTTCTTTTGCAATTTCATTTACCGTTTTGCCATCGCCGACACCTTTGATTTTTGGAAGGACATAGCCCATAATTTTTCCCATATCCTTCATGTCTTTTGCGCCGACTGCTTCAACTGCTTCTTTTACAATAACGGTCAATTCTTCTTTTGTCAATTGTTTTGGAAGATAGGCAAGGATGATTTCAATTTCACGGTTCAGCGTGTCAATCAAATCCTGACGGCCGCTCTTTTCGTATTCGGGAAGAGAATCTTTTCTCTTTTTCACTTCCTTCGCAAGGATCTCCGTGATTCCCTCGTCGTCCAAGGTGACCTTATTATCCTTTTCCACCTGAAGAATCGCTGCACGAACAAACTGGATCGTGTTCTTTTTAACCAGATCCTTTTCCTTCATGGCAGATTTCATGTCTTCCATTAATTTCTCTTTGAGAGCCATAAATATCGCCCCTATTTGAAACTATTTAAATTTTCTTTTCCTTGCAGCTTCGGATTTCTTTTTTCTCTTTACACTAGGCTTTTCGTAATGCTCTCTTTTCTTGATTTCTGTAAGCACACCGCTTCTAGCGCACTGCCTTTTAAATCTTCTTAAAGCACTGTCAAGAGATTCGTTTTCCTTGATTCTGATTTCTGACATTCTGTTCCCCTCCCTCCGCTACTGCAAAATGCTTTGGGACTTACTGATTTACAATAAGCAAAATATATTATATCCTATTTTTGCACAAATGTCAACTGATTTAGAGATATTTATTTGGGTTTCTTTTTTTCTTTCCTTAGCCTGCAGGCCAGAGCAGATCCCTGCCGCCAATCAAATGAAAATGCAGGTGGAACACGGTTTGTCCCGCCCCTTCCCCACAGTTGTTTACAATCCGGTATCCTTTTTCGGACAATCCGAGATCCGCTGCAATCTTTGCCGCCACCTCAAAAATATGGCCGATGACACCGCTGTTTTCGCCGTTCACCTCATTGCAGGAGGCAATGTGCTGTTTCGGAATGATCAGCACATGCACCGGCGCCGTAGGGCTGATATCATTAAAAGCGTAACACAGGTCATCCTCATAAACCTTTGTGGAGGGAATGTCCCCCTTAATAATTTTACAAAAAATACAGTCATCCATCTGAAAAACCTCCTATTGCTTTCCGTTAGAGATTGAAAAATACCGGATATTTTTCGTTCTGCCTCTATTGGTTCACCTGTTCTTTGATGACATCCATCGCTTTCAAAAGCGCGTTGTCCACACCTCCGGAATCCTTGCCGCCGGCCTGTGCGGAATCGGGGCGCCCGCCGCCGGATCCACCCACCAGTTTGGAGATTTCTTTCACGATATTACCGCAGTGGATTCCCTTTTTCACCGCCTCCTTGTTCGCGACGGCGATCAGGTTCACCTTTTCTTCCGAATAGGCGGCAAAAACGCCTACCACACAGTCAAACTCGTCCTTCAGGGCATCTCCCATTTTCCGTAGCGTATTAACGTCAGCATCCACGAAAGCGCCGCGAACCACTTTGACGCCGCCCACTTCATGCATATTGCGCTTCACGTCCTCCAAGCCGCTTTTGGCAACCAGCTCCTTAAAGTGGTCAATCTGTTCATGCGCCTCTTTCAGCTCACTGTTCAATGCGGTAATTTTGTTGACAATCTCCGCCGTTCCAACCTTCAGCATGGAAGAAATATATTTGATGGTATGTTCTTTTTCATAGATATAGGCAAGCACATTGAGGCCAGTGATGGCTTCGATTCTGCGCACACCAGCGGCAACGCCGCTTTCGGACAGGATTTTGAACAGTCCTACTTTTGCCGTATTGCTCACATGGCATCCTCCGCACAATTCAACGGAATAGTCGCCCATCTTGACAACACGGACAATGTCCGCATACTTTTCGCCGAACAGAGCCATCGCTCCCATTTTTACCGCCTCGTCATACGGGCGCTGGGAAATCTCGACCGGCAGCCCTGCCATGATTGCGTTATTTACCTTCTGCTCTACCTCCAGCAGCTGCTCCTCCGTCATAGCGCTCATATGGGAAAAATCAAAGCGCAGACGCTCCGGCGTCACATAGGAGCCAGCCTGTTCCACATGGCTTCCCAGCACTTCCCGAAGCGCTTTCTGCAGCAGATGGGTAGCGGAATGATTTGCCTTTGTGGACTCACGCAATTCCTTATCAAAGCGGATGGTAACCTGATCTCCCACACGAAATTCGCCGTCATTCGCACGGACAAAATGAAGAATTTTTCCATCCGCCGTTTTTTGCGTGTCATAGATAACGCCCTCTGTGGTGGATGATTGAAGAATCCCGTGATCACCTACCTGACCGCCGCTCTCGCCATAACACACAGTTCTATCCGTGATGATAACGCATTCGCCGTCCGCACTGCCGACAATTTCATTTTCACTGATAATCGCTTTGATCTCCGCCTCTGTTTCCTCGTTGTCATATCCGACAAATTCGGTTTTCAGATCCTTGTCCAGTTTGGAGTAGATATTCTTATCCCACCCCAGCTGGCCGTTGTCATTGCGGGCGCTTCTGGCTTTTTCGCGCTGAATTTCCATGTGCTTATAGAAGCCTTCCTCGTCAATTTTCACATTGGATTCCTGCAGAATTTCCTGGGTGAGATCCAACGGAAAACCATAGGTATCATACAGTTTAAAAGCCGAAGCACCATCCAGAACGCCGTTCTCTTCTATCCTGTCAATCATCTGATTCAAAATAATCAAGCCCTGATCGATGGTTTTTTCAAATTTATCTTCCTCGGTGCTGATCACTTCCCGGATAAATTTCTGTTTCTCGGCAAGCTCCGGATAGGCCTCCTTGGACTCTTCAATGACCACGTCGCACAGTTTGTATAAAAATTTCTCTTTGATTCCCAGAAGCTTTCCGTGTCTCGCCGCTCTTCTGAGCAGCCGCCGCAGAACGTAGCCGCGCCCTTCATTGGAGGGCAGAATGCCGTCGCTTACCATGAAAGTCGTGCTTCTGATATGGTCGGTGATAACGCGGATAGACACGTCATCCTCCGGATCCGCATGATAGGTTTTCTCTGAAATTGCACAGACTTTGTCCAGAATCGCCTTCACCGTATCCACCTCAAACAGATTGCCTACATCCTGCATGATAGCCGCGATTCGTTCCAGCCCCATACCGGTATCTATGTTCGGGTGCGCCAGCTTATGATAGTTGCCTTCCTCGTCTCTGTGGAACTGGGTGAATACAAGATTCCAGAATTCAACATACCGGTCACAGTCACAGCCTACCTTACAGTCCGGCTTACCGCAGCCGTGCTTTTCACCGCGGTCAAAATAAATTTCAGAGCAGGGACCGCAGGGACCGACGCCGATCTCCCAGAAATTGTCCTCCTTGCCCATGCGGACAATGCGGTCAGGGGAAACACCCACTTTCTTTGTCCAGATCTCAAAGGCCTCATCATCATCCTGATAGATGGTAACCCACAGGCGATCCACCGGCATCTTCATCACTTTCGTGACAAATTCCCAAGCCCACGCGGTTGCCTCCTCCTTAAAATAATCTCCAAAGGAAAAGTTGCCCAGCATCTCAAAGAAGGTGCCGTGGCGATCGGTTTTTCCAACCCGCTCGATATCGGGTGTGCGGATACATTTCTGACAGGTCGTTACCCGTTTTCTCGGAGGCTTCTCCTCCCCAGTGAAATATTTTTTTAAAGGAGCCATCCCGGCCGGAATCAACAGCAGGGACGGATCGTTTTTCGGTACCAGCGAAAAGCTTTTCATCCGCAAATGATCTTTGGATTCAAAGAATTTTAAGTAAGCTTCCCGAATCTCATTCAAACCTAGTTTTTCCATTGTAACAGTTCCACCTTTTTCTATAATATCAAAATATGCAAGTTATTTTTACTGATTTACACCGTATTTTTCTTTCAGGTTGTTTCGCCGCTGGGTGACAATCAATGCGATACCGCATACGGCGATGACAAACATCACATCAAACAGCATGGCATAAACGCCCATATGTCTGGCCAGTTCGGATTCCCCAAAGGTTATCACCGGGACAGGGAACAGCAGAAGGGAAAAAAACCCTAAAATCACAGAAGCGTCGCAGAATGCTTTGCCTCCCCCATTATCCGTCTTTCTTCTCAAGTATACTGCCCCAACAATAAAGAGCACTGCGAAAAGCAGTACAAACCCTGTCTTTGCCGGAAACACAGTGCGTTTCACTGTGGAATACAGTGCAAAGCCTCCCGCCAAATCTTTTGCTTCCTTCCCGCTTTCAACCGTATAATTTCCCAGATAGCGGGGACGGTTTTCAAAGGCATTATTGGCAGAAACATTCCATTTATCCAAGAATACGCTGGGATTCGTCAAATAGTATGTTACAACATCCCCATATCCAATCTTGTCAAAAAATTCTGTCTTCAAATCATCGCTGTCAATGTTCACCTGAAAGCTCGCCGTTCCTGCATAGGGGGCCAGAGCGCTGCTCAAACCAAGCTTTTCAAGAGCCGCCGGAACATCCTCCTGATCCTTTAAAATCCCATAAAACACCGAATTGTACAGATTCTGTTCCCGGTTGGCAGGCATAACATCCCGAAATTGAAAGAAAGGCACTACCGCAATCAGCGCGGCCAGCACAACGTTTAATATGCGGAACGTATAGCCCCTGCGCAGCGGCAGAAGGCGAAGGCCCATCAAAGCGAAAAAGATTCCCGCAAAAGCTATGTTCGGCTTCATTCCGCATAGCAGAAACGCACAGAGATAATACAGTATCAACGTCGGTTTCTGTGGTTTGTCCGAAAATGCAAGCTTGGCGTACAGCGCACAGGCCAGCACCAAAAACACCAGAAATCCCGCTTCCGTATACAGTGTATTAAAGTATACCAGATAAGCCACATCAAAAAAGACGAAGTATAAGAGCGCTGCCAGCATAATGTTCTGCCATGTCTGTTTCATGGTAACATGCCGCAATACAATCCAGATCGCCGCCAGCATCAAAATCAGATAAAATAAGCCTAACAGGCGTATATCAAAATTTTTGTGAAAGGCTTTGCTGACAGAGACCAGAGGTGATATATAGAGTGTGGAAGCCCCGTTGTATTCCTCCGCATTTCCTTTTTCCTGAATTTTATATTTCAGCTCCGCATAGTTTCCGTTTTCAAAAGTGGATTCGGCTTTGGAAAGCCCCAGTCCCTTTTCAATATGTGCAAGAGCACCGCTGTCCTGCATGCTGACACTCATTGGAAAGAACAGATAAATGAATGCTGTGATAAAGCAAAGTGCCAGGGTTATGATGCATATCTTTTTCCTGCTGTCCTGCATTTGATTCCCTCCTATTTCAGACGAAAGCATTAAAAAATCAAGAAAAAAGCGTACGCAATCTTGGCGTATTCACGGCATTTCAACACAAAATCGTAATCCGTTTGCATGGGAACACCATATTGGTTCGACTCTTTAATGCTTAAACTACACTAATATATATCATATAATAAATCTGGATTTTTTTCAACATAAATTTCGAAAAAATAGAGAGCGCCAAAGGACTTCTTCCAAATCCCTTGGCGCTCTTCTAACCCCTTTATTCCTCAGAAAGTGTTTCCAGCTTCGTCACGGAAACCTCATAGGCTGTGCGCTCCACAATCTGTGTTTCGGATAGCTTTTTCTGGTAATCCCTCGACTGCACTCGTCCATAGATCTGAACATTGGAACCGACCTTCAGTTTGGAAGCAAACTTTGCATTCCGGCCCCAGGCGATACAAGGAATATAATCCGACTTGTTGTGCGGCCGGTTTACAGCGAGCAAAATATCCGTGATCTCCCGCTCAAAGGGCGTCACCCGGTAAACGGGTTCCTTGCAAATGTAACCGTTCAGTATAATCTGATTGGGATTGTCAATCTCTTCCCCCTCATGAAACATTTTGATATCCTTTACAAATACGGTAAGAACCAGTTTGCTGCCCTCTCCTGAAAAATTGTTGTAAGAACGGAACTGCCCTGTGATATGTACTTTCTCTCCGGTCTTCAGACAAATATCATCCGTCAAAAGCTTCTCGGAGACAGTCACATTGATAAAATCGCAGGATTTGGACAGCCGTTCCACCATCAGCTGGAACTTATAAAACTTTTCTTCGTAGATCTCATGGCTGAATTCGGGCATACTGTGAACGCTTCCCACTAGCTCGCAGTAGTTGTTTTCGTTTTCACAACTGTACATAATTGTATCTCTCCCAATATTTTATTTCTATCAGGGCCACCCCTGCTGTCCCGGATTCCCAGCAAAATTCTTTTTCGCGCTGAGAAAGCGAAACATATCATGCTGTAATTCATCCCTTATCAGATTTCTCTTTTCCCTATGCCCTAACGCTTATCTGCCTGTTCACCTCGTCGGACGCTCCTTTTGCATTGCTGGCCACATAAAAAATAGAACCTATGATAAGCAGAAAGATGAATAGGTATGAAACAAGAAAGGATGGTTTGAAGGTATAAATTTTCACATCAGTTCTCCCCTTTTCGTTTCCTTCCATAAGGGCCTTGCCCCGTCATTTAACGTTCTTAAGCCCAAGGTTGCCGGAACTTCCGTTGAAAATTCCTCCGCCTGCAAAGACGGCAGAAATCTTTATTCCGTTCTATCAATAGTGTATTAGCTTTCCCTCTGTTTTATGATAGTTTTTCTTTTTTCATGACCAGAAAAAGAAAAAGGACTCAAAACCTGTATACAACAGGTTTCAAGTCCTCTGCTTTCAAGATGTATTTTACCGACTTTCCAAAGCATTACCATTCATAACGTTTTCGAAAATAGCCATATAAATAGACATATTTTAAGGGATATGGCAAAAAGCGAAGCATTTTTCCGATTCTCCGGCGATAGGGAGGGCTCATTGGGGAATCCAGAGCTTTCAAGTAGTCCCGCATCTGCTCTGTTTTCATAAGTTTTCTCATGGACAGCCGACCGTCCCGTTCCCATATAACACGTGAAAAAACCAAACAGATCTGTTTCAAGGCCAGATTTTTCACTTCGTATATCAAAATTTCATCTCCACAGGAATCGATTTTCCGAAGAAAGCAAGCAAACAGTCTCAAAATTTTTTCGGAATTCCCAGGTTTCACGGACTGGGAGTAGCTATTCTGCGTATAGGTGTAGTAATAGTAACACTCTGACAGGCTAACCAGCTTTTTCAGATGATAAGCCGCTTCCAGATTAAACAGCAAATCCTCATAGCAAACCTCTTGGTTGCTACGAAACCGTATGCGATACCTGTCAAGAAAATCCGTTTGATATAACTTATTACAGCACCCGTGAGAAAAATCACCATAACTTATCCAATCCCGGAAAAATGCTCCCCGATCTGTAACCCAAACTTCTTTTGACGGTTTATATATCTTCTGAAACACGCTGCCGTTCTCGTCTGCCCGGCTGATGCTGCACTGCACGATTTGGGCATCGCTTTTCAGCGCATGCTCCACCATCTTTTCATACATTTTATTCTCTATAAAGTCATCGGCATCCACAAAACCGATATATTCCCCGGCCGCATGTTCCAAGCCAATGTTCTTTGCCAGCCCCTGCCCCTGATTTTTGGTGTGAAAGACGCGGATTTGCCCATACTTCCGTGCCAATTCATCCGCTATCCGTCCGGTGGCGTCGGTTGAGCCGTCATCCACCAAAAGTATCTCTATCTTTTCATAAGTTTGACTTCGCAGAGAAGCGACGCAACGCATCAGCCTTTTTTCTTCATTGAAAACAGGTACAATGACGCTGACAAGGGGATGCCTTTGCATAAAGACCACCTTTTCTATTTCTTTAATGTGAGGATTACGATTTCCGGAGGATTAAATATCCTTGGCATCTTCAAATTTCTATCCATACCGCGGCTTACCACCATTTTGGCACTACCTTCCGAAAAGAGACCTTTGGCATAATAGAAAATATTGTCTTTTTTCTCGTTGATCCAATCGCTGATAATCGGAATCTGCATCTTTCCTCCGTGAAGGTGGCCGGAACAAATCAAATTAAAATGCAGATCCTTGATATAAGGAAATGCATTGGCACGGTGCATCAAAAGAATATGAAAACCGCTCGGCGATACCCATTTTTGGCTGAAGTTCTCCAGCTGCTTTATCTGCGCGGAATCTTTTATCTGGTCATCCGTAATGCTGAAATCATCAACACCGTATAGGTTGATATAGGCGTTGTCTTTTTTGAGCATAACGCCCTGATAATTCAGCAAATGTACGCCGCTTTCCGCCAGAAATTTTTTGAATTCACTGTAACCCGGATTCCACATTTCATGATTGCCCGTGACACTGTAAACAGGTGCAATCTGCACAAGCCCCTGTATCAACGCCTTGGTGCTCTCATGTTCCCTTTCGTCATCATTGATCATATCTCCCGTGAGAAAGATAACTTCCGGTTTCTGTTTCCGTGTCTTTTCCAGTGCCTGTTCATAATACGGCGCATTGTGATAATCAGAAAATACCGCTATGCGGTAGCCCTCAAACTCTGAAGGGATTTTTGGAGAGTGGATGTCATAGGAGGTAATACGGATATTGTTCGCGTCAAAAAAGAGGTATCCGCCAAATCCTAGAACAACTGCAAGAAGGATTCCCAAAACCTTAATCAGTCTTTTCATTCTCTTCCACCTGCTTGTCTTTCAGAAGCTCTATTTGCTCCGTTTTTCTCTGCTCCTCCTGAAATCTCTCCGCATTTTGGTATACTGTTGTAAAGTTTCCGGCATCAACCGGTTTCGCGAAACCATATCCCTGCATGTACTCTATTCCAAGCGCTTTTACCCGTCTTGCCATCTCCTGGTCTTCAATTCCCTCGGCGCAAACCTTGATACGCATACTGTGTGCGATGTCCAATATACTGATGATCATCTGTTTATTGCTATCCAGATTCGCAATGCACTGACGGTCGATCTTTATGATGTCCAGCGGGAAACTGTGCAGCAGGTTAATGGAACTTGTGGATGTGCCAAAGTCGTCAATTGACACCTTTACCCCCAAAGATTTGATAACCCGCAGTTTTTGAGCAACCATTTCCAGATCCTCGATCTCCCCCCGGCTGGAAATTTCAATCATAATATTTTCCGGATTCACTTGTGTGCTGTTTAAAATTTCACAGATCCGGTCAATAAAAGTGGAACTGCAAATTTGATAAATAGAAAAGTTTACGCAGACACTGAAATCCGGACCAATCTCCTCATTCCATCTCCTGCACTGTTCACAGGCCTGCCGGAATACCCATTCCCCTAAAATCGTCATTACGCCAATTTTTTCAGCGATCTCAATAAATTCATTCGGCAGTTTTGGCCCCAAGTCATGATTTTCCCACCGAAGCAAGGCTTCCGCGCCAATCCACCGCCCGGATGTGTTTACAGTGGGCTGAAAAAATAACTTGAATCCCGCAAAATCATTTTTTACATCCTCTACCAGCGCCTTCGCAACGGTGAGCTCCTCCGCAGAGACCGCCTCAATATAATTTTCACTGCCCGCCTGCAGTCCCTGATAAGGGATGAGCTCCACAGATTCCTTTTCCATCCGTTGGTATTTTCTTACCAGCTCAATGGTGATCGCCAGGAACAGAGCCAAAAACAGCCCAAGGAATAAACTTACGAAAGCATATGTGGCAACCGGTACCTGTGCGGATACATCGACTGCCGACAGATAGTTGATCTGCTGTCCGCTTTTATATTTATAATAGTCTGAAGCCGTCTCATTTACCAATTCGATAATTTCCTTCAGATGTGTTTCCATTTTGCCAAGCAAAGAATCCGCCTTTTCCCGCATGATCTGTTTTTCATCCCACGGCACATCATCGGTGCTGAAAATGTCGATGATGCTTTGATAATAGTTGATATCCTCTCCATAAGAACGAGCCTCCACTCCGCTGTTTACATATTGGAGCAGAATATCGTCGTAGGTGGTCAAAAAGTCCCTAATATTTTCGGTTCCGAGGATATCGCTCTGAAGAATGTTGTTGCCCGTGTTATAGCCGCCGTTATAGTTTGTTCCGGACTGATTGTTATAGGCATGATACTGCTTATATTCACGATAGAACTGCAGCAGTTTCTGCAGCGCAAGATCCGATTCGTTCTGCTTTTTCTTCTGATTCAGCTGAAGTTCTTCTATTTTATATTGGTATCTCTTAATCAGCGTCTCTGCGTTCTTTGATATCTCACCCTTTTTGATAATTGCCAAAAGCTTTGTGTACTCGATATCGTTCAGCCAGTTGAAGCGAGCCTGCAAATCGGAAAAGGTGAGTCCAGTCGCCGAAGAACGGAAGCTCACATTTTCTTTGGCGTGATCTCCCGTGAAAGTCATTCCCTGATCAATTTGATTTTTAAACAGATCGCAGATTTCCATATAATCCAATGTGGAATAATCCGTGGTGCTCAGCACATCCGGCAACACTTTATCTCCGGAATATTTTGTGCGAAAAAAATTCTCATACTCCTGCATCAAGCTGTTCAGCACAAAATTGCCGTGGGTAAAGCCATAGCTTCCCGCATAATGATAGGATACAATATATTCACTTGGAAAATAGTCGTAATCTTCCCCTTTCTCTGTCTTCGCCTTAATCTTCTCCTGTGTCTCTTCATCGACGAGCGGCGCAACCGAAAGATTGTTGCGGATGTTCTCTGCATTCATATTTAGATTGACCGTTTTTATCACATTTTCAATTAGGCTGGGCGAAGTGATCTCATAGACATCCAGCGGTGCTCCCGTAGGCGTCAGTCCCGATTCGATCCCGTCATAAGAATATTTGATTACGATGGAAGCTGTGTAACTCTGTAGTCTGTTCGCATAGGAATAGCCCAAAATAGAAGTAAGCAGGGCGAAAATCACAACAAGTTTAAGATGCTTATAGATATATTTAAAAATATCAACAATGGAAAGCTCAAACATCTGCTTACCCCCTTACTTTTTGATTTCCGGATGATCCGAGGAATCCTGCCGCTGTCCGCCGAGAGGTTCATATTGAGACAACCCCGCCAATTTACTCTCCAGATCTTTCATTGTATCATACAGTTGGATATTATTTTTCTTGCTTCTTTGTTTTTTTTCTTTCACTGGCGGTTGTTTCTTTTTGTCCGCTTTGACGTTTTTCCTTTTTCTCTCTTTGGCTTCCTTTGCCGGAGAGGTCTCTTCTTTTTTCTCTTTCTTTCGGAGGAGCCTTTTTGACAATGTTTTTTTCGTTTCGCCGCCGGATTCCCCGTCAACTGTCTTAGGTTCATTGTGCTCTATAAATCTTTTTTTCAGCCACAAAAGGAATGCATACAGCAAAGCCACAAGAATTCCCGCAATTGCCGCGATAAAAATCTTTATCAAAAAGCTGGCACTCAAATATTTCTTATCAATTTGTTTTATTTTGACATAGCCGCTGTTTTTCATCTTTAAATAGTCTGCCACTGTCTGCTGTGCTGTCTGCTGTAAACTCATCTGCTCTTTGGTTATCTCCTCGATCATACTGTCGCTGACCGCGGCAATACGCGCCGCCTCATCGGGTGAAAGACTAACCTGCCTGTATTCCTCGATCCTGCGTCGTTTATCGTTAATCTCCTCCTGGAAAGCACTGGATTCAACCCCAGCATCCAATGACTGCTTAGTCACAAAATCATAACCTGTTTTGGGCTTTACCTGGTAGACTTCATCATTTTTATCCACTCCGGTGATTACGATGCTCTCTTCAAACGTATGATCATATTCTTCCATCGCTTTGCCAGCAATCTCGGATTCCGCGGCTTTCTTATTGGCTTTGATCTGCAAATCTTCGATCTGTGCCTCGTATACGCTGATAAGGGCCTCCTTATCCTTGGATATCTTACTGGCGTATACATAGGATTTATAGGTGTTGGCACGGATGGAAAGAAGATTTTCAAAGCTTGAAATCAAATCGTTAAAAGACTTGCCTGTCACAGAAGAACGAAACGTGGCGTCCTCCGCTTTTTTAGACTGCAGGTACTGCAGATATAAATTGATACTGCTCTCCATGGAATCCGCAATTTCAGGATAGTCATACTGGCTGTAATCCGGCTCCTCGCTGATTTTCGCCAGCACATTGTTTTCCGTGTGCTCATCCAGAAAATATTGATAATAGGTTTCGGTTAAAGCATTGAGAAGTTCTTTTGCCGTATTCTCAACAAAAAGATTCCGGATATTCAGAAAACCAAGCTTTTTCCCGGTGGAAGCGGTGACAACATATTCCGTGGGAATATAGGAATAATTTTCGCCGTTTTTTCTCGTTTCCTGAATCTTTGCCTGCACCGGTGCGGAAAGATGTGCACGAATCGAAAAGCACTCCCGCAGTTCCGACACTGTCCGGTTTAAAAATTTCCCATCCCGGTTTAGCCGTTCCAGAGTTAAGGTGAGCACCTCATCGGAGAGCAGATCATAAATCTCAAACCTGCTTCCATCGGGATAACGCCCTTTCTCTGCGCTGGAATATACAAAAGACAAATTCTGCTGTTCCGTGAAATGCTGATTATATGCCGTATAAACCCCTGCCGCAAATGCAAATACAGCTGCAAAAGCAATACACCGTTTCCAGTTTTTTAAAATAAATCGCAATATTCTCAAATCGTCCACCCCCGATTTTCTGTTTTCATGCCTGTTCTCAGAACAGGTAAAACAATAGATAAACACAGTTGACCAGCCGTTTTTGCATCATGCGGCAAATCAGCACATTTTTAAAGCCAAGTTCTTTCCCTATACTGCTTTGTATCTCCGTCAGCGCAGCCTGCAGCGTGCTGTTTTCCAGTATTCGTTTTAGCTGTCTGATGACATTTCGAAACGAATCGTTTTGCTTCACCGTTCCTCTGATGCATTCCTTCGCCTCCAGGAACAGTCTTCGGTTCATCATATGGCAGGCGCTTCCCAAATCATCCGTATGATATGTCTCAAAAAAACGGATTGCTTCATGATAAAGTCTTACCTTTTTGCAGAAGGTATCTTTTTGAACCCGTGTGGCCAAGCTGCCGGAGGCGGTTCTGTAATAATAGTGGTATAAGCATCGGTTTATCCAGCTGCATCTTTCCACATACGGCAAATAAGATAAGTTAAATAAAAGGTCCTCTCCAATATCTATCGTCTCATCAAATAAAATATGATTCTTTTCAAGGCATTCCCTGCGGAACAGCTTTCCGCAAACGGAATGAGCGATTCCATACTCAAAGCGTTTCGAAATTTGATTTCTTAATTCCTCTCCGGAGATGATACAGGTATCGCAGCATAGCGGATAATATTCCTTTAAGCAGACGGATTCCCCATCCTGAATAATTTCCGTCATATGTCCCGCCAGCGCCAATTGCGCGGATGTTTTTTCCGCTTCGCTGTACAATGCTTCACAGGTATGCGGAGTTATGGTATCATCCGCGTCGCAAAACATAATATATTCCCCGGCCGCATTGCGGATCCCCGTGTTTCTTGCCGCGGAAGGACCCGCATTCTCCTGACGGAACAGCCGGATCCGCCTATCCGTTTTCGCGAATTCATCCAGTATGTCTTCTGTATGATCGGTAGAGCCGTCATCCACCACAAGCACCTCATAGTCACCGAAAGTCTGCACCATGATACTTTCCAGACAGGCTGCTATATATTTTTCACAGTTATAAGCCGGAACGACAATACTAATACCAGGTTTCATATATCACCTTTCTCTGGATACAAATTTTGTTAAAGGAAATAGAAAAAGAAAAATTTCCAATCCACAAAGAAATCAATTCCCATACCAAAAAATATCCACATATATGTAGTCGTGATTAAAATCAAATGCACGTCTTCCCGCTTTTTTAAATATTCCAGCAAATAGAATACCGTTTTAAGCAAAAGGCCTAAAAGCAAAACTGCAGTTCCAATAATACCTATATTTAACAGCAAGCCGATATAGGCTTGATGCGGAAACCCAACCATCTCTTTCTGGAATTTCGGCTCCAGGTAAGATGCCATTACAATATTTCCGCCAAACAATTTTTTTGTTATCGTCTGTGTTTTAAAATACTCCCAATAGGAACTCCACGTCTCGCTTCTCTCGGAAGTGACTCTTGCCGTGTCTCTCTCTTCTATAAACCCCAGCTGTGAGTCCACCCTCGTAATCAGATCCGATACGATCTGAATATTGGAAATAAAAGGTATTGTCTTCGCAGCGCCATAAAAGCCCCCTACAGCGAGAAACAGCGCCAAAACAACAGGAACCGCTTTTCTTGGCCATTTTAGAAAAGCAAAAAGGATAAACGTCGTGAAAAAGCATATCATCGACGATAAGCTGACCGTTGCAATCAAAAAGCAGCAAAGAATCGCCGCTATTGGCAATTTCACTCTCCAGCTTACGGTAGTTTTTAAAGAAAACAGCATGAAAAGCGCTAAGTTAAAAAAGAAGCCCGCGTAGTTCGGATCCACAAAACTCCCAAGGTAACGGGTAACATATACTGCCCAGATGCCATTTCGATAATCGGCAGCATATTGAAACGCATGCCTGCCGAGAACACCGTAAAAACCGGAAACCAAGGCTGACGCAATGAAAACCATACAAAATTTACGGAACAATGCTTTGTCCTTCAAAATCCGTCCGGTTAACAAAAGAACCAAGATCACATCCGCCAGCGTGGAGACTCCAAGCCTTCCAAGATTCGGAATCAAAGCCGCGCCGCAGTAAATCACTATCACAAAAAAGGGTGCGATTATAAAATAATTCAAAGACAGCTTTTTATAATCAAAAAAGATCTTTATAAGCAGCAGATAATTAAAAAAACGGTACAGCGCTAAACCACCCGGAAGTACCAGCTGGCTGTAAAAAAACAATGTCACTATAAAAATCAAATAAAACGCATCTTTTGTGATTAGGAACAGCGAAATGACGGCAATCGCAATCGCTGCTACAGTTGACAGGCTGGGAAAAAACGCCAGCGCAAGAGGAAGAACAACAGCGATACCTAAAAGGATATTACTGCGTGTGAAATATTTTTTCCATTCTTTCACCCAGTTCATCTCTTCCCCCCTTATCCGCGATACAGAATCTCATAAATCTGCCGTTAAACCGGAGTTTTGCGTATGCGGAAATTCCTGCGCGCCCCTGCTGCAATCAACAGCGTTTTTTGACGTTTGGATAAACGCTTATACATTTCAGCGTGCCAGTGAAACCGACATTCCTGGATTCCCTTTACAGGGGAAAGCTTTGCAGCCGAGAAATGATTTCTGTTAAATATGTTTTCATTTGATTTTATTGCCCATAAAATCAAAAAACCGTTTTCAAACATATATTTTGTTCAAAAACGGCAACTGGCTGTCATAGCTTCTTTCAAAAAAGCCTTAGACCCTATAGCTTTGTGTCTCTGCTTTTCAACAGGATTACTCTTATCAATTTTTCAGTATAATTATACACACTTTTTTACAGTATGTCAATCATTTTTAAACAGATTATTTCATTTTACAGGTTCTTCAGAAATCCAGCAACACGTCTATTTGTTTTAACGCCGGCCGGTTATCTATCACATAGCTTTTTAATGCATTCTTTTTTTCTTCGATTGCGGCAGTGTCCCTTACAATTTCCAAAACAGCGTCTTCCAGTCCCTTTTCCCGGTTGGGAATAATGTATCCCCACTTTTCCGGAACCTGTTCCTTCGCGGAACGGTATTCGGTGACGGCAACCGGACACCCCAGCAGCATAGCTTCGGTAATAACCAGAGGCTTCCCCTCATACTGTGACAGCAAAACAAACAAATCCGCCTGCCTCATATAGGAATAAGGATTATCCTTTTCTCCCAACAAAAGAAAGCGGTCCGTCAAATGATATTTCTTTATCAGCCTCTCCGTTTTTTTTCGATCCGGACCATCGCCGATGTAATACCACTTGACAGGAATGCCTGCATCCAGCAGACGCCGGCATACGCGGACAGCCCTATCCATTCGTTTGGACGGAAGGTCAAGTCTTGATACCGTTATGATATTGAGTCCTCCGTCCATTTGGACAATCTCTTTTTCCGCCATTTGACGGATCGACTGTTCCGGAATGATATTTTCTATTACCATTGTCTTCTGACGGTATTCCGGAAACACGGTGCAAAAGGACTTTGCACAATCCATATTCACCGTCACTATGGTATCCATCTTATCATAGTACCTTTGATCCATTCCAGCATCTACCCTCATCGCCTGATAATCCGAATGAAGCCATGCCGCCTTCTTTTTTGCGTTTGTTACCTGTTTGGCAACATAATAGGTAGGCAGTAACTCGGAAGCCGCAACCGCTATATCCCACGGTGCATTGTCTTCCGGCTCCACCTCAAGGCAAGCGTCGATGATTTTTTGATAGAAAGCATGACCATGTGATATATGAAAGAAATTCAAAAATTTATCGATCAGATAGATCCAAAAGACATGCTTTTTCCATGCCAGTTTCAACTGTGACGAATAGTCATGCCAGCTGTCCTGATAGGAGACTTTAACTTGCTGCGGCAAAGGCTCCCGAAGCGTTCCGGCAGGGGCAAGCAGTTTCAGTGTGACATCCGCCTTATCATAGTCCAGTTTTTCCAGCAAGGCAATCAGCGCCTTCGCGGAACCGCCTTTGCCCAGCGCATGACTGACAAACAGTATTCTTTTTTTCACGCATACCTCAACCCTTCCGCTAATCTTCCAGCAGCCGCAGAAGCTTTTCTCCCTGCCGCTGTGCACTTTTTTCCCTTGTCACAAACTGCTGCGCGGCTGCTCCGAATGCCGTCAATTCATCCTGGCTCTTTGAAAGCACACTGTCTATTGCGGCGGAAAAGCCTTCTATCCCGTCCGAACCGATCGGATAGCAGTAATTCATATATTCCGCCGGAATTCCTTTTAATTTCCGCATCATAACCGGCGTTCCGGAACTCATGTACTCCAGAATTTTGGAGGGGAAGGAATAGGCTGTAAACGCGCCTTCATCCCTGCGCGGATTGACAAGCACACTGGCCTGGCGCTGCAGTTTCCGCGCCTCAAGCCGCTCTATCAGGCCAAGATAGGATATCCGGCGATCCATTTTGGCATAATGCTTCACTTTCTCTTCCGCCTGCCCGCTTCCGCACAGGATAAGACGATACCCCGGATCGGCGGTTCTGTGAAATGCTTCACACAGCTCGACCACTCCGTATGTCTCTGCGAGACCGCCGGTATAGAGCATTGTTTTATCTGCAAATTTTTTTGTGTTATCTTCAAACGGTTCCGGCGCAATTCCTTCCATCACCACATAATCATTCTCTGCCGCCTGGATCCGCTCATTCATTTCATCGGTCAGCAAAATAAATTTATCTGTATATTTTAGATTGCGGTAAATAAATTTTACGTCAAAATGTTTGAGCAAATGAAACAAGGAACCCTTGTTTTCCTGCCCCAAATTCATAAATTCAGGCAGATCAGGAACTGCCAAAACCGTTCGAATTTCAGGAAAATGTCTTTTTAAAAAGCGGAAAAGCTTTAGATTATTTCCGGTTAGAGCATAAGCCACAACCGCCTTGTCATGTATCTTTCCCTTTTCCGCCCATCTTTTTAACGCCGGCTTCAAATGAAAATAAATGGAATAGTATTTCCAATAGGCCAAATTGCAAAATCGGATGCTTTCATCCTCCGCTCCGGGCGTATGACTGAACCTCCCGCCCGGGATAAAAAGCTTTCTGTAGCGCTGTGGATAGGAACCGATATACGGGGCGTTTAAAACCGTGAGTGGTTCCTCAAGACCGCTTTCCAATGCTTTTATCATGTTCCATTGAAGCGTATTCGCAGCATTCTGCACCGCTCCCTTGGAATCTTTTATCATTTCCTGCTCCCATTCTTTCGGAAACAGTCCTCCCAAGAATAGAATATCCTGTCTCAAAGCGCTGTACGCTCCCTTCTGTTTCGCACCTTCAAAATAATCAAAGCGATACCAAACACCGCCAAACTTCCCAGAAAAGAACCGGAAAAGTCGATTATCATATCCCGAAATTCACAGCCTCTGCCCGGCACAAACAGTTGATGGATCTCATCGCTGACCGCATAGATAAGGCAAAAAACTAGAGTGGCGGTCCATCTCTTGTGCATGGATATTCGAAAACAAAGGCTGAAACCCGCTATGATAATGCCCAAAAGGCAGTAAAGGCTGAAATGCGCATATTTGCGGATGATATGATTCCAATTGAGGACAAGTTCTGTTTTTTGCTCCTCAGAATAATCCCGTATTACGGGCATGCTATTGACGATCTCTTCCGTCACCGATGTACTTAATTGGTTGGATTGTGTTGCCGGCTGGGCGGAAAATCGAAAAATACCGATAAGTAGCAAAAGGATCAGCGTCCCTAAAATGATTTTAAAAACTCTCATAAACACTCCGTTGCTGTTTTCATAATGGATTTCTAATATTTTGATGCAGCAGCTACCCTGTAATAGAGGCTGTTTTTGTCTCTTCCGACCACTCGACGCGGTATCCCAATGCCTCCGATAAAAAGCGGATTGGAATCAGTGTCTTGTCGTTTTTCAGATATGCAGGTGCATCCAGCTTCCGCTGTTCATCATTGACGTAGGCGGTGTCACTGTTAATCTGGAACAAAACAGTCTGTCCGTCATGCTCCACATATACCTGCTGTGTCGCATTGATCCAAGTAACCTTCGCGCCCAATTTTTCAAAGAAATAGCGCATGGGTACCATCGTCCTGTCGTTCAAGGTTTCCGCAGGTGTCAGAAAGGAAAGTATCTCCCCGTTCAGCTTCACCAGAACCGGTTCAAAGACAATCCCGCTGTCCGCGAAGACAAACTGCTCATATTTGCAGTCCACATATACGTTCCCGTCAAAGTGAAATACCCTTTTCAGCTCATAAAACTGGTTGGGGAGAGTATAATCAACCCAATGGATCCCGTCCGCAGACACTGATACAATATTCTGTGCCGGATCGTCATAGGATCCTTTCCAGGATTTCAAAAAATAAAACAGATCGCCGGCATCCTCTATGTTTTTCGGCTGTGTCCCCTCAAAGCTTACTTTCGTCATAAACTGATATGGCCGCGCACAATAGATACCGTCCTGTTTTTCGGAAACCGCCGCCCTTCCGTTCGACAAAGGCATGACCGTTTCCAGGGGACTGAATATCAAATTGTGTGCCTGCACAGTCTGCGCAGTGCTATATACTTGATCAGACAGGACATAAAGGTAGGGAGCTGCAAAGGAAAGCTTTTCAATGTATGCCGGGAATTCTCGTTTTCCCGTATATTCAAGAAATTCATCATACAGGGCTACCTGCCTGCGTTCATTGCGGATGGAGATATATTCCTTTTCGTATTCATCCCAGGCGGAAAAACGGGCGGCATACCCCTCTCCCTGCTGTATCTTAACAAGCTGATAATTTTCATCCAGCCCTTTTAAGAAGCTCTCGGAACCGGCTGCAGGCAATACCTTCTGCCATTTCCGATCCGCTGTGTAACGGTATAGATCCCCGTCTGTCCACTTCATAAATTCCTGCCCGTTATAAAACACGTTATCCAGCGGATAGCGCTGTGTATACTGCGGAAAAGCTGTTTTTGGCTCATCTTTCAGATAACGGTAACTGTCAACTTTCAGCGCGTGGAGAATTCCGCCGTAACAGTTTGTCGGCTCAATAATATCCACAATGTATGTTTTTGACTGGCCCGGCAAAACCGGAATGCTGAGGATACAATCTTCTTTTTTGGAAAACGTAATTCCCTTGGAAAGAGCATAAGCGTTTTCCCGTTCCAGCGTATACGGATTCAGCAGATTGCCCTCCTCATCCCGCACCATAACAATACTGCTAGCAAGCTGGGTATCCAGCATAAAGTTCAGCACCCTTTCCCTGCCGTCGGTATTTGTCACAGCGAGATGGTAGCGGTTGGTCACGCCGAAATTGCCTAGATTAAACTCCCACTCCGTGTTGGGAAGATTGTTCAAATCCAAAGTCTTCCCGTTCTCAGCATTGGGAATATGATTCTCCGCTGCCCACGGCATGCCGGACTGATATTCCTTTGTGTCATGGTGATAGATATCAAAACGCCAAATATTATCTTTTGAATCCTCCGGGACATCCCTGCCGTAAAAGCTGCGTTTTGTGTCGTCCCGATAGCTCAGTTCCAGCATATCCGAACCCGCGGCCACATTCTTGCTGAACAGATAGGAATCCCGCACCGGATTGATATTGGTCATCCAATGGGGAACCACGTTTCCCTCGTTATGAAACTGGTTGAATATCTGAACCATCACGCTGTCCCCATCCTGCATTTGCGGATCGACGACAACATTCAAATCACACTCTACCATTGGCAGCGTTTCGCTGTCTATCCCCTTTACCGAAGTATCCTTATGATAATTTCCCGGAGCTGCATTGGGATTGTGGTGCGTGCGATCCCCTACCGCATCATAGTGTTTCAAAGCGGTGAAGTTAATATCCGCATTTCCCTCATCAATGCTGAAATCCACTAGCATCAGGAAGGTAGTGCGCGGCTTTACCACGTCATAGTTATAAATATATCTGCTGATCCAGTCGCTGGTTCCGTTCAATGGAACCGTTTTTGGAAACTGACTCTCCAGAATCTGGTACGGAACGTATTGCCTGCAGCCGTTCAGCGTACGGATATTTATCCCCATGAAATCAGACCAAGCGCCCAAGCAGTCAAAGTACTCTTTGCCCTGGGGCAGATAATAACCGACAGAATGGATGGTAATGGAGGCGTTTTCTGAAAAAAGTTCCATATCCGGCTCCACATTAAACTCTGTGCAGTTATAAAAGCAGAAAAAAACAGAATATCGATCCGGTCCCATATCCTCATTTTTCATCATATATGTACAATAGGGATTTTCATCCGTAGACAGGTTCCACTCATTTATGTTCTCCGGATTATTGCAGTAAATATACTGACCTCCCCCGGATTTGCGGAATTGGATTGGAATAGGTTCTGCTGCTGCCGCCAGACAAGCAACAGACAGCATGAAAATCAAAATCAGAAAAAAGCTTTTTTGAAACCGCTTCACCCAAAAGACCTCCCATCTTCCCTATTTTTCCTTTATCTTATCACAGATTCCGTCAAACATCAATTTATGTCATATAATTGTGCGCGTATTGTCACGCACCGGTAACAATTCACAAATAGCGAACCAGCCGCTTTTTTTTGAATATATTGTAACAGAAACCATTTAGAAAGGATGAATATCATGATCATTCATACAGTAAAACAGGGAGATACGATATGGAAGCTTGCAAGAACTTACGGCGTATCCCCTGAAAGAATCCTGTCCGACAACGCGGTGTCAAATCCAAACCGGCTGGTAATCGGCCAGGCACTGCTGATTCTGCTTCCGGAAACAATACATACCGTTCGCCCCGGCGACACCCTTACCAGTATTGCCTCCCAGTATGGGACAGATATCACCACAATACTGCAAAACAATCCGTCTATTATCCTGAATCCAAGCCTCTATGCAGGAGAGAAGCTCACCATCTCCTTCCAAAGTGAAAAAACCAGAAATATTCTTTTAAACGGCTATGCGTACCCGTATGTCAACATGGATGTGCTGCGTCAAACACTTCCCTATCTCAGCATGCTGACGATCTTTGGATATGGGGTGTCAGCAGACGGAACACTCATCAAAATAGACGATCAGCCTTTGATTGACATGGCTCGGCGCTATCAAGTCGCTCCTATTATGCTGTTGTCTTCCATTACAGAGGAAGGAACCTTCAGCGGAGAGAGAGCCAGCAATCTGTTCCGCAATATCGAATTGCAAAACGCTGTCATTCAGGAAATCATACAGACCATGAAACAAAAAGGGTATTATGGACTGGATGTGGATTTTGAATATGTCAATCAGGAAGACAGCGAGGCTTATCTGCAGTTTCTCAGAAATGTCACCCGGCAGCTAAATCAGGAAGGCTTTCGGGTCAATGTGGATCTGGCGCCGAAAACTTCCGCCGCACAAGCAGGCCTGCTTTATGAAGCACACGATTATGCCAAAATCGGCGCAATCGCTGACACGGTACTTATCATGACCTATGAATGGGGTTATACTTATGGTCCGCCTATGGCAGTAGCGCCAATCGACAAGGTAAGGGAGGTCGTGGAATATGCCGTCACTGAGATACCCGTTTCCAAAATTCTGATGGGAGTTCCTAATTATGGATATGACTGGGTTTTGCCTTATATGCGCGGCGAGACCCGCGCCACTTCTATCGGCAACCAGCAAGCTATCCAGATTGCCGCACGAAACAATGCACAGATTCAATTTGACGAGACGGCTCAAAGTCCCTATTTCAGATATTGGGATGCAAACCGCCGGGAACACATCGTCTGGTTTGAGGACGTCCGGAGCATTCTTGCAAAGATGAATCTCATTTCCGAATTTGACTTGCTGGGTGCAGGATATTGGAATGTGATGCGCCCCTTTGTCCAAAACTGGCTTCTGGTAAGCAATCTGTTTCAAATCACGAAATTGATTTCATAGAAGCATCCAGTGCCGTATTCCTAAAACTTTGAACTGCAGAAGCGAAAACAAAAGACTTATCTTTTTTTGCACGATGTATCAAAATACTCTATAACAAAATACATCTGTTTTCCTAAAACACAAAAAGCAGCCAAAGGTAATTGGCTGCTTTTCTTCGAATCACGCTGCAGGCTTCTGCGATTGCGTTGGCTTCGCCGTACTGGTTGGCTTACCGGTGTTGACCGGAGGCGGTGTTGTTGCCGCCGGCTTAGTTTCATTTGGCTTGGAATTCTCATTACTGTCGATATCACCCGGTTCCTCGGTTACAGGTGCCTCGCTGGGTTCCGGCGTTGCTTCCGTCTTTTTGTGATCTTCCGCCGTGCAGTATGCCTTGGGCGCGGTACCCGCGGTCACCCTCATGGTCTTCTTCGTCGGATTTCCTGCCTCATCCTTACAGACATCCTCATTATAAAGCTTCCCGGACACGGAGCAAACCGATACGTCATAGCTGGTATTAATTCCGTCAAAAGATTTGGAAGGCAAGCCTTGATGAATTTTCGTATAGACTTTTTTCCAGGCGGCGAGTGCAGGATTGGTAGAAAGGGATCCGATCGGTTTTGCGTCATCATAGCCGCACCACACCGCACTGACATAATAAGGAGTGTATCCCACAAACCATCTGTCTTTATCCTCATCCGTGGTTCCTGTTTTTCCGGCAACCGTCATTCTGGAGATCTGTGCCGTGCTTGCCGTACCGCCTGATTGGGTAACCGAATACAGGATACTTGTCATCTGCTTGGCCGTTTTTTCACTCATCGCCACATGGGTTTCCGGTTTCATTTCCAGAGCGGTTTTTCCATTGCGGTCAACCACTTTGGTATAGGTATGCGGCTGAATATATAATCCATTATTTGCGATTGCGGCATATGCCGCCGTCATCTCCATGGGGGAAATTCCATCCGTCAGTCCGCCCAGCGCCAGAGATGGGAGCGTCAAATCGGTATAGACTTTTCCATTCTGTTCCCTTTTTTCTACCAAACTGGTTACACCCAGCTTATTTTTCATAAAGTTAAATGATTTATTGACTCCCAATTCCTGAAGCACCTGAACCGCTACCGTATTACAGGAAATTCTTACAGCCTCCTGCACGGTCATCGGTCCCCGGAATCCAGAGTACTGATTTTTCGGCGACCAATTGCCAATCGTAATTTTCTTATCCTCGTAAATACTGCCGGCAGTGATAAGACCGTTTTCGATCGCCGGCGCATAGACAGCGATAGGTTTAATCGCTGACCCCGGCTGCCGGACGGACTGTGTTGCACGGTTTAAGACAAAATCGCCTGATTTTTTGCCCGTTCCGCCCGAAATTCCTTTCACTTCTCCGGTATATGGATCCATCACCACAATCGCTGACTGCATTTCCTTTTTCGGGAAATTGGCGGTATTGCTGAACACTTCATCCACCGCTTTCTGAACAGAGGGATCGATGGTGGCATAAATTTTATACCCGCCCGTATGCAGGGCAATAGTAGCCTCGTCGATGGACATTTTCTTCTCTTTTGCAAAGTCTTTGATTACATCATTGATGACCTGATCGACAAAATAGGATTGAAAATTGGCTCCCGTATTCATATTCGATTTTACAAACTTCAGCTTCTCCGCAACTGCCTTATCATATTCCTCGGGTGTGATAAAGCCCAGGTCCTTCATTTTGCCCAAAACCAGTTCCTGCTTCTCCTTATTCTTATCCGGATTGATAAAGGGATCATAGCGGGTCGGATACTGAGTAATCCCGACAATGGAAGCTGATTCTGCAATCGTCAAATCTTTGACATCCTTATTAAAGTACATATGGGCCGCAGACTGAACCCCATTGCATCCTTGCGACAAATAAATGGTGTTTAAGTACATCTCCAGGATCTGTTCTTTGGAGTACTTGCGTTCCAGCCGCATTGCATTCCACATTTCCTTAATCTTTCTTGTAACGCTCCGGTCGCGCTCATCGGTCAGATTCTTAACCAACTGCTGTGTGATCGTGCTTCCTCCATAGCCGGAATCCCGGTTGAAAAAAAATCCCAGCACAGCGCCTGCAGAGCGTTTAATATCAACGCCGCCGTGTTTAAAGAAACGCTCGTCTTCAATAGCAACCGCCGCCAATTTCAGGTGTTCCGGCATGTCTGTATAGGGAACCCAAACCCTGTTTTCCGTACCATATACCTTTTCCAGCTCCGTTGGATTTCCCGTTTTACTGTCAATATAATAAATCTGGCTGGACAAATTGAGCGCTTTTGAAGCGTCAAGTTCAATATCTTCCATTGACGCCTGAATGATAATAACTGTGATATATAAAATCATCAATCCGCAGAGGACTGCGATTCCCCACAACATTAAACGCCACATTGTCTGAAAGAATAATTTACTTGAACCCGACTTTTTTGATTTTGCCATCGTTGAAACCTCCAAGTCTGTAAGCTTGCTGATGATACCGCAGACACAAAAGGCCATGCGGTAAATAGATCAGCTTCCATAGATGCTCTTTCGCATGGAAAAGATACTCCGCAGTAAGCAGGCGGCGAAATGCCTCCAATGTATTGTGATACCGTAATAACATAGCTGTCAGAATCTTGCTCTGCAAGCAATTGAAAAGATTTCTATCTTTTCAATTTGATTTTATCTATACCGCAACAACGAAGGCGGCAGAATGTCGCCGTAGTATTGCGATTCAATAAAGACTCAGCCGTCGGAAGATTTTCTTCCGCTCACGGCGTGTCTTTATTATACCATAAAAATTAAAAAAGGAAAGTAAAATGTGCTTTTTTTATGGAATTTGCCGAATAAACTGGCAGATTATTGTAAAGAATATGAATAAACAAACGGATCAAAAAAGGATGTGAATGGATATGGCAATCTATGCAACCAGCAGAAAAAAGAAGCACAATTTTCTTCTGCCTGTGCTCATAACAGTAATTCTTGCGCTTGTCATACTAAGCGCGGTTTGGCTGACCAAAACAATTGTAACCAATCAGCTTCAGGAAAACAACACGGTATCTCCTGCCGCTGCCGCGGGCAATTCCACCGTCACTGCGTCTGCTCCGCCGGTGCAGAAGGTTACCTTCACAGAGAATTCTATGCTCAACATGACCTATGTGTACAGCTGCGGCCATACGGCGTCAAAGGTAGAAAAAGTTCCTCCTGAATTTATCGGAAAAACCTTAGATGAGGTGAAAGAATCCTTCCCGGAATATCATATCACTTCTTTTTCCCCAGGCACTTCCATTGGGGAAAAAAAGCTCAGCGGTGTGTGCGATGAACACTATGTAATGAAGCTGGACGGGGAAAAACTGGTCATCACCTACAAAAACAATCCTCAAAAAATCAAACAGGAAATGTCCATTGATATCAATATGCTTCCCTTTGAAACCATCGAGATACTCAACAAGGGCATCCATGTAGACGGCGAAACGGAACTTCTGGAATTCATGGAGGATTTCGCAAGTTAAAAGCGAATCGAAATAGGGCAGATTGTGAAAAACGAAGGAATATTTCGTCAAAATCAATCCGTAGGCGTACGACGGTACGGTAGGGTTGATTTTGGTGAAAAGCAAGCAATGCCAATGGCTCCATTGAGGAACCATTGGCATTTTTCATAGCATAGGAAATTGCGCGGAATCGTGCGCAATTGCATGTTTCAAAAAACAGCGTGCAAAGCGCGGCTGCGTTTTTCGGAAGGAAAAACTTTTTTATAACTGTGGGCAAGATGTCCCCCGCCTCGAAAAAAGGCGGGGGACATATCCGCAGTCAGCGGGAGTACAATCTCCTGCTGACTGCGGCACTGCCAAGCAGCGTCCTTGTCTTCGTTGAATGACGGGACAAGCCCTTATTGAATGGAATTCATGCAATCGTTTTCTTTTCTTTCTATTTTTTCTCTGCGATTGCTTGCGGTAGACCGAGTTTTTCGTCAGTCTGAGCGTCCCTGCCTGTCTATTTATTCTTTTTTACCTCATCCCAATATTTTTTCAGACTGCTTTCAAATTTGTTTCCCTGCGGCTCATAATACACTGCATTTTTGATTTTATCCGGCAGATACTGCTGTTTCACATAGTTGTTGGGAAAATTATGCGCATACTGATAGGCGGTTCCCCTGTCCATCTCCTTGGCGCCGCTGTAATGAGCATCCTTCAAATGATTCGGCACCTCCCCGCAGTCTCTGCCGGAAATATCCGCGATTGCCGCATCGATCGCGAGAATGCCGGAATTGGATTTGGGTGCGGTCGCTAGAAGGATAACCGCCTGTGCCAGCGGGAGGCGCGCCTCCGGCAGCCCCAGCATCAAGGCCGAATCCACGCAGGCCTTTACGATGGAGGCCGCTTGGGGATAAGCCATCCCCACATCCTCGCTGGCAATCACCAAAAGCCGCCGGATCGGGGACTTGATATCCCCGCTTTCCAAAAGCCTTGCCAGATAGTGCAGGGACGCGTCCACATCACTGCCGCGGATTGATTTCTGAAATGCGCTGAGAATATCATAATGGTTGTCGCCGAATTTATCATACTTTAAGGATTTGCGAAAAATCGCGTTCTCTACATCCTCTACCTGAATCTTCTTCTCTCCGAAGGACATGGCCAGAAGTTCCAGCACATTCAGCGCGCTGCGCACGTCCCCGTTGGAGGTTGCCGCAATAAAATCCAGTGCTTCCTCCTGAAAAGACAGCTTTGGAAAATCCTCTTTCAGCAAAACCTCTGCCCGCACCAATGCTTCCCTGATCTCGGTTTCATCCAGGGGACGAAATTCAAAGACAATGGAACGGGACAGGATCGCATTAAACACATAGAAATAGGGGTTTTCGGTGGTACTGGCAATCAGAGTGATACTTCCGTCCTCGATGAACTGCAGCAGGGACTGCTGCTGTTTTTTATTGAAATTCTGGATCTCGTCCAGATATAACAGTACGCCGTTTTGAGTGTCAAAACCGCCCAGATCGCCGATAATATCCTTGATGTCCGCCACCGAAGCGTTTGTTGCGTTGAGCTTGTACAGCTTCTTGTTGGTGTTCTTGGCAATAATACTGGCCACCGTCGTCTTTCCCGTTCCGGAAGGACCATAAAAAATCATATTCGGCACATTTTTGGATTCAATGATATTGCGAAGCACCTTGCCCTCTCCCAGCAAATGCTTTTGTCCGTATACCTCGTCAATGGTCTGAGGCCGTATCCTGTCCGCAAGCGGTTTCATATTTTCATCTCTCCTCTGTCAAAATGCCCCTGCCGGAAGCAGGGGCATTTTTCTTTTTCTACTCGTAAAGAGGATATTTCGCTGTCAGCGCTTCCACTTCTTTTTTGATCTCGTCCTTTTTCGTTTCAAACTCGGTGACGGTCAGCTTGATCAGCCTCGCAATGGTTTTCATATCCTCCTCCACAAAGCCTCTGGAGGTACAAGCCGGCGTTCCGATGCGGATACCGCTTGTGACAAACGGGCTCTGCGGATCGTTGGGAACCGCGTTTTTATTGACGGTGATGGCCACCTCGTCCAGACGTTTTTCCATCTCTTTTCCGGTGATGTTCATATTTTGCAGGTCAACCAGCATCAGATGGTTATCCGTTCCACCGGAAACCAGATGGAAGCCTTCCGCCATCAAAGCGTCAGCCAGCGCAGCCGCGTTTTTGACAACCTGTGTCTGATAGGCTTTGAATTCATCGGAAAGAGCCTCTTTGAAGCAGACCGCCTTGCCGGCAATGGTGTGCATCAGAGGACCGCCCTGCATGCCCGGGAATACCGCTTTGTTGATTGCTTTACCGTACTCCTCTTTGCACATAATCATACCACCTCTGGGACCTCTTAAGGTTTTGTGGGTGGTGGTGGTCACGAAATCCGCATAGGGAACCGGATTCTGGTGAAGCCCTGCCACAACCAGTCCGGCGATGTGCGCGATATCGCACATCAGATACGCGCCGACTTCCTTTGCAATCTCTGCAAATTTATCAAATTCAATCTTTCTCGGATAAGCGCTTGCGCCGCAGACAATCATTTTCGGCTTGTGTTCCAGTGCAAGCCTTCTGACTTCTTCATAATCGATCCGGCCGCTGTCATCCAAACCGTAAGGAACAATATTAAAATATTTTCCGCTGATATTAACCGGGCTTCCGTGCGTCAGATGGCCGCCGTGCGCCAGGCTCATTCCCAGGATGGTGTCGCCCGGGTTCAGCATTGCAAAATAAACCGCCGTATTGGCCTGCGCGCCGGAGTGAGGTTGCACATTGACAAACTCCGCGCCGAACAGTTTTTTCGCCCGCTCAATCGCCAGATCTTCAGCGATGTCCACACATTCGCATCCGCCATAGTACCGTTTTCCGGAGTAACCCTCTGCATACTTGTTGGTCAAAGGCGAACCCACCGCCTGCATAACCGCCTCGGAAACAATGTTCTCCGATGCAATCAGCTCAATGTTATTGCGCTGTCTGGCCAGCTCCTTGTTGATTGCCTCTGCAATCTCGGGATCGATTTTTTCTATCTTGTCCGTAAAGCTCATGAAATATAACACCCCATTATAATATTTTATTTATCTATATTATATAAGATTTTTCTCGGTTTTACAAGGAATATTTCACTGTTTGCTGACAAAATTTTTAAGTTCCGTTCAAAAGGGCAGTCCCGTACGGTACTGCCCCGATCATCTGTTCAATAAGGGGCGTTGCCCCGGAATACAACGTTTTTATGGATTGCACCGCCGCAGAAAAATGAAGTGGAATGCCCCGCCTAAGAGACGGGGACATCTTTCTTTTGTTATATGTATATTTATAACAAGATTTCATTGAAAGCTTTTGCGCGGAAAAAGTTACCTTAATAGCGTTTCAACCGAGCGAAGCGCAAGATGATATCCGCCTCCTGATCTTTCAATAAGGTTCCTGCCGTTTTAGAAACGGAAGACATACAGCGAGGTTATATGTAATATTGCTGAACCACTTCGGACTCATAATCCTTGATGAGAAGCGCGCGGATATATCCCCTGTCCTTCTCGGTGGAATCAATATAAAAGCCCCTGCCGTAATAGAAGCGTACCAGGGGAATATAGCTTGCCGCCGTATGCAGCCGCAGCTGCTTTACCTGGTGCTCCTGCATCACTTTATCCACCACGTTCATCAAAGTCTTCCCGATCCCGTTATTCTGGTTGTTGGAACGCACGCCGAAACGGGAGAGATAGGCCGTGCCGTCCTCATTGATTTTAATGCGGACGCTCCCCACCGGTTCCCCGTTGATAAACGCCACGAATACATACTTCTCCTCCAAATCCTTGCGGATGTCGTCATAGGTCTCGTTTAAAGCCTCCACCTCGTGGGGAATGCGCGCCTGCTTTTCATAGCGGACAAAAGCGTCCCTGGTGATCTCGGCAATCTGCGGGATCTCGCTCTCGGTTGCCAGCTTGACGCTGAACCCGTAAAGCTTTTCCCCCATCTGTTTCTTCTCCTCTGCCATCCTGCTGTCCCCCTTAATTTTGCTGTCCCATCAGCATTGCCATAACTGCCTTCTGGGTGTGCAGACGGTTTTCCGCCTCGTCAAACACCTTGGAGCATGGGGAGTCAATCACATCCGCCGACACTTCATATCCCCGGTAAGCGGGCAGACAGTGCAGGAAAATCGCGTCGGGCGCGGCATGCGCCATCAGTTCTTTGTTTACCTGGAAGCCATCAAACTTCTTGACCTTCTCCGCTTTCTCCCTCTCCTGGCCCATGCTGACCCAGGTATCGGTATAAACCGCGTCCGCACCGGCAGCCGCCTCCTGCGGATCGTTGGTAAACACCAGCTTGGAGCCGGATTTTTTCGCCATCGCAAGGGCGTCCTCCACAATCTGCGGATCGCATTCAAAGCCCTTTGGCGTCGCCACACTCATATCCATACCCGCATGAGCGCAGGCAAACAGAAGAGAATGGGTCATATTGTTGCCGTCGCCTACATAGCACAACTTCAGCCCTTCCAGCTTTCCCTTTTCCTCATAGATGGTAAACATGTCGGTCAGCGCCTGGCAGGGATGGGTCAGATCCGTCAACCCGTTGATGACGGGAATCTGTCCGTATTTGGCCAGATCCTCCACATCCTTCTGATCAAAGGTGCGGATCATGATACCGTCAATAAAGCGGGAAAGTACATTTGCCGTGTCATAGATGCTTTCTCCCCGCCCCAGCTGAATGTCATTGGTATTCAGAAACAGAGCGTGACCCCCCAGCTGGTACATTCCGACTTCAAAGGAAATCCGGGTACGGGTGGAGGATTTGGCAAAGATCATTCCCAATGTTTTTCCTTTCAGCAAATGATGGGTGATCCCGTTTTTATTTTCATATTTCAGCTTTTCCGTCAGCTTCAGTATGTCATGAAATTCATCCGTTGTGATATCCTTCAATGTGATTAAATGTTTCATCTATTTACGCTCCTTTTTCAACCTCTGCCAGCACGGCTGTCAGATTCGTTACAAAAATATCCACTTCTTTTTCGGTGATGATCAGCGGCGGAACCAATCTCAAAATTTTGTCGCCGACTGCGCCGGCCAGAATCCCTTTTTCCTGCAGCAGCTTCTGAACCGTCTTTCCGATCCCCGCTGTCATCTCAACGCCGATCATCAGCCCCATGCCGCGAACCTCTGCAATCAAGGGAGATGAAATGTTCTTCAGAGCCGACTGAAAATAGCTCCCTGTCTTTTCGGCATTTTCAATCAATCCGTTTTCCAGCAACTCTTGTATGACACAGATACCGCAGGCACAGGAGAGCGGATTCCCGCCGAAGGTGGTGCCATGGTCCCCCGGCTCAAAGGCACAAAACGGCTCCTTTGCCAGAAGCGCGCCGACGGGAACGCCGCCGCCCAGCCCTTTTGCAAGGGTAAAGATATCTGGCTCCACGCCATAATTTTCATAGCAAAACAATTTTCCCGTTCTTCCCACGCCGGTCTGTACCTCGTCAAAAATCAGAAGAATGCCTTTCTCGTCACAGATGTTCCGGATCTCTGTCAGATAAGCGGAATCGATGGGGTGAACGCCGCTTTCCCCCTGAATGAGCTCCAGCATGACAGCCGCTGTTTTTTTACTCGCCTGCGCGCGGAATGCCTCGATATCGTTTATCGGAACATGGATAAATTTCTCCACCAGAGGGGCGTAGGGCTTTTGATATTTTTCCTGTCCGGTTGCAGACACGGTAGCCAGCGTCCGCCCGTGGAAGGAGCTCTGAAGCGTGATGAATTCCGGACGCTGCTCCCCTTTGTTCCAGAAATATTTCCGGGCAAGCTTGATTGCCCCCTCATTGGCCTCCGCACCGGAATTGCAGAAAAACACCCTGTCCGCACAGGAGTTGGTCACCAGAAGCTTTGCCAGCCGGGCCTGCTGTTCAATGTAAAAAACGGAGGAGGTGTGCAGCACCTTTTCCGCCTGCTGCTGAATGGTTTTGGTCAGCGCGGGATGATGATAGCCCAAAGAATTGACCGCAATCCCGGCAAAGAAATCCAGATAGGGCTTTCCCTCGGTGTCAAAGAGCTTCATTCCCTCCCCATGGGTGAAGGCCACCGGATTTCTCTTTCCAAAGGTATTCATATAATAGGTTTCATCATTATGCATGATTTCCTGCAATGGTTTCATTTCACTCATTCCTTTATTATCGCATGTTTTCATGAATTACTTTCAATATGTATATTCATAATTATAAATCAATATGTATAAAAATTCAATCCCCTTTTTTCTTTTTGTGCAACTTATACAGAGAAAACAGGAATAGGAAAACAGGATCCTGCCAGAATAAGAAACGGAAGGGAGCGAAAAAAATGAAAGAATTCAGAAAACAGCACTTTTTAAACTGTGAAACCAATATAGCGGACACCTTTGCATCAGATGGAAAACAGATATTGGACACCTTGTCCACAGAGCAGAACAATGAGAATGATTATCAGGCGTGGCGTTCCCCGATTGAAGTGGATAAAAAAGCAAAAAAACGAAAAAACCGTTCATGACGTTCTTTACAGCTTTACCTTTCCTAAGGAGCAAAGTGTTTCGGTGACGAATTGTACCGCCACCGAAAAAAGGAAGTGGAAACTGCCGCCTGGGAGGCGAGGACAGAAAAGAATCGCTTTCTCATTCAAACAAGCGCTTATCTTTTGAAAATAAGCGCTTGTTTTTCATATATTTTTTACTTTAAAAGTTTAAAAAATTTTTCAAAATTCTTTTTCCGTTTTTATTGACATTCTTGTCGGCATAAACTATAATATTATTGTCGACAACAAAAGGAGGTGTTGTCTTGTCGGACAAAAGAAAACCCGGCCGCCCTTTTTCAGAAAACCCGAAGTCGGTGAAGCTGACCGTTCGTATTGACGCGGAGGAGGCATCCATACTGGACGACTATTGCATACGTGCTGATGTCAGCCGTGCCGACGGTGTGCGCACCGCAATCAAAGGGCTGAAGGACAAAAAATAGGAGAAGCAGTAACCATCACAAAGTATTCTGCTCCTCCCCCACGCACCTGCTGCCGAAGCAGAGATACATAAATATTTTACCATATGTACTCCCTTCTTTCAAGCAGTTTGTGCGAAAACCCATAAATCAAAGAAAAGGAGTATCAAAATGTACGTAAAAGAAGAATTAAACGAATTTGTAGAAAACATGATGCAGAAAGCCTGCGAGGAGTATCAAAGCAGTCCGGCGGCAGAAAACGAGCGGCGGTATTTTGAGGAGACCGACATTTTTCTGCGGGACAGCCTGCTGGAAGAGCAATGGCAGGACGTTCAGGATTGGATGGAAGAACGCCGGCTCGCAGAAAACCGGTTCCAGCGCTGGCTGTATGAAAAGGGAATAACGGACAGCATCCAGCTTCTGCAATATCTGAAAATCATTTGAGCATCGCAATTTTTTTCTATACGAAAAATTCGGGACAGCGTAGCAAAACATAAATTGATATGCACCCCAAAAGTTAGACACTTTTGGAGGTGCATATTTTTATGGGAAAGACAGGAAAAAAGAACAGGACATACTCGCCAGGATTTAAAACGTGTGTTATAATGGATAGATATAAGACAAATCCAAGGGATATATACTCCTAAAACAGCATGGCAAAAGGGGATGGAAGACCGCCATCCCCTTTTGTGCATTTGTTCAGTTTTCGTAGGGCTTATACTCCGTGACGGCGTTCAGATACGCCTCGACGTCGCCGTTCAGAATGAGGTCTGCATAAGCCAGCGGGTCGTTGTAGATGAGGTAGTCCAGCTCCGACCGCTCATAAGGATTATCCGCCACTTCGTTTTCCACGGCAGTGCAGTCGATGGAGATCATGCTGCCGTCCTGAAACCGCAGTTCTACACAGCCAGTGTCCATGTTGAATTCACAGCTTTTGATGGTTTTCATAATTGTCCTCCTTATCCTTTGCCAGTTTTGGTTTTCTCGGCCCTCTGGGCTTGGATTCGGGACGCTTTACCACGCCGTTTCTGAAATGCGTATCCTCGAATTTCTCGAAGAAAACAAATAATCCGAACCCATCTCCGATTAAGAAGATTTGGTTCGGATTATATTGGTTTGGTGCGGATGACAGGACTTGAACCTGCACGGGGATCGCCCACCAGAACCTAAATCTGGCGCGTCTGCCAATTCCGCCACATCCGCATGAACACTAAAAACAGCAACATCGTTCCATAAATGGTTTGAACGTATCATTCAATCATTCCACGAAAATACATTTGCCGCATTGCGCGTTTGAAACACTTGTAAGATTTTTGCTGCGTAAAAATCTTTCAATCTTGTTATAAAACCATTATACATGTTTTTAAATAATTGTCAAGCTATTTTGTATTGGATTTTATGTCTTTTCTTTCGACTGCAAGGCCAAAATACATTCGCGCCAACACAGCTAAAAAGATACCGCAGCAGACAAAACCCGCTTTCCGCCCCCAAAGGGAAATCAAAAATGTGCCTCCTCCCGCCCCGGCACAAAATGAGAACACAATCAGAAAATACCGTAGACTCTTTTTTCCTGCACTTTGGTCTTTTCCAACCGCATACCGATAAAAATGTTCTGCAATATAACGGAGATTTCCAGTACACATGGTAGATGCATAAGGTACCCCAGCCACTTTGCGAAAACTGTTTACTTGAAGGGAGCAAATAAAGGATATGGTCACATTAATCGGAAGAACAGGAATCCAACCGGGCAGCCATGCAATGGCAAATAAAAGAAGCATTTCAATCAGGAGAACCATTCTTTGCTCCCTGTGAAGCTTTGTGTCAAACCGTTCACGGAAGTACTCTGTAAGCAAAACACCAAAAAAGAATGCGGCCACCGGTATAAAATAATATGCCGCTTTCGCAAAATCTCCCTTTGCCGCGCTAATCCCCATCAACACAATATTACCTGTCTGGGCATTTGCAAAAACACCCCCACAGGTAATGTAGGTATAGGCATCTAAAAATCCGCCAGCCAAAGCCAGCAAAATACCAATTTCCATCCTCTCATGCAGAAGATGCCGGTTTTCCATTTTTTAAAATTTCCTCTCTTTCAAAAAACACCGCGCAAACAAAAAACATTTTCAGTACAAAATTGCGCCTGCCGCTTGAATGCTGTTCTCCCTTTCCTATCGTTATTTTTCTTTCAGCACATGCTTATTTTTTACCAAATAATCAATGCCGGAATAGAGCGTGATAAGAACCATACACCAAGTACAGATTTGTGCTATAACCCCAGAACAGGATATATTCTGGAGCATGGGTGTCAGCATTAATAGGATGATGACCACCATCTGTGTCACCGTTTTCGCCTTTCCCCACATAGAAGCGGCAATCACCAGATTGCTTGAAGAGGCAACCAGCCGAAGGGAAGTAACCACAAACTCACGGATAATCACAATGATAACCGCTATCGAACTCAGATAACCCAAATCGATCAGCACAACCATTGTGGAGATCACCAAAATCTTATCCGCAAGGGGATCCAAAAACTTTCCAAAATCAGTGACAAGATTCCGGGAGCGTGCAATGTGACCATCCAGCGTATCTGTCAGTGACACTGCCAGAAACAGGACAATTGCAGTGATATTAAACCCCAAACTGCTCTCGATATGATACACAAAAAATAAAACAACAGGTACCAGTAAAATCCGCAGAACGGTAATTTTATTCGGTAAATTCATCTGTTAACACTCCTATCAAATCATAATCCTGCGCCTCCGAAATACGAACTCTGACGATATCGCCGAATTCAATCTCTCTCTCAGATGGAAAAATCACATAACCGTCAATATCCACACTGTCCTTGTAGCTTCTTCCGAAATAGACATTCTGATTGCTGTCATACCCTTCCACCAGCACATCGTAAATTTTCCCAGGCTCCCTGCTGTTGTTTTCAAACATCACATCCTGCTGTGCCGCCATAATCTGCTTATAGCGTGCCTGTTTCACTTTTTCCGGAAGCTGTCCTTCCATATCATAGGCTTTGGTATCCTCTTCACGGGAAAAAGGAAAACAGCCTAATCGGTCAAATTTTATTTGGCGGATAAATTGCTCCAGTTCGTCCGCCTCCTGCTGCGTCTCGGTGGGAAAGCCGACGATAACCGTCGTTCGAATGCATGCGTCTGGTATGGTTTGTCGGATCCGGAGCATGAGACTTTCTATCTGTCCCCGATTGCTGCGGCGGTTCATCCGCTTTAAAATTCTGTCATTGATATGCTGAATCGGAATATCAAAATAATTTAAAACCTTTGGATTCTCTTTGATATAGGAAAGAAGATCCTCCGTTATCATCTCCGGATACATGTAGTGAATACGTATCCAGTCCAAATCCTCAATTTGGCTGAGCGTTTCAAGAAGCTCTTTCAGTTTGGGGCTTCCATAGAGATCCATCCCGTACCGAGTTGTATCCTGAGCCACCAGTATCAGTTCACGGACACCGCTGTCTACCAGCTTTTGTGCTTCCCTCGTCAATGATTCCATAGAACGGCTCCGGAATCTGCCGCGAATCTTCGGAATGGCACAGTAAGCGCAGCAGTTATCGCAACCCTCCGCTATTTTTAGGTAGGCAGTATAAAAGGGAGTTGTCTGAATTCGCTCCATCCGATCAAAAGAATGCAAAGAACTCTTTTGTACATAAGTTCTCCTTTTTCCTTCCAATGATTCTTTTACGATAGAATGGATTTCATCAAAATCAAAAACACCCACCACAGCATCGATCTCCGGGAATTCTCTCAGCAGTTCTTCCTTATAACGCTGCGCCAGACATCCGCTGACGATTAAAGCTTTCAGGCTTCCTGTTTCTTTCAGCTCCGCACAGTTCAAAATATTCTCAATCGCTTCTTCCTTTGCGGATTGTATAAAGCCGCAAGTATTGACAATGGCAATATCCGCTTCTCTATCATTCAGGGTGATCTCGTATCCGTTTTCTTTCAAGATTGCCATCATGTTTTCCAGATCACAGTGGTTCTTTGAGCAACCCAAAGATACTACAAAAACTTTTATCATCAATCGTTACTCCATTCTTTCTCGTCTGTCAGCCTGCTGAAACAGGCATTTATCTCATCATAGGAAAAGCCGCGCCGCAGAAAATAATTTTTCAGACGTTGGAGATCCTTTTTCCCGTAATTTGGCGGAAGTGTCATTATCTTTTTTTCCGCTATACGGTATAAAGCTTCCTCCTGACTCACTTCTTTCAAAGCTCTGTCAATTATTTCACTGTCAATACCTTTCTGCAGAAGCTCCTGCCTCAATCGGTGCTTTCCTCTTGTTTCGCTATAATATTTTACATATCTCTTTGCATAAACCTCATCATCTAAATAATGGTATTCTTTTAAAAAGATAATCACCTGTTCGGCTATATCTTCCGGGATCTGTTTCTGTTTTAGCTTTTCCAGCATCATTTGCTTGGTAAAATCCCGCCGTGACAGTAACTGAAGCGCCGTCTCTTTCGCATTTCTCAGCACAATATTCTGTTTGATCTCACTCAGCTGGGCTTCACTTAATTCTTGATCTACCTGTAGTTTCAGCGCAGCTGCATCCTTTTCAAACATGCCAAAAGCAAAAGAACCATCAATCCATACGTTTACTCTATTCTTTTGATTTTTCTGCAGCTGAATATCTGTAATCCTCATACTGTGCTACCTCCGGGAAGAGCTCCTACCGATTTCCAGTCTCTTTGCCACCTGATTTCCATCTTATTTATTATATCAGTTTCCCTCACTATTTGCAATGTTTATTGTGCAACATAAAAAAAGAGACAAGGCACCTTTCAGCACCCTGCCTCCAAAATCGTATTAAAATTATTTTATAATATACAGTGCACGAATTGCATCGTCATAGACATACACGAAAATCTTATTATATCCTGTAGGATTATCGGAATATGTCTGCAAACCGGACATCTTAGAAGCGATATCTGAACTGTTTACAATAGTCAATTTATTATCACCACTCAAGGATGAATCATAAACTGCAACTCTGGTGTTACTCTTGATAGAGAAAGTTTTCTGATTTTCTTCCGCATCAAAGCCATCTTCGCCCGGTTTTTTGTAGGTCATAGTTAGGCTCATATCTCCATCATCGCTGACCACTTTACTTACAGGTGTACCGAAAATATAAGAATGTTTCGAACCACCCAAACTAACAATACTTGTATTGTTTAGATAAGGAGAAGTCAAATCTTCACCCATCAGCACTTTTCTTAACGGATAGTTATCTTTGTCTGCCTGTGCACTAGTACCGGTCATGTCCTCCGGATAGGTGTTTGCCACTGCATCGTCGATGTCTACATACTTAAATACCTGATCGTTGATCAGCCCCTGATTGTCTACACCAAAGCTGATAACGTCACCGACTGCAATTCCGCTGATATAATCAGCACTGTCAACCAGTTTTGTAACGGTTCCGCCGTGACGGATATCAAAACCAGTAATCTGGCTCTTTGGCTCGCCGCTTATCGGATCGGTAACTGTCTTGCCAACTTCTGTGACAACAATTGCAGAAGAATCGTAATGAACCTTCGCGTCAAAGTTAGATGCATATAGCACCAATACCTTTGCGATACCGTTTTCATCTACCTCGAACACTTCAAAGTTATAAGGAGTATTGTTTTTGAAATAGCTGTATGTCTTGATTCCGTATTCACTTTCCTGTGTTCTGTCAGTAGGTACAGAGAACACAATGGTCTTGCTGTCTATTTTCGCAACGGTTTTCGTACCCTGTTTAAAGTATTTATTGGTAGAATTGTATGTGGCACTGCCAAAACTATAGCTCGGATCCGGAACAAAGTTACTCGTCTCATTCTCACCTTTTTTGACAGTATCAATTTCCGTAACTTTGTTATTGGCGTTCAGAACAAATTTAACAGGCTGTGAATAAGTGGAATTATCGCTTTCATCCTTGTTGACCAAAGTGGAAGCAACATCTTCCAGATAGGTAAGAATCTCATTGTGATCGGAATAAGATTTTCCGTCAACTTTTACACGGGTGTTAAAGGTCAGCTTTTTATGTGTCTTGGTCGTGTAGTCATAAATTTTTGCACCCGCTTCAATCTCACCGGCAGTGTCATTGATCACACCGCAGCTGGTGATATACCCGTAACGGTCGGAAGCGGTAGCCGCGTTAAAGTCTGCGTATGCGATATTTCCAAAATAGTCCAGATAGAACGTACCGGAAGCGTCATATTTGATTTTATCCGCAATATCGGTACCTTTCAGGGAGGGAGAGACTTTATATGCTTTTCCGTCAATATACAGATTATCGCCGTCTTCCTGAGAAATCTTTCCTGTCTTTTTGGTATCGGTCAAGTAGATTGTCATGATCTTTTTGCCCACCTGTGATTCATCGCTCTGCAGAACCGTCAGGACACTGTTTGCCTTGATTGCGCTGAAAGACGCGTTTGCATTGTCCTTCAGAATTTTAACATCCCAATCAAATTCCTCATCTAGCGGAACTTTCAGAGTGCTGACCTTATCTGGTCCAACCGGAAGCTGAGTAAAAATCTCATTGGTGCTGGAGTCGGTATTCTTTACGACATAGTTCTGGTAACTCTGCACATTGATCAGGCTGTTTCCATCACCGGAATCCGTTACTGTTATTTTACCGATGGTCGGAATTGCAAGATCATTGTTAAGTGCATAGTTGAAATTGATATACTTGCCGTTATAAATCATAATCGGATTGGAAGCAAGCGTGATTTTATACTCTTTGGAATCATTTTCCTTTTCATAGGTGATTGCAGAAGATGTGAAACCAGTGATGGTCACATCGGAAGTGGAAATTTCAGTTGTCTTAATTTTGGACTTTGTCATATAATGGCAAAGCACATTATGTGTCTTTGTATCATCCTGTTTGGTATATGCATAGACGTTGATACCCAGCATATCCTTAATGCCAGTCAGCTTGTCAACCTGAATCTTCACATTTCCGGAAGATTTTGTGGAAATTTCAATCTCATCGTCCAAAAGGGCGCTCTCGGTTCCATCCAAGCGGCTGATGCTGTTTGCAATGACAACGCCTTCATGTTTGGTCATTTTCAGATAATAATTTAAAACGTTTTTTCCTTTTTTGATCTCATAGAGAGGTTCATCCGATCCGGAAACCGTGGTCTTTTCCATCAGATCGATCTCCAGAGAATTGTAGAGAATCTGAGCAATGATTTTTCTAGGTGCCGGAGATTCCTGCGCCATCTCACTGTTTTTCAGCATGTTCAGATCTCTTGCCTGCTGCATGTAACCATTCGGCCATCCGCCTTTGCTGACTGCCAAAGGTTCATACCCCAGCATTGCAACGGCCATTTTTACAGCCTGTTCATAAGTAACATCATCTTCAGGTCCGAAATTGCCGTCTCCGTGCCCTTTGATAATCCCCAGATTTGTAGCGGTTTTAATATCGGAGATAGCCCAGTGATCTCCCGGGACATCGATATAAGGCGAGTCCACAACAGAGCTATTGATAGAGCTTAACCCCAACATTCTGACAATCAGGGAAGTGATTTCCGCTCTGGTTACCGTCTTGTCCGGCTTAAACTGACCGTCGTCATAGCCTTTGATAATTCCCAGGGATGATAACACATCAATGGATTCCTGATTCTTATCATCAGCTGCCACATCAGGGAATTGCAGCGCAAACACGTTCATGGAAAACAGCATTGCAATTGCCAGTGTAAGTACTGTAAGCTTTTTGAAAATTTTCATGTATTTTTCCTCCTTTGTTTTTACACAACCACATAGTTATCTTAACACACAACGCTTATAAAATCAATAGTCCAAACAGTTTTTACTAGAAATTCCCTCTTTATTTCAGCGCTTTTAACAAGCGGATATCCTCGCCATAGAATTCACAGAGATGAAAAGAGCCGATAAATCTGGAAGTAAGGCGGGTCGTATAAATCTGTTCCATGTCTCTGAGCCCTAAATTGGAATTGATAATCATCTTTTTATGGTTCAAAAGCCGGGTATTCACAATTTCAAAAATAGCAGAGATACTGTATGTTGTTCTGGCTTCTGTGCCCAAATCATCGATAATCAGTAAATCGGACTGATAGATGTTCTCCATAGCGTTTTCAATATCGTATTTGGCTTCCTTACGGTAAAATTTATAATCCTCTATGATATCAATAATTTTTGCAGCCGTCTGATAGAACACACTGTGCTCCCGTCCCAGAATCTCCCGTGCAACACAGCTGGAGAGAAACGTCTTGCCAAGCCCTGTGCTTCCAGAAAAAAGCAAACTCTTTTCCGCAGGCTGATCAAAACATTCAATAAATTGTTTGGAGACCGCCAAGATGCGCTCCATGTTGCTGCGGGAACTTGGATAGCCGTTCTTTTCATAGCTGTCATAATAGTCCAGACGGAAATCCGATATGTCCTGCACATCCAGAATATACTTAATACTGCTTTGATTGTAGGCGGTATCCCGCAAAATTTTATCTAGACAGGTACACATTCTATCCATGACAAAGCCGGTATCACGGCACACACTGCAATCATAAATATCATCCAGATAGTTAGCTGGATATCCATTTTGGACAAGCAAGTCTCTTTTTTTGCATTCAAGGCTATTCGCCATCTCTTTGATTTCTGTTCCGGTGAGGTGTCCTCTCTTTTCCGATACCATTCTCACCCCTTCTTCAATCAGAGAAAAAAGCTGAAGTCTTGCCGTCCTGTACTCGGGAATCTTTTGTTCTATCTCTTGTTTCCGCCGCTCCAGTTCCTGTTTGTTGCGCTCTCTTTTCTGTTCCAGCTGCTCATAGGCCAGGCGGTAAATATCCTTACTGTATCCCATCTCTGCCTCCCCTATTTTTCACGGGTCTGTTTTGCCCGCAATGCCTCACTGATTTTATCGTAGTCAAAGCCAGACTGGTTGTAATTATGAAACGCTGTTTTCTTTCCATAAGAAACCGTGGAGAGGGGTTTTTGATAAGTCCCGGCTGCGTTTGTCTTGATTACCTTATCAATATAAGGAAAGTTGATTTTTCCCGTATTAAGGATCGTCTTGTCAATCGCATCCTTGATTTTCTCTTTTGTGGCACCATATTCACCGATCCAGGAATCAATATACTTCTTCTCTATGTCATAGAAATCTCTGTTTAACAGAAACAGTTCCCTAAGTTCTGTGTATTTATCCGTCTCAGCCATCTGCGGTATATGCTGTTCCTTGTTCCAGAGATATTCCTCAATTTTTTCATAATCAGTCAACCCTTGAGAAAACCATTCAAAAGCTACCTTTGAAATATAGGAAATATTTTTAATTCCTCTGGATACGCAATGGCCGGCGGCAGCTGCCACAACATCAAAGGGTACCCGGTTTTCCACAAACAGATCATACAGTTCCTCCAGATCTTTGTGGGATATCTCGCTGCCTATCTGCATTTCAATATAGGATATCTGTTTCTTGAATTCTGTATTTCCCGCAAGAAAACGTACCGCGTCCGCCTTCTTTTTCGGTACGGCGGAAGCTGGATGCGGCGAAGCATTTCTCCCATTTTTATAAACGGTTTCCAGATCCAAAAATTCAATGGAATTCTCTTCAATGCTGATCAATCCCGCCTTGCTGAAATACTGCCAGGCTGCCTCGATTTCCTCTCTGCTGACACCCAGTTTTTCCATAATAATCTCACTGTTCAGTTCAGACTCGTCATTGGTTGCCGCATAGTAAGCATATAAATAAATTTTTAAATAATTGGCATTTGCCAGAGGCAAATGCCTTTCGAAAAAGTCGTATGGTATCTTTATATATTTTCTGGTCCGCTTTTTTATGACCCGCGTCCCGTCCGTCATGTTCAACACTCCTATATCCCATATCTGCCTTCCAAAGCCCGCACCAGCGTCACTTCATCTGCATACTCAATATCCGCACCCACCGGAAGGCCGTTCGCCAGGCGGGTAATTTTCTCACAAAAGGGCTTGAGCATTTTCGCAATATAAAGAGCTGTTGTTTCCCCTTCCACATTGGCATTGGTGGCGAGAATGACTTCTTTGATTCCGCCCTTTGCAACCCGTTCTATCAGCTCTTTTATTCGGATATCATCCGGTCCGATTTCATTTAACGGCGATATTGCTCCGTGCAGCACATGGTAAACGCCATGGTATTCTTTGGTGTTTTCCATTGCCAGAACATCCTTCGGACTCTCGACTACACAGATAACTGACGGGTCCCTGTTAGGATTCCCGCAGATATCGCAACGTTCTTTATCGGTGATGTGGAAACATTGGGTGCAGTATTTTATCTTTTCTTTTGCATCCATAAGCGCCTTGGCAAAATCCTCCGCATATCCTTTATCCCTGGATATCACATAAAACGCCAGTCTCTGCGCTGTTTTCTTGCCAATCCCCGGCAGTTTATTAAATTCTTCAATCAAGCTTGCCAGCGGTGCGACAAAATAACTCATACGCTTTTTTCCTTAAAACAGGCCGGGCATACCGCCCAAATTGCCGGTAACCTTTCCCATCTTTTCCTGTTTTGCTTTCTCCACCGTCTTAATGCCCTCATTGACGGCAGCCACAATCAAGTCCTCCAACATTTCAACATCTTCCGGATCGACAACCTCCGGATCGAGTTTCAGCTCCTGTATCTCATTTTTTCCGCTGATTTTCAGCTTCACGGCACCGCCTCCACTGGTAACATCCATCACTTCCGCATCAAAGGATTCCTGTGCCTTCAATAAATCCTCCTGCATTTTCTGCGCCTGTTTGATCATATTGTTCATATTCATTCCGCCCATGCCGCCCATGGGAAATTTCTGTCTTGCCATCTCTTCACATTCCTTTCTACTCCAAATGAAATCTTATCTCATCATCTTCCTGAATTTTTTGAATCACATCATCCAGCGGGTTCCCTTTGTTGGCAGGTTCCTCTTTTTTCTGCTGCTTCTCTTCCAGTTCCACAGAAATATCCAAGCCAAAAAGCCGTTTTACGGATTGTACAATTATTTTATCATATTTGCTCATTTTTGCAATATGGTAAAGAGAATTTTGCCGGAAAAGGATCGAAATCTTATTCCCAGTTTCGGAAGATTTTTGAATCTCTGCCCGCTCCATAATCCCTCGAAATGCAAAATCCGCATCTGCCGCAGCGTCATTGATAATCTCCGCAAAGCCCTCAACGATTCGGTCCACATCCTGAGAAGAAACTTTCCTATCTTCCGATTCCTCCGAAACAGGCTCCTCTTTCTCTGCCGAAGCGGCCTCCTCCGCAAAACTTTGGAAAGCTTCCGCCAAATCTTCCTCCTCCATTGGAACAAAACCGTCAAAAGCTTCCGCCAAATCTTCCTCCTCCATTGGAACAAAACCGTCAAAAGCTTCTTCCATCATTCCGACATCATCTGACAGCAAATCCGCTGGTTTAGCGGAAATATCCTGCTCTTCTTCCGAAATAGCATATGTGTCTGGAGCAGGAATTTCTTTCGGTTCCTCTCCCGGATCCGGTTCATTGGCCTCCTGCGCAAGCTCATCTGCCTGTTCCAACAGTTCTTCGACCGGAATTCCTTCGTCAAATAGGATAGATTCCGGTTCGTCCATTTTCTGATTTTCTTTCGGCGAAACCTCAACTTGTTCCTGTAAAACATTTTCTTCGCTGTCTTCAGCGGCAAACATCGGTTCTTCCACAAATGTCTGAGAGCTATTTTCCATTCGTTCCGCTGTGTCCGGAAATTGCTGAGATAGGTTGACAGCCTCCATGACAGGAACCTGCATGGCTTTCTGCTCCAAAAGTTCGATTCGATTCAATATCGCATCCATATCCCGATCGGTTTCTTTCGCCGCAATTTTCAGCATTGCGGTTTCCAGTGCAATTTTCGGATTGGTGATAAATTTTGCATAGCTCATCGTGTCAAAAAGAACTTCAATAATATGCAAAATCCGGTTTAAAGGAATTCGTTTTGCAATCTGTTCCAACTCCGCAACCGTTTCCTCCGACACATCTAATACATCCAAGGGCTTTTTCGTGGTTTTCACAATCATCAAATTACGGAAATATTCGATTAAATCATCACTCAGTTTCAGGATATCCGTTCCGTTATAAACCGCCTCATTTACCATCAGCAATGCGGAAGAGATATTCTCCTCTATCACGGCATTCCCCAGCTTTGAAACAAAAACGGGATCGGAAGCGCCCAATATGTTGGCAATATCCTCAAAACCGATCTCATCTTTTCCCGCGCTGACACACTGGTCAAGAATGCTCAGAGCGTCGCGGATCGAACCGTCCGCAGCCTTGGCCAATAATTTGATCCCCTCTGAAGAAACCTTCAGCCCATCCTTCTCCACAACCTGCTGTACCCGCTTGGCCGTGTCTCTATATGTAATCCGTTTAAAATCAAATTTCTGGCATCGGGACAGAATCGTAGCCGGTATCTTATGAAACTCTGTTGTTGCCAAAATAAAAATCACATACGCCGGAGGTTCCTCCAATGTTTTGAGCAAGGCATTGAAGGCGCTGGTGGTCAGCATATGCGCCTCGTCTATGATATAGACTTTATATTTTACATCCGCCGGAGGATAGATGACTTCATCACGAATCTCCCGAATATTGTCCACTTTATTGTTGGAAGCGGCGTCAATCTCCACCACGTCAATATTGCTTCCGTTCAAGATTCCAAGACAGGCATCACACTCGTTGCAAGGATTGCCGTCTACTGGATGAAGGCAATTGACGGCCCGTGAAAAAATCTTTGCCGTCGTCGTCTTGCCTGTTCCCCTGGAACCGCAGAACAGATATGCATGTGAGATTCGGTTATGTATAATTTGATTTTTGAGTGTATCAACGATATGCTCCTGGCCAATCACATCCGAAAAGGTCTGCGGACGCCATTTGCGGTACAATGCCTGATACATGTTCCATCACCATCTTTTCAAAATTTCAAATTTATCTTTCATTTTCTATACAAATCGGATAACTTTTTCTTTCTCCAACACATCTAATAATTAGGAATTTAAGTGAAAAAAGACCAATAAAAATTGGTCCATTTGCGGACAAACTATCTATAAAACCATTCCTAAACTTTTTGAAATCTAATAAATTACGGCTTCCTGTTATGTTGTTTTGCCCAAAATAAATTTTAACCTATTTTGCCGTAAATTCCTAGATTATAAAAAAACCGCACAGCTTCCGATTGACAGCCGTCTATACACGGCACTTTTGCAGTTAGCTCAACTTCAGCAACCCCGCGGCACACGCAAAAAACTGCTTATCGCTGCTTCGTTCCCGACCTGACGAGGTTCACAGCCAAACGTTGCACAGGACCAAAATCTCATCACCACTTACAAACACCAGCTATACAGAACGACAGCCGCGCGGAAGCATTCACCCCTGCTATAGCGGATTGCAGGTACAGGGCACCGCTAACTCCCCGGTTAGTGCGGATGGTATATCAACCGCTTTCGCGGATCGATATCAAATTTATTGCATTGGATTTTAATTATAATACATTTTCCACTTTAATTCAACTGATTTGCAAAAAAAAATCCTAAGATTTGAAAGAAAATTTTTACAGTATGAAAAAACATTATGAAATAACAACAAACTGAGACAATGTTCTTTTGGAAATATTTTTTTTGCTATAATTAATGCATTTTTTACGCATTTATATTATAATGGTTTAAGGAGGAGTTGTTGAACATGAAACGCAATGGAAATTGGAAAAAAAGGCTTGAGGTGATCGGTGTTTTTCTGCTTCTGTTTTCCCTCGCCTATATCATCCCGCTTACAATCGCCGCACCGGATAATCATTCCTATCCGGACATCTACATAAACGGCGTATTAAAAGAATACAGCCAGCAGGCGCCCGCGCTTCAGAAAAAAATATTGTCCATGTCGGAAGAACAGCTGGCCGAACTTTTTTCCTTTGACGGCGATATGCGGATTCGGCATGAAGAGGATATTCTCGCTCTGTCGACGCAGACACAGTCTGTCAAAATTGATTTCCGCAATAATACCATCCACTATGGGGATAAAACGGAAAATTTGAATCTGCAGAACCCGGTTGTTTTCCCGCTCAATCCTATTCTGGACTATTTTGGCGTGAATTATTCTTATGATAAAAAGAGCAATTCTTTTCATATTAACTTTGCAAATCCTGCGTCTTGGAAGATAGCTGAATCGGAAAAAGAGATTGCGTTCAAATTTGATAAAACAAAGCTCTATCTGAAAGAGGGAGAAAAACTCTCCGACAAGCTAAAGCTGGAATACCCGGTCAACGAAGATTTAAAGGTTACCTGGTCCAAAGATGGCAGCCCTTATTATGAGATTCTTCCCCTTCGCGACGGCGTTCCTGCCTGGGCATTTCCGGAAGGAGCCTATTCGGTAACCGCTAAAATAGAGAACGGATACAGCACACTGACACAAACAGCGGATATTGTTGTCCGTAATCTCCCGGAGACAGGAGGAAAAAAAATTGCTTATTTAACCTTTGACGACGGTCCTTCCATCTACACAAAAAAAATTATGGATATTCTGGAAAGCTACGGCGCCCGCGGAACCTTCTTCATGCTCGGACCCAATATGGACAGGAATCCTGAGCTTGTAAAAGAACTGGTTGCGCGGGGACACACCCCTGCCCTCCACGGCTACACCCACGAGTACAAGAAATTTTACGGCGGGGACAGCGGACCTCTGAATGAGATGGAACAGGCCAACGCGGTATTAGAAAAAATCACCGGACAGCGCACCTCCATCATCCGTACTCCCTATGGAAGCGCAGGTACTTTGACAATGCCGCAGTATCAAAAGCTGTTTCATGCGGGATATAAAATATATGACTGGAATATTGATTCCCAGGATTCGCTGAAAGCGGGGACAACCGCCGCCCAAGTATTAAATTCTATCATACCGCAGATCAACCGCCATAATACCGCCTTGATTCTGATGCACGATAAAAAACTGACTGTAGAATATCTGCCAAAAGTCATGCAGCATCTGATGAATCAGGGATATGAAATCCGGATGATCGAGGAATTGGTGCCGGTTTCAGGGTTTCTGAAAAATATTCCTTAATATTCTCAAAAATGCTCTCCGAAAGAAGCTTTCAACATGGGTGTGCCGCAATAAAAAATAACATTGCGGCACACCCTTTTCACTCTATTTTACGGCAGCGGTCTTTAAGAAATAGATTCCAGCCCTTTTATCAACGTGATCCCGTGCTTCACTCCCTGCTGAAACAGAAATTTTTCTTCCGCAAAATAATAACTCTGCCAGGCGGCCAGATACTTTTGTATGACAGCCTGTTCCACCTCTCCGAGTATGGGAAGCACTAGTTCATCCAAAGGCATTCTGACCGCGGCGTGCAGCTCTGTCTGTCCAAAGCTGCTTCTCGCCTGCTCAAAGAGCTCGTCAATCCATTCATACAATGCTTGTTTGATATCCATTTTTGGTTCCTTTCCGCGTGATACGCATAAATTTGTACCAACCGCTTGAAAGAAAAGGATACACAGTGTATAATATTTGTGCAGCCTTGTCTATAAGACAGTTGGTTGCGATGGAGGGAGGAGCAAACGGCTTGTCGGGGCGTTGCTTCTCCTGTTTTTATTTGAGGTCGGATTCCAATCGGCTGATTCCCCGTCTGGCATCATTAGAGTATAGTGCACTGTACAAAGTGCAAAATTTTCTCTTCAAGTAACATTCATGACTGTTAACTGCATATAGGAAACCTTCAGATTGCTTTCGGAAGGGGCAAGCCCCTTCCCTACAAATCCATTGTCTGTGGAGGATATCTCGGCGAAAAAATCTTATAACAGTTAACTAAAAACGCTTAACTCCTTTGGACATTCAGACCTCATTGAATTACTGCTTAATTGAACAGCTAATTTAGATATACACCCCCTACTTATGCATTATCATTATACCATAAATTCAAAATTATTTGGCTTACACCTATAAGCAAAATCTAAATTTTAAAAATATTTTAATATTTCTACTCACTGATAGGTAATCTTTTTGCAAATAATTTAGTCGGTCTGCAAAAAGTTTTCGGAGTTGATTACTCTGAATTTTTCAAAGGAATTTCACCTGCAAGATAATTTCAGCCTTTTCGAATCTCTCCGGTTGAAAAAACAAGCAACGCCAAAGAAATCTTTGACGTTGCTTTATTATTTCAATTTATATTTTTGTTTCATGCATTCAAAAGCCTATCTCTCCGGAAAAGCAGCAAATTCTTCCCCGGCAGTCACCGGCTCCACCTCTCCGGCAGACAGATCTGTCAGCCGCCGGCAGAGAGCTTCATATTCCTCCGACGGCGTGAGAAGGCTTACGTTCACCTCGTCGGAATACTGAATATCCCGCACAACACAGCCATCAAGCTCCTTTTCAAGCTTATTCCACATCGGATAGGACATACCCAAAAAAAATGCCGTACATAGGATCCGTTTCGCCTTTCCCGCCGCGTCCATGGCGGCTTTGGCAGACTTGGAGTATGCCTTGACAAGTCCGCCTGTCCCTAGAAGGGTACCCCCGAAATATCGGGTGACCACGACGATGACATCGGTCAGCCCTTCCTTCTGAATGACATCCAGAACAGGGGCCCCCGCGGTTTTGGCAGGTTCCCCGTCATCGGAAAAACGGCTGACGCTGTTCTCCCGTATGACATAGGCATAGACATTGTGGGTGGCGTCCCAATGCTTTTTCCGAATCTGATTCAAAAATTCCAATGCTTCCGCTTCCGTACTCACCGGCTTGATATAACCGATGAAGCGGGATTTTTTCTCCACAATCTCGGCTTCCGCCTGCTTTGCGGCTGTATAATATCCATTCATAGCGCCTGCTCCATAAATTCCCGTACCCGGTGAAGGTGTTCCTCCTCCAGCACAACACGGATTTTTGTTCCCTCGGCAACATTTTCCTCGCTCATCACGGTACCGTTCTGATACAAAAAGCCTAGAAGCTTCCCTTCACTGTATGGAATCAGGAGGGATACCAGAACTTTGCTCCCGCTCAGTTTCTGATCGATTTTATCCAGAAGAAGAGGGAGATTCTCTCCCGTCTTGGCACTGACACTGATCGTATCTCCCTCACAGCGGACAAGCGGTGCCGAAGCAATATCACATTTGTTAAATACGGTGATCATCGGTTTATCCTGTGCCCCCAGATCGTTTAAGATCTGGTTTACAACCTTCATCTGGCTTTCGATTTCCGTGCCGGCCCCATCCACCACATGCAGGATCAGGTCTGCATACAGCGTTTCCTCCAAGGTGGACTTGAAAGCCTCCACCAGATGATGGGGAAGCTTGCGGATAAAACCAACCGTATCGCTCAGCACAATCTCCAGCGTGTCGCTGACCTGCATTCTGCGCATCAGGGGATCCAGTGTGGCAAACAGCTGGTTTTCCACATAGGTGTCCGCCTCCGTAAGAGCGTTCATCAGAGAGGATTTTCCCGCGTTGGTATAGCCTACCAGCGCAACCACCGGGATCTCTTCCTTCCTCCGCTTTTTGCGGATATTTTTCCGGTGTTTTTCAATCTCCTTAAGTTCCGTCTGCAAGTGCTCAATCCGGCGGCGCACATGACGGCGGTCGCTTTCCAGTTTGGTCTCCCCGGGGCCTCTTGTGCCGATTCCGCCGCCCAGACGGGACAGATCGGATCCGATGCCGGACAGCCGGGGCAGCAGATAACGAAGCTGAGCCAGCTCCACCTGGCATTTCCCCTCCCGGGAAGTGGCGCGCCCCGCAAAAATGTCTAAAATCAAGCGGCTGCGGTCAATGACCTTGACCCCCAGCTCGCTCTCCAGATTTCTGGTGACAGAGCCGGACAGCTCATCGTCAAAGACGGCAACCGTCACGCCGTTGTTCTCTATAAATTCTCTGAGTTCCTGCACTTTTCCGCTGCCGATGTAGGTGCGCGGATCATAGGCCTTCACATTCTGCATCATCACACCCGCCACCTCAGCGCCCGCTGTCTTGGCAAGCTCGCACAGTTCCTTTAAGGAATATTCATCCGTGTCATCCAGCGTCCCCTTTCCCAGGGACGCACCGGCAATGACCGCAACTTCTTTGATCTTCTCGTTGATTCCTTCTGTCATATCACAATTTCTCCGTTTTCCAGCTTGCCGATAAGCTCTCTCATCGGCGCCTGATTATTGTTTTGGCTGAGTACAAACCGGCTGTGTGCTTTCACTTCCTCACAGGCATTGCCCACCGCAATCCCGGCGCCAGCCGCCTCGATAAACTCCAGGTCATTGATATTGTCCCCCACTGCAATCACCCGAGACGGATCGATTCCCGTCTGCTCGATCAGATTCCAAAGGGCGCTTCCCTTATTGGCACCCTTGGCAAGAATCTCATAAAAATGCGCGTCGCTTTTCGTGAAGTGAACCTTTTCTTTCATATAGGCAAACTCTCGTTCAATCGTCTCAAGAAGGTTCTCGTCACAGCCGAACAACACCTTTCTCCACTCGCCGTTCACTTCATCCAGAGTACAAATATCCAGATGGAATCCCTCGTCTGAGATATGCTTGTCAATATGGCGGTTCCGATGGATGAAATGAACGGTATCGTCCGTGTAAATCTCCAGTCCCAAATGAGGATATTTCTCAAAAATAGCCCTCGTGTATTCCTTCGCACTCGGATCCAGCTGTTCGCTGTACAAAACACTGCCGGTAGAAAAATCCTGAATCATCATCCCGTTCATGGTAATGACGGGCAATGTCACCTGTATCACCTTATGATACATCTGAAGTCGGGAAAAAATCCGTCCTGACGCGATGGAAAAATTTCCGCCGTTTTCGATAAAATAGGAGATCGCCTCCCGGTTTTCGGCACCGATTTTCTTTTTATCGTTTAACAATGTGCCGTCCATATCGCTGATAATGGTAATTCCTTTGAATTGATTCATCCGTTTGTCTCATCACTTTCTTTCATTGCATTCAAGATTTATTCTAACATTTCACCGGATGAATTTCAACTTTCTTTTTTGGATACGATATTTTCCCAATACATAAAAAGCCTGCAGACTCCTTTCAGAGCTGCAGGCTTATTCGTCAAAGACCCAATTTTCCCACCGATTCTTCCTTCATTTTGTACTTCAGAATTTTTCCGGCGGCGTTCATAGGGAACTCCTTGGTAAAGAGGAAATAGCGCGGAACCTTATGCATCGCCATATGGGAGGCTCCGTATTCCCGCATTTCGTTTTCATCGGAACTTTCCCCGGCATGGAGAATAATCCAGGCGCAGGCCTCCTCTCCATAGCGGCTGTCCGGAACGCCGACCACTTGTACATCCCGGATTTTGGGATGGGTGAGATAGAACTCCTCAATCTCACGGGGATAGAGATTCTCACCGCCCCGTATGATCATATCCTTCAGACGTCCGGTCACCTTATAGTATCCCTCCGGTGTACGGCAGCAGATATCTCCGCTGTGCAGCCATCCGTCGGCGTCAATGGCTTCCTCGGTCGCCCTGGGCATTTTATAATACCCTTTCATAATATTAAAACCGCGGGCGACAAACTCTCCGTTCTCTCCGTCCGGCAAGTCCTCTCCGGTTTCCGGATCAATGATTTTACATTCTACACCGGGGAACGCACTTCCAACGGTTTCCACACGGAGATCCAGACTCTCGTTCACTTCCCCCATCGTACAGCCCGGGGAAGCCTCGGTCTGACCGTATACGCTGAGAATCTCCGTCATATTCATCTCGGCGGCGGCACGGCGCATCAAATCCGGAGGACAGTTGGCGCCTGCCATAATGCCGGTGCGCATATAGGAGAAGTCCGTCTTGGCGAAATTCTCATGGTTGAACATTGCGATGAACATGGTCGGAACACCGTTGAAGCAGGTGATCCGTTCATCGTTGATACAGGCAAGGGAAGATTTCGGTGAAAAATACGGCATTGGGCTCACCGTCGCGCCGTGTGTCATGCAATTCGTCATGGAGAGCACCATTCCAAAACAGTGGAACATAGGCACCTGAATCATCATCCGGTCCGCTGTGGAGATATCCATGCGGTCCCCGATGATCTTGCCGTTATTAATAATATTGCTGTGAGTCAGCATCACTCCCTTGGGAAATCCGGTCGTTCCGGAGGTATACTGCATGTTGCAGACATCACCAGGACGAACGCAGGCAGCCCTGCGGCGCACTTCCTCCCGCGGAATCAAATTTTCTCTTTCCGCAAATTCATTCCATTCCAGACAGCCGTCCATATGAAACCCAACGGTGATCACATTGCGTAAAAAGGGAAGATTTTTGGCATAAAGCGGCTCGCCGGGATTGATGTTTTTCAGTTCCGGGCAAAGCTCTTCCACAATCGCCTTGTAATCGGAATCCCGACAGTTTTCAATCATGACCAGAGTATGCGTGTCCGACTGACGGAGCAGATATTCGGCCTCATGAATTTTATAGGCCGTGTTGACCGTGACCAGAACAGCCCCTATCTTGACAGTGGCCCAGAAAGTGATAAACCATTGGGGAATATTTGTGGCCCAGATAGCCACATGATGCCCCGGCTTCACGCCCAAAGAAATGAGGGCCGCGGCCGCCTGATCCACATCCTCTCGGAATTGTGCATAGGTTCTGGTATAATCCAAAGTTGTGTATTTAAATGCGTACTGATCTGGATACCGGCTCACCATCTCATCCAGAACCTGGGAGAAGGTGAGATCCACCACGTCATATCGTTTCCATGGAAACGTGCCGGTATGGGAACGGTTATAATAAATTTCCCGCGGTTTTTCAGCCGCCGGAAGCTTGCCCGACAGATAACTTATAAAATGTGTCAGCACGATATCCGGAGAAGTGATTTCCTCGTTCCAATCCACACACAGATACCCCTCGTAATTCAGAGATTTCAGCGCATTCATAAAATCGGCAACCGGAAGCTCCCCATCTCCAAGCAGGACGTCTTTCCCCTCCAGACGGTCTCCGACGCGAACATAACTGATATAGGCGCCCAGATTCTGAATGGTGGTATCCGCTTCTTCTCCCGCGGTGAAGAAAGTCTCCCGAATATTCCAGCAGACATGGATGCTGGCGGATTCAAAAATGCTGACGACCTCCAGAACCTTTTTGGTATCAGCCAGCACTCCCGAGGTTTCCAGAAGAATGAAAACACCGTTTTCCTCCGCCGCCGCAACAGCGGGCGCCAGAATCTGCTTCAGCGTATTTTCCGCAGGGATTGACCGGAAACACAGGATAATACCGCCGGCGGAAGCCCGCACGGCCAATTCAACACATTTCTTTATCAATTCCGGATCCGCCGCTTCCGAAATCTCCTCCGCACAGGTTAGGAAGGCTACCTCGATATGCCGATTCACCAGCTTGCGCTTTGCGGATGCATTCATTGCAGAACGAAGAATGCTGTCTTCATGGGCATCCTTCTCCTCCACCGGATCGTATAATTCAAATCCGTCGAAGCCGTATTCCGCCGTCAGATTGCAGAGCTGAATATAAGATTCGGCCGGTACATTTTTTGTGGAAAAAGCAAATTTCATATCAGTTCTCCTCATATACAATCTTGTTGAGTGCGTTGATGTAAGCCCGGATGCATGCACCAACGACATCAGTGGAGACACCGTTTCCGGAAAAAAGTTTGCCATCCGCACGCAGGCGGATCAGAGAGGATCCCACGGCTTCCCTTCCCTTGGTTACCGCCTGCACCTGGAAATCATCCAATTCATAGTGATAACCGACAATCTGCTCGATCGCATGGAACGCAGCATCAATGGGGCCATCCCCGGTGCTCACACCACTCAGCTTTTCGCCGTTCTTTTCCAAAGTGACATTGGCGGTTGCCTCGATGATGTTGCCGCTGTTGACCACATAGCTCACCACATGGAAGGTGGAAGGCACCTGCATGGCGGCGCTGGCAACGATAGCTTCCAGCTCCCGTGCGCCGATCATCTCTTTCTTTGCAATCACCCTTTTAAATTCCTCAAAAACCTTGCCATTGTCCTCGTCGGAAAGCTCATAGCCCAGTTCCCGAACCACAGCAGATACATCGGCAACGGTACAGCTGCCATCCAGCTGGATGGAATCCGCTTCCCGAATCTCAGTGGACTCCGCTGTCGGTGCATTGGTTTCCGTGCCGTCAATCTTTGCAATGATATTGTGAATACCGGTGATATCCAATCCTGATGTCACAGAAAGACTGTTCCCCTTCGCCCGGAAAATATCTGCAAGAACATCCGCCCTGAGGTAATCCCCATAAGCTGCTGTCTTAATTCCATCAGCGCCCGCCTTAACCGCTTCCACGGCACAGGCGGCTGCCAGCTTCAGCGCGTCGGAAGGCTGCACGAATACCTTTAAGCTGCAGACAGCTTTGATTTCTTTTACCATAGCGGCAAAATCCTCCGGAAAACAAATACCACTGTCATCACAGACGGTAACAGCAGAAGCGCCGTTTTCCTGAGCGGTTTTACAGCACTCTGCAACAAAGTTCTCCTCCGCTCTGGAGGCGTCCTGCGCCACAAACTCCACGCACGGGCAAAGCGCGGAAGCGTGTTTGCAGAGAAGCGCCAGCTTTTCCAGCATCTTCGGCGCTTTCAGGTGATAAAGATACTCCATCTGCACAGTGGAGGTGGGAAGAACAATCTGAATGCATGGATCTGCAGCTTCCTTTATACACCGCCAGGCCGCTTCAAGGCTTTCCAGACTGTCTCCGGCAAAAATGCAAATCCGTGCCTTTTTCAGTGCTCCGGCAATGGTGCGAAAAATCACCGTGTCCTCTTTTTCATTCACAACCGCAGGCAGTTCTATCGTGTCAATACCCGCTCCATCTAGCCATTGAGCCGCGTTTAGTTTCTCCCGAAAGGAAAGCGATTTTTTTTGCTCGGTAAATACTCTCAGCGAAACATCTGAAACAATTATTTTTTTCATGACAAGATCCTTTCTGTTTTTTGAACTCTTAGAAAAAAATCCCGCAGAGATTTACAAAATCTCTGCGGGATGATCAAATCGACCACGGTACCACCCGGCATTGTTTCCCATTGGGAAACCACTCATTGGACTCCATCAAGCCCTTGATCTGTTACGGGATCTCCCGGGATTTCTTACTGAGCGTTCAGAAATCCTGCTCTGATACGAGACAACGAAAACTTCGCCTGCCGCTTCACACCATCCAGCGGCTCTCTGAAAAAACGAAATGCTGACGTTTAATATCTTCAATGCATTTGCTCATTATTTTAACATATTTTTTTGATTTGTCAATAGCTTTTTCTGATTTTATTTTGCCAAAACAACGAAGGCTGCGGAATATCGCCGCAGTGTTGTAATGAAACCTATTGGCATTTTTAGAGCACAGTATGCGAACCCGTTTTTTGAACGCTTTTCGGCCATGACAGCGTTTGCATCTTTTTTCAGAAGAAGTGAATCGCTATACAAAAACAAACAGAAATATTCTTTGTATCGCAATATCTTTTCCATTCTGTACTTTTGTCTGCTTTCTTCTTCTTTTTTGTTGAAAAAGGGCTGAATATTTTTCATTTCATCACCATATTATGACAAAAATATCTTCAAGAAATGATTATAATAGGAAAGTAACATTAAAACGAGAGGATGGGTGAAATCACCATGGAATTAATGGAAAATGTTCTGACTGCGGGCGAAGCCCCAAAGCTGAAACTGACTGCCGGGATCAGGAAGTATCAAAACATCATCCTATTAGCCGGCCTATCGGTCCTTATTGCGCGTTTCAACTGTCTTGGCGGCCTATCGCCGCTGATTCTCCCCTTTGTGCTGGCCTGTCAGTCCAATTTATTTATCTTTGCAGGAGCCATTACCGGACTTTTATTAACACCGGAGATTAATTGCTTTAAATATGCTCTGATGATTTTCTGTGCCGTGCTGGTGGACAAGTTCATCTCCATGACCTTTCCGAAACTGGAAAAGCGTAAATACAGGCCGTATCTGATTTTTGCGGTTTCCTTCCTGTTCAGCTGGATCTTCATCATGTTTACCAACTTTACCCCGTATGATATCCTGCTGACCGTTTTTGAAGCGTTTATTTCTGCGGTTTTCTATCTGATCTATAAAAAAGGAATGCCAGTATTCACTACCCTGTCCAAAAAACGCTTTTTCACCTCTGAGGACACGGCGGCGGCGGCTATCATGGTAACCTGTGCCATCGCAGGTATCGGAAATCTGGCTTTTCCATTCTCCATCTACATAAAAAATGTGATAGGCGTGCTGGCGGTCTTGCTGTTCTCCATGTTCGGAAATTTCGGAATGGCGTCCCAGGCAGCTGTTCTGATGGGACTGGCGACCGGCATATCCAGCAATAATATGGGAATTTTTCTAGCAACCTATGTGCTAAACGGACTTTGCTGTTCCATCTTTTCCAAATACGGTAAACTAACCTGCATTTTGGGCTTTACCATCGGCAATATCATCACCTCTATCTTTCTGGTGGAAGAACGTCTGATGGTAATCGGCTTTCCCGAAATCGCCATCGCCTCGGTTTTGTTTGTACTGATTCCGGACAAGTTCTTTGATCGCATGTTCAAGAATGTTCAGAACGCCTCTCCGGAATATGACAAGGCCGCCATCATAAAAGACATTGCCACAGTCAAGCTGGACAGGCTTGGACTGGCCTTCCGCAAGCTTTCTGATACCATTCTGTCCGCCATGAACAAGACAAAGCCCGCCAACTTAAACGATATGGGCGCTCTGTTCGACGCGGTTGCAGACAAGGTCTGCAAGAAATGTGCACTGCGCAGTTACTGCTGGCAGAAGGATTACACCGAAACCATGGACGCCATGTTCAAGGCGGCCAAAAAGATTGAGGAAACCGGAAGCGCTGGAATCGAGGATTTCCCGCCTTATTTCTCCAAAAAATGTGTGAAAGCGGACGAGGTGCTCCACTCCCTGACCAACCTGTATGAAATTTACCGGGTGAACACCATCTGGCAAAATAAAATGATGGAAAACACCTCTATTTACCGGGATCAATTTATTGAAATTTCAAACATCGTAGGAAACTTAAAAGAGGAGATTCTCTCCAATCCCTATTTCGATGCCCAGCTGACTCTGGAGCTCTCCTCTGAACTGGAGCGAAACAGCATTGATGTCAAAAAGGTCAATGTGATCAAAAATTTTAACAACCAGTATGAGGTGGAAATACGTCTCTATCCCTGCCAGGAGGAAACGCCCTGCTTTGAGCTCATCTCAAAGGTACTCAAAGATATGTTTCACATTCCATTTTACAAGGATAAAGGAAAATGCTCGCACAAGGAATGCGTTTTGCTGTTTAAGGAATGCGAAATATTTCATCTGAGCACCCACGTGCGCCAATCGAACAAGGATGGAAATGAGAAGAGCGGCGACAGCTATTGCTGCAAAAATCTTGACAACGGGAATTTCTTTTTAGCGCTCTGCGACGGAAGCGGAAGCGGGGACAAAGCAAACGCTTACTCCTCCGCCACAGTCAAGCTTTTGGAGCAGTTTTTAAAAACCGGATTTTCCAAAGATGCAACCTTGAAGCTGATAAATACCTCCATGCTGATCAAAACCGAAACGGATTATTTCTCCACGATTGATTTCGGTCTAATTGACCTGAAAAACGGCACGGCGGAATTCATGAAAAAAGGCGCCGCTCCCACTTATATCCGTCGTAGGGATGGAAGCTGCGAGGTCATTTCAGTGGACAACCTCCCTGCCGGAATCATAAACAGCGGCAGCGAACAGGCAAAGCAGCTGAAACTGCGGGAGGGTGACATGATTATCATGGTCAGCGACGGGATCTGTGACGCAGTAAACAAGGAACACTGGGTGATTGACGCACTAAACGCGGTAAATCTCTCCACACCCGAAGATATTTCGGAAATTATATTGAAGATCGCTCAAAGTTCCAAAAACGCCAAAGATGATATGACCGTCATGGTTTCTGAAGTGATGATGAATGCATAAGCATTCAAGAGTCGAACTCCATATGGTTTACACAGGAAATCCTGACGGATTGTCACTCAAATACGAGGTGTTTGGCGATATCAAACGGAAAAGCATTCAAAAAACGGGTTCGTATACTGCGCTATATGCTTTAAAATTTTTCAGGATATTTTACGTAATTGATGTATAAAATTCCAGCCTCTGTCCATCCTAGTAATAGAGATGATACGGAGGTAGAAAAATGAATCGTAACAGAGAAGTCGTCATTCTGAAAAATGTGAAATCTGACTATATTGAAGAGGCCATTCTCATTCTAAAGGATGGCAGCGCCAAAGAGCGGGGGAAGGCTCTGAAAGAGGCTGAAAAAATTGTCTATGAGTACGGTAAGCGGTTTGACGGAATCCAAAAATCCACTTATCACCGCCAAAAAAAGAAGCTAAACTGGATTCCCCTATTTATCAGTCTTGGCATGCTAGCCTCCATCGCCCTGCTTCTTGTAAAACTGCTTTAGCATACTGCCCTTTCCTACCGCCATTCAGCCTCATCCATTTCCTTTCATACTGTATTCCTTCATTTTTTAAATTTTTCAGCAAAAAGGCCGCTGTATCAATATACAGCGGTCTTTTTGCAATCTCCGCTTCCGGTAACACATTTGTAAATACCGCGAGTCTCTTAAATATCTCTCTCGTGAAAATCTTTGCATTTTGTAACGAAAAAATATTCATTTTTATATTTACTTTTCACAAGGATTGTAGTATAATATAAGCAATGGCGTATTAATTACATTGAAAAACAAGAAGTTACACGCCTCTGCAGGCGGTTGGAGAACACTTCCTCTTTCGGGAAAGTACAACTCTCCGCTGAATGATTTCATGACAGGGCAATCTCCTTTGTTGGACAAGGCAAGCCAGAAAATGGATCGCTTATAGAAGCGAAAGACATTTTTGGTGAGGTTATACACGATTTATATCTGCTACCGTGGCTCAGCAGGTAGAGCAGCTCACTCGTAATGAGCAGGTCGTCCGTTCGAATCGGATCGGTAGCTCCAATAAAAAAGACATTTGTTATAAGCAAATGTCTTTTTTATTGGAATCTTTCCCTTTTTTGAGGTTTACAAACACACAAAATTTTTGTTTCCTGCGCTTCGTTTTGCTCTATCTCAAAAACTGAGGACGCACTGAATCTTCGTTCAGCCTTACAAATACAAAGCCCATATCCTTAAGTCCCCGGATAATCTCAGGCAAAGCCTGTGCTGTCGTGGTTTTATAGGAGGACTGGTGCATCAGCACCACCGCATCCGTCTTGTTTTTACAGCCGTTCAGCACATTGCGCACAATGGTATCCTTGGGAACGGTTGTCTTATCCGCATCCCCAGAGGATACATTCCAGTCAAAATAAAGGTATCCGTATTGTTTCGCCTGATAACAGATCGTTTTCATCACGCTTCTTCCACCGTAGTTGTAACTGACCGTATTGTTGGAGCCGCCCGGAAAGCGAATCAGCGTGGGCAGATACCCCAGAACACCCTGAAGATACCGGCCTTCCGCATCAAAATCATTCCAGAAAGCCTGGGAACTTTTATAGATTCTGGCGTAGTCATGGCTCAGCGTATGGTTGCCGATGGCATGACCCTCATCCCGCATGCGCAGCAGAATGGAGGCATCTGCCTTTCCGGTAACAAAGAAGGTGGCTGGCGCTTCATAGTCCCGCAAGGTGTTCAGAATCGAAACCGTATTTTGAGAGGGAGCGTCGTCAAATGTAAGATAAACTTTTTTCACTCCGTCAAAGGTTGGATGAACAACCGGATACTGAGAAGTACGCATCACTTTATCCACCATGGCAACTGCTTCTCTCAGCGTTAACGGATCATACGCGCCAATTTTCTCGTATTCTCCGTTATGCCCGCCGGTAAAACCGCGGGAAAACATAAACTGCAGCGCTTCCAGCGCCCAATCCGGAGCGCCGTCCGGAAAAACGATGCCCTCGCCGCCGGAAGTGTCCAGCTGCGGATACATCTTTTTTATCACACGCAGAAGCATAACCGAGGCCTCCGCGCGGTTCACCAGGTTTTTGGGACTGAAGGTGGTGGAATCCGTGCCTTTTACAAAGCCAAGAGAGTAAGCTCCCAGGGCATATGGGTGCTGCGCCTCCTCCAAATCCCAGAAGGGATTTTCAATCGGTTCCGGTTTGCCCCAGGTCACATAATCATAGAGCTTGACCAGATATTCACAGAACTCCCCGCGGTCAATCTGCCAATTTTGACGCCCTTCGTAGTTTTCCACATGCATCCACTCATCGTTGGTATAGGCATAAGCCTGCACCCCCATAAGAGTGCAGACCAAAGCCGCGCTGATGATTTTCCGAATCATTCGTTTCATGTTATCCCCCTTTTTACTCTTCCAGCGTCATTGTTTCCAGAAAAGGTATATTCCTCTCCAAAATTTCCAGAATGACAATGTCAGGCTGGTATTCCTCAAGATCCGATTTTTTGATATGGAAGGTCCAGTTGCTGACGCTCTTTTGAAAATGCTCCGCCAGAAAAGGAAACATTGCCACGGTAAAGGAATCCCGATATATCATCATGGAAGGAGCCTGGATCTCCCGCTCATAGACGCCAATCTTATCGGTATCCAGCTCTCCCGCTGTCTCATATGCCTGAAATCCGCCGGATGGACGAACGGAAACCATATCATCCTTCATCACATGGCTTAGGGCGGACATCCTTGCCAAATCCTTTCCGTCAATCCGGCTCTTTTCCACAGTATAATCCTCCAAGCTGTCCCCTGTCAATCCCAAATGGGAGAGAATTTCCTGCGCAGCAAAAAAGGCGCCGTATTCATTCCAATGCGTGTCTGTTTTATAGTAAAGGGTAGCATCCTGTTTCTTTTGCGCAAACAGCGGACGAAGATCTAACAAATCGACGGTGCTGTTGTTCTTCAGATAATTTTTTATCTGATCCAATCTGGTTTGCTCCCCTGGTTTATTCGCCGCCTCCGGGAGATATTCCGGATAGACGGTGCATTTGTTGGGAGGGATTACAACCAAAAACCGGATGTTTCTCTCTTTCAAACCATCCGTGATTTTTTGCAGATTTTCACAGATGGTTTGCAATCTTGTCTCATCATATAAATTTTTTCCCTGATAGGTCGCAATCGGATCGAAATCCGCATTATCGGTGGTGTAGAACAGCCACCCCTCTCTCCCCTTCAGAACTTCTTTGGAAATCAGATGATTTCCAGTCATGCTCTTCCACAGACTGCAAAGGGAGACCAGTTCCTGCCGGAAACCGAAATGATCATTGAAATACGCCTCGTAGCCCTTGGCATCCGTAACCGGCGCCTTTGGCGCCAGCGTACGGTTTTCCTCATTTTTCGCGGTATATAGACCGGTCTCCATTCCAAGAAGAGGGACAGAGATTACCAAAAGAAACAGCGCTATAATGGCTATTTGAATTTTTTTCATACCCTCACCCCCTAAAAACGGAAATAGATAAACGGGTTGTACTCATTACCTGCCAGAAAGGCCGAACACAGCAGAAAGAGCACGCTAAGCGTCAAAAATTCAGCTGTTCCTCTTTTCCAGCCATGAAAACGCTCCTTGATTTTCGGCAGCACCGGAGCGGAGGCCACCGCCGCAATCAAAAGAACAGCGAACAGATAAAAACTCAGATGCAGCGGATCAACGCTGCCAAATCCATTCATCCCCGCCATCGCTTTGAGATACTGCACAGCGCCGCAAAAGGTATCCGCCCGAAAGAATACCCAGCCTGCCATAACCACCAGCAGGGCATACAGGTGCTGAAAGGGCGTCCATACTTTTTCCAGGTATCTGCCCAGAAACATTTTTTCCAGAATCAGAAAAAAGCCGTGATACAGTCCCCAGAAGGCAAAGGTCCAGCTTGCGCCGTGCCAAAGCCCGCACAGCAGAAATACAATGCCGTTGTTCAGATAAGTCCGTGTTTTGCCCTTTCGGTTTCCTCCAAGGGGGATATACAGATAATCCCGGAACCAGGAGGAAAGACTGATATGCCATCTGCGCCAGAATTCCTGAATGGATTTGGAGATATAGGGATAATTGAAGTTTTCCAAAAAATCAAACCCGAACATCTTTCCCAGGCCAATCGCCATATCGGAATAACCGGAAAAATCAAAATAGATTTGGAGGGTATAGCAGATAATTCCAAGCCATGCGCCCCAAAATTCCAAAGCGGCGGAATCCGTGTGAAACATCAAATCCGCTGTCTGGGCAACGGTGTTGGAAATCAAAACTTTTTTGGACAGTCCCACAATAAAACGGGAAATCCCCTCACAGATTTTGCCGGCATCCGTTTTACGGCTGTCAATCTGCTCCACAACATCCGTATAACGCACGATGGGGCCGGCGATCAGCTGTGGAAACAGGGAGATATACAATGCCAGCTTCAGGATATTTTTCTGAACCGGCACATTTTTTCGATACACGTCAATAATATAGGACATGATCTGGAAGGTATAAAAAGAGATTCCGATGGGCAAAGCAATATTTTTCAGCCCTTCCGGCAGAACACTTTCGACTGCAAAGAAATGATTGGCGGTCTGCACCAGCATATTAAAATATTTAAAGAAAATCAGAAACAAAAGATTACAGCTGACGCCAATCGCCAGCCATAGTTTGCCGGAATGCCGGTCAATCAGAAAAGCAAACATATAATTCAGCAGGATCGACGCCAGCATCAGCAAAATAAAAAACGGCTCGCCCCAGGCATAGAAAAACAAACTGGCAATTAACAATACCAGATTCTTTAGCCGCTTTGGCGTCAAAAAATAGACCCACAAACAAATGGGCAGAAAAAAGAATAGAAAAATCGGCGAACTGAAAACCATAATATCCCATAACCCCTTCAATCATACATGTACTTCTCTTTATCCCTTAATATTCACTCCCAAAAACCTTGCCAGTTCACAGGCCTGATAAGGTGTGACGACTGCCCCTTTGAGCTCATAGCTGCCGGAGAGGGAGATCCCATCAATCTCACAGGTCGTTAAATCAACGCCGTTTAACTTTGTATGTAAAAAATCCGCGCCAATCAGCCGTGTATCAGTAAATTCCGCCTTTTTTAATTCACAGGAATCAAACACCGCGCCAGACAAATCGCAGTCGTCAAACCAAACGTTTTTCAGCTTTCCTCCGGAAAAATTCACATACTTTCCGTTGCTATGGCACACGGTTACGTCAATCAGATGGCTTTCAAACAGATTCAAGCCGGTCAGTTTACAGTTTTCAAACATCACGCGCTGTAAGGAGCCGTCACTCAGATTGACATTGGAGAGATCACAGTGCGCAAAGATACAGTCCTGAAAACTTCCGCTGGAAAAATGACAGCCTCGAAGCACGATATTCTCAAAAATACAGCCCTTCCAATCGGCTGCCGGAGCTTCTATCTCTTCCAGTTTCTGTTGAGAAAAACGGGAATTCTCAATGTCCCTTCCCTGGCAAACCGCGTCCAGAACAGCCTTGCTTAGAGAAACCGTTTCGCAGGAGGCCTCCTGGATACGGGGCGGTATCACTTTCATGCAATCCTCTCCCTTTAAAAATTTTTCATTCTGAAAAAAGCCAATCACGCACACTATTTTTTTAAATCTGTGAAATCACGACTTCATTCCGTGTATTATTTTTCTCAAAGTAATTTCAACTCATTTCGCCGTAATTCTCCGGATTATAACAACAGGCGCCCTTCTGCGGACGCCCGTTGTTTTCAGTAACGGTATTCGTTCATAAGGAAAATTGCTGCAAGGTTATTTTCTCAGCTTATTGATCTCTTTTTCCAGTTCTTCCATAGAACGCCCGAATTCCGTCCAGTCAGATTTACTCAGAGCAGCCTTCATTCTGTCATAAAGTTCCACAACCTTCTGTTCCGATTCATTCGGCACCACCGCGGGAGTGACTGTCGGATTCTCCTGCCCGGATTCCGGAGGTTCCACAACGCTTGGTGCTGTGCTGGCTTCGCCCTGGAGGTCGGATTCCAGCTTATAGTTAAACAGCTTCATTAGGCAGTCTTCCAGCGTAGCTTCCATGACAATCTTGTCCCCGTAGGCCACAATCACTCGTTTCAGCTCGGGGATAGAGGAATCATTGCTGGAGGAGATATACACCGGCTGAACGTACAAAAGCGAATTCTTTACCGGAACCACCAGCATATTGCCGCGGGTCACAGAGGAACCTCCCTGGCTCCACAGCGTCATCTCCTTTGATATATTGGGATCGCTGTCAATCCGGTTGGCAATCTGCATGGTGCCGTATACATTTTCCCCCTTCGGGAAGGTGTACAGTGCCATCTTTCCATAATTCTGTGCGTCACAGCTGACAGCCAGCCATGCCACCAGATTGTCCTTGTTGGACAGTGTATAGGGAATCATCAAAATCAATTCTTCCTTTTCTCCGAACAGAGGCATTAAGCTGTAATAGGGCTCCACCGGCTTTGCCTCTCCCTGCACTTTTTCCTTGCAATATTCCCAAACATCTGTTCTGTTATAGAACGTATCCGTATTTGTTGTGTGGTACTTTTTGAATACAGTGGACTGCACCTTAAACATTTTTTCCGGATACTGCAGATGAGATGCGATATCCGCCGGCAGCGGGTTTTCATTGAAGAATCTGGGATAAATTTTTTTATAGGTCTGTACAATGGGATCGTTCGGATCTGTGATATAGAAATCTACCGTGCCGTCATAAGCGTCGACGACAGCCTTGACGGAATCTCGGATATAATTGATCGGCCGCCCATTAAAGCTGACTGGCTGAGAATAGGGAAACTCGGAACTGGTGGTATAGCAGTTGACCACCCATTTCAGTTTGCCTTCCTCATTGATCACCATATAGGGATCGTTGTCTACCTCAAGGAAGGGAGCAACCTTGCTCACCCTCTCCAAAACATTGCGGTTGATAAGAATTTTACTGTTCTCGTCAATGAAACTGGAAATCAGCATCTGAAAATCTGTATTATACACGGAGAACAGTACTTTGTTGAACAGATTCATCGAAATGCCGGCCTGGCCGTCGTATGAAAACTCCGCATCCTCCTGCCCCTGGGAATAATCCAACTCTTTATAGCCGGAATTTACCACAACATAGTCGTTGGTGCTCTCCCCAAAATAAACCCTGGGCTGTGTAATTTCCGGAAATCCCTGGGTCGACTGAGGCGGAATATCCTTGATAAAGAAAGCGGGCTGTCCCTCTTTGGTCACCTGGTTTACCGGAATCCCCACAGCGCCGAAACCATGGGTAAACCGGAGTCTCTCATTGATAAAGTTCGTCGTTGTTGTATCCAGTTTTTCCTTATTAAATTCACGGGGAGCAAGTGCAATCGCCGCCGGTTTTCCTTCAATATCATATTTTACAATGTCAATGTCATTGAAAGAATAATAATTGCGGATTCCCTGAAGCTGATTCACTGCTTTGAGGGTGGACGGATAGTCAATGATACGGATATTGGACAGGGTTGTCTTATTGGCTTCCAGATCATTTGCCGTCAGGTTATACTGTATGTTAAATTCCTTCTGTTCAATATTGTCAAGGCCATATGCCTGCCGGGTAAGGTTGATGGTGTTTGCAATGTAGGGTGCTTCCCGGTTAACCTCCTCCGGCTTGACATAGAAGGTTTGCAGCCCCAAAGAAAATACGAAAAACGCAAGATAGGTCACAGGATAGACGAGAATTGTGCCAATGCTCCACTTATATTTTCCCCGGTAGAGGAATATCATGGTCAAAAGTACGATAGTCAGCAGCAGAAAAGGGATAATCCTGTAATAATTCATCCACACCGTGATGTCCGTATATCCCGCGCCGTAAACCGCGCCGCTCTCGGAATACAGAATGCTTTCCGCCTTGAAGGTATAACTGATCGCTTTGATCAGAATCAGAACAGCAATATTGACCACATTGTGGATGACAATTCCCCGCACCTTAAAGATCTCCGAGATGTTCAAAAGTCCCAGCTTGGCATAGAGAATGATATAGGCGATGAGAACCGCAACTGTGATAAAAATCATCAGGGCAAAGCAACTGTCACACAGGGAAATCAGAAACGGCCTCTGAAACAGGTAATAACCGATATCCTTGTTGAAAATGGGATCGCCCTGCGACATCATGGTCGGATTCAAAAACTGCAGAAGCCTCTCGTATACCGTTGACTGAATGATACTGCTGGCAATCAGTGACAACAAAAAGGTAAAAATAAAAATCAGCAGATTGCTTCTTAAGAAGCCAAAGGTATCATCCAGCTTTAACAAATTTTTCCGCACAAACAGCAGACTGACCAAAAAAATCAGAAAAACAAACAGGAAACTCACTGCCTGGGCGATCAATTTCGCCTGCAAATTCGTGAGATATACCTGCGTATAGTTTTCCCCGATCTCCTTGTATTGGATGTACGTAAAATAGATATTGACTGCTACCAGCAGCCCAATCAGAATAATTGCCGCAAGAAAGATGATCAGTAATCTTTTTGCAATTTTGCTCATTCGGATACCTCCTGTTCAGACAAAGTAAATGTCTGTGAGACGATTTTAATACAACAATGCCGTTGCAAATTCATCCGCGTCAAACTTTTTGAAATCATCCAGTCCTTCCCCCACACCGATGAATTTGACCGGGATGGATTTCTTTTTACAGATGGCGATCACAATACCGCCCTTGGCCGTGCCGTCCAACTTGGTGAGAATAATGCCGGTCACGTTCGTCTGTTTGGTAAATTCCTCCGCCTGGATGACCGCATTTTGTCCTGTGGTGGCATCCAGTGCCAGAAGAACCTCCAAGTCCGCATCCGGCAGTTCCCTCTGAATGACACGGAACATTTTATTCAGTTCGTCCATCAAGTTTTTCTTGTTGTGTAAACGCCCTGCGGTGTCACAGATCAGGACATCGATGTGCTTTGCTTTGGCGGAAGTGATAGCGTCATAAATCACAGCGGCCGGATCCGCGCCCTCCTGATGCTTTACAAGCGGAACTCCGGTGCGGTCCGCCCAGATGGAAAGCTGTTCGCTGGCAGCAGCGCGGAAGGTGTCCCCCGCCGCCATCATAACGGATTTTCCCTCCTGCTTTAACTGGTTGGCCAACTTCCCGATGGAAGTGGTCTTCCCGACGCCGTTTACCCCTACCACCAGTATAATGGAGGGTGAGGTAGAAAGCTTCAGTTCGGTGTCGTTTTCTTCCAGAATTTCTTTGATCACCCGGAAAAGTTCCTGTTTGGCCTCCTCCGCATCATTGATTTTCTTTTCTTTGATATTTTGACGAAGCTGTTCAATGATTTCAAGAGAGGCTTCCACACCGACGTCAGCAGAAATTAAAACTTCCTCCAGCTCCTCAAAAAGCTCTTCATCCACCGACTGAAAAGCGGAGAACACATCGTCGATTCTGTCTTTAATTACATTACGGGTCTTCTGCAGTCCCTGTTTCAGTTTATCAAAAAAAGCCATGTATATGAATCCTTTCTCTCATATAGATTAAATAAATCCATTCTGTTTTCAATAAGGGCTTGCCCCGTCATTCAACGAGGGCAAGGGCACTGCATAGCAGTGCCGCAATCAGCGGAAGATTTTACTCTCGCTGATTGCGGATATGGAACCCGCCGCCTTAAGAGGCGGGGCACATCTTGCCCGCAGTTATAACAAGATTTTATGAAAAGCTTTTGCAAAGCGAGGTTATTTCGTCATTTCTTCCACTTCGTCAATGTCCAGGCTCAGCAGCTTGGAGACACCTTTCTCCTGCATGGTGACACCATATAAGGTGTCCGCCGCTTCCATGGTACCCCGCCTGTGGGAGATGACAATAAACTGCGTTTCTTCTTTATATTTTTTCAGGTAATCCGCATAGCGGTATACATTCACATCGTCCAGCGCCGCCTCAATCTCGTCAAACAGGCAGAAGGGAGTGGGTTTTACCTTCAAAATGGCAAACAGCAGCGCAATGGCTGTGAAAGCCTTTTCTCCACCGGAGAAAAGGCTGATATTCGTCAGCTTTTTCCCGGGAGGCTGTACCTCGATCTCAATGCCGCTCTCCAGAATATCAGCAGGATCCGATAAACGAAGATCCGCTTTTCCTCCCCCGAACAGCTCCTGGAATGTCTCGTTAAAAGCTATGCTGATCTTTTCAAACTGCGTTCCGAATATCGTTTTCATCAGCTTGAGCATCTCTGTGATGATCTGTTCCAGGTTGCTCTTTGCCTCCAGCAGATCATCTTTCTGAGTCGTTAGAAACTCATACCGCTCGCTGACATTTTTATACTCTTCAATGGCATCGATATTGATATTGCCCAAATCCTTGATTTTATTTTTCAGCTCATTGATGGATTTATTCGCCGCCGAGATGGAACCGATATCCTTTTTCAGCTCCGTGGCAGTAGTCACCGTCAGCTCATAAGAATCCCACAGATTGTTGATGATATATTCCAGCTCGGTTTCCGCTTTGGTTGTTCTGGATTCCAGGCGGGAATATTCCTCCTGCAGTGCAATGAGTTTATCACGCAGCTCTTTGGATCCGTTCTGGCTCTTTAACAGGGCTTCCTCGCATTCCGCCTTTCTCTGTTTGTTCTGTTCCATCTTCTTTTGATACTCGGTGATGTTGTCCTTCAGCTGGGAGATCTGCTGATACTTGAAGTCGATCTCGTCCTGCAGATCCTCATTTTTTGCCTTTGCCTCCTCAATCTCAGCCTCTTTGGCAGACAAAGCGTCATTCTGGCCGCCTATTTCATTGTTTAAGGAAATCAGCTTATCCTTCTCGGTGCTCAGATCCTTTTCCAGATATCCCAGCGCCATCTTTTCATCCGCAATCCGCCCGTTATACTCCTCTTTTGCCCGAATAATCTTTTCATAGTCCTGATTGTTATGAAGAATTTTTTCCTCCAATTCGGAAATGGACTGCTGCAGGGAAGCCATCTGGTCCGCAAAGCTTTGCAGATTTCCCTCGTTCTGTCCCAGCTTGACAGAAAGTTCCCTGCGCTCCTCCTCCAGCACCGAACTGTCCTTCTTCCGTGTTTCAATCAACTGTCCGTTCAGGCGGATTTTGGAGAGAATATCAATTTTCTGTGTATTCACCTGCTGTTTTTTCTGCTTTTCCTGCTCAGCCTCTTCCCGAGCGAAGGCAATCTCGTTCTTCTTTTCGGAAAGTTCTCTCTCCGCTTTGTCAAGGCGAGTCCGCCATGCCTTCATCTTTTCGGCGAGCTCATTTAACTCCGCATTTCTGGAGATTGCCCCGGTATTGTTCTTAAAGCCTCCCCCAGTAATTGAGCCTCCCGCATTCAGCACTTCTCCTGTCAGAGTGACAATCTTAAAGCTGTGCTGAAAATGGCGGGCGGCCATTATGGCGTTGTCCATGTTGTCAAACACGGCGACACGAATCAGCAAATTTTCAATGATCCCGGCAAACTGATGTTCAAAATCCACCAGCTCGGACGCAATTCCCACAAAACCCTTTTCCTTTCGGATATCGCCGTTGAGCGGCTTCTGAGATTTCACGGTACGAATCGGTAAAAAGGTCGCCTTGCCGGATTTTGTTTTTTTCAGATACTGAATTGCATATTTGGCGTCCTTTTCCTCCCCCACAATCACAAACTGGGTGGCGGCGGCAAGCGCTGCGTCAATGGCAAGAGCGTATTCTTTTCTCGTTTCAATGACACTGGCCACTGTGCCGAAAACAGAAAGCCCGGACAATTCTCCGTTTTTGTGAGCGGTCAAAACGTCCTTGACGCTACGCGGATAGCCGGAAAAATCATTCTCCATGTCCCGGAGCATGCCAAGGCGGTTTTTATCTGCCATATAATCGCTTCTCGCTTTCTGAAAAGCAGCACTGCTCTCTTCAAACCGCTGTTCCGCTTCCTTTTCCTTCCGAAGCAGCCGTTCAATCTCTCCCGACATTCTCGCTTCTTCCGCTTCCAGCTGATTCAATTCCTTCTGATAGTTTGCAATCTCCGCTTCCAGCCCCTTGACGGAAGCTTGCTTTTCCCTCATTTCCTCTTCGATCGCTCTTCTCCGGCTTTCTAGATTATCCATAAGGGATTCGCAGGCCGCTTTTTTTGCATTCAGTGTAGAAACCGTATTGTTCTGTTCGGTTAGCTTACCTTTCAAAGAATCGATAAAGCTGTTGTGGGTGGCGATGGAATCCGCCAGCTTGGAAAATTCCGCCTGAAGCCCTTCAATCGCCTTCTGCTTCTCCTCGCGGTTTCTTTCGATCTCCTCAATCTTCCGGCTGATCTCTTCAATATACGTATGAAAACTGCCGATTTTTTTCTCCATCTCATGCTTTTCCCGCTCCATCCGGCGGATATTCTCATTGTTGTGCATGATATTGTTCTTGAAAATTTCAATCTGGTTTTCATAGGTTTTTGTATTGTATTCTTCCGTATGATACTGCTGGCTTAACTGGTCGGTATCCTCCTGCAGGTTTTTGGATTCCGCCAGCAGTGTTTCGATGCGGCTGTCCGTCTTTTCCAGATCAGCCTTTGCGGTCTCCAGCTCTTTTTTGCAGTTCTGAAAATTCTCATTCAGCTCCCGCAGAGAGGAGCGATGCTTCTCGATGGTGTCAAGCCACACATTGACCTCCAGAACCTTCAGTTCATCCCGGTACACCAGATATTTCTTTGCCTTTTCACTCTGCAGTTTCAAAGGCCCTAGCTGGCTCTCCAGCTCAATGATGATATCCTCTACACGGAGAATATTATCGTTGGTATTCGCAAGCTTCCGCTCCGCCTCGTCCTTCCTGTGTCGGTATTTGGAGATGCCGCAGGCCTCCTCAAAGAAAGTGCGGCGCTCGGAAGGCTTACCGTTTATGATCCCATCGATTCTGCCCTGCCCTACCAGCGAATAGCCATCCTTTCCCAAGCCGGTATCCATGAAAAGCTCTTGGATATCCTTGAGACGGCATCCGGATTTATTGATATAGTATTCACTTTCCCCCGAACGGAACAGCCGGCGGGTTACCAGAATTTCGTCAAAATCTATGGGGAGAGTTTTATCCGCATTGTCAACCAGAATGCCAACCTCACAAAACCCTAACGGTTTTCGCTTCTGGGTACCCGAAAAAATGACATCCTCCATCTTGCCGCCGCGAAGCATTTTTACGCTCTGTTCCCCCATAACCCAGCGGATTGCGTCTGAAATATTGCTCTTTCCGCTGCCATTTGGACCCACGACACAGGTGATGCCTTTCGGAAACTCCAATTCTATTTTGTCCGGGAAAGATTTAAACCCAGTAATTTCGATTGATTTTAAACGCATTTCATTTCCTCCAGAGGATACGAACTCGAGCATTAGAGAGTTGAGCCCAATATGGTTTACACAGGCAAATTTTCCGCAATTCTGCGTCAAAATGCTTGTGCATACGGCTAGTATTCCCCGCGCTTTTTCCTTGCCTTACGAAAAAATTTGCTCTGTGGAAACTCAGCAACTCTGCACACAGGAAAAATTTTGTCTTTTTGGTGCGTAAGGGTGCAGCAAGGCTGACGCCTTGCAAGACCGACAATCCAAAAAGGCGGGATTTTAACAAGTGCAAAGCATATTGGCCTCAACTCTCTAATGCTTATATTATATTAAATTCCATGAAAAATAGCAAGACATAATTCCGGAAACAAGACATATAAATGAAATAGAGAAGGGCTGTCTATCCGACTGCTTAAACAGAAAAGGAGAAACACATTATGAGAAACGAGGGATTCAGCAGAGCACGGGCTCAGAGAAGATACCGCCAATCTTCCGGAGAGCAGGAACTGCCTCACATAAACTTGAAACTGATTCTGGCTGTTCTGCTGGTTGGCTGTGTGGCAGTTCTAAAATTTATGCCGGATAACGGCGTGCAGACAACCGTTCAGTCGGTTCTCGGAACCACTACGGACTTCAAAGGGCTCTATGCGGATATGAAGCATGTGATCGCCTCCTATACGCTGGGAGCTCCGGTCTTTCACATGCCCTTGGATGGCGCTGTCATGTCTCCGTATGGGGAACGGATGAACCCCATCACAAATGAGAATTCCCTGCACACCGGAATGGATATTGACGCAAAGGAGGGTACCAAGGTGCACGCCCCGCTCGCCGGAACGGTGACCGAAATTAAGGAAGACGAGACTTACGGCAAATGCATGCTTGTCACCCATGAAAACGGATACGCCACTTTCTATGGACATCTGAGCGAAACGCTCAAGGAAGCAAACGCACAGATACAGCAAGGCGAGGAGATTGCTCTGTCCGGAAATACCGGAAAAAGTACTGGTCCTCATCTTCATTTTGAAATCAGAGTGGATGGTACGCCGGTAGATCCCCAGCCTTACCTGATCAAATGAAAAATCCGTTTTATGAACGGTGGGAGCGGGGACGGTTCCACATCAACCCATTTCTTCTTCCGGTGATTCTCTTTGCGCTCTGGTGCGGCTTTTTCAGACAGTATCTGATGATGTTTTTTCTGATGCTCTGCCATGAACTTGCCCATCTTGTCGCGCTGTGGAAAAGGGAAATCAAAATTCATTCGATTTCGGTGGAACCTTTTGGTATTAACATTCGACTTCAAAACGAACTGATTCAAAACCCGGATGACGAGATCATTATGGCGCTGGCAGGTCCTCTGTGCAATCTGGGGCTGGCGCTGGCGTTTTTGCTTTTCAGGAGTGTCAGCGGGATATGGAACCAGGAGTTATCCTTCTTGTATTATGCGAATATAAGCTGCGCTCTTGTAAACCTGCTCCCCGCAGTTCCATTGGACGGCGGCCGGGTTTTGCGGGCTTTTTTAAGCAAGTTTATCGGCTATATCAAAGCTTATTATTTTTGCGAAAAATTGACAAAGGTATTGTCTCTTCTATTGATTGTCTGCGGCATCTGGCTATTCTTTGCAACTCGATTCAATTTTTCCATGTGTTTGATCGGATGCTTTTTATACGGCAACCTGTTCATGGAAAAAAACAATCTGCGCTTGTATCTGATGCGGGAGATCGCGGACTATAAAAAGCGTCAGAAAGTGATTGAAAGCATGCCGATTTCCAGCATTGCCGTAAATAAGGAGCTGAGCGCCCGCAAGATTCTGAATCATTTCTGCCATAACCGGTATTATCTGATTACCGTTTTGGACGGAATCCAAATCATGGGTACCCTCACGGAGGGAGAACTGATTGACGGCATCATCCGCAAGGGATCAAACATAAAAATGAAAGAACTTGTGATGAAGCATAGAGCACAGCATTCGATAGCCGAGCACGATAAGATTTTCCTCTCAAAGAGGAAAGGATGAACACGCAGAGGAAGACATGGAAACTCTCCTCTGTAAATTCACGGTTGAAAGGAGGCTCTATATGCTGAACAAAATATGGCTCACCATGATGGCGGCCTCTATCCTATACAGTTTTTTTAACGGCACATATGCGGAAACGGTCGCCGCAGGCATTGCCTCCTGCAGCGACACTATCCAGCTACTGATCACCCTGCTTGGCATCATGTGCTTTTTCAACGGCATTTTAAAGATTGCCGACCGAGCCGGAATAACAAAAATCATCGCAAGGATACTTCAGCCGGTTCTAGGCAGGCTGTTTCGGGATGTTCCTCCTGACTCGGAGGCATTCGGTGCCATGACATTAAATATAACCGCCAACCTGCTGGGTATGGGAAATGCCGCCACCCCTCTAGGCATTTCAGCCATGGAGAAACTCAAAAAGCAAAATCATAACCGGAATACAGCCAGCCATGCAATGTGCCTGTTCGTAATCCTAAACACCTCATCGATTCAGCTGATCCCCTCCACGATTCTGTCCCTGCGGATGAATTACGGATCCGGAAACCCCTTTTTTATTGTATTTCCCATGTGGATTAGCAGCTTAACTGGTCTTTTGGTGGGGATTCTGGCGGCAAAATTCTTTCGGGCAAGGGAGGAACGAATTCTGACATGCAGACAGTAAAAACGATATCCGAATGGTTGCTTCCCTGCCTGATCCTGCTTTTCCTGCTGGGAGCTTTCTGCAAAAAGACGGACGCCTATCAAGCATTCCTGGACGGGGCAAAGGACAGCATGACCACCATTGTCAACATTCTGCCGCCGGTGGTAGGGTTGATGATTGCCATCGCCATGCTTCGCGGTTCCGGACTTCTGGATTTCCTTTGCAATCTCATCTCTCCCGTCACAGCTTTTCTGGGTATTCCAACCGAGACAATGCCCCTGGCACTGCTCCGCCCTATTTCCGGAAGCGGCGGAATCGCCATGCTGGCGGATATTCTGAAAACTTACGGACCGGACAGCCTCATTGGCAATGTGGCCTCCGTTATGGCAGGCTCCACCGAAACAACCTTTTATACCATTGCCGTCTATTTCGGCGCGGTGCAGGTGACCGATACCCGTTATGCTGTGAAAGCGGCTCTGCTGGCGGATGCCGCCGGAATTCTGGCAAGTGTTTTCGTGACCCGTGTGTTTGTTGGAATGGGCTGATTTTCCATGTTTTTGAATGAATTTTTGACGGGACAATTGAAAAGAATGATATTTTGTGGTAAACTGTTAGCAGAGAGTGCGGCACCATTTTTCATACAAGATAAAAAGACAGAAAAACAAAAGTGTATCTTTGACGGAAATGAATGGCAGAAGGAGGCGGAATATGGGCTATAAAAAATTATTATCTGATGATGCAAACATTAAACTGATTATCCTATTTGCATTGGATACCTATCATAAACCCGCAACCAATTCTGACCTTACCGAAATCATCTTAAAGGAACTCTCCATCGATTATTTTGCCCTGCAGCAAAATCTTTATGAACTGGTAAAGGATAAGAAAATTAAACTGACCAAAGAAGCCAAAAAAGAGTATTATGAAATTACTCCTGCAGGAGCCCAGGTGATTGGTTTTTTTGAAAATAAGATCCCGTATTCGCTGAAAGAAAAGATTATCTTTGCCGTGAATACCAGCCAAAAGGTAGCCGAACCCACCAGCATTGTCAAAGCGGATTACACGGTTTTGGACAATGGGGAATTTGCCGTCCGTATGGAGATCACGGAAAAAGGTGTTCCGCTGTTTCAGCTCGGACTAAATGTAGGAAGCCGGGATCTTGCCATCCGGACAAAAGAAATGTTTGAAAAAAATCCCCAAGGTCTCTATCAAAAAATTGCAGAGGAGATCATGCGGAATATATAGAATATAGAATGATTAGAACATGGAACCCATATTGCGTTTGATGCTCTATGCTTAACTGAAATGACAAACGAGGAAAAACATATGAAAATAGAAAGACTGCCCGTCGGTCCTTTACAGACAAATTGTTATATTCTTTATGACGAAAACGAAAAGTGCGGAATCATCATCGATCCCGGGGAGGACGCAGACCGGATCGTCCGCGTAGTAAAAGAGCGGGGATTCTCTGTTTCCCGTATCGTTCTAACCCACGGTCACTATGATCACATCATGGCACTTCACGACGTACAAGCTGCTTTCCCCGATGCACAACTTTGTCTGTGTCATCTGGAAAAAGATCTTGTCAACGATCCGTACAAAAACCTCACAGCATATGGAAACAAATCCATTAAGCCAGTACAGGCAGACATTCTATTAAAAGATGGAGATTGGATCCCAGTCGGTCAGGCAAACCTGAAAGTGATTGAAACACCAGGCCATACCATTGGAAGCATCTGCCTCCTAGGTGAGAATTTATTGATTTCCGGCGATACTCTGTTTTATCTGGGCATCGGCCGGTGCGATCTTCCCTCCGGCAATCTGGCCAGCGAGGTGGATTCCATTCTCAATAAGTTGTTTCTTCTCAGCGATGACATTATGGTGTATCCCGGGCATGGACAGGAGACAACCATTGGATTTGAAAAGAAAAACAATGAAGTATATCATTACATAGACAGATCGGAGCGCTAGATGATGGAATTTTCGGTTATCATGCAGGGGCATGAGCGCAAATATAATCTGGAACATATTATAAAAGCTGTGTTTTTCGGAGCACAGTTATTTTTTCATGATGGGGAAAAAGAGGACAAAATCATCAGCAAATGGGATGGAAAGACAGCGGAAACTTGGATCCTTCTGCACGGTCAGAAAGCGGTTGGAAGATTCTCCATGCAGGAAGACACCTATTTTCTCCGCAAAGATCCCTATGTAATCGCGCGCTCTTTTCTCAATGCGGTACAGCAGTTCGATTCCCCCCGCCTCCCCTGGGGCATTTTAACCGGTGTACGACCTGCCAAAACTGCGGCCAGAATGCTGCGGGAAGGGCTTTCCGGCAGACAGGTAAGCAAAATTTTTCAGGAAGAACTTCTGGTCAGTTCGGAAAAGACAGTCCTAATGCTCCAAGCCGCGGAAAAGGAGCTGAACGTTCAGAAAAATCAGCTTCCAAACGGCTGTTCTCTATACATAGGCATTCCCTTCTGCCCTACCCGGTGCGCTTACTGCTCCTTTATCTCAAAAACCTATACGGATGAGAAAATTTTATCCTCCTTTCTGAAACAGCTGGCGGAGGAAATTGCGGAAACCGGCGGCGCAATCGAACGAAATGGTTTTGTGATCGATTCCATCTATTTCGGGGGCGGAACGCCCACCACACTAACCGCCCGACAGCTGCAAGGTATTCTGGAAGCGCTGCGCACTCATATGGATTTGTCCAAAGTGCGGGAATTTACCGTGGAAGCCGGACGGCCGGACACCATCACGGAGGAGAAACTCCTTCTGCTGAAAGAATACGGCGTAGACCGCGTCAGCATCAATCCGCAGACACTAAACAGTGAGACTTTAAAAAAAATCGGACGTGCCCATTCGGTGGAACAGTTCTTCAGCGCTTACAGCCTAGCGCGCAAAGTTGGATTTCACGCGGTAAACACAGATTTGATTGCCGGTCTTCCCGGCGAAAATCTGGAAGATTTTAAAACAACAATGGAACAAATCATAAAATTGGAACCTGAGAACATCACGGTTCATACACTGGCATTAAAAAGGGCTTCCAGGCTGAATCAGGAGCATGCGGATGTATCCAATGAAGAAAGCTTGGTTTCCAAAATGCTTTCACTGGCATCCTCCGAGCTGAAAGAAAATGGATATGAGCCCTATTACCTATACCGCCAGAAAAATATTTTAGATAATCTGGAAAACGTGGGATACAGCAAGCCGGGATATGAAAGCATTTATAACGTCTATATGATGGAGGAACTGCAGACCACTCTGGCGGCCGGCGGCGGTGGAATCACAAAATTAGTGGATCCCCGAACAAAAAAAATCACCAGAATTCCAAATCCAAAGCTCGCGGAGGAATATTTAAGGCAAAAGAATATCATCCTAAACAGAAAGAAGGAAATTTAAGCATTAGAGAGGTGATCCCATGGCAAGAGGTATGAGCATTGAAACCATCAATGATATGGCAAAAGCACCGGAACGGTTTATCGCCCAGTGCGAAGAGGATTTTCGAAAAGAAGTCTTCCGTCTGTCGGAACGCATCCGTGAAAAAAATCTGCATTTTGTCTATATCAGCGGGCCAACTTCCTCCGGAAAAACAACCTTTGCCAACACTCTGTTTCACTATATACAGGACAAAGAACTGGTTCCCATATCCCTTGATAATTTTTTCTATCCTCAGGATACGATGAAGCCCAAAAAAGACGGCACAAAGGATTTTGAAACCATCAAGACCATTGATATCAGCAAATATCAGAGAACGATCCGTCAAATTCAGGCAAAGGAGCCTCTGTCCCTGCCCTATTTTGACTTTGAAAAACGGCAGGTTGTAGACAACCACACCACGGTAAAACCCAAAGAAAACACCATTTATATTGTGGAAGGACTTCACGCGTTGAATGATAAAATCTGCGGTCTGACACCAAAGAACGATTCTATAAAAGTTTATGTCTCACCTTACGGACAGGTTTTTAACCCGAACGGTAAGCCATACAACCGAAATGACTTCCGCTTTCTTAGGCGCATGATCCGGGATAATTATTACCGCTCCGCACCGCCGGAGATCACGTTTCAGATGTGGCCCAGTGTACGCGCCGGTGAAAAACGATACTCCTATCTCAGAAAAGCCGATTTTCTGATTGACACCTTTTTGTTTTATGAGCCCTGTGTCTTAAGAGAACAGGGTTTGGAACTGCTCTGTTCCATGAAGGACAAAAGCAGAAAAACAAACCGCCTGATTCACATTCTGGAACAGTTTGACCCAATCCCCACTGAGCTGATTCCAAAAACATCAATCTTAAATGAATTTCTTAAGTTGGATGTAATGTGAATTTAGATGTCAGTATATTGAAAAGAAAATCCTAGTGTGGTATAATAACCTCACGAACCTCTAAGGCATTAAAAATGCCAAGAGCTTCGGAGAACATTGAAATGCAATATTCCGATGACAAACTGCCATCTTCATTGTTGCATTTTAGATAACCTCACAAACCTCTAGAACATTGAAAATGTTAAGAGGTTTGGAGAACGATTGAATCACAATACTGTGGCGACATTTCGCCGCCTTCGTTGTTGTGGTATAATATGCACAGGGCATATTATACAGGGATGTCCGGGCTTCTCGTCCGGAACAAGTCCGTACAACCGAAGCCTATGGACAATGATACCACGAAAAGCGTTGCTTTTATGGTATCATAAAATCAAATAGAAAAGATATTTTTATGACGGAGGAGGATCCATTATGGATTGGTTTGAAAGTGTCAAAGGTAATGTAAAGAAAACCACAGAAAAGGCTGTGGCAAAATCCAATGAACTGTTAGAGGCAACAAAACTGCGTTTTTCCGTAAATGAGGTGGAATCTCAGATAGATGAACTGGCAAAACAGCTGGGCGAAAAGTTATATAGCGATTACAAGGCCGGTGTTGAAGTCAACGAAGAATATCTGATTTACTGCCGTGATATGGACAATAAAAATGCTGCACTTGCCCTTTTGAACGATCAAATTGCCAAGACGAAAAACGTGAAGAAATGTGCCAAATGCGGAAAAGAGAACGCGCTGGAAGCGAACTATTGCATCTCCTGCGGGGAAAAAATGGAATAGATTCGGACAAAAACAATGTCATTTTGTAAAAGAACCCCAGTTTTCAAAAAAGAAAACTGGGGTTCTTTGGCTGAATGAGTCCGGTACTGTCCTGGGCTAACCTATCTTTATGCCTCTGTTGTTTCCGCTTTGGGATCGGGACCAAATTCATTATCCCCTTCCCCCTCTGTGCAAAGAAGGACAAGCATCCAGATTGGTCCGGCAAGGGGAATCAAGCTGATAAAAATCCAATACCATTTCTTCCCAATATCATGCAGTCTCCTAATCAACACTGCCAAAGAAGGAAGAAAGACAGCCAGATTGTACAAACCGGAAAGGATAACGCCATTTTTCCGAAGCAAAAGGCTTCCTACGATAGATACAACGATAGAAGCCAGAATATTAAACAGCACAAACATCCAATATTCCTTTCGCCTGGATCTCCCGTTGAAATCAACATACTTCTTCCAGCAATTTAAATACCATTGCATAAAAAACCCTCCTTTTATTTTTTAATTCCATACATATTATACAATAATATCTCAAATTATTCAACATTTTTCGATAAAGGAAATGGTCGCGCGAAACAACGACGATTCAGCAGAAGATTGTACTACTATAAAAAAGTTTTTCTTTCCGAAAAACGCAGCTGCGCTTCGCACGCTGTTTTTTGAAACATGCAATTGCGCACGATTCCGCGCAATTTCCTATGTTATTAAAAAGCAAGTGATCTTGCTTCTCACTACAAGATCACTTGCTTTTCGTTCAATTCAAACACTATTTTTCAAAAGAGAGCGCCACCCCGCCTGATATGGGCATCTTTCTCTGTCTTTTCCGTGATACACGCACATAGGAAACGATTGTCACAACACCGCTGATTACCAGATATGAATAAAAGCTAATCCCACGGCTCAGCAGCATAGCCGGAACAACATTTCCTCCGAAAAAGATGGAGAAAATGGTGAGAAAACTGGCTTCACTTGCTCCAACCGCTCCCGGAAGCGGCAGAGACGAAACAGAGATCATAAGAATACATTCCGTTGCAATCATTTCAAGATACCCGTACCCGCTCAGCCCCATTGCATGATAAACAAAAAACGGAACACTGTAAAAAGCCGTCAGCTGGACAGCAGTTACCAAAAACACCTTTCCCAAGGTTTTGGGATTTTTTTTGATATGCTGGGCTCCCTGCTTGTATTCCTCAATCGAATGCTCGACCGCCTGTAAGGCACGTTCTTCTTCCTTGATCATTTTCATTCTTGACAGCAGTCTGACAAAAAAGCCCGCAGTCCTGCGGATAATCCCCGGTGAAAAAATCACCAGAAAAATCAAGGAGATCAGTATCAGATTCACTGCCATTCCATAAAAAAGCAGAATATGAATGCCTCGCATATTGGCACTTAGAAAAGATGATTTCAGCAGAAACATCAGTCCTCCAAAGCACAGCATGACAATCTGGTACACCGCTCCGATCAGTAGAAAGCATAACGTGGTCAAAGAAACCGGATGCTTTTCCCGCTGCATAAAATAGATCTGCATCGGTTGTCCTCCGGAGGCGGAAGGAGTGATCGCACTGAAATAAAACCCCACAAAGGCAAACTTAATGCTGTTGACAACGCTGATATTCTGTCCCATAGACTTCATCAGCATAGAAATATTCAGCCCCTCACAGGAGATAAACAAAAGCACACACAACAATCCGCCGATCAAAAATACTGGATTTACATCTTTAACAACCTGTATCAGTGCATCAAAATCGCAGTCCTTTAAAATGAAATAAAAAGTACCCGCCATCAATAACAACAGAAATGCTGCACCGATTACATAACTTTTTTTAGACTGCTTCATACTGCGCTACCTCCGGTGTGACAAATCGGTATCCTTTCTGCTTTAAAATAGGAATCACTGTTTTGAGCGCCTCAATGGTATTGAGCGGCGCATCCTTCGCCCCTCCCGAATTCTCACCTGCGTCATGCAGGCATATGATAGAGTGTTCTCTGGTTCTCTCCAAAAGCTTTTTTATGATGGTTTCCTTCGAACTTTTGCTGCTCCAGTCCTGTGCCATGACACTCCAAAGCATCACCTGAAAACCATGCTTCTTTGCGTAATACATGCTCAGCAGGTTGGTATGTCCCCAAGGCGGACGGTAAAAAGGGGTCTTCCAATTATAGCTTTCCAGAAGATCAATCGAATTCTCAAAATCCCGTTTTTCCTCCCGGGGTGTTTTTAACCAGGCATTTTTATGACAATAAGAGTGAATACCGATGCAATGTCCCTCTGCCATCATGCGGTCAACCATCTGGGGATATTTCCTCACATTGTCCGCCACCACAAAGAAAGTGGCCTTTATGCCGTTTTCTTTCAAAATATCCAGCAATTTTCCAGTGTAACGCTCGTCCGGCCCATCGTCAAAAGTGAGCATGATGGTATCCTTTCCCTGTGCATGCCGGATAATATTTGGATTTATTTTTTTATTATAATAGGTTGGTATGACAGCATAGACGGAAAACAGTATGACCCCCGCCAAAAGGCTCCAGACAAAAATCATGCGTATGCCCCCCTTCTCTGCATGGAAGAAAGTGCCTTTTCAATCGCATTGGTGTCGATGCTGTTTTTGATTGCACGCATATTCTTTTTCAATTCAAACAGCTTTTTGTCATCATAGAGCAAGTCCACGATTTCATCAATATAATTCTTCTCATTTTGGGAAAGGACTTCCCCAATCCGGTTGTTTTTGATGAACACTGCATTTTTTAATTCCTGGGGCAAATCTGGTTTAAAAGCAAGAATGGGCAGTTCGGAAAAGATGGTTTCAAACAGGGTAATACCGCCCGGCTTCGATATAATGAGATCCGCCTTATGCATATAGCGGTACACCTGATCGGTAAACCCGATCACTTCGATATTCTCATATTTTGCGTATAGCTTATGAAACAGCTCTTTATTATTTCCGGTGATGACGGTGGTTTTTACCCCTTCCAACCGGTTTATCTTCTCATAAAAACTTTTTTTCTTCGGGAGAAGACCGAATCCCCCGCCCATAATCAATAAATTCTTCTCATTGGATTCCTGCGGCCGGCAGATCTGTTTAAACTGCTCTTTCACAGGGATTCCATTCACATAAATACTGCTCTCCTTTACCCCTTTGCGAATCAAGGCCAGCCGGATGGACGACGATGCGACAAGATAGATGTCCGTATTGGGATGAATCCACTCGCTGTGACTGCTGACATCAGTAATACAGGTGATCAGCGGAACCGAGCAAACGTATTTTTTCTTATACTGGGAAACCATATGGGAACAGAAGGGCAGGGTGGAAATGATAATATCCGGTTTCACCGCGCTTATTAGTTGACGGAACGCGCTGAAAAAATAGTTATGAAACGGAAGCTTCGTGTTTATCCGGCTGTTTTCCGTGCATTTGTACATCATACCATAAAGCCTGCTGCCCTTATTTATCATAAAAGAATAAGCGCCGTAAAGTGTATTGCAATGATTCCGGAGACTGTATTCAAAGATGTCCTGGACAGTGATATGAACGCCGTCAAAACTCTTTTGGATATCATTTGCCAAGCTAGATGCCACAGAATAATGCCCCATGCCAAATCTTCCGGTCAATATCAAAACATTCATAAAACTCCTCCTCATCTTTCGTTTTCCGATTTTATTGTACCGGAAAAATCTGAAAAATAAGTGGATATAATTCTTAAGAATTCTTAAGCATACTGAAGCAGGAAATTGAATGCCATATGGTTTACACATTTTGTATAATAGGTTATAATAGTACATACGAAACAAAAGGAAAAGAGTGGATAGTATGGACAAACCGAAAAAAATTCTGATTGCAGACGACAATGCTGAGATCCGGGATATTGTTGAAATCCTTTTGACCAGCGAAGGGTTTGAGGTGATCAAGGCGGAGGACGGACAGAAGGCAGTTGAACTGGCAGACGACAGCATCGATCTATATATTCTGGATGTAGTGATGCCTGCGAAGTCCGGCTTCCGCACATGTCTGGAACTGCGGGAAAAGACGACTGCCCCTATTCTCTTTTTAACGGCGAAAACACAGGACTCCGACAAGACAATGGGTTTTTCCGCCGGAGGCGACGACTATCTTTCCAAGCCCTTTTCCTATGCGGAGCTAATCTCCCGTGTCAAATCACTCTTGCGGCGTTATTATGTCTATAAAGGAAAAACGGAGAAACAGGAAAATGAACTGACCTGCGGCGATATTCGGGTGGATACAGATAAACAGTCTGTCAAGATTGGGGAGAAAGAGATCAATCTCACCGACATCGAATATAAAATCCTGGCACTGATGCTGAGCCACCGAAAAAAAGTGTTTTCCGCCCAAAATCTTTTTGAAAGCATCTGGGAGGAACCCTACTTTTACTCCGCTAATAACACCGTCATGGTTCATATTCGGAATCTGAGAAAAAAGCTGGAGAAGAACCCGCAGAATCCGCAGTATATCAAAACTGCCTGGGGAAAGGGGTATTTCATTGACTAAAAAAATTTTTTTCTCCAAGTTGGAACGAAGCATGACCAAATACATTTTTATATCCCTTGCAGTTTCTGTTGCAGCAAGCGTATTCTTCTATTTCGGGGCACAGTTCATTGTTTTCAAAAGCGCTCACAGCAGTCGTTTTTTTAATCGGGAACTGAATTCCATGGTGGAAAGCTTACAATATTTTATCAGCGAAAACAACGTTTCCTCAGAGGATCAGGGGCAGTTGGACGAATGGAATAAGCAAAACTGGTATGCTTTCATTCGCATTTACGATGAAAATAGGGTAATCTACGACAGTCTTTTTTCCAAACAGTCTCTGTTTATCAATGATATCTCGGAACAAAAGCTAGAGTCCTATCAATTTTCCTATGAGATAAATTTTGCCGACAAGCCTGCTGTTTTAGTTATCACCGCTTATTTTGGAGGGCTTCATTACCGCACTTTGTTTAAAACCTGCTGTTATTCTTTCGCTTTCCTGCTGTTTTTGCTTCTGTTTATCAACATGATGAAGAAAAAAGTCCGGTATATCAGCCGGATTGAAGAGGGCATCAAAATCATTGAAAGCGGCAGCCTGGAATACCGTATCCCGGTCATAGGGGACGACGAGCTTTCATCCCTTGCAATCAGCATTAACGATATGAGTCAGGCGATGTGGGAACGTCTGAAATGGGAGGCAGAGGTCAAGCAGCAAAATTATGATATCGTTTCTGCCATCTCCCACGACATTCGTACGCCGCTGACTTCTGTTGTCTGCTATCTGGATTTGCTGGAGGATAAAAAGTTTAAAAACGAGGAGGAGCGAACACAGTACATTAAAAATGCCCGGCAGAATGCCTATCTGATCAAAAGCCTGACAGACAATCTGTTTGAGCACTCCATTGCCTCCAACGAAAACATTCCTTTTCATTATGAAAGAGTAAGCGGGAATGAGCTGATTTCCCAGCTGCTGTCGGAAATGGTATATCTTCTGGAGGACAAAGGATTCAAAGTCAGCTGTTTCAACGACATTGCCATTCCCTATATTCTCAGCGTAGATGTCACCCATTTTCACCGTATTTTTGACAATCTCAGTTCTAACGTATTGAAGTATGCAGATCCCCAATATTATGTAGATATCACTGCTTGCCTGGACAAAGGGAAACTGGTTATCACCCAACACAATAAAATAAAAGAAGAAAAAAAGAAACGAGAAAGCTTCTCCATCGGCATCCGAACCTGCGAAGATATCCTGAAACGGCACAGCGGTAAACTGCTGATAGAAAAAACAGAAACGGATTTCACTGCAACCGTTTCTGTCAAAGCAATTTATTATGAATAAGATTTTCCTAATCTCCCCTGCACCTCCAAAAGAGCAGGCATAGCGTTGATTGCGCCCCGCTTTTCCACACACAGAGAGGCCGCCGCATTGGCAAAGCGAGTAAACGCTTTGGCGTCATCCGAACTGAGATCTCCGGGTTTTTTCCCGCTCTTCGCCAGCATATACAGAAATCCGCCCATGAAAGCGTCCCCGGCTCCAGTTGTATCCACTGTTTTTGCAGGAAAAGCCTCTGCATCGATCTGCCCTGTTTTCACTGCCACCAGAGCACCCTTGCTGCCAAGTGTAACAATAACACACGGTATTCCGCCGCTTTGCAGTTCTTCCGCCGCTTCCTCCGCTGTCTTTTTTTCAGTCAGCAAGGAAATCTCTTCCTCTGAAATTTTGATCACATCCGCATAGGGAAGTACCGAGCGCATTTCATGAACCGCTTCTTCCCTGCTATTCCAAAGGGGAGCGCGGTAGTTGGGATCGTAGGAGACAATAACACCGTGCCGGGAGGCATATTTCAGGGCAGACATGGTAGCCTGTCTGGCCGGTTCATCTGTCAGAGACAAGGAACCGACGTGAAAAATACGGCTGTCTCCGATCAATTCAAAGTCCACCTCGGTTTCCGTGAGCGTGGTATCCGCTCCGGGTTTTCTCGCAAAGGAAAAGCTTCTCTCCCCGTTTTCCGCTAATTCCACAAAGGCCAGCGTGGTGAACGCGTCCCCTGTTTCAATCAGCGCGCGGGTGTCAATGCGGTGCTTTTTCAGCGTTTCTCTTAAAAAAGCGCCGTGCATATCCCGCCCGATTTTTCCGATAAAAGCGGTCTCTCCGCCCAGCTTGGAGACAGCAGTCAGCACATTGGCCGGTGCTCCTCCCGGATTCTGTTCAAACAGCCGCATTCCGGCATCTGATTTTCCAGCAGCGGTAAAATCAATCAAAATTTCTCCCAAAGCGGTTACATCATATTTTTTCAAAGGAATTCCTCCTGTCCCTTCTATTGAACCGTAACGAAAAGAATCACTTTTTCGATATTCGGAATGTTTTAATTTCATACGGTTTTATGATAAATTCAAATGAATTTTCTCTTTTTTCCATCTCATCATAGTTTTCCGTCTCGATAAAGTTACTATCATAAACTTCTTTGATATCGATTCCCATTTGAAGTTTTACCTTTGTTCTTCTGCCATACGCCTCATACACCCTCAAAATAATATCATCGCTGTCACAGGCATACTTCACTGCGGATACGATCACATTTTCCGCCGAGGAGGTGACCAGGCTGAATTTCTCCGGAAGAATACCACCGCCCGCCGCCTCAAAGGTTTTCAGAGGACAATTGACGGCATATCCTTCCCTCACAACGCCGCCCTCACGCCATCCTCCACTGTGCGGCATAAAGCTGTACCGGAAAACGTGCTTGCCCGTATCCGCTTCCGGATTGGGATAAGTACCCGATTTAAGCAAGGTTATCTTCATAACACCGTCGTGAATATCATAACCGTATTTACAGTCATTCAAAACAGCTGCGCCGTATCCGTCTTCGGATAAATCTGCCCACTTCTGCGCACAGACCTCAAATTTTGCCTCATCCCATGATGTATTTGTATGTGTCGGACGTTCGATTGATCCGTACTGAATCTCATATGACGCCTTATCCGAAAGAATATCAACCGGAAAAGCAGCTTTCAATAGAATATGATGTTCCTTCCAGTGAATCTCGGTATCAAAATCAATCCTTGGAATATCTCTGTAAATGATCACCTTCTGGACAATGGTAGAATTTAAAAATTTCTTTGAAATTCGCAAGCTTGCAAGAAGGGATGTGACCTCTTCCACCTCCACAGAGACAACATCATTCACCTCCCACATTTTCTCGGTGTAATAGTTGCTGATTTCCCAATTGTCATACACTCGCGGATGATCGTCGTAAGCTTGGATAACGTTTCCGCGCTCTCCCGGCTTCAAGACCTCACGCTCGTTTATTTTATCATAGATTCTTGTGAGACAGCCCTCCGAGTCAATGTCAACCGCAAAAAACTTATTTTCCAAATGATGGACGGAGGCAATCAAGTCACTTTCCGGCTTTTCTTCCTCGAATTTGTCTGAAACGATCCAGCCGTAAGCAGGAACATTCTCTACAAAGTAACGTTTTCCATTGTATTCCACGATATCGGAACGGTCCATGCCGGTCGGATTATAGACAAGCACTCCCTTTTGACCGACCGACGAAGCAATCTCCCTCAGCGCATGATCGGAAAGCGTTTCGTTTTCCCTGACCAGTTTCGCATACTCTATATCAGTGGTATCGTAAACCTCTTTGATGGATGAGCCGGGAATAATATCATGAAACTGATTTCGGAGAACCGTCTCCCACGAATGATACAGTTCCTCCTTGGGGTAAGATCCCCCCAGCAAAATATGATTCATCAGAGACACGGTTTCCGTATGCTGCAGCAAAAATTCACAGATGCGGTTGTATTTTTTGTTTTTCGCTATGCTTGTATAGGTTCCCCGGTGCATCTCAAGATACAGCTCTCCAACCCATTTGGGGATCCTTTTGCCCTCCACGTTTTTCTTTATCCTGCTTATCGTTTCTCCGATTCCGGACATCCTTGCAGTCGGCGTTCCGGGAATTCCTTTGCAAAGTCTCCGGTATCTTTCCAGCATCTCCTCGGTAACGCCACCGCCTCCGTCGCCGTAGCCGATTGTTGTCATGATCTCGTTGTTGATATTCTTTTGATCATAATGCTCCCAGGAATACGCAAATGCGTTTGGAAGCACGCGACCGTTGTAAGTGGAATGATAGCTATCCTTGTCGCCAAGCTTTGCGCCTGCACTTCCTCCCCAGATAAATTGAGTGAAGATCTCGGTCCCGTCAATTCCCTGCCACTGAAAGGTCTGGTATGGGATCGCATTGCATTCATTCCAGCTTATTTTGGAGGTTACAAACGCATCCACGCCGGATTTCTGAAGAATCTGAGGAAGAGCGGAAGAATAGCCAAACACATCGGGCAGGAAGAGAACCTTACTGTCCTTTCCAAATTCTTGTTTTATGAATCTTTTTCCGTGCAGCAATTGACGGATAAAGCTCTCTCCGCTTATCAGGTTACAGTCGGCTTCCAGCCACATGGCGCCTTCCACTTCCCACCGTCCTTCCCGGACACGTTCCTTTATGCGTTCATAAAGTTCCGGCTCTTCCTCCTTCACATACTGGTACAGCTGAGGCTGACTGGAGGAAAACCGGAATTCGGGATACCTTTCCATAAGCATCAGAGCGGTTGCAAAGCTTCTTACCGCCTTTTGCCTTGTCTGTTCCGTCGTCCAGAGCCATGCGACATCAATATGGGTATGACCGATACAATTGATGATGGGTCCCTTGTTTTCACAGAACTTTTCATAGAATTCCTCTTCCAGGTATTTGTTTGCCGCTTCAATGGATTTAAAATAGTCTTCACTCATCGGACAGCGAAGATCGAGCAGGTTCATCGCCTCAGTCAAATAATTTTCAATCTCCGCCCGATAACCTATATTTTTCTCGTACATATCGGCTGCAAGCATCGCCGTTTCAAGATTATAATAAATTCTTTGCGCTTCCCTGTTATGGACATACAGCACAGGCTTAAAAGTCATTTTGTGCTCGGTTCTGGAAGAATATCCGAAATATTCTATGTCGAATTTCTGCTTTTTCTCCGCCCGATCGGTGAGATACAGGATCGTATGATTGGTGTCGAAAGCCTGAACCGCTCTTCCGTTTATATATACGGTAAACTGCGGGTTATCCACGTTCCATGCATTTTCATCGCCTGTGACAAGCTGCAATACCACTGTCTTTCCTTCATAATGTTCCGGAAGTTCAAATTTCGTTCGAAACCATGCCCATTTATCATACCCGCCCCATTGCTCGTCTTCAAATTTTCTCCATTCAAAAGGTTTTTCTTTTCCCTCTGAGAACATAATATGATCCGGAAAATATGCCTCCGTGCGAATCGTGCTCTGAATGACTTCAAGATATCTTTTTGCCCTGTCCGTGATAAAATTCATAAGCATCCCTGCTTTCTGTCAAATTTCGTCTTTTTTATGTCATATAACCGGGAGAACCCTTCGATTGTAAGCCTCTCCCTTGTCACACCTGTCTTTTTCCCGCAGGATCGATGCGGGGATCCGTATAGATATCGTATTCATCTCTGCTCTTGGTAGAAAATTCAGAGACAACCGCCCCTTCTTTCCCTGCCTGGAACCAGTGAAGGGTATTCGGCTGAATCGTATACTGTTCTCCTGGTTTTAAGACAATCTCTTTCCGACAAGTAAAATAACCCTCCATACCGGCCGGGATTTGTGCCGCCGGTTTGCCGCTGTTCTCTCCTTCCACATACAGATAAACGGTCCCGTAACGGCAGCGGAAGGTTTCCTCCTTACCGGTCTCTCCGTTCACCTCCGGATGCCTGTGCTCCGGACAGGTCTGGAAAGGCAGCAGCACCAGTTCCTTGGCACAGCAGCGCTCAGTGTTCACATAGACCACCAGCTCCAGGCCTATCTTGTCTATGCATCCCAGATCGTACTCCGCCACCTCAATCCTTGCCTTTTCCTTCTCTGTGACGGCGATATGTGCTTTCTCTAAAAATTCCACTGCTTTTTTGCTGTAAATTTCATAATCTTTTTTTGTCAGCATAATCAACATCTCCTTTTTCTCTATCCTATGAAATGATACCCGTCGAAGTACTATATTCCAAATAGCCGCTGGGCGTTTTTATACAAAATATTTTCCCTTGCTGTAGATTCTATCGGATCCATTCTGAAATAGTTTAGAGTACTGGTACGGTAATTTAACGGGAAATTGGATCCATATAGGATGTTGTTATCCGGAATAATCTCCAGCGCTTTTGTGATGATATCCGTCTGCCCGTATCGGATACCGGAAGTATCAAAATACACATTGCCGTACTGTTCACAGTATTTTGAAAAGGGAATCCACTGTCCGACATGCATATTTGTTATCACAACCGGTATTTTTTCATTAAACTGAAGCATATGGAGCAGCTTATCATTTTCCAACTGTTTCGGCATGTACATATGTATTGTCCTTCTATCCTCCATCTGATAGGTTAAAAGCAGAGGAAGCTTATATTTTGCCAAAATCTCAAACAATTCTTTGACGCATGGATCGTCGAGCTCATAGTTGTGATATCCGGGAAAAATTCTCACCGCTTTGATTGAAAACGCTTCTATTCCTCGCCTGATATCATCCGCAAACGTTGGAAATTCCGGATTGACTGTCAGTGCTTGAAAAACCTTTCCTGAGGCTGCTTCATATATCTGCGCATCCCCCTCATAACAATCCTCATAAAAAATGGAGTTCAGCGAAGAGACAATCATCTTATCAATGCCGGTTTTCTCTGAAGATTTCAGCAGTCCCTCCAGCGTTTCATTCTTTATTCTGCGGAAAGGCCAATGTCCGCAGTAACAATTGACGTCTACAATCATTTCTCTTCCCCTCCGAATACCGCAAGCGCATTTTTATAAAATATTTTTTTCCTTGTTTCCTCTGTGATGTCAGCCTCCTGCACGATACCAATATTAAGCGGATAGGGTGCTCCCTGTGCATCCGTTCCGAAAAGCACTCTGTCCTCCCCCAGCATTTGTACCGTATACTCCAGCTCCCCGTTACGGTAGATGGTGCCAGAAATATCAGTCCATACATTTTTCAGATCCCGAATCGGTTTGACTCCGTGGTAAGCGTCTCCTCCCAGATGCGCCATAATCAGGGAAACCTCGGGGTACCGTCCGGCCAAAGCCGCCACATCGTATCCCGTGGATTCGTCGGCAAGCTGTGTCCCGTCGTGTTTGTGGAATGTATGAATCAAAACCGGAATCCGGTAACGGATTGCTTCCTCCATGACCGCGTCCACGAAAGGAGAATTGCATTTGGTCGCCACCCATAGCTTGATCCCTTTTGCATGATCGTCCTCCACAGCTCTCCGTATTACCTCTGCGGCGTTTTGATGGCAGGGATTCACATAACACATATACCGAAAGATATCACTGTGCTCTTTGCAAAAGTCTGAAGTGACTTTATTACAGAAAGCAATCTGTCCTTCCGTTGGGTAATATCCGCCGTCGCTGACATCCGAGAGATACACCCGGTCTATCTTATATTGATGCACGGTTTTCAGCATTTCTTTTTTATCGCTTAAAGAAGTTATATGCGCATGAACGTCTATTATCATTGTATCATCTCCATATCTTTTCTGCTTTTTATCTTATCAAAGAGCAGACTGGATTTTCTTCCGTTCCTATGATATAATATTTACATTATTGTGACAATGAAGAGGGGAACGCCATGAAAACCTACTTCTATCCTGCCTCGCTTTATGTAAATCAAGATTCCGGTTACACCTGCCGTTACAATTACAGCAGCACCGAAGACTTTCAATTACACTATCATGATTATTACGAAATTTTTCTGATGATCTCCGGAAGTGCGGTGCACTTGGTGAATGGCAAACGGCAAAGCCTGCAAAAAAATTCTCTGATCTTTGTCCGGCCGGAGGATACACACACTTACCTTTCGGAGAAAAACTTCTCCTTCATCAACCTGACCTTTACCCGGGAGACAATCGAACTTCTTTTTACCTATTTATCGGAGGGCTTTCCCTCCGGCGTTCTATTAAACAATCCTATGCCGCCGGCGGTTCTGCTGCAGGAAAAAGAAAAGGATGTTTTGCTGTCAAAGCTTGACAGTCTCAACACCCTTCAATGGCAGAACAAAGAACAGCAAAAACTGCGGATGCGGATCCTCCTGGTGGATATCTTTGCAAAATATTTTTCCGGCCAGACCCAGCAGCCGTCCGCGATTCCGGCATGGCTGGAAAGTCTCTGTGCCGAGATGAACCACCCGAAAATGTTTTCGGCGGGGATTGACAAAATGATTGCCTTAAGCGGACGCTCCAGAGAGCACGTAGCCAGAAGTGTCAAGAAGTACTATCATGTTACATTATCCCAATTTATCAACGGACTGCGGATCAACTATATCGCAAACATGCTGATGAACAGTGACATTCCCATTTTGGATCTGTGCTATGACAGCGGTTTTCAAAACGTGGGATGGTTCTATACCGTGTTCAAAAGGGAATACGGTATCTCTCCCGCTGGATTCCGGGCAAGATTCCAAAAGGGAAACGGAAAGAATTAAGCTTTTTATCCCGTTATCCGGTTCAGATGATTTTCGCCCATCTGGGACAGAAACCAGTTGACAGCACTTTCCATATGAATCTGATGGCCACCGTCGAAAATATCCAGAAAAGTACGGGAATCCGGATACTGGTTGATGATTTCAAGATATAGCCGGATGCTGTGGGCAACCGGAACGACATCATCAAACTTTCCGTGGAACAGCTTTAAATTTGCCTTGGAAAGCTCATCCACATAATGGATGGGAGAGCGGTCTCTGTATTCCTCCAGATGCGGCCCTTCCGGCAGACCTCCACAGCAAGCCGCAATAGCCGGCGCATAGACAGTATCCTTCTTCTCATAAAACCATGCCTCCAGATCGGTGATGGGGACAAAGGAAGCAGCCGCTTTGAACAGTTTTGGCGCAAGAGCGGCTGTCAACAGAGCCATATGGCCACCTCCGCTCAAACCCAGCAGAAAAATATTGTCCGTGTCAATCGGATAATGCTCGGTCACATAGGCAATTGCATCCAGGATATCCTGCCGGGCGGCACGGGAACCGCAGGCTTCCCTGCAGTTTGGATTGTTTTCTATGTTGGCGCCCCGGAATTCGGGCAAAAGCAGATTCCAGTTGAGCTTCTGCGCATAGGGAAGCATATTTTCCACTTGATTGAACCGGTCATAGCTCCAGGTGTGAAGACCTACCAGTAAAGGACGTTCTTCCTGCCCGTCCGCCTGAAAGAACAGGGAAGGCTGTTGCGTCCGGTCAACCGATGATAAAATGTTCAATTCCTTCATAATATCCTCTCCTTTTTTGCTGTATATTACAAAATATTGTAGCACTCCGGCGGCATTTTGTAAATAGAACAAAACGGGAGATAACAGGACAAAATCGACATCTTTCAATCTGGCAGACAGAAAAGAAAAATTTTTTAAATGGAGGAAACTTTTTCCTATCTGAAAACGTCTAATATATAAATTTTAATGGAAGGAGCTTATTTTATGTGTGGTAAAAAAACTTTGGCAATGCTTCTTGCCGTGATCACGGCGTTGAGCTTAACGGTTATTCCCGTCCTGGCGGACGATGGAACGGGGGAAGAGCTCAAAGCGGTTATTCTGGCCGTAAAATCAAAAATTGACATTCCGGATACCTACACAGAATTTGTCTATTCGGTCAATTCCGATGAACTGGGAGGCCGCAGCTGGCGCCTCAGATGGAGCCAAAAAGACCAGCCGGATAGGACGATATCGGCTGTGGCGGACGAAAAGGGTGAAATCACCAGCTATCAAAAGACCTCCGCAGGCTCCGCCCAGCTTCTTCCGGCGGACTTTACCCGGGAAGAGGCGGAAACCCTTGCAGCGGAATTTCTCTACCGTGCAAACACCACCACAAGAGAGCGCTTCTTTTCCGTTTCTGTCCTCTCCCAGATGGATGCCTTTCTGGTAACTTTTGAAGAAAAGGTGAATGAAATCCCGGTGAAGGGTTCCAACGCCACGGTTATCGTGAACAAATCCGACCGGCAAATTTCTCAGATGGATGTCAGCAGAAGCTATCGGGAAGACCATTTCCAGAGCACGGAAAACGTCATCTCCAAAGAAGCCGCGCAGGAGGCTTACCGCAAGGAGATCGGTTTCCGGTTGACCTACCGCACCTATGTGGACTATGAAAAGAAAACCGTCAAAGGCTATCCGGTTTATACCGCGCCGAAACAGAGCGCTTATGCGTTGAACGCAGTTACGGGGAAAGTCATTGACATCACTTCAGAGAATACCCATCATTCCATGAATGACGCCATCAAAGGCGGCGGCAGCAGTCAGGAATCCGCTTCCCTGAGCGAAGCAGAGCTGGCCGAGATCGCAAAGACGCAGGATCTGATGACGCAGCAGCAGGCTTTCAATACGGTTCAGCAATTATTTGGCAAGCAGTTCACCCTGAATTCCGCTTATTTGAACCGCAGCTACCTCAGCGAAACCGATTATGTGTGGCATCTGAACCTGAAGGATTCCGAAAATGGCTATGCCTATGCCTCCATTGACGCGAAAAACGGCTTGGTTTCCTCCTTCTCCAATTACAATGACGCGGAGAAGAAAAACCCATCCATTTCTATGGAGCAGGCTCAGCAAAAAGCCGCCGCAATCTTTCAGAGCAATGCCGGGGAGATTTCCGGTCAATACCAGCTCAATTCCGAGCGCACCCGCGAGACGGAAAACGGCTATGTGATCCTGTTAAACCGGTACCATGACAATATTCCGGTCGAGGATCAAAGCCTGAGTGTGACGGTGGGAAAGGACGGCAAAGTGGAATCTTACCATCTGGTATACTATAAGGATACCAAATTTACAGAACTGTTTGAGAACACGGACGCCTATGGACCGATTGATGCAAACACCGCTCCGGTTTTTGATGCCTTTGAAAAAAATGCCGGTTTTGGAGTCTGCTATATTCCGGTGACGAGGGAAGGAAAAACCAACATTGTGCTGGCATACGATTTTTTGGCAAACGCTATGCCGGTACTGGATGGAAAAACGCTTGTTCCTGTCGATTACAGAGGCGAACCAATCCAGCAGGACAGTATCCCAAGCTATACCGATCTGGAAGGGCATTGGGTAAAGGATATCGTGGATACGCTGGCTTACAATGGCATCTATATGATAAAAGAAGATCTGTTTCAGCCGGATGAAAAAGTGACGGAGAGCGAATTTATCGATTTTCTGGCCGGCAGCACGGCAGGCATCCCATATCCGATCCGCAACCTGTTGGAAAACGGGAAGAAAGAGGACATTCTGGCCGGCGGAAACAGGGATAATCCCATAGACCGCCAGACAGCGGCAAAATACATTGTCAAGCTTCTCGGATATGATGAGTTGGCAGTCAAACCGGAAGCTTTCCAATACCTTTTCACCGACCAGGCCGACGAGGCAAACAAACCCTACATCATGATCTGCTATATTCTGGACATTATGAAGGGGGACGCATCTGGCAGCTTCAACGCGGAGGGGCAGCTCACCCGTGCGGAAACAGCCGTGATCCTGTACAACACACTGAAAAACAACAAATTTCGTTTTTAATCAGTCACAAGGGGCGGAAAATAAAATTTTCCGCCCCTTCAGCCTGTCGAAAAAGTCCAGTATACACTGGGCTTTTTTGCGTATGTGTGGTAAAATAAAGATAAGAAAAGACTGGGGAGGGACGGCGTGTGCTAGCAAAAGAGCAGGAATTGCGCAGAAATGTAGTAGAAATCCTATGTTTGGAGGAGCTGGTTCCATCGGAGCATCTGCTGCGGCAGATTGACAGCGCGGTGGATTTTACGCATCTGTACGACTTGGTGGATGCGCTTTACAGCCGTGACAACGGCCGTCCCAGCATTGACCCGGTGGTATTGTTCAAAATTGTGTTCATCCAGCACCTGTACGGCATCCCCTCGCTGCGCCGTACCATGCAGGAGATTGGCATGAACATCGCATA
>NZ_JAHLPV010000007.1 GCF_018918095.1 Acetivibrio sp. MSJd-27 | reverse complement strand
CATATATGACCTGCCTGCGGTACTTCGGTGCAAATACGATGTGATATTTGCAATTCCACTTCGTGTGTGCTAAACTATTTGTATCAAGTTTCACGACTTGATCCCTCCTTTTGTTTTTTTGTGCGGTTGGTGAACCTACACTTATTTTAACAAAAGGAGGTTTCTTTTTCTACTCATAGCTTAAGCTTTTTGGTACCACCAGCATTGCCGGTGGTTTTCGTGATACAAGAAAAGCCGGAAGGAAACCATTCCTCCCGGCTTTTCCATCTATTTATGATAGGAAAACAGTGGGTAAGTGTTATTGCTGTGCGTCAAAGCGCTTCTGCGCGTCATTATAGACTTTGACAACATCTTCGCATCCAAGAGATTTCGCCTTTTCGCACCACTGTGCCCAAGCCTGGTCGCCGGTGTTGGCTCCCAGCACATAGTTGGAGAAAAACTCCTGGGCTGCCTTCCGCAGTTTTGCGGTCCGATCGGTGGTGATCTCCTTCTCCTCGTTGGTGAAGGAAAGAATCGGATCCTGCGGCTCAAACTTGTTGTTCTTCACAATTTTGTCCTGCGCTTCCTGTTCCCGCTCGGAGAAATCAAAGTAGTTGCTGCGGCGGTCAAACCGACGGTAAAGCCCCTCGGTAAACAGTCCGTATTTGTCCTCCAGATCGCCGATACCGATCTTTTTGCCCTCCTCAAATCCGATGTAATCCGCTTTGCCGTCCTCACCCATGGTGTAGGTTTCTCCCTCCACGCCCATGGTCACCAGCTGCGCGCCGGCGGGGCTCAGCAGAAAGTCGTTCAGCTTGCAGGCAAGCTCGGTGTTTTTGTTGTTTGCAACCACGCTGCCCGCAAAGGTTTTGGAGAGGGTGATCGCCGTGCCTTTCGGACCCATAGGGTTTGCATACCTAAGATCGTAATCCGGATAGGTGGTAGCGGTCTGCTCTTTAAAGGTATCCAGCCTGCCAATCCAGTCAAAGGTGGCAAAAGCTTTCTCCGGCTGTGTCATCTTGGAGGTCCAAGCCGCCTCCGTCAAGGTCAGGAATTCCGGATCAATCAATCCCTCCTGATACATCTTGCGCAGGAAATCCAGCATATCCTTCAGCTGCGGATCGGTGTCGGAATAGTTCCAAACCTTCTGATCCTCGTCATAATAAGGGCCATAAGCGCTGATTCCCCAGCTGATGGAAAGCTGGCTGAACAGATTGTCTTTATTCTTGGAGGTAAAAGGAGTGGATTCCGGGTAGATTTGTTTCAGCTTTTTCATCGCCTCATAGAACTCCTGGGTGTTGTTCCACTCTTTGAGGCCGTTTTTGTCGAAGATATCCTTCCGGTACATCATCCCGTGGTTAACGTCCCTCTGCACATCGAACCAGGGCATAATATACAGTTTTCCATCCGAAGCCTGATAGGATTTAAAAATCCAGTTATACTGCGGATCGTCATAGAAAATAGACTTAAAGTTGGGCATGATATCCAGATGATCGTTGACGGAAGCGAATGCTCCCTGCACGCCCAGATCATTGATCTCGTCGTAGGTAGGCAGGCCGGAACCCATCAGATCGGGCATATTCTTGGAGGCCATCAGCACCTTAAGCTTTTCGCCCGCCGTGGCATTCGGGAAGGCCATAACCTCGATGTCAAGTCCGGTGATCTCCCGCAGTTTTTGAAAGACCAGCTTGTCGTTGATTCCGTCCTTCGAGGAGACAACCATCATGGAAATCTTGGTGTTGCTGTCGTCCAGCGGAAGGGTAAGCCCGCCGGTGTCCCCCACCTCAAAGGCGGTTCCGCTCTGCACGCCAGTGTCCTTTTCCCCGCCGCATCCGCTGAAAAGGGAAGCCGCCATCATAAGCGCCATAAGCATTGCAATTTTACGTTTCACGTTTCTACCTCCATTGTGCAAAAATTGTTTCCTGTTTCAGCATTTTTCGCTGTAACAGCCTGCTTTTGGGCAGCATTAGGGGAGTTGAATCACATATGCCCTGCACTTGTTAAATTCCTGCTTTTTGAGATTGTCGGTCTTGCAAGGCGCCAGCCTTGCTCTCTCCTTATATACCCAAAATCGAATTTTTCCCTGCAGGCAGGGTCGCAGAGTTTTCACAGAGCAAATTTTTCGTAAGACAAGGAAAAAGCGCAGAGCATACTTGACGTATGCACGAGCATTTTGACGCAGAATTGCGGAAAACTGGCCTGTGTAAACCATGTGTGATTCAGCTCCCTAATGCTTAAAAAGAGAGTCGGTGGGCGAACATTTTGTTCGCCCGCAAACCTTCTCTTCTATATTCTGATCTATTTCAAACAGGGAATGATATCCCATTTTCCCCTTCAATAAGGGCTTGGCCCGTCATTCAACGAGGACAAGGGCACTGCATAGCAGTGCCGCAATCAGCGAGAAACTGCACTCTTGCTGATTGCGGATATGGAACCCGCCGCCTTAAGAGGCGGGGGCCATCTTGCCCGCAGTTATAGGGGTAAACAGCATCCAATCCTACTGTTTTAAAAACCGGTCCAGCATCACTGCGACCTCCGCACGGGTAGCCTGTTTTTTCGCACCGAAGCTCCCGTCCTCATAGCCGTTCACAATGCCGGCTTTAGCCATTGCGTCAACCGCCTCTTTGGCATAATCGCTGATGGTTTCCGCATCAGTGAACGTTTTCGCGTCCCCCTGAGCCAGCGTGATGCCTTCCTTCTGTGCCGCCCGGTAGGTGAGCACTGCGATGTCCTCCCGGGTGATGTCCAGTCCCGCACCGAATTCGGTGTCCGAGACGCCCTTCACCAGTCCGCTGTTGACCGCGCTTGCCACATAGGGCGCGAACCACGCGTCCGCGGGAACATCGCGGAAGCTGCACTGGGCGCTTGCGTCGTAAACGCCGAGGGCGGTTACCAGCATCTTCACATATTCCTCCCGGGTGATGTTGTCATTGGGACGGAATTTCTTGCCAGGATCCTTTGCGATGATATTCCTGCCTGCCAATTCCAGAACGCTTTCTTCCGCCCAGGGTACACTGTCCAGATCGTCAAAAAGGATTTCCGGTTTCGGCGTCACAGTCGGTTTCGGCGTTTCAATCGGTGTTTCGATTGTTCCGCCTCCCCCTCCGCCGCCGGAGCCGCCGCCCGGGTTGACTGTGCTGCCGCTCTCGGTGTCGCTGAGAGCCTTGTTGAACGCGCTCACATAGGCGTCCTTGGTGTATACCGGCGTTTTCTGAAGCTGTTTGCTCAGATTTTTATAGAAGGTTTCCTTATTCACTTTTGCATAGCGGGAACCCGTTCCTGCCGCGATTCCGATATAGTCCTCATTGTATGCCTCAAACAGCGCTTTCAGCTCTTCCCGGTTGGAAGCGTGGTTGGAGGATCCCAAAAAGACTGCCACATGCAGCGCCTCCACCGCGTCCTCCGGCGTGGAATAGCTTTTTCCGCTGACCGCTTTCACCATATCCGCTCCGCCGCCCTTCGCGATCAGGGCGTCAAAGTCTGTCCGGTCAAAGCTGTTGCTGCGGTCATAAGCGTCCAGCGCCGCGGTCAGCTTTGCCGCCGAATCCGCCTTGGAGATCATCTCCTTGAGCATGGCGCCGTTGTATGCCGCCGCGATCTCCTTCACGGCGTTCGCCTCCGAGACCGAAACGGTTTTTAAGTAGCTGCAGACCGCCTGGCTGACCGCCGGATACTCCCCGGTGGCAAAGCCCAGAATCTTTTCATAGTCTTTGATAAACTGATCCATCGCTGTGTTGCCGGACGCCTTCTGCGCGTCCTGAAAAGCCTTGAAAATGTTTTGCACATCTTCGCTGCTGGTATAGATAATCTCAAAGGGAACCGTTGCGTCAAAGCCCCTTCCGCCGACGCTGGCAGCGACCAATCCGCTGTCAAAGTGGTCGTCCACCGTGATCAGGAAGGTAAAGCTCCCTCCCGCGCCGGTTGTGCTCTGCCCGATATACTGCACCACATCTTTCACATTCGCCGAGGTGGACTGCTTTAAATCCGCCAGTGTTTTTCCGGATTTCAGGATGACCAGCGTCACCTCCTCGCCGGAAAGCCCGGTGTCTGTCGTTCCGGTCACCGTGATCAGGGAATCCTGGGTGGTATAATCCACCGTCGCCCCCAATGCCGGCACCCAGGCCAGCATCAACAGGGCAAGCAGGAGAGATAACATTCTTTTTTTCATGGGATAACTCCTTTCCTAATTCCCGAACGGATCTTCCCGGAAGTTGAAAATAAACACTTCCTGGATGGTTCCGTAACGGCTTTTCGCAAAGAGATAGGAGGCTTTCGAGCCGGACGCGTCAGCGTCGTTGATATCGTTGAAACTTCCGGTACGGACATTCATCTGTCCATTGTCCTTTTCCTCGTAAACCACATACTTGGGTTTGCCAAATTTGGAGTTGCCCTCAAAGCTCCAGTAGACGTCCTTGATGGAGCCGACCTCCATGCCGGCCGGTTTTACGAACCGGACCAGAGCGGAGCCGGAATCCTTGTATAGCACCCGCGTTGTCAGGAAACGGAGCAGATATGCGTACTCTCCGATCTCCCCTCCGTTGGAGTTGATTTCGCTTAGGAATCCTTTCCCTTTTGTGATGGAATTCAGATTCAGCTTGAACTGATCCACCGAGAACATTCGCTCCAGCTTCGATATCTTGCCGCTGCCGATCGCCATCCGAACCACATCGCCCGGACGAATGGGATATTTTTCGCTTTCATAATCGGAAGCGGTAGGATTTTTGATGGACGCGCTGTAATCCACCAGCACGGATTTCTCCGTGAAGATGTATTCCTCCTCGGTTCCGTCGTTCTTACAGTTGACCACATAAAGCTTCTTCACGATATCGCCTTCGCTGTTGACGGTGTCGGTGAGCTTTTTGACCATGTACAGGGGATTGTCATTGTCAATGTTCGGGATGGTTTCCCCCTTGACGGTCAGGCATCCAAGCACACCGGCTTTACTGCGGTCAAAACAGGATACCGTGTAAGGTTTCTCCACCTGCAGGCCGCTGAAGGAAGCTACCTTATAATCGGCTGTTTTGGTCAGATCCTCGGGGACGTTGAATATCACCGTGGAGGAGGAGACGAGATTGCCCTCGAAGGCATTTCCGCCGTAAGTTACAACGGCTTCCTTCTGTCCGTTCACCAAAATCTGTTCCAAAGCATTTTCATCCACAGCGCCGTCAATGATATCCGGAACTGCGGTGTCCAGTATCTTTACCTCGTTATCCGAGTTGGTCTGGAACCGGATAACCTGGCTCAAATCCCCCTGCCCGCCATCGTAGCCATACTTGGCTTCCCGCAGGCCGGCAAGGATCGCTTCCGGCGTGTTTCCTTTGACCGAGTCCATCACCAGCTTGCCGGAGGTGACATACTGCCCCATCTCCCCCTTCTCGGAGAAAATTTTCAGCGTCACGCCCTCTTCCAGTCCTTCCGGCGGCATAGCGCCCACCAGGAAGCCGTACTGCAGGGTGGAAATGTTTTTGGTCTTGGGTGCGACCACACAGCCGTTGCTGTCCAGCAGGAAAGTCTCGGTGGTTCCCAGCGGGAGGCTGCCGATCTTCGCACTGTTGTCCTTGAAATACTGGGAGAGTTTATAGGATTTGTCCCCGATGGTGATCCACTCGTCGGACACCTGGTTGATAACCCCTTTTACACTGCTGTCCAGCACATTTATGATATTCACTTTTCTTCCCGTGGTATTTTTGGACTGGTAAACCTCCAGCACATCGTCCTTCTCCAGGGCGGCCATAGGAAGATTGATATCGTATTTGATCAGCTTGTTTAAGTCGGTGCTGTCGCTGTCGTCATAGATGACATTGTTGGAAGCGGAGTAACGGTCAATGATCGTGTAGGCGGAAGTGCTTACCTTATCCACCACCGTCACGGTGCACGCATTGATTTTGATAATGTCGTACAGGCTGTCGCTGTCGCTGTCAATCAGCTCCATGCTGCCGGCCTGCAGGGAAAACAGGCTCTCGTCAAAGGGAGTGTAAACGCCGTTGTAAATCACGTCGGCGCCGAACAGCACCTTTGCCGTGAGCTCCCGATCCTTGTTTTCTGGATCCGCGTAGTAGGTGATGGTCCGGTTGTCGTATTTGAAAAACTGATCCGCCGTGATGGTCAGCCCATAATTCTTGTTCTCGTCCTTCTTCAGGTAAATCAGGGTTTGATCGCCGGCTTCGTCCGCCTTGGAAAAGGCCAGCACCTGGTATCCCAGAAAGCCGTCCGCATTCAAATCCCCGGTGTTGAAGAGTTTCTCTTCATTGGTTTTCGTCTGTTTGATCCGAAGTCTCCCGTCCCCCAGATAATCCTCGCTGGAAAGGGAGGTCACGCTGTTTGCCGTCACCATACCCTTGCAGGTTTCAATCCCCAGAAATTCCTTCAGGAAATCGTCCCCCTTCTCATAGATGGCGGTGCTTTCGCTGGCGCCTGTCTGGCGGTATACCGGCACGCCGATGGCATTGTATATGATCTGGGCAACCTCGCCCCGCAGAGCGGGCTGTGCATAGTTTTTGCCGCCCAGCTTTTTCATCAGTCCCAGTTCCCCCGCCTGTGCAAGATACCCGGTCGGATAGGGAACTTTGGAAGCCAGAACCTTGTATCCCAGAATATCAACAAGGATTTTCAGCGCATCCTGCAGCGCGACCGGATCTTCCGGCCCGTAGATGCCGTTTCCATAACCGCTCAGATAGCCCATCTGGCAGAGATAGTTCACCTGATTGTATGCCCAGTGGGTTTCCGGCACGTCGGAGAAGTTTCCGCTCTCCACGCCCCATTCCTCCGGAACCCCCAGAACACGCAGCATCATGGCTGCGTATTCCGCGCGGGTAACCTGTTCTTCGGGTTTGAAAGTGCCGTCCTCATAGCCCTGCATGATGGACAGGCCGGCCAGAGTTTCTATGGCGTCGGAATAGCTGTTTTCACTGATGTCCTGAAAGGAAACCGCTGCCGCTGTTCCGGAGAACAGGCAAAGCATCGCTAAAAACAGCGCTGTTATTTTGTTTGACAGTCTCATCATTTCCCTCCTCACTGTTCAATGACCGTTGGACGGCCGAAAGCGTTCATTCCGCTTAAGGAATCCCACAGCATAACGGCGATGGAACCCTTGTTGTTTTCCAGGGTGTAGTCAATGGAAAGCTCATAGCCGCCGGTGACCGGAACAACCAGAACGTTAGTCTTCACGTCCTCCACGCCGCCGTTTTCCCCGTATTTCACAACGACGACTGTCGCCGTCAGGATATCGTCGGACACATTCTTCAGCGTTGTCTTTAAGGTGACCGTGTCTCCAGCCTTTGCCTGGGATAGTCCGGAAAGTTTCTCTGCGCCCTTGTAGGCCGCGAACCGGCCGAATACCAGAGGTTCCTTGGTTGTACCCTTCAGTCCGACGCTGTCCACAGAGAACTCTGCAGCCTGGCCGCGGGGTACAAAGAACATCACCCGTGCGGTGACCGCGCCCTCCGGCACCGTGAATGTTTCCTTTTTCAGAATCCATTTATTCAGGCTTGCATCGTTGCCGGAAAAACTCTGGAAGCTGTTTCCGCTTAACAGATTCAGCTTGGTGCTGTCCACATATTTTTTGCTCTGGGTGTCATACAGTTTTCCGTCCGCGTCGAAAAATTTCACCGCGTAGCCCAAACTGTTTGCCGTGCGGAACTGGAAGCTCAAGTCAAGAGGCATGTTTGCCGATACCTCAACCGCGTCGCTCCAGACGTACACTTCCTTTTCCTTGTTGGTCTTTTTGATCTGCAGCACCTTTGCGCCTGCCTGTGCGCCCGCGTCCGCCGCGATGGCAAAACTGCAGTCGGTGTCATTGTTGGAGGAGATTGCGTTTCCGTTTTTGTCGGTGACGCCGTTCCATCCTCCGTCCGCCTCAAAGCCCGGATTGCTGACAATCAGATCCGCCGTATAGGAACCTGTCTTGATTTTCAAAATGTCCCCGTCGGGCAGGAGCAGGTTTTCGTTTTTCCCTGCCGTCACCTTGAAGGAGGCGGCGGACGCATTTCCATTTACGTCGGTTGCCGTCACCTCAACCGTCTCCGTGCCCAATGTTTTGGGACGGTAAGTCAGCACGGTGCCGTTTAAGGATCCCTTGCCGGCCTTGTAAGTCATTGCGTCCCCGTCCGGATCGGTAAACACGTTTGCAATATCCACCGTAACGGTCTCGCCGATCTTGATGTTCTTGTCGGCAATCGGGTTTGCGATCACCGGAGAAGCGTTGGTGGAGTATCCCATTTTTACATTGTCTATCTGTGCTGTAAATGTCCAGTAAGGAGAGCTCATGAAACCAACCTTCACAAGAACCGTTCCCGCCGGAGCGGTCACTTTGGTGCTGAAGCTGTTCCATTTGCCTTTCAGTGTATTGTCCAGATCGTTATAGTTAAAGATACCGTTGGTGTGCTCCCAGTCGGTGTTTTCCACTGCTGTCCATTGGTTGCCGTTCCACACCTTACCGTCTTTATCATAGAAATTCACAAAGTAGGATGCGGCGCGGGTGGTGTTATAGTCGAAGGAGAAGGTGTATTCCACCGCTTCGTCCTTGTTTTTCTCCGCAGCCGCGAAGGGAGCGGAGGCAACCTGTAAGCCATAACCCAAAGCGTTTACATTCAGCGTATCGTTCAGAACCAGCCCCTGAGAGGCTCCGTCTTTTCCTGCCGACGCGTTGAGTTCATAGTAATGGGTGTCGCTCAGATTCATCTTGCCCATCGGGTTCCAGCCCGGGAACTCGTGGTTTTTCACCGGAGTGCCGCGCTCAAATTTCGGGTTGGGCACATTCAGATACCGCATCAGAGGTGTTCCCTCCGGCGTCTCGTCGGGAACCGCTTTCACCGTGACGTTGAAGCTCACCTCGGTCTCATCCTGTCCGTCGGAAGCGAAGATGGAAATCTTCTGGCTGTTCATTCCGTCCGGCGCAAAGCTGAATTCATTTTCGGAGGAGATGGTTCCCACATTTGCGCGGAAAGTCATATCGTCCGAATCGGCGTCGGTAAACAGGCTGCCCAGGTTCAGATAGATTTTTTCATCCGCCCAGATTTCCCTGTCGCCCGTGTCACCCGTGTAGACCGGCGGATGATTGACAGCGCCGGCGTTGGGAGTTCCAGTGACTCTGACGCCTGTCGAAACGTTATTTCTGGAATCTACCGTTTTCAGAATAAAGGTATACTGGACGCCGTTTGTCAAGCCTGTGACGCTATGCTGGCAGACGCCGGAGGCGACTTTATATTCGCCGACCAAATCATCCGCCCAGACCTCCAGCTGAATGTTTTCAAAATCCTTGTCGGTGGGATCCTTCCATTTCAGGAGAACGGAGCTGTTCTTTTCCTGAACCTGCAGTTCGGTGACCTCTCCCGCCGGCGTGGTGTCCTCCGCATACCAAACCCGCACGTCCTCCACATAGTAGTCGTTGGCATAGTTCGGAGAACTTAACATGACAACCTTGATTTCAGTGGTGCCTGCCGGGGCAAGCAGTGTTGTGGAAAAGTGTTCCCACTGGTTTTGGATATACGGAACGGGGTAACCCCAGCTCTTGTAGGTTGCAGTATCCGCCGCGATATATTCGCTGTACGCGTCGGTGATGGTTTTCCATCCGGATCCGTTCCAGACCTGGCCATCCTTGTTGTAGAAGTTCAGACCCCATCCGCCGTAGTTGGAAGACTTATAGTCAAATTCCAGCGTGTACTCGATTTTATATTGCTCGTTGCCTGCCGGCACGGGGAAAGAATCCGAGATCAGCTGGATGCCGTTTCCGGTTACGTTGCCGGTTAAGGCATCGTACAGGTGCAGCGCCCGGCTGCCGTCCTGGGCGGCTCCCTCTTTCATTTCATAGTAGAGATCGCTGTCGCTCAGTTTCATTGTCCCGATGGGATTCCATCCGGGAATCGTCTGATTTTTTCCGGTGTTGCCCCGCTCAAATTTGGGGTTAGGCACGTTCAGATAGATCTTTTCGCCCTCGTTTTCCGGCCGCTCGTCGATCACCGGAATTTTTTCAAATTCCGCGTTCACTGTCACTGCCTCCTCCGGCATGGAGAAGGTGTAGGTGAGCTGTTCAGAGCTGACCGCCTCGTTCAGGGAAACCGGTGCGCCGCTGTCCCCTGTGACGGTCAGAGCGCTTAAACGGTATTTGGAAGCCGGTGTCACCGTCAGGGTAACGGTTACGTCTTTTGCAGCCATGCTGACATCGGAGGTCACACTTCCGTTTGTCATGGCGCCTGATTTGACCGCATATTTGGTGACGGGTGTGGTCCCCTTGTGGGATACTCTTACGTCGTCATACATACAGGTCTGTACCGATCCCGCCGGGGAGAACAGAAATACTCTGGCGGTTGCCGCACCCTCCGGCGCGGTGAAGCTGTCGGAGAAATCCACCCATCTCCCCTTCATGGAAGCGTCGCCGAATTCCACCACATACAGGTTCTGCGCATTTTTCGGCGGATAGACCTGGCTGACGCCGGAACCGTCGATTAAGTTGGCTTTGGTGGCGTCCACAAAGGAACTGGTTTTCACATCGTACACCTGTCCGGCCTCGTTGAAGAAGCGGAAACCATAGGACATGCGGTAGGAGGTAAAATATTTGAAGTTCAGGTCATACTCTTTTCCCGCCGTCACATTGATGGGATCGGACCAGAAGTAGTCCCCCTTGTCTCTGGGACTGGGATTGTTCAAGGTCCGCAGCATGAATTTGCCCTCCGGCGCCGCAAAAGAGCCGGGCTTGGAAAAGTCGGTCAGATCCACATGATCGGACAGGCTGTAGGTGACCGTCGGGTCTGCCGGGAAGTCAACCGCATTGCCATCCTTATCGGTCACCTTGCTCCAGCCGGGGATATCAAAGTCCGCTTCAAAATCTCCGTTGGGAACTGTGATCTCTTTATCGGTATCATAGGTGATCTTCACATTGTCATAAATCGCGTTGTACACACCCTGATGGATCGGGTTTCTGTCGGTGAAGAATACCACCCGCACATAGTCGGGTCCATAGGTCGTGCCCAGTGTACGCTCGGTGTATTTGAAGAGACGGTTCACCTTGCTCCATTCGTTGGTGACAAAGCCGTCCATGGAAGCGATCGCATTGGGGTCATTCCAGCCATAGTAGCAGCCGCCGGAGCTGACCAGACCGTCCACTCTGTCCAGAGGTGCTTTCAGATAGTATTTCCAGCTTCCGCCGGTCCGTTCGCCGGTGGAAGCATTATAGCTGCTGCCCTTTAAAATGATATCGTCCGCAGTGCCGACCTGATTATCCGGTCCCTTGCTGCAGAATGCCAGAGAATGGTAAACCCTTGTTCCCGCGTTTGCCATATAGTCAAACTGCAGATTCAGATCCTTGCCCTTCGCCTCCTCAGGAATGACGATCGGATCGGTGTAAGCAGTCAGCCAGGTACTCTTGGAATTGTTGGTGGAAGCAAAGCGCAGTGCGCGCCCGGTTTCCGTTTGGGTCTGATTGGTGATGTTTGCGTATAAGTCGGTGTTGTTCAGCGGCTCTTCCTTCCAAGCGCCGTCGTTGGTGAAGGCTTCAAAGTTCCAGCCCGGTACGGAAAGAGGCATTTCCTCAAATCCGCTGTTGCGGACGGTCAAATCCGCCGGTTCATCTCCGCCGCCTTCGGCGCCCTCATAGCTCTCCGTGATTTTTATGTTATCGTACATCAAAGTCTGTTTGAAAATTTCGGGCGCGTAGAGGAACACCCGCGCGGTGACCGCCCCCGCCGGAGCAGTGAAATCATCCTCGCAGACGGCCCACTGGTTTTTCATGGACGCGTCGCCCAGTTCAAAGTGGTACAGATTGCGTTCCTGCGTGCCGGGATAAACCTGTCCGGCGCCGGATCCGTCAATCAAGTTCGCCTTGGTAGCGTCCACGAAAGACTTGGTTTTCACGTCGTAAACCTGACCTGCCCCGTTGAAGAAGCGGAAGCCGTAGGACAGCCGGTAAGTGCTGTAAAATTGAAATTGAAGTTTATAATCCCTGCCCGCCGTCACATTCACCGGATCCGACCAGAAGTAATCGCCGGCCGTCCCCACGTTGGTGAAGGTGCGCATCATGAATTTTCCTTCCGGCGCCGCGAAGGAGCCGGGTTTTGTGAAATCTGTGGTATCCACATGGTCGGACACACTATAGGTAACCGCCGGATCCGCCGGATAGTCCACCACACCGTCGGTGCCAGTGACCTTGCTCCAGCCGGGAATGTCAAAGTCCGCTTCAAAATCCCCGTTGGTGACGGACAGCTCGCCGCCGTCATAGGCTACCTTCACATTGTCATAAACCGCATTGTACACGCCGCGGTGCACCGTGTTCCGGTCTGTGAAGAACACCACCCGGACATAGTCGGGTGCCACCGTCTGGGAGGCATCGTAAGGATCCACCCTTTCCGCATACTGAAAGGTTCGGTCAACAGACGCCCAGCTGTTTTCCTGGAAACCGTCCAAGGAAGCGATCGGATCGCTGCTGTCCCAGCCGAAATAGCATCCGCCTGAATTGGTCAGCCCGTCAATCCGGTCCAGGTCTGTCTTTAAATATTTTTTCCAGCTTCCGCCTGTCCGCTCGCCGGTGGCCGCGTTCAGGCTGCTGCTTTTTAACACATAGTCGTCCTCATTGCCTGCAATACCGTCCTTACCGGTGCTGCAGAAAGCCAGAGAGTGGTAAACCCGCGTCCCCGCGTTTGCCAAGTAGTCGAATTTCAGGTTCAAATCCTTTCCCTTTGCCTCCTCCGGAATAGCGATGGGATCGGAATAAGCCGTAAACCAAGTGCTCTTGGAAGAATTGGTGGATGTAAAACGCAGCGCACGGTTGTTTCCCGCGGTTCCGTTTGTCTGGTTGGTAATATTTGCATATAAATCTACGCTGTTCATGGGCTCCTCTTTCCATGTGCCGTCGTTGGTCATGGCATGGAAGTTCCAGCCCGGTACAGAAAGAGGCATCTCCTCAAATCCGGCATTGCTCAATGGGATATCATTGGTCACCACGGAAGCGGCGGCGGGAAGAACCGGTACCCCGCCGAAGGAAGCAGCCGTAATCGATACCGCTGTGGCTATCCCTAAGATTTTTTTCAGCATAACACTCCTCCTAATATTTCAATTTCTTTTTAAAATCCGTTGGGGTAAATCCCCGCACCCTTTTATAAAGCCGGTAAAAGGATCCCTGGTCGAAAAACCCAACTTTGTATGCAACCTCATTGATACTCAAATCCTTGGTGATCATCAGCTTTTCCGCTTCGGAAACCCGGACGGAATCAATGTACTGTTTAAAGTTCTGACCCATCACCTTCTTGAATACCTTGGAAAAATAATGATAACTCAAATTGCACATCTGCGCCATCTGCTCTACGCTCAGCTCCTCGTTGTAATGCTTGTCAATGAAGCTGATGGCCTTCTCGATATGCTTCTTGCCTGAAATATCCTCCGGGCTGTCCTCGTATTCCACTTCCTCCTCCCGCAGGAGATAAGTGATAATCTGGTAAAACCAGCCCTTGATGGAGAGCTCATTCCCCGTCTTGTTTTCCAGGTACTCCCGGTGGATATTTTCAATATAGCTTCGGAGCATTCCGTCCCCGTGACGGTCCCCGATCACCTTGTACCCCTGTTCTATGGTGAACATATCCAGAAAGGAGCTTATGTATTTGCGCTCCACCGTGCTGTTGAAAGGAACCTCAATGAACTGGGGCGCAAAAAACATGACGAAAATCAGGCTTCCCTTATCCTTGGAAAAGGTGGAATGAACCGAGTTCCCTCCGATGCAGATCAGCTCGTTTTCATGGATAATCTCGGTCTTGTCATCCACCGTCACCATGAAGGAACCTTTCATACAGAAAATCATCTCCACATGCTCGTGAAAATGCGGCGGAGAGTATATCCGGTCCTCCACCTGCCCTTCTCCCCAGAAGCCCATACGAAACGGGAACAGTGGATTGGGGTTCAATAATTCCTCTTTTTGAATGTCCATTCTTCCGCCTCCTTTGCATTTTGTAGGGGCGGATATCATCCGCCCGGACAGCACAGCGCATTGTTCTCTGTTCCTTCTTCTCTGCGCCCCGTGCGGCAGGAGCAAGCCCCTGCCCTACACTGGATTTTCCAGTATTCTCATCGTAGGGGAGGGGCTTCCATCCCCTCCCGCCGTAGGGGCGAACTGCGTTCGCCTGCCTTTTCGTACATAACACAATGTGCCGTCTTGTACTTTGTTCTCTGTGCTTTATTTCAGCTCGTTATCATACTGGTAAACGCGGATATTGTCATAGTAAGCCTTGGTCGTCCACAGGTTGGAACAGCTGCACAGAACCCTTGCGATAATCGCGTTATCCGGCACCTTGGTAGTAATTTCAATCTCCTGCCAGCTGCCCACGCCGCTCTGCACATGAACCGGTTCCTCGTAAATCACATTCATTCTGGAATCATAGAATTTGACCAGGAAGCTGGTTCTTCCCTCGGCGATAAACAAATCGGTTTTCGCGGTGAACTTCTTGCCGGGCGTCACCTCCACCGGATAGCTTTCCAGCGCCATACCGATGCTCTCGGAGCTGTCCTCGATATACAGGGACTGCTTGCCTTGGTTCGCCTTGCGGTCGGTGACCTCGTACCAGGTTTCCTTGGTCACGTCGTAAATGTTCTTCCACTTGGGTACCTCGTCGCCCAGACCGCCCATCTCAAAGCTTGGGTTCTGTATGGGAAGCAGGTATTTTGCAATCTTCTGTTCTTCCTTTTCCTTCTCCTCCCGCTTGATGCGATCCTGTTCCATTTTATAATCGTATGCGATGTAGGATTTGAAATAGCGGTTCAGGTTTGCAGCCAAGTTATCGTCAATGCCGGAAACACCGTTTCCCGTGACAATCAGACCGGAGTCATTCCAGTACACTTCTCTGCCCAGCCCCTGTTCACACAGTGCCCGCAGAGGAAGCATTGTCCTGTCGTCTATCGTCTGTGCCGGCACATCCAGCGCAATGGCTTTTCCGTCCACCGTCATCTCCGTGCTGCCGATTTTCATTGCGATGTTCTTTCCCTCTATCTGAATGGTGACGGTCTGGGTTTCCTCCTCCCATCCAACGGTTCCACCCATGTTCTCGGAGATAAACCGTACAGGAACCAGCGTTCTTCCGTCCACAACCTCCGGGGCAACACTGCTGTTTTCCGGGTCGATCCGTTTCGGCGTGCCGTTTGCAACCGCCATGGAACTTCCCACTTTCAGGGTCACCGCCTTTTTCAGCAGTTCGTCCACCGCCGGGCGTTCCGCGTCGGGAATCGGATCCTTGACCGCGGTAATTTTAATCAGCTGGGAGCCGTCAGCGGTGTACACGTTGTCATCCTTGTCCAGCGCCAGCAGCTCGCCGCTTAACCCGCTGTACTCTTTTAAATTGATATATTCCAGCGTATCAATGTCAACCACATGAATGCCCTCGCCCGACACATACAGTGTGCCGTCGGATGCAAACCGCAGGAAGATGGGCCTCCAGTACTGCCCGCTGCCCCACTGGAAGGGCTTTAAGAGAACTTCCTTCTTAATTTCCAGCGTGTCCGGATCCAAAGCGAAGAGATAGCTTCGCACCGCGCCCCAGATAAGACCGTCCGGTCCAAGCTCCAGATCGCCGATCTGCACTTTGCCGGAAGGCACTTTATCCTTCGGGAAGTTGGGCGTAAATTCTTTGATCACCTGTTTTTTCTCCACGTCAAACACAAACATGGTTGCCTCCTTGGCGACCGGGTCAATCCCCAGACCGGGAGTGATACAGGTGGAACCGTATATCTTGCCGTCCTTGTAAGCCAGACCGACGATGCTGTGATCTTTCACCACATTGCGGTACACTTCCTTTGTATTTGTCGCCTCGTCATAGATGGTCAGCGCTCCGCCCAGCTTCCCGTAATTGGGAATGGTGCCGAAGAATACCTTTCCATCCGCCGTCATCACATTATAAGGACGGTCCTGATCCTCTCCGATGGTGAAAACCTTCTTTGCGGCAGGAACTTCGCCCTGCTTTGGATTCCCCATCCGGTATACGTGTCCGCCGGGATAAACCCCGAAATACATGTAGTTTTCATTGCCGCACATGTTCTCCGCCTGCCCCAGCGCGAAGGGAGTCAGCGCGTTGGTTTCCGGGTCGTAGACAGAACCCTTGGCCGCCACGTACCCGCTCATAAATATCTTATTGAAATCCGTATTGGAGGTAATGTTATGTATCTGCACGCCGGAGCCGCTCAGCTGCGCCTCGTCCATATTGCGGAACTTGCGTGCTTCCAGGTTGAACAGGAAAGGCACCCCGCTGTAAGTGATGGTCACAAGCGTCTTTCCCGTGTAACCCTCCTCCTTCAAGTCCATCCATCCGGAACCTCTCTGACTCAGATTGAATTTCATGTCTGTCTGATTGAGCTTCCCTGTCTCCAGGTCAAATTCCTGAAGATAGCCGCCGGCTGAGAAGTAGGTCTTTCCATTGTACTCCGGCGAAACAAAATAGGCCATGGATTTGAGGGCGTAATCTTCACAAAACTGTTTTTTCTCACAGTCATAGATCAGCATAACGGGATCGGTACCTTCTACACGGTTAGCATAAATAAACAGATACTTGCCCACCGTAGTCATCTCATACAGATCCGAAAAAGTGGTGTAACCCTCCCTCTGGGGAATCTCCACCTTTTCGGATTTTCCCGTCTTGGCGTCAATCCGGTACAATTCCCCGCCGTTGCCAAAGGTTCCCGCATACAGGCTTCCATTGTAATAACCCAGACTGCGGATATATTTGTTGTCCGCTTTGGGCGGATCGTAGGCGGAAAAAGTCTTGGTCTCAATATCGTATTTGATCACGGTACCCATAGGAAAAACGCCAACATACACATTCCCCTTCTCATCCACGTTCAAATCATAGCAGGCGGTCTGCCCCATGATAGAGCCCAGGTTTTCCAACTCCTTGGTCTCCGGGGAATAGCGGAATAAAAACGCTTTGTCCTGAGAGGCCATATAGACATTGCCGTTCTGATCCACCGCGTGAGTCCAGACGCTGCTGCAGCCGGTCAGCTTGAAGGTCCTCTCCAGCTTTTTGGTATCCATATTAAATACGTTAAAAACCGCAGGCGTTCCGGCCGAGGTCGTATACAGCATGTTGTATCCGTCCTCCATACCCGTCACGCAGTGGTTGGTCTGCACCTGCTCAATGGGGGTTCCCAGTGAGTAAGCCTCCATAAATTTCTTGCTGTTGAGCTTCTCGGATTTGAATTTTCCCACGTCGTCTGCCATCCCTTTCGTCCAAAATACCGGCACCGTGCAGAGTGCCGCCAAAAGCACCGCTGTCACGCGACGGAACTGTTTTTTCATAACCACATCATCTCCTTTTTTGATTCCGGATTTATTTTAAGTGCGGAGAAGAAACCTTCCTCTTCCAAAAATTGAGCATTTTTTGTCCTTTTCTTCACATTTTATTATACTTCAATTATATATAAATTTTCAGAAATCTCAATAGATTAATCTAATTTTACCCACCTCAGAAGGATGGCAAATTATGCCTAATACAGAGAGGAAATCGAAACCGGCTTTCCGCCCTGCTTCCGGGACATCTCAGCGGCAAAAGCCATCAGATGACTGTGCAGGGAATCGTTGATGTTGGTGGACATGGAGGAAAGCTTATCCATATCGGTATGCATCATTTCCTCCACCAGCATGTGGTCGCCGCCTCCGTGACCGTTCAATGCGTCATACTCATCGTTTATCACAATGGTTTCCGTCTCCTTCCCGAAGGGAGTCACATGGATTTTTCCGCTGACCATATCTGCGGTCAGCTCCCCGCCGGTGCACATCACTTTGATTTCCCGGTTTACCTGGCTGGTAAAACCGCACATGGTCAGGGAGGCCGTCACGCCGTCCTCAAAATCCATATTGACAATCTGATGATCCACCACATCGTTGTCACAGGCAAAAACGCATCTTCCGTACGGTCCCTCTTCCAGCGCCCTGCGGATTCCATCCTCGGTCAGATCCAGGGAGAGCACGTTGACCGGCCAGGATTGATTGACCCGCACGCCGGTGACCGGGGAGCCGATATAGATTTTCTCCGCGTCGAACGGGCATTCCCCTTTGATTCTGCAGCTGCCGTCCAGGCATCGTTTCCCGGCACCCTCAGGCGCGCTTTTTTCGTTGAAGTATTTCAGAGAGCCAAAGGAGGAAACCGCCCGGCACTTCTTTCCCGCCAGCCAGTAAAGAATATCCAGGTCATGGCAGCATTTCGCCAGAATCATCGGCGAGCTTTCGCTCTCCTTTCTCCAGTTTCCTCTTATGTAGCTGTGGGCGTAATGCCAGTAGCCCACGTTTTCGCACTGGTGCAGATCCACCACGCTGCCGATTCTGCCGCTTTCCAGAACCTCCTTGATTTTCGCGTAGAAGGGGGTGTAGCGCAGAACGTGGCAGACCACCACCGCGCGGCCCGTCTGGTTCGCTTTTTCGGTGATTGCGCGGCAATCCTCCAGGCTGATTGCCATCGGCTTTTCCAGCAGAAGGTCATACCCCTTTTCCAGTGCCATAATCGCATGCTTCTTATGCTGCCCGTCCTGGGTACAGATAAAGGCAAAGTCCGACATTTTATCCTGCCGGAAAAATTCCTCCGCACTGGGAAAACGCCGCTCCTCCGGAATGCCGTATTCCTCGCCGTAATCCGCAAGCACGTCCGGCCGAAGCTCCGCCACCGCTGTGATTTTCATCTCATCGGGATGCTGCTTGGCATAGGGCGAATAAGTATACCGCCCTCTGGAGCCGGCCCCAATCAATGATACTGTTTTTGTCATTTTGCTTCTTTCTCCTTGTCTTTGAAGAGCGAATTTTGCTCAATAAGAGAACAAAAATTGCTAAATTCCTCTTTTTGGTTATTTTTTCATGTCATGCCCCTGATTTTTCTAAAACACCAATTTCAGCTTAAAATCAAGGGCTAAAAAAACAGATTTTGTTCTATTTTCAATTTCAGTATAGCACGCTTTCCCATAAACCATTAATAGATTTTTGTTCAGAATTGAGCATTTTTTGTTCATTTTTTTGTTTTTCAAAAAGTGCATGACCGCAGGATGGCATTTCTCCGCTGTTTCCAATCGTCCTCTGCCCTGCGTAGGGGTCGATGCCCACATCGACCCGCCCAGTATACCGTCTACCGTAGGGGCGGATTCCATATCCGCCCGTCATTCAGAGTTTCTTCTCTATTTGTCATTCTGAACGAAGGGAAGAATCCCAAAGCCGGCTTGCCAAGGTTTTACGCTGGGAGTTTCCTCGATTCCTCGGAATGACAGGTGGATGGCAATTTCCCGACGTCGACCTCCGCAAAAAAGCGGTGTTCATCAATCGATGAACACCGCTTTTTTTAAAGACAACGATCCTTATATTTTTCTGCCATCTTCAAAAATAACATTTTGTGCTAAATTACCACGTTTTCACTTTGCTGGAATCTATACTTGTTTTCCCGTTTCCCTGTCGGTAAAGATGACATCATAATCATAATTTAAGACTTCCGCTATTTTCTTCAAATCTTTCTCTGAAAAGTTATCCCGTTTCATTTTATCACTCATTGTTGACAGGCTCTTATTCAATTTTTTCGACAAATCGGTAAGAGTCATTTCCCGTTCAATCAAAAGTATTTTTATTTTTTTTGCCGCAGACAAGTAATCCCCTCCTTTTTTTGTAATTATACGACTTTTTCCGAAGATAGTCAAATAATAAACGAACATTCTTTCCGACAAAGCGGATTTTTGTATTGACATTTTACGTTAATAGCCTTATAATATACGTTAATAAACGAATTTATTTCTATTATTAACGTATATTATAAGGAGGTAAACTTTTTATGAACAACGAGCCTTATATTTTTCTGCCATCTTCAAAAATAAAATTCCCTTCAAAAGTTACATCGCATGCCTTTGCAATGCCCTGTAAATCCTTTTCTGTTAAATTATCCCGTTTCAGCTTTGCACCAATATTTTGTGCTGTTGTTTCCGGTTCCATTTTTCCTGCCAAATCTGCAATTGTCATTTCTTTTGCAGCAAGTAACATCTTTACTTTGATTGCCATTCCCATAATCATCAGACTCCTTTTGTATTATTGTAAACTATATCATTTAGAAAATCAAATCCAAAATTCAAAAACAAACGAATAAGTTTATTATATAAATAAATTAATTTCAAATATAAAATAATAAATTTAGAAAAGAGGTTTTTTCTATGAACAAAAATTTTGATCCGGAGAGTTCCGAATCACTGACGAAAAGAAATAAGCAAACCATCCGTTTTTTGGAATGGATCCGCCGGTATCCCGGCTGGTGGTACTTAATTTGCACCCCCGGCGACGAACACATGGACATTGGGATGATGAAATCACTTATGGAACGTCTCTCGAAAGAAGGCTTTTATGAAATGATTTTTGTTTTGCTGACGGTACACCGAAATGCCGGCTTTATGGACAGCGTATTCAAGACCATGCTTCTTGAATTGATATTGGCTGGCTGGAAAGGGGAAGCCTTCCAAAAAGAGCAATGGATACGGAACCTGACCAATCTGTTCGCATAATGAAAAATTCCGCACAAAAAGCGGACTGTATATTTTTCTGCCCTGTCCTTTGTTCTCCGTCAGAGATTCCAAGTGCCTCGGAATGACGTCTTTTCCATTATTTCCAACCACCGCCATCCGATGTAGGGGAGGGGCTTGCTCCGCCCGCACCCTCATCACACGCAGTGCATTTCTATCCCTTTTTCTTCTCACATCTCCTGCCTGTAATGAAGAGGACTCTTCCCCAGCAGCTTTTTAAACATTTTGCTGAAGTAGGAGGTGTCGGAAAAACCGGTCTGCTCGGCAATCTCATTGACCGTCAGGGTGGTGTGCTCCAAAAGCTCTATGGCCCGGTCAATGCGCAGCTTGTTGATGTATTTCACAGGGGTTGTCATATAGATTCCCTTGAACACTCTCGTGAAATGGGTGGGGGTGATTCCGCACATTTTGGCCAGCTCCTCCACATTGATATACTCCTTGTCATAATTCCGGTCAATAAACTGCATAGCCGCCTGAATGGTGTTGTAAGAATGCAGCATATTTCCCTGTATCATCTGCTCCATAAGCATGTTTCTCAAAATATCATAAAGCAGCATCTTCGTTTTGAGCTTATATCCAAAACTGCGGTATAACCATACGTTTAAGATGTCGTCAAACATCTGCATAAATTTTTCGGGTGATTTAAGGGTATAGAGATAGCTAAAGGGATAACTGTTCCGATCGCTTTGTGCAAAGTCAAAGAGGATGGTGGTGTGGCAGAAGGGGACGGAAAGGCTGGAGGACTGATACCTCGCGTTTTTGGGAATATACAGAAGATCATGCTTTTTGACGTGCATGGTCTGGCCGTCGATGGAGGCGGTGAAATCCCCCTCCCCGATAAAGACAAGCCGGTGGTAGGACTCGAAGGTGGAGGTGTGCTTCCATGCGCAAGTCATCCGCTGGATATAGATACAGTTGATATCCCGGATGGTAATGTCGGATTCCGCATATTCCGTTAAATTGACCTTACTCATCTCTTTGTGCTCCTTGTACAATTTTTCGTTTTCATGATAGCAAAATATATTGAAATTGTCAAATCTCCGCGCAAAAGAAAAAAATCTGAAAATGTCGGAAATATACATAAAATATGAAACATACACCATTTACAACCGATCGGGGGAATATTATAATGAAACTGTAAAGGAAAAGAAAGGGAGCCCCCGTCTTTCGGGCGGCGGGTTTTCCCTGCTGTTCCGCCGGAAAACGGGCGTTTTTTTGCGGAATGGATTGGACACTGTGCGGGCATACCGTCGAAAAGGCCGAAGAGCAGGAAGCTGTTTGGATTTTTTCAACCTATATCCGCAAATCTTACTGTTTTTTCATTGAAAAGAAAGGGGAGTCAATATGAAAAAAAACACTGGAAAAAGAATCCTGTGTTTTCTGTTGATTTTCACCATGTTCTGCCTGCAGGGAATGGCAGCAGAGGTAGAAAAGCCTGTTTTTGAGGTAACTACCCGAAACATTGTGATTTCCGGAAAGCTCACAGAGGCAAAACCTTATGCGAATGTCACACTGGAAGTGTACCGGCCGGACTTCTCGCCGGGCAGCATCGATCCGTCCAGTCCGGATTTCGTGCAGCAGATGAAAGAAGCTCTTTTTTATCTGGAGCAGAAAAACGCCGACCGGGAAGGAAATTTCTGCTTCACGCTGGATATGACGGATTCCGCTGTCGGGGAGTATCCGGTGCGGATTTCCGCCGACGGAGCGGCGGCTCCCTATGAAACCACTGTTTTTTATGCCACTTTGGAGCACAAAACGGAATTTCTCAAGAATATTGCAGAAGCCCAGACTGCCGGTGAAGTGCAGCAGCTTCTCTCTTTGACGGATGAGAACTGCACCGTCGCCAAGCTGTTTCAGCTGACGGATCCCCTCTATTTTTCAGCGGATCCGGTCAAGACAGCGGAACTCTTTTTTCAGCTGAATCAAAAGAATCCCATCCACACGGAGGATCCTGCGGAATTTACCGAACGTCTTCTTCTGTGCTCTGTGCTGCAAAACCTGAATCAAGGCACCGTATTTGATTTGATGCAGTATCAGGCACTGTTTGAACCAAAGGAATCCTTTGTCACTACATATAAAACCAAGCTCACAGTGCAAACCCGCAGTTCCTTTACCGCCCTGTTTCAGGGCAAAGACCTGCAAAGCGCGAAGGACCTTCAGCAGGTCTTCCAGGAAACCGTTTTTCTGAGCCTGGTAAATCGCATTCAGAACTGGTCGGATATCCTTTATGCCATCGAACACCACGGCGAGGATATGGCGCTGGACATGGCAGCCTATCAGCGGTATTCCAAAAAGGATACCCTCGCGGTGGAACTGGCGAAAAAGAGTCCTTTCTCCTCGGTAAGCGACTTTGGGGAGGCTCTTTCCAAGCTGGCTTCCAAGCCTGTTCCGACACCGACGCCCCGTCCGTCCGGCGGAGGTGGTGGTGGTGGCGGCATTGTGTCCTCCGGCGGGCAGACTCTGCCCCCCATCCCGTCTGACACCTTCTCCCCTCAGCCAACCGCACAGCCCTCCGCCCCCCTGTTTGACGATCTTGCGTCCGTCCCGTGGGCGAAGGAGAGCATTGAAGCGCTGGCGGAAAAAGGAGTTCTCTCCGGTACCGGACCGAAAACCTTTGAGCCGGAACGGGAAATTCTGCGGGAGGAATTTGTGAAAATGCTGGTTTCCGCCTTCGGCATTGAGACCGCGGACGCGCCCTCCAGCTTTACCGACGTGCCTGCCGGCAGCTGGTTTTCCCCTTACGCGGCGGCAGCACAGAAGGCCGGACTGATTCAGGGCTACCCGGACGAGCGGCTGGGTGCGGGGGAAAGGCTAACCCGGGAAGAGATGATGACCCTCGCCTACCGGACGGCAAACTACAAAGGCATCTCCCTGCCGGACAAGGCAGAGGAGCTGTTTTCGGATGACAATGAAATCGCCGGCTTCGCCAAAGAGGCGGTCTATGCGATGAAAAACGCCGGCATCGTCAGCGGTATGGAGGATGGAAGCTTTGCTCCCAAACAGCCCTGCACCCGGGCGCAGGCCGCAAAAATACTGTATGGACTGATCACACAGGGAGGTGGGCAATGATGTTAAAAAAACTGACCGCGGTTCTTCTCGTCCTGTTTGGGGTTCTCACCCTGCCCGCATTCTCCGCGGAGGAGGAATTCCCAGAAAATCCGGTTCAGCCGGAGGCCGAGGAAGCCATCTCGTTTTTAAACGCCCTTGATTTGATTGACTTCTCCATAAGCGACGGAGCAAAGCCAATCAGCCGGGCAGAATTTATCACCGCCGTCTACCGGATGAACGGCTTTCCAGAGCCGGAGGGTGTCTGGAGCGGGCAGCCCTGCTTTTCCGACGTGCCGCCGGAGGCCTCCTGCGCCATTCCGGTTTACACGGCAAAGAGCATGAATCTAATCTCCGGTTTCTCCGACGGAACCTTCCGTCCGGAGGAAAGCATTACCGCCGCGGAGGCGATGACGGTGCTCATCCGTCTTTTGGGATACGGATACCGGGCGGAAGCGCTGGGCGGCTATCCCGCCGGCTATTATGCCGCTGCTTCCGACCTCCGCCTGCTGCGCAATTACAGGGGAAGCTACCGGGAACCCCTTCTCCGCGCGGAGGCGGCAATCCTGTTTTTCAACGCGCTTCATATCGATCTGACGGTGCAGACCTCCGTGCAGGGGGACGGCATCGGCATGGAGGTCAAAAAAGGAGTCACCCTGCTGACGCAGAATTTCCGGATTCACACGGTGCAGGGAGTTGTCGACGGTGTGGATATCACCAATCTGCGCGGGGACAACACCACGCCTCCCCGCCGGATTTCCGTCGCGGGTGTTCTGATCTCCGCCGGGGATCTCCCGGTTTATGACAATCTGGGCTACTTTGTAGACGCTTACTATAAAGAAACGGAGGACGGCGGAAGCAAACAGCTTGTGTACCTCTCCAAAAAAGCAAACAAAAATCAGGAAACCATCTTAAAAGCGGAGGACGTCACCTCCATTGAAAACGGAACGGTGAAGGCGGAAGACGAAAGGGGCAAAACCGTCTCCTGCCGCTATGAAAGCTTTGCCGCAATCCTCTACAACGGCACCGCCACCACCGCCGCTTTCAACACGGAACTTTTACAGGATAAAACCGGAACTCTGAAACTGCTGGACAACAACGGCGACAACACTGCGGATATCGTCTTTATCGACGTCTATGAAAACTATGTCGTCGGAAAGAAGGACAGCTCCGCCTGGAAAATCTATGACTACTACGACAGCAGCAAGCAGCTCACACTGGATACAAAAGCGGATGAGCCCTATGTGCTGCTCTATGATGAAAAGGGGGAGGAAACCTCCTTCGGCAAAATCGGCGATATGGCGGTTCTCTCGGTCTCCGCATCTCTTCCGGACGCGCCCCAGACTCTGATAAAAGCCTATCTGTCCAATCAGAAGGTCACCGGTGTTCTGCAGACCATCACCGAGGACACCAATGCCTGTTTCGTGAACGTGGACGGCAAAGAGATTGCGCTTACCCCCCTGTGCCTCCGCCTTGCGCGCAAAGAGCTTCAGCTCGGAACGGCGGTGGAAATCGGTCTGGATAAGGACGGACAAGGCGCCTATGTGAAACCGGCTCCCTCCGACCGGGAACAGTTCGGATATCTGATGGCGCTGCAGCAGGAAGAGGGGTTGGACGAGGGAATCCGGGTTAAACTGATGGACGCCCGGGGAAATTTCGGCGTGTATGATCTTTCCGACCGGCTGAAAATCGATGACGTGGCTTATAAAAACTATCCGGACAGCATCAAAACCGTACTCAACCGCTCTGCCAAAGCCATCTCGGGGGATATACCCGCCGGCTGCGTTGCACAGGCTGTGCGCTATACCCTGGACGCCAACGGTGCCATCGACTATATCGACACCGTTTTCAACACGCCGGACGGCATCCTTGGCACCCCCGCCAATCTCTCGGGAAAAAACAAGCTGTTTATGGTTCCCTATGAAAACCTGAATTTTAAAATCAACGCCCGCTCCCTGGGCGGAAAAATCCTGATCCCCAAAACGGCAACGGTGTTCCGGCTTCCTCTTCCCAATGATCTCACGGTGGATTGCATGGACGAGGAGCTCTACGAGATCGCCAACGGCTCCTATTTCGGGGATAACAATAATTACACCGGCGTCGCCTACTATTCCAGGGACGACATCGCCGGCGCGGAGCTCATCACCATCAAAAACGACGGAAAAGGCAGCTGGGGCTCCACCGAGACCCCCTTCTCCTTCTTTATAAAGTCGGTGAAAGCCATCGACAGCGAGGGCGACGCCCTCACCAAAGTCTATTTCAGCCAGTACGGCAAGGAGCGCACCCTCTTCTGCAAGGAGGACATCACCTTCACCGCGTCCAACGCGCAGGTATTCAAGCCGGAGGATATGCGGTGCGGCGACATGTTCCGCTATATGGAGGGAATGTCCGGTTATCTCACCGCCTTCAACCTGATCTACCGGCCGGAGGACGATACCTTCTACTCCACCTTCGGCACCGACGTCTACGATGCGCAGCGCCTGGTAAAAGGGTATGTCTACGGCGCCTATGCGGACGGCTTTAAATTCAAGGTCACCGACAACCCCGCCGATCTGGCCCAGATGGACGGGATGGAGGTCGTCCGATCCGGCAGCTTCCCCGTCATGATTTACGACAGCTCCGCCGCTGGCGAGGCAAAACGGCTCAAACAGGGCTCTCTGGATGACCTGATCGGCTTTGACCGCGCCGGAAGCGCCTGCTCCCGGATTGTAATCCAGCAGCGCTACTGCGAACCCATCAGTCTTTATATTGTCAGATAGGAGGATGCATATGAAAAAAATATTACGTCCGATCGCCCTGAGTCTCTGTCTCTGTCTCGCCGTTCCGGTAAGCGGGATGGCATGGGCTACCAAAAATGAAGATGTGATCGGCGGAAGCGGACAAAGCGGAGCCCAGTCTGGCAGCGACCTGTTTTACGACGATTTCTCAGCCGACAAGGAGGGCGGCGTTCCGCAGGGATACCAGCTTTCCCTGAACGACTGCCAGATCACGGTGGAAGAGACGGATGTGGGAAACGGGCAGAAGAAAAACTGCATGCTTCTGTATGACACCCGGAACGAGGGTTCCACAGATTTTGCAGGTCCCAAGGCCGTCCGCTATTTCGAGAAACAGAGCTCCGCCTTCGCCGTGGAATTTCGTTTTAAAACCGTGAAGACCAAAACGGATATCGCTCCGATCAATATTGAAATCAAGATGGACAACGACACCGCCTATTCCATCACGACTCCATCGGACACCGGAATATTAAGCTTCAACAACGGTTCCCCGAAGCCCATCGCGGGCAATCAGAAGCTGCCATTCGACACCTGGTTCACCGTGCGCACCGTCTTTGACATGGAAGCGCAGAAGGTGGATCTGCTGATCCAGTCGGACTACCTAAAAAATTACGAGGGCACCCTCCCCTCAAATATCGATTTTGACAAAAAACTGGGAAGAATCATCCTGACCAACCAAACGCCGCGGGAAACCTTTTCGGGGACAGCGGTCAACAATATCGCAGTCTCCATGAGCCGCTGGGAGGGAAAAAACTATTTCGACTACATCAAGGTGGAAAAGGATGCGCCCCGTCTGAAATCCAATGCCTCCGGACCGGCAATGAAGCCGCCCGTGGTGGAAAATCCGGCGGCAATCCCGTCCGGCAGATACCGGAACCTGTACTATGACGGACAATACTACTTCTGGAACGATCGTCTGCTCAGCATGGAAAGCCGAACTCTCATCTCCCTTGCGCCGTTCGCAGAGCTGCTGAACTTTGAGTACACCCTGGAGGACGGAAGCATCCGCATTGCCAAGGGGGAAAAGATGCTTGTCATGACCGTCGGCAAAACCGAAGCCTCCGTAAACGGCAGTCCCGCCGCCATGGACGCTGCGGCTTTTCAAAAGAGCGGCGTGCTCTATGTTCCGCTCCGTTTCGTTGCGGAAAATCTGGGCTATGCCGTCGGCTGGCGGGAGGAAACCCAAACCATAACCATCGAGGAGGTGCAGCAGCCATGAAAAAATGTTCTATCCTGCTTGCGGCCGTCATCCTTCTGCAAACCCTCTGCACGGCTGCCCCGGTCCTGGCCGCGGAACAGCCCTGGCCGACCGAATACAATCTCCAGGGAAAAGAAATGCCCTTCCGTCCGGAGGACAAATATGTGACCGAGCAGAACCCGCCGGATTTTTCCTGGCCCTCTGTCAGCTATGCCGACAGCTACGACCTGAAAGTCTGCCGGGATAAGGATCTCACGGATACCGCCTATGAAAAGAGCGGAATCACCGACAATTTCTATAACTTCGACCAGCCCTTTGCAATCGGAACCTACTACTGGAGCGTGCGGTTCCGCTCCGCGTCCGGCAACTCGGTCTGGACGCCCGCCCGCCGCTTCCGCATCGACCCGGACGCATCGGAATTCCCGGTTCCGCCCCTTGCTAAGCTGCTGGAAAAGATTCCGGAAAGCCATCCGCGCATCTTCACCACCAAGGAAGGGCTTTCGGATTTCCGCGCCCCTCTTGCCCAAGCTGAGGGCAGCTCCTATCTCGCCAAAATCACGCAGGAAGTGCGGGAGGCCATGGCACTCCCCCTTCCCTCCGAACCCAAGGCGGAGGATTACGCCAACAGCGACGACCTGTTCTACAAACTGCGGCTGGATCATCTGACCAAAACCACCCATCCCATGCTGAAAAGCGGACTGATTTACCTGCTGACCGGCGACAAGGAGATCGGACGCTTCGGAGTGGATTTGCTGACGGCCATGTCCAAATGGGATCCCAACGGTCCCACCTCCTACACCAGTCAGGATCAGGTGCACCGCGAGATCGCCTATATGGGAGCCGTCGCCTATGACTGGCTCTGCGATCTGATGACGCAGGAGGAAAAGGACACGGTGCTCTCCATGATCAAAACCCGCACCAAAACCATGGCGGATCATCTGATTGACGCAGAGGTTTCCATCAAGGAGCGCCCCTACGAATCCCACGGCTGGACGGCCTTCGGCTATATTCTGATCATCTCCCTTGCAACCTATCATGATCTGCCGGAGGCAGAACAGTGGATGGAGTTTGTGCTCCCCACCTTTCTGAACGTGCTGCCGCCCTGGAGCAATGAGGACGGCGGCTGGTCCCAGGGAACCTACTACTATACCGCCAGCACCAGTCAGAATCAACTGCTGTATGACATTCTGAAAAACGCCGGCATCATTGACATCGGACAGAAAGCGTGGATGCGCAACGAACTCTGGTTCCCCCTGTACACCTATCCGGCGGGTTCGGTGGGCACCTTCGGGGATTCCAGCTATTCCGCCCAGGGAAAAGCGCTTATCTATGCATACAGCCGTATGGCCGGACGGTACCAATCCGGCCTCCCGAAATGGGCGCTGGAGGAGATCGGAGACATCTCCATGGTGGAAACCTTCAACGACGGCAACCTGCCCGTCCTGCAATATCTAAACATTTTGGACGGCTATCAGAACATAGAAGCCGAAATGCCTCTTACCCTGCCCTCCGCCAAACGGTTCAAGGACATCGGCTGGGCGGCCATGCACTCGGATTTGACGGATCAGAACCGGATTTCCCTGTTTTTTAAATCCAGTCCCTTCGGCTCCTTTAACCATTCCCACGCGGATCAGAACACCTTCGTGATTCAGGCCTTCGGCGAGCGGCTCGCTATCGACAGCGGCTACTACGCTTACGGGACCGACTGGGAGAACAAATATGTGCGCCAGACCTTCGCTCATAACGGAATCACCTTAAACGGCGGGAAGGGACAGACCATCAACTCCTTCCTGGCAAAGGGAAGCCTGGATGAGTTTGTCACCCATCCGGATTTCGATATGGTGAAGGGGGATGCCAGCCAGGCTTACGAGAACCTGCTGAAAAAAGCCGACCGCTATATCCTCTATGTCCGTCCCGACACCTTCATTGTCATCGACGATCTGGAGTCGGCCAATGAAAAGGGCGCCAATTACGAGTGGTGGCTCAACGGCATGTCCGGAACCATCAGCGTGTACGAAAACGGCACGGGCGCAAGGCTCACAAAAGGCGCCGCCGCGCTGGACGCGCAGATCCAGTACCCGGAAAAAGTCAACTATCAGTACAGCAATATCTTTTCCGGCGCGGATCTGGCGGAGGTCGCAAGACCGGCCGCCTACCAAAACTCGGACACCCATCAAAGAATCTGGTTTGAGACGGAGAAGCTTCCCAAAACCAAGATGGTGACAACCCTGGATGTGCACCGCTCCTCCGAGAATCCGCAGTACATCGCCTCGGTTTCCCACGGCGATTACATCGAGCTGTCCTTCGAGAACGGAACCAAGGCCTATGTGAAAACCACCGACGCGGAAACGGTGGATACCGGAAGCATTCAATTCCGGGGAGCCGCTGTTCTGGTCAATGACGCTTCGGTGATGCTGGTTTCCGGCACTTATCTGAAAGCGGGAGAAACCGTTCTGGTGGACGCGGACAAAAACCTCTCCGCGGCAATGGGGCGTGGGCTTGTCAACCTGTCCGCTCCGGACGACACCACGGTCACTCTGGGCTATGCCGGCTGTGACAGCCTTCTGGACAGCAAAGGAAGAACACTGAACGAAAAAACAGGCGTGCGCTCTCTGGAGATAGCCGAAAGCACCGTTTCCCTCTCGCTGGACAAAGGGGATTACAACCTTTGCGTGAACGGCACCAAGGCGGAACCGGAGCTTCTCTCCAAAGAAATTTCGGTCACCATAAACGAAAGCACCGCTTCGGTATCCTGCAAGGGTTCTGCCGATCCGGCGGGAAACACCGTCCTTCACGGCAGAGCAGGCAACCCGGCGGGAATGTACCAGATTGTGGATCTCTCCCCCGGCATGAATCTTGCAAACGCCGAAAAAAATGAGATCAAATATCTCCCCGCAAACGCGCGGTTTGCCGCCTACAATGACGATAATCCCAATATCGTGCTCAAAACAGTGGATTTCCCGCTCTATGAAGCGGAAAAGATAGACGACCACGAAGCGCTGAAAAAATCCTGCACCGTCTTTCTGGAGGCGGAGGATTTTGCCTCCAAGGAGGGCGCTTCCGCGAAATACGATACCCGCGCCTTCCTGTCAGGCGGCGCAGGCCTGACCCAGCTGGATTCCACCAACGATTCCGCCGCCTATGAATTTGAAATTCCGGAATCCGGAACCTACCGCATGGTCTTGAAGCATGTGGCGTGGAACGAGGGAACTCAGCGTCAGTTCATCCTGGGCACTTACACCGGCATGTTTACCTGCCCCCTGACAGACGGCTGGGGCTCCGTGCCGGAACAGTGGAAAGGGATGGAGGTAAAAAACGATTTTTATCTGGAAGCCGGTAAGCACAAATTGACTCTGCGCGGTCTGAATTATAACTGGAATGTAGACTGGATCGGCTTTGTGAAAAAATAAAGGAAAGGAGCAGAAAACCATGAAAAAACAAATCGCATTTCTCTTAACCCTGTGCCTGCTTTCAGGCACGCTCTTTCCGGCGGCTGCGGCGGAACCCACGGTATCCGCAATCACATACAGCGACGGCTCCGGTCCCATCTCCTTTCTGACGCCCGGCGGAACCGTCATCGCACAGGTCACGGCGGAAAACGTTCCGGAAGGAGAACAGGCAGTTTTCCTCCTGGCTCTATACCGGGAGAACCGAATGATCGATCTGGCCGCCGACTCAAAAACCTTTGCATCCTCTGGCTCCGCCCAGTTTTCCGCCCAGCTGACCATGCCCGGGGACATCACCGGATGCTCGGTGAAAGCAGTCCTTTGGAACGGATTGGACGAAATGAAACCTCTCTGCACCGCCGGCTTGTTTCCAAGCGGCGATACCCAGTTAAAAACCCTGCGGCTGGACGGCGTTTTCCTGCCCGGCTTTGCGCCGGAAACCGACCGATATGAATACACCGTGGCGGATAATGCCTCCGTCTCCCCGTCCATTCTGCCGGACCGGATGGACGGCAGTGCGGACATCCGCATCCAGACCACCAAAACCTTTCCGGGCAAGAGCGTGATCACCGTCACGGCACCCGACGGAACCGAAGCGGTTTACACCTTGCACTTCAAGTGCACCGGAACCCCGGAGGACTATATCACCGGTTTCCAGTCCCCCAGCGGAAACACCCTGCAATTCGAACTGAAAAACGGCAGCAGAGCTTACCGCTCCGATTCCAATGTTTCCTATGTCAACCTGTCCGAACAGCTGAAGAACGCTGCTTACATCCAGGCGGAAAGCGCTGGAAGCGGCTCGGCGGATTCCTTTACCCTGAACCGCTCCGCCACCGTCATGCTGCTAAGTCCTCAGCCACTCTCCCTGCCGGAGGGCTGGACAGAGGATGCCTCCCTGACCGCCCAGCGGTATCAGAAGGTGGATCCCTCCACCCCGGGCTACGGAGCCTATGAGGAGCTTTCCTACGGCTATTCCAAGGAATATTCCGTCACCGATTCTCCCGTAACCGTCACCCTTCCGGAAACCGGCGCCTCCTGTCTGACCGCTGTCCGTTTCACCTACGATGAAATCTGCGGAAGCCTGCTGGAACCGGAAAAACCCCGGGTAACCAACTTAAAATATCTCGGGCCAACCAATCAGGACGGCACGGTATTTGACGGACAGCCGGTGTACGGAACCAACTTCGGCAACGGCAAACAGCTTTACACTAACTATAACAATATCGTCTGCAACAGCCTGGATCCCTCTCTGGAGGGGAAGGATTATATTATCACCTTCAATCCGGTTGCGGGTACGATACCCGCCTTTGTGAAAAGCACCTGGTTCGGCGGGAAAGGTATCGACTGGCTGAGCTTCGACATCCGCCAAAATGCCACCATCCGGGTTTTCACCCAGGGCGCCATCGACGCGCTCACCTGGCCGGCGTGGGGCTTCACCGCCAACACCGCGCCAAACGGACTTTACTTTGACCGGCTGAATACCGACTGGCCCAACGCGGACCGCTCCAAGATGGACCGGATGTATACCAAATATGTGGAGGCCTCGGAGGACTCCCCCGCCACGGTAAAACTGCCTAACGCCCCCTATACCAACGCAAACAAATGGGGCTATGTGGTGGTCATTGATTTCGACGAATAATTGGTTCCGCCGTTGCTGTCTGCGGTATACCCGTAGGGGCGGATTCCATATCCACCCGAATGTTCCGCTCGCCCGTCATTCTAAGCAAAGCGAAGATTCGCCTTGCCTTCTCGCCAAGGGGTTCGTCATGTGAGATTCCCCGTCCTTCGGAATGACAGGAGGACAGCAATTTTCGGCTTCGCCATTGTAGGGGAGGGGTTCCATCCCCTCCCGCATCGTAGGGGCGAACTGCGTTCGCCCGCCTATAAAAAAAGAATAATAAAAACATCCCCATGCAATCTCTTTTTCGGACAGCAGAACCGCGGATGGTTCTCTTTCTCCTCGTTCCAGTTCCGCCGCGGCAAAACCGTCTGAAAAACAAAGATAATAAAAGAAAAGAGGTCAAAAAAATGAAAAAATGTCTGTCATTCTTCCTTGCTTTGACTTTCCTGTTTGGCATTACAGCGGCGCCCTCCTTTGCGGAAGGCCCCCACACCATCACCATCCAGATCACCGGAAACGGAACCGTCACTCCAAATGAAGGCGGCTCGGCGCTGGTAAACGACGGTGAAACCGCCACCTTCACCTGCACACCCGCGGAGGACTATTACGTGTCGGCGATCTCCTTCAACGGAAACAGCGTGATTGTCAACCAAAGCGGCCAGTACACCACCGAGCCGGTGACCGCGGACGGCACCCTCTCGGTGACTTTCTCGGAAAAATCCGCCGAGCGGTCGGTTTCCACCTTCTCCAGCGTATTCTATTCCGGTCTGGCACAGAGCATCACCTTCGGAACCGTGGCCCAGGCAAAGGGCTATGACGTTCTGGAATACGGCATTCTGTGCTCCGCTTCCGATACAAATCCGACTTTGGACACACCGGACGTGATCAAATGCGCGGCAAAAACCCCCTTCAACGCCAAGGGACAATACGGGATTGAACTGAAAAACCTGCTTCAGACGCTTCCCTCCAGCTACTATACCCGCGCCTATGCCATCTATGGCCAAGGCGGTATCCCCTCCGAGCCGGTTTACGGTTCTCTCAGCGCGCAGGTGGACGAGACATCCTTCTATCCTGTCACTGATATCCGTTACACCGGGCCGGAATCCACCGTCAATCCAAGCTTTGACACAGCGCCGGTGCTCATCAAAAGTTTCAAGGACGGCGAACAGCTCTACGTTAACACCGCGGTGCTCAAATGCGACAACCTGATGCCTCAGTACAGCGGAAAGCCTGTCATTTCTCTGTTCAACCCCATTGCCGGAACAACGCCGTCCGATCTCAAAAGCGCATGGTACGGCACGACGGGATACAAATGGCTGACCTTTTCCATTCACAAGAGCGCGACCATCCGAGTATTTTCCGAGGGAGGCATCACCCCGCTTCAAAATGCTGGCTATGGCTACGGCTACACCGAGGAGACCACAACCGAAAACGGCGGCTTTTACTTCTCACGCCTGAACAGCGATTGGCCCGATGCGGAACAGTCCAAAATGACCCATATGTATACCAAACATTTCGAGGTGACGCCGGGTGAGCCTCAAACCGTTCAGCTCCCCAACGCCCAGAATATGAACAGCAACAAATGGGGCTATGTGGTCATGATCGATTTTGATGAATCGGTTATCCCCGTCATACAGCCGGAAATCACAAACATCACCTACAAAGGACCCACGGACAGCAGCTTTGACACATCAATTGTTTCCGGCACGCTGGAAAACGGTGTTCCCATGTACACCAACTATACCACGGTATCCGCCGAAAACATTGCCGGCGAACTGACAGGACTGCCATACCTTTACACGGCAAATCCCATTGCCGGAAGCGCCCCCCAGACCATCAAGGACGCCTGGGGCAATAAACTGATTTCCTGGTACACCTTTGACATCAACAAGAGCGCAACCGTATGCATCTACACCGACGGTGCGGCGCTGGATTACGGAAATGACGGCTATACCAAGGAGACCTCCTCCACGCCTTATTTCCAGAAAAAGAACAACAGCGATTACAAAGATATGACCACAAGATACGTCAAGCACTTTGACGTGCCGGAAGGAGAGACGGTCACCGTCAGCATTCCCAATGCCCCCTGGTTTGGAACCGCGAAATGGGGTCATCTGGTGACGGTTCAGTTTGATTAATCATGCAAAAGAACACTCCCATGCCGACAATTCCTAAGAACCGGCATGGGAGCTGCTTTTTGACGGAAACACAGAAAGGAGAAGATTCGTTTATGGCATTTCCCAAAGAGTTTATCTGGGGCGCTTCCACCGCCGCCTTCCAGATTGAGGGCGCAAAGCAGGAGGACGGAAAAGGGCTTTCCGTCTGGGATGTATTCTGCGAGAAGGAGGGCGCCGTGTTAAACGGCGACACCGGCGAAACCGCCTGCGACCACTACCACCGCATGGAGGAGGACACTGGTATCATGGAACAGCTGGGGCTGCAGGCCTACCGCTTTTCCGTGTCCTGGCCCAGCATTTTTCCGGAGGGTGCCGGCAAGCCGAATCAAAAGGGGGTAGATTTCTACGACCGCCTGGTGGACAGCCTTCTTACAAAGGGCATCGAGCCCTACATGACCATGTTCCACTGGGATTATCCCTATGAGCTGTACTTAAAGGGCGGCTGGCTGAATCCGGACAGCCCCAAATGGTTCGGGGAGTATGCGGCGTTTCTGACGGAGCATTTCTCCGACCGGGTGAAAAACTATTTCACCCTCAATGAACCCCAGTGCTTTATCATGCTGGGGCATTATGACGGAGTCAACGCCCCGGGCGTCAAACTCTCCAAGCGGGATATTTTCCGCGCCATCCACCACAGCCTGATGGCGCACGGCGAGGGCATGAAAGCCATCCGCGCCAACGCGAAGCAGCCGGTCAAGGCCGGCTACGCCCCCTGCCTGTCCGCGGTCTATCCCCGCACCGAAACGCCAGAGGAGATCGAAGTGGCAAGGCGGGAAATGTTCTGCCTCAACCGGGAAAAAATCGAGGCAAGCTTCTCCCGCTTGTTTGACTTGAACAGCTGGTGGATGGATCCGGTTTATCTGGGCAGATATCCGGAGGATGCCTTCACCTATTTCCAGGAATACCTTGACTTTGTCAAGCCGGAGGATCTGAAGCTCATCGCTCAGCCGGTGGATTTCTTCGGCCTGAACATCTATTCGGGCGCGGAGATCTATCACCAGGACGGAAAGGCCGTATATTCCCCCAAGAAGACCGGAAGGCCTCAGACCTATATTGGCTGGGATGTGGAGCCAAAATGCCTGTACTGGGCGCCACGCTTCTTCTACGAGCGGTATCATAAACCGATCATCATCACCGAAAACGGGCTGGCCAATCAGGACTGGGTTATGGCCGACGGAAAGGTGCACGATCCCCAGCGGATCGATTTCCTCACCAAATACTTGAAGGAGTATGAGCGCGCCATTCAGGACGGCGTGGAAGCGGCCGGCTATTTCACCTGGTCGCTCATGGATAATTTCGAGTGGGCATTTGGTTACAGCCAGCGGTTTGGCCTGACCTATGTGGACTATGAAACCCAAAAGCGCACTGTTAAGGATTCCGGTTACTGGTATCGTAAAGTGATTGAAACCAACGGCGCATGTTTGGGATAAAAATCTTGGCTTTCTGTCATCCCAAGAACGATTGAAAGAAAAAACTCCCCGGCAAAAAGGAAAAATTCCTTTTTGCCGGGGAGTTCTTCTTGTATACAGCTCATTTTACTCTTTCCCGCCGTTCAAAGCACAGCATATTGCCCTTCGTAGGGGAGGGGCTTGCTCCTCCCGTTTTGCTTTATGTGAATTGTTCTCTGTCCTTTGTAGGGGCCGATGCCCACATCGGCCCGTTTCTCTTTATTCTCCCCTGCCCATCGCTATTTCAAATAATCAATAATCATCGAAAACACATTTTTCACGGTAAGAATACGGATTTTTTCCCGATCCCCGTTCAAGTTGAGCTTCCGTGTAACCGACGCGCCGCTGGTATGGAACCCAATATAGACCAGCCCCACCGGTTTCTCCTCGGTTCCGCCCCCGGGGCCCGCAATCCCCGTCACACTGACGCCGATATCCGCACCGGAGAGCTGTTTGATGCCCTTTGCCATCTGGATGGCCGTCTCCTCACAGACCGCCCCCTGGTTTTTCAGCACCACCGGACTGACCCCGACAATCTTAGACTTTATCGCGTTGGAATAGGTCACCACACCGCAGTCAAACACTTCGGAGGAACCGGGCAGATCGGTCAGCGTCTTTGCCACATATCCCCCTGTACAGGACTCGCAGAAGGCCACCTTCTTTCCCTTCTTCCGCAAAAGCTCCATGGCTTTGCTTGCCAGGGTGTCCCCATCCTCGCCGTAGATATGCTTTTCCAGTCTTGCATAAACCTTGTCATAAACCGGCTTCAGAATCTTTTCGGCATCCTCCGGCGTATTGCCCCGGGCGGTCAGCTTTAAAAACACTTCCCCGATCTTGGCATAGGGGGCAAGAACCGGATTTTTCGTCCCTGTCATGATATCATAGAGCAGTGCCTCAATCCCAGATTCCCCCATGCCGAACACCTTGATGGTCTTCTCCTTGATGAAGGTATGGCTGTCTTCTGTCAGATAGGGAATGACAAAATTGTGAAACATAGGCTTCAGCTCCCGCGGAGGGCCGGGCAGAAGTACAAAAACGGTTTCCCCGTCCTTCAACGCCAGCCCAGGCGCCGTACCGTAGTCATTGCGGAAAATGGTTCCGTCCTTGAACACCATCGCCTGGCGCAGATTATTGTCCGTCATGGTGCGGTTGAGCTTCAGAAAATAATCCCGGATGCCGTTCTCCACCTCCTTGGAGGGGATCAGCGGATGTCCGGAAACCTTGGAGACTGCCTCCTTTGTAATGTCGTCATAGGTAGGCCCCAAGCCGCCGATGGTGACGATTAAATCCGCTCGTTTCCGCGCAATATCCAAAATTCCAACCATCTCGTCCATCTCGTCCCGCACAGCGGTGTGAAAGGCGGTCTGAATCCCCAGATTATTCAGTTCCTTTGCAATATAAGGGGCATTGGTGTTGACAATATCCCCCGTGACAACCTCGGTTCCCACCGATACAATTTCGCATCTCATAATGATTCCTTCTTTCTGCGCTCTGCTCTTTGTTTTTCTTTCAGGATTCCTGCCGGTAAAAGCAATCCTCTTCCCATTTTAACGGATTTGTTTCAATGTATTCCCAAATTTTTTGATATTCTTTCTCGTTGCGTATGATGTGATCGTGGAATGATTTTTGCCAGATTGGCAGCCCGATTTTCTTAGTTACCGAACCTTTAAACTGCTTCATAACTCTGGAAATCGTAGGGGCGAACTGCGTTCGCCCGTCTTTATCCGGCAATATAAAGATAAGAAAATGAATATGATTCGGCATAATAACATATTTGTCAACCAAAACATTTGGATAAACACCATTTATTTTCTGTATTTCGCTTTCTATTATCATACCAACAGAAGACAAATGCATTTTCTCGCTCGGACGAACACAGTTCGCCCCTACTGTATGCTCCCACAACAATGTGATATGATTTTTTGTACATATTGTAATGAAATATGCTCCAACGGAGGAATAATCATACGCTTTCAGCCGATTCGGCTTTCGTTTCGGAAACTCCATACGCTCCACCTAAATTGGTTTGCCAATTCTTTCAACAATCTCCTTATTTCTTATATTGTAGGGGCGAACTATGTTCGCCCGTTTTTCATCGGAAAAATATACAATTACATTTCCGCTTCATACTGCAATGCAATCACTTCCGCATTCTCTACCGCCTCGTCCACCATTTTCGACATATCCACCTTTGCCTCAATGCGCTCCACCACGTCCAGCATAGGCTTGGTTTTCGGATGCTTCGGGGTAAACACCGTGCAGCAATCCTCATAGGGCTGAATGGAGATATCAAACGCCCCCATCCGGCGGGATATCCCAACGATATCCTCCTTGTCCAGCCCAATCAGAGGACGGAACACCGGCAGGGTCACAGCGGAATTGGTGACATGCAGGGCATACATGGTCTGGCTTGCGACCTGCCCCAGGCTCTCCCCGGTCACCAGCGCCCTCGCGCCTTCCCGCTCCGCAATCCGCTCGGAAATTTTCATCATATACCGCCGCATAATCAGCGTCATATACTCGGAGGGGAATTTGTCGTTGATCTCCAACTGAATATCGGTGAAGGGTACCACAAACAGCTTGAATTTATCGCAGTACCGGGTCAGCACCTTTGCCAAATCCACCACCTTCTGCTTTGCCCGCTCGCTGGTGTAGGGATAGGAATGGAAATGGACGCCGATCAGCTCCACCCCTCTTCGCGCCATCAAAAATCCCGCCGCGGGGCTGTCAATCCCCCCGGACAGCAGCAAAGCCGCCTTGCCGTTGATACCCACCGGCAGTCCGCCCGGTCCCTTCTCCTTGGAGGCATACACATAGGCGCCCTCATCCCGGATTTCCACCCGCAGAACGGCCTCGGGATGGTGCACATCCACATCAATGATTCCGTTTAAATGATCATACAGGTAATTCCCGACCTCCTGGTTGATGTCGGGTGATTTTAAAGGGAATTTCTTATCGGAACGCTTGGATTCCACCTTGAAGGTTTTTACCTTCCCCCTAAGCGCCTCCATACAACGCAGAGCTTCCGCCTTCACCTGCTCCATATCCTTTTTAAGATGCTTTGCCCGGGTGACCGACACAATGCCGAAAACCGTCAGAAGCCTTGCGATTGCCTCCTCATAGGGATAGGACGGATCCTTCGGCTCGATATAGATGGTGGCCTGCATTTTTTTGATTTTGTACTCGCCCAGCCCGTTGATTTTAAATTTGATATTCTTGATGAGCTTTTCCTCAAACAAAGGGCGGTTCTGCCCTTTTAAGATAATCTCACCGTATTTGATCATAATCACATCATTCATGTGTTTCTTCCTTTTCTGTTTTAAATTTTTTAGGATGGAAACCGTCGCCTGCCGCAAAGAGCGCAGAGGACAGAGAACAAAGGGCATAGTTTGACAATCCCTTCACCACAAGCGGTCTCCCTCCCTTACACAAGGGAAGCTATAGGGTGTGCGAAGGCTCCCTTGTGTAAAGGGAGCTGTCAGCGGAGCTGACTGAGGGATTGGAGGGCGAACGCAGTTCGCCCCTACAGTAAATAGTAGACGGTAAATGGTATACCGGGCGGGCCGATGTGGTCATCGGCCCCTACGACGGGAGGGGCTGGAACCCCTCCCCTACAACGACACCACCGGAATATTCGCCGTAGGGGACGATGCCCTCATCGTCCCGAAACAGTTCCTCTTCCCTGCGAAGGGCAAAGGACAGAAAAAATGCACTTTGTTCTTTGCCCTCTGCACTGGGATACTCACCGAATCCGCAGCTTTCTCTGCAAATCCTCCACGGCCTCCCGTATGATTATCGCCGCTTCCCGTATCTCCTGCATGGTGGTTTCGGTGCTGAAGCTGAAGCGGACGGAGCTGTCCGCCCGCTCCCGGTCATGCCCCATCACCTCCAGCACCTTTTTGTGCTTTTTGTCGTTGGAAGCGCAGGCGGAACCGCTGGACACATAGACCTCTTTCTGCTCCAGCGTATGCAGAAGAATCTCCGACCGGATTCCCAAAAAGGAAGCGTTGACGATATGGGGCGCGCAGTTATCCGGTGGAGTATTGATCTCCACCCGTTTTATCTTCCGAAGCTCCTCGATAAAATAGCGCTGTATTTCCCGCATTCTCTCGATTTTTTCGGGCAAATCCCGCATGGTAAGCTCCGCCGCTTTGGCAAAGCCGGCGATACCGGGCAGATTTTCCGTTCCGTTGCGCAGACCGTTTTCCTGTCCGCCGCCGAACAGCACCGGCTCCATCAAAAGCCCCTCCCGCACATAGAGGGCACCCACCCCCTTGGGTCCATGCACCTTATGGGCGCTGACGGTCACCAAATCCGCCCCCAGCTCCTTCACCGAAAAAGGCATCTTACCATAAGCCTGCACACAGTCGCAGTGCAGCACCGCGCCGGATTTCTTCTCCTCCAGAATCCGCCGGATCCGGGGAATGTCAAACCAGCTTCCAACCTCGTTGTTTACCTGCATGACGCTGACAAGGGCGGTTTCCTCACAGAGCTCCCGCTCCACAAAGGCATAGTCCAGACTCCCCTCCCGGGAAACCGGAATATAGGAAACACGGTATCCCTCCTCCTCCAGACGGCGGAAGATATTCAGAACCGAAGCGTGCTCCACGGCGGAAACCATCACATGGTTTCCCTTTCTCCGGTTGCGCCTGAGATAGCCGAGAATTGCAATGTTATTGGCCTCCGTCCCGCCGGAAGTGAAGGTGATTTCCTTTTCCTTCGCACCCAGGGTGGCGGCAATGGTTTTCCTCGCCTGCCTTAACGCCTGTTCGCTTGCAAAGCCCAGGCTGTGCAGGGAGGAGGGATTTCCAAACCCTTCATATAAGCTGTGCGACACCGTCTCCACCACTTCCAGGTAGGGGCGGGTGGTCGCGCTGTTATCCAAATAATACATTTTAATCACCAAATTTTATTTTACAATAATCCAGCTTAATATTCAACTAAATTCCGAAAGAAAACGCGGAAAAATCAAATTCATTCAAAACTTCAACCAGTCATCAAACGTTTTTCATTCTGCAAAGCACAATCGCGCTTTGCACATTGTTTTTTAAATAAAAAAGTTTTTCATTCCGAAAAACGCAGCCGCGCTTCGCACGCTGTTTTTTGAAACATGCAATTGCGCACGATCCCACGCAATTTCCTATGTTATAAAATATGCCGCACGCTTCTGCGTGCGGCAATATACAATCCTTTTTCTATTCAAAGACGGCGTTTGCTATCAAATTCGCGGAGTAGTATGCAAACATGTCCCCGCAGAAAAGATCCAGGGTAGAAAACTCCAGAATATGAATTCCGGTATCCGAATAGGTCATCACATCCATCACTGCGAAATCATAGGTATCGGATTCCGCAACATACTGTGAAATCCAGTAAGTATTGTTTCCAACCTTTTGTTCCGCCAGGGATTCAAAGTCTTTGACTCCGTCCCTTCCCTTCATACTGTTCTGTATCGCGCTAACCTGTGATTTCGCCTGTGAAGCGGGCAGCTGTATATCATAGGTGATCACGTCAAGCGCAAAATTGGAGAAAGTAAACTGGGAGTGGTACATCCCGGGCGTGTTTCCGTTTCCAGGCGTATATTTTTCCAGTTCCTTCTGCTCCCAGCCGCTGCTCAAATCCAAGGATATCTTTGTTTTTGGCAGAGTCATTTTTCCCAGAGTCGGTTCCTCGTCAGAGCCATCATCAATGATGATAAGTTTGTTGGGATCCACTGCTCCAAGCTGTACGGAATTCCAGATCTGAGTGAGCTGTTTGTCATCAAAATCTGCTTTTTTTGTTCCGGATGAGATCATCTGCATATTGATAAAATAATCGCCGGAAACAGCCAGAATCGCTCTCGTCCCAAAATAGATGTTTCTCGCCTGCGCGTCAAAGCTGAGTTTTGCACCTTTCACATCGCCCTGCTCAAAATTCCCGCTGTCGTTCACCGTGACGTACTTTTCATTGAACATTCCAACCAGAGAAGGCTTGATGCTGTTCTGCAGAGTTGCCGGGCTGTATTTCTCGGTGTTTTTATCGGCGGAAAAATAGATGCCAACCCGGTTGTCCCCTTTCTCCCAGGAAAAGTTTACTCTGGAATGATCGGTTTCGTTCTCCAGCTTCCAGTCCGCCGGCACCTTCATGGAAAGGCCGTTTGCCTTGTTGCGGTACTCTCTGAAATTCTGAACATCCACGTTGCTGTAGTCGGCGGCGGCTTCTTTGTTGAAGCTTCCCAGCTTCAGGTTTTCCAGAATCCCCTCAAAGGCAGCCTTGTTCGCCGTGAAGGTCTCCTGGCTTCCCGCGTTCACTGTCACCATATAATAACGGTTGTCCAGCGCGGTCAGATAAACCTTCGTATACACACTTTCCCCGACCACGGTCAGGGTTTTAAAATTCCTGCCGTTAAAGGAGGCGTCTGTCTTATCCATAATGGTTTTATCCTTGTAGGAGTCCTGGGTCTTTTTGTATATGGTGTCCAGTGTTTCCTCCCCCAAAGAATCGGCGTCAACCCGGACGCTTGCGTTTGAACCGTCAGAGAAATGGTAGACCGTCCCGTCAAAACTCCGGTAAGTAAGCCGGTAATTTTCCGGCATTTTTGTATACCAATTCAGATAACTGTCCCCGACATATTCTTTTCCGCTGTTGATCACTGCGCCGTAATTCACCGTACTTAGCGGACAAACCGCCAGCTTGCGGACCGTGACCCGAGCCGTTGCGTCGTCGTAAGAGACGAGAGAGCCGAAATTCTCACTGATAAATCGAAGAGGAACCATCGTGGTATCGTTTTTCAGGACAGGTGCCTTGAGCATTGTGCTCTGTTTTCCGTTGATATAAGCGTCCAGCCGCCCAATCCATATCTCAATCACGACACCGTCATAGGTCAGCGTAATTTTCTCTTCCGTACCTTCCCAATCAACTTTTGCATCGAAGGCCTCGGATATCACGCGCAGGGGCACTAAAGTTGTCCCGTCCTCCTCATAGGGAGCAACAACTGTCACGTCTTTTCCGTTGATACGAAGGGTATCATCCCCAATGCGGAATGTGATCTCTGTCTCAACATTGTCCACGGTCGATACGGTTATCGCTCCCCGTGCAGGTTCTGCCGGTACAGAAACCGGCGCCTTGTCCAAAGCTCTTGCATACATCGGCAGATTTACAAAATCCGGATACACCGTTTGCTGCGGCGCCGCCGCTCCCACAGCTGAAAATGTCAGCAATCCCGCCAAAGCCACACTGATGATTTTTTTCATACTCTTCTCCTTTTCTTTTTGTGTTGTTCTCATAAAGCATTAGAAAGTGGAACCCCATATGCCCTGCACTTGTTAAATTCCCGCCTTTTTGGATTGCCGGTCTTGCAAGGCGTCAGCCTTGCTGCACCCTTGCGCACCGAAAAGACGAAAATTTTCCTGCGTGCAGGGTCGCAGAGTTTCCACAGAGCTAATTTTTCGTAAGACAAGGAAATTGCGCAGGGAATACTGACGTATGCGCGAGCATTTTGACGCAGGATTGCGGAAAATTGGCCTGTGAAAACCATATTGTGTTTCACTCTCTAATGCTTAAGCATTAGAGAGTCGTATCCCATATGGGTTTCGCGCCCGAATGCTTATGAATTCCCCTATTCTTACGCATTTTCAGCGAAGCCGCCGGGCTGACGCTGAAAAAGAAAGCCCTGCTTTTTTTCGCAGGAATCTCTCGCTTTACGTTTAGCACTATTATATACTATCATTGGAACTATTTCAATAATATTCTATAATTTCCTATTATTTTGGATTTTCTATTTTTATTTGGTAATTTTATCAGAAATCTTTTCCATATGCGGGATCTTATGTATCTATGCTGTTAAGAATCCGCTTTATGATTGCTTTGGATTTTTGATTCCATTTTTCGTCCGAATGAAAAAAGTGCAGGAAATTTCCAGAAAGGAAATCCCGCACTTCGTCTCTTTCTTTGAGGAGTGTATTTCAAAGAAGTTCTCCCCTGGCATGGGCGAAAAACGCTTTCAGCAGGGCAAGGCATTCTTGTTCCATCATTCCCCCGTACACCTCAACCGGTGTCTGAAAGCAGTAATCCTGAAACAGGGTGTTCCCCCCGGCAAGCGACCCCATTTTGTCGTCATAGGCGCCAAAGTAAACCCGCCTGAGTCGGGCGTTTAAGATGGCTCCGGTGCACATCAGGCAGGGCTCCAGCGTGACATAGAGATCGCAGTCCGTCAGCCGCCAGCTTCCAAGCTTTTCACATGCCTCTTCAATCGCCAGGACTTCTGCATGGCAAAGCGCGTTTTGCTTCGTTTCCCGCAGATTATACCCGGATGCAATCACTTCATCTCCCTTTACGATGACTGCGCCTACGGGGATCTCCCCTATCCGCGCCGCTTTTTTTGCCTCTTCCAGCGCCATCTGCATATATTTCATGCTTCTTCCTCCCAGCTTCTTTTTCATCCTCTCTTCCATCTTACAGGAAAAGGGGGATTTCGTCAATCGTTCTAAAAAACATACAAACCATATCCATGCAAAGGAATGTTTTCGGTTCTTTCCCATCATTTTGAAAAATTTAGCGGTTTTCTCTTGTAAAAACAGCAGAATTGATTATAATAAATATAAGAAAACAAAAAGCAGAAGAACAAGAGAAGGGAAATATCCCCCCATCTTGCGATAAACAATAGGAGGAATGTAAAATGAAAAAGTATGTTTGCGAAGTTTGCGGCTATGTCTACGATGAAGCTTTGGGAGACGAATCTCTGGGGATCGCTCCCGGCACAAAATTCGAGGATCTGCCGGATGATTTCACCTGCCCGCTGTGCGGCGTAGGCAAAGAATCTTTTGCAGAAGAAGAGTAAGTTTCTCGAAAAGAAAACGGCTCGGTTTTAAAAAGCACTCCTCTGTGAATCCATGTGATAACATGTTTTGCAGACGGAGTGCTTTTTTATTATTTTTTCCTGTATTTTTCTTTATCTCCTTTTAAAAAGGGCGAAATATGCTTATATACGGCAAAGCTGATTATCATATTTAATAATCCTTTGATAAAAGTAAATGGTACATTAAAAACCCATAAAGCTTGCCAAAGTGTTTCTACTCTTGGATTTATCATTTGATACATACCCATTATAGTTTCCAGAGGCATAAACTGCATATAAATGGGATAAACAATAGAATAATTAGAAAAAGCGCTTAAAACAGCCATGCTGACTGCCCCACAAAGTGAACCTATCAACGCTCCTTTCCGATTATTCATTTTTTTGTATATCATTCCTGCCGGAGCAACAAAACATACCCCCAAAATGAAATTAGAGAGTTCTCCAACACCACCCGTAGTAGAAAACATCAAATTCACCAGATTTTTGACTAGACAGACTACAATACCGGAAATTGGTCCTAGGGCAAACGATGCAATCAAAGCTGGAAGTTCCGAAAAATCCAGTTTAATAAAGCTTGGCATCAATGGTACTCCAAAACTTAAAAACATCAGTACCGATGCCATTGCACCGAGAATGGCTGTCATAGTTATTTTTCTGACATTCACTCTTCTCTTTTTTTGTTTCATAAAACATACCTCACTTTTCTATATTTGAAACGGTATGTCTTCCGGCAAATAAAAACGCCCCGGGTATAACCCAGGGCGAATCAATGCGTATTTCAAAAATATGCATTTTGCTTCTTTTATCCGGACTGTACCGTTGGTTCTGGATTCACACCAGCTCAGCCGCAAAAAGCGGGTCGTGGACTTGCCGGAAAAACCGGATCACCACCAGTGAGGAATTTCACCTCGCCCCGAAACAAACATATCATTTCTCTTTTTATTATACTCCAAAATTTTCTGTTGTCAACAAAAATTAAAACAAAAATGTCGCAATGGAACGCGGCGGCATCTCCATGCTCGCCTGTTCTCTGTGATAGACAATATTGACCGGCATCTTCTTCTCCTCCCGGTTCAGCACCACCAGAACAATACCGCCGTCTGGGTTTCTCACAGCCAAAGCATCGATTTTCTCAGTATACCGGCTGGTTCCCAAGCGCTTCGCCCCCGGACGGATAAATTTTGAAAAGTGTCCGATATAGTAATAGGAATTCTCAAAAGAAATTTCATCTTTCGCCGTATCCAGAATGATCGGAGCACTGCAGTAATTTCCCACATGGTTCGGGCCGCCCTTTTCATCAAGTGCCAGATTCCAGTCCAGGAAGGTGGTCAGATTGTGATTCATATTGCCGATGATATCATGAGCGTACCGCTCCCCGACGCACCACTTGCCCAGAAATTGTTCCGCTTCCTCCTGACAGCCCTCCGTAAACACCAGCTCTTTGTCCGGATATTGACGGCTGATGAAGTCAAGGGCTTCAAAATGATCGCCGCCGTACCAGTGCACACCCACGCCGTCCACCAGACCGTCTGCAATTTTAAGGGTATCCCTCGCCCGCTCGTAAGCCATTACTTTATTGTGATCCCAAATGAATATTTTTGTGTTCAGATAAGGGCTGTTTTTCAGAGCCGGATAAAGGTAATCCCGCACAAAAAGACCTTCCTCCTCGGCTGTATAGACGCAGGAATCCCAAGTCTGCGTCGCGGCCGGTTCATTCTGAACGGTCACCGCCCAGATCGGCACGCCTTCCTTCCAATATGCATCAATGAATTTCACATAGTGCTCCGCCCAGGCTTTTTTGCATTCATCCAGCAATTTTCCGCCGTGATTGCGGTCTTTATTGGTCTTGAAATGTGCCGGCGGGCTCCAGGGAGAAACCAGCATTTTCAAGGGGGCGCCGTTTATCTCCATTGCTTTTTTCAGAGTGGGAAGGATCCATTTTTTATCCCGTTCAATGTGGAAGGTGGACAGATCCATGTCCCCTTCTTCAATACACGAATAATGCCCGGTTGAAAAATCACAGCTTCCCATATGTACCCTGCCCACGGAATATCCGATTCCATCCGGACCAAAATAAGCGTTTAATACCTTATTGCGGTTTTCTTCCGACATTTTGGACATGGTATAGCAAAAGGATTCGGTAAAAGCTCCTCCAAATCCCTTTATGGTCTGAAATTCCAGGTCGTCATGCACATTGATGACTTCCATCTCAGAGGGGTTCTTTTCAAAGGACAGATCCGCTGTCTGTGTCAGGCGCAGATCGCTGTCTTTGGCTGTCAGAAAAACTTTCATTTTCATTCTCCTTTTTCATTTTTTTGACGGAACGTTTAAAATCGCTGGGCGAGTAACCCCGGACGCGCTTGTAGATACGGTAAAAACAGGTGATATCCTTGATGCCAACACTGTTTGCCGCCTCTGAGATATTCATATCCTCGTCCAGAATAAAGCGCTCTGCCGCGGTCACCCGGACATAGTCCAGATACTGTTTATAGCTTTTTCCTACAATCCGCTTGAACAGCTTGGAAAAATAATGGTAGCTGAAGTCCATTTTATTGGACAAAAGCGTCAGATCCAGATCTTCCATGTAGTGATTGTCAATGTATTCCAGCACCTTGTTAAACGGCTTGGAATAATCTTTTTCCGCAGGGTTTTGGTTCACGCTGATGTATCCGTTGCGAAGCATGGCGGAAACCATCTGATAAAAATACCCTTTCACATCAAGCTCATATCCGATTAAGCCCGCCTTGTAAACCTCATACATCCGTTTTAAAATAGTCTCCAATTCATTCTCAGCGCCGGTTCCGCGGCTGATTCTGTATTCCCTGCCGTTGTTGAAGCATCCCAAAAACTGATTGACATACTGCACTTCCATGGAACTGCAATAGGTGGACTTGATCATCTCCGGATAAAAGCACACGACAAAACAAAGCGTTTCGCCCGGCATCAAGTCATCCGTATAGTGAATCGCCTTGCTGCGCACAAAAATAATGTCGTTCTGACTCAGTTCAAACCGTTCACCGCCGATCGCTGCTTGTGCCCGGCCTTTCACCACATAAATCATTTCCATATATTCATGCCAGTGAGGCTCTGAATGAAACCGGTAATCCCCTGTCCCTTGGAGATACACCTGCATGGGATAACTCCCCTGCTTTACATTGTTTTCCTTCGGTGCCTGCATCAAGTTCACCTCGCAATCTTTCCATTTAACTATAGCTTATTTTGCGAAAAAAAGAAATATCTTTTTTTGTTTTATTGCAATTTTAGTTTGCAATTTTTGTTTTCTAAAAAGATTTTATTTGAAATAATTTTGTATTTTTGGCTTTTTTCAACCTATTTTGGTCTAAATTATGACAAGAACAGCCATCGGATAAATTGGGGATTGCCAGGACAGCTCAGTTGATGTACAATAGAATTTGACAGAAAAAAAGGGGGGCACCTGCCAACATGAGAATGCGAAAGAAAAAACACCGTGAGGACCGGATTGAAAACTGCAAAGAATACCAGATTGAAAATTTGGAAGCATTTCGGGAAGATCCCTGCTCCGTTTTTCCGAATCCAGGACCAATTCATATCGAAATCGGCTGTGGGAAAGGGAAATTCATCACACAGATGGGGCAAAAATATCCCAACATTAACTTCGTGGCAATTGAAAAATGCCCGGACGTGATTCTGATGGCTATGGAAAAGGTCAAGGAAGCGGGACTTACCAATGTCAAATTTATCATTGGGGATGCAAAAATCCTGTCCGATTCTATGAAAGATCACAGTTTTGAGCGGCTGTATTTAAACTTCAGCGATCCCTGGAAAAAATCTGGGCAGAAAAAACGCCGTTTGACCTACCGGGATTTTCTTGCCATTTATGAGCGGATCCTGATCCCGGGAGGAGAACTGCATTTTAAGACGGATAACCGAAAATTATTTGAGTTCTCCCTCAATGAGTTTGCGGATTGTGATCTGAAAATGAGAAATATTACATTCGATTTGCATAACAGCCGTTTTGAAGAAAATGTCATGACGGAGTATGAGACCTTGTTTGCAGAACAGGGAATGCCCATATACCGCTGTGAAGTCATCTTCCGGCAAAATGAGGAGGAATAAAAATGAAGAAAAAAACGCTTTCCCTTCTGCTGGCACTTGTTATCGTCTTTGGCTATATCCCTGCCGCGGCAGAGGAAACCGTCTCCAGAGCAGAATTTGTGATGAATTTAGGACAATTTTTTGCCATTCGCCCATCCCTTTATCAGGAAATGCCATTTGACGATGTCAGCATGGAAAAAGGCTATGCGCCCTACGTCAGCTGGGCGCGGCAGAACCGTATTGTCCAGGGCAGCGGAAATAATCTTTTTTCGCCGGAATCCCCTATCACCCGGGAAGAAGCAGCGGTTATGCTCCTGCGCACCTATCAATATGCAAAGCAAGGACCTCAGGGTGCCTGGATGATTCATCTGGATTACTCCGATTTGGAAAGCGTCAGCCATTGGGCAGGCGAAGCGGTTGCATTTTGCACCTTAAAACAGGTTATTCCCCCGGTTGGCAGTGCTTTCTGCCCGCAGTCCCCCATCACCGAGGAAGAGACAAAAAATATCATCGGGAGCTTTTCCGCTCAAATAGCAAGCGGTCTGTATGCCGCGGCGGTGGAAGACGCGAAAACCATTGAACCGGAAGAAATCCTCCCTGTGGTTTCGGTAGCGGAAAACAGTCCCGACGTCACCTGGAATGAAGAAGGGAAAGTTCTGATGCTCTCTATGCACAAATATCCCGACAGTTATCCGGAGGGCACTTCCGTCACCCTGAAATGGGGGGAAGTGTGGACCTTTACCGATAAGGAAATCAAAGCCTGGTACCGCGCTAACAAAGAGGGGGTTTTCAATTGGCCCCTGCGGTTCAAACAGTTGATTGGTCTCCCTCTGGATTCCAGTTATACCCATGTGAGCGGCTTTTGGGTTTCCCCCGAGAATTTGATCCGCCCAGCCTACGAACCGGACATCTCAAAATCCGTGATGACAGATCACTTCGCCATACAGCCATCCCCTGCTTTTCTTTCCTGGTTTGAGGGGAACACGAAATGGTCCTACGAGGAAAGCGCCTATCCCTGGACCAGACTAGGCTATACGTATGACTGGGCCTATAATGGAAAAGAATACGGCCTGTCAGAATTTCTGATTCAAAAAGACGCTCAGGTGGATGTCGCCTTTACTTATACCATTGATGCATTTTTGGACTGGCTGAATCAGTAAAAATCCTATCATCATAACAGCGGAGAAAACCGTATGCAGACTCTTGGTGTTGTCAATAGCATTGCATATATCTGCGGCTTGGAACAGTATGACCAATCCGAAGTACAACTCTCCAAGTTTTTGACGAATAAAGTCTTGACCGCCTGTCAGACATATTGTAAATAGTAGAACGGAGATTTATATGAGACGCTTTATAAATAAGCTAAGAACTATGGGAATAATCGGCATACAAGCTTTTTGTATTTATCGAATAGGAAACTTTATATACTATAAAATAAAAATTCCAGGGTTAAGACATATCTTATGGTTTCTTTATTATGTTTTGGATATTGTGTTTGTCCGAATATTTGCTCATGCAGAAATTGCTCCAGAATGCAAAATCGGAAAAGGGGTCAATTTTGTACACGGAGCAAATGGCGTTATAATCAGCGGCGGCACAGTCATACATAATAATGTAACAATTTATCATCAAACGACCATAGGTGTTGTTAACAATAAAAAAGGCTCTCCTGTTATTGAAGATGACGTATTTATTGGGGCTGGAGCAAAAATACTGGGTCCAATTAAAATAGGAAAAGGCGCTAAAATCGGTGCTAATGCAGTAGTATTATGTGATGTACCGGAGTTTTCAACAGCGGTTGGCATACCTGCTAAGATAAAAAACGTTACGAATAAGATCATAAACTGACATTTTTCTCTTACCCAGAGAACATGATATTGCTTATTTGTTATCCCAGGAAAGCGGATAGTGTGATTGTAAACTGCTTTAACCATGTTAATTATGATATTTTCGGGAATGCAGGCGTTCCTATGCAGAACATTCTGCAATCGGCTCCAGAGACAGAAATCAGATGGATTTTTTCGGGCTTGCTCCACAAAACCAATCCGTCGATATTTCCTTTGCTTGCTCATGTATAAATAAAGAGAAACACTATAAAAACACTTGCCGAAAACAAGAAACGTTTCGGCAAGTGTTTTCTTTTTCCATATTGGTATATTGCTAATTCCGAATAAATTCCAAAATTATTCTGCCTTCCTCAGCGGTTCTTATCTTTCCATGCGCAATCAAGCGGTTCCCGTCAAACACAAACAGATAGGTGCTCAGCTCCCCTGTCTTGAAATTCCGGACGTCCTGTGTCTGAAACTCCAGTTCCTTTCCCATATAATCTGTAAAAATAGGATTGCTCTCTGGAATCCATTCGCGAAGAGAAAGCTGATTCAGCAATTCATCCGTGACAACCACACGCCGAGTCAGTATACTGTTTATCACAAATTCACAGTCATTCCCAATCACCGCATATTTGGCGGTCTGCATTGCGTTGCCGCCCTCGTTCCGATACGGCGGCAGTTCGGATACCCTATGGAAATAGTCCGTGAAGCTTTCCAATGTCTCCGCCGCGCTTCGGATGGCTTCCTCGGTAAAGGCCTCCATTCCGCTCCTTTCATGGAGCAGTGTTCTTCCCCCATAAGCACCTGCAAAAGCGGTGTCCGGATCATCCAAATCCGAGTAATTGTCATAAACAACGCACCGGATTTCATCCGCGTTCGGTATCAGGGCGAACAGAACCGCCATGGTCTGTTCAAAGCCCCTATAATTGAGAAAACGATAGTCCGCTCTGCTGTCTACTTTATAGTTTACGGTAATACCATATGGCTTGTGGTCTGTTTGCAGCTGAATGGTGTCTACCGGAATTCCGACAAAATCAAGCATACCGACAATATTCATTACCCCTACGTTGTCGCCTGTATAAGTTCCCTTATATTCATACAGTCTGGTTATGTCACTGGCAGGCACGGAACCGTCCGGCGCAATCCCTTTGACACTGTTTTTCACCGTGCGCGATGCCGTTTTGCTCATTTGAAGATACTCATTGCTCAGCGCTGTGTCTCCGCCTTCCCACGCCGGATGGCGCACGTCGGTCGGAATTCCGAAAACGTAGGTATATCCGTTCTCACGGAGCACGACCGTTCGTCCGCCGGGCTCGTTTGCCTCCTCGTCCGACGGGGAGCCTTCCATCCGCTGGATATAAAACAGGTCGCCCATACCGTCGCCATAGGTTTCCCGGATCGCCTTGTGATATACCGTTACGGTCTCACCGTTTTCCTCAATTTCATACCGCCCCTCCCAATCTCCGGGGATTTCCATAGAAAAACCCAAGGCTCTGTTCTGATAAACAACCGGATTGCCGCCGCAGGCGACAAAAGCACCGATCGTCAGCGTGATAAGCAGCACAACCGCAAGCAGAAAGGCTCCGGTTTTCTTTTTGTCCTTGCTGAGAATATTTGCAAAACGTTTTTTCATCTCTCTTTTTCCTCCTTTCAAGCAGGTGGAAAGCGAGGTTGCTCTTTCATTCTGAACGGCTTGAAGAATGGTTCGGGAGTAAGTCTTCCGGAATGCCAGATCACGGTTTTCCGTCACCATATCATCACAGGAAAACTCCAGATCTTGGTTGGCAAAACGAGTCATTGCATACACCAGAGGATTGAACCAATGCACCGCGTTGGCGGCAATCAGCAGCAGCTTATACCATATATCCTTCCGCTTATAGTGAGCCGTCTCATGAGACAGGATAATGGCAAGCTCCTCCTCGCCGTATTCCTTATCGGGAAGCAAAATCACCGGCCGGACAAAACCAACCAGCATGGGGCTTTTTATCTTCCTGCATATTTTAACCGGCGGATTGCCTTCCCCGGCACTGACGCACCATGGCCGGATTCTTCTTCGGAAAAGAACGTAACCGGCCAGATGCCGCAAAAGAAAGAGAGCCGCGCCTGCTGCCCAAAGGATAAAAAGCATATCCTGCAAGGAAATCGATTTGGGCGGATCCGCGGCAGGTGTAACCGTGGGTATCTTGGAAGGAGCCGCAGGCGAAAAAGCTTCCCCCTGCATTTCCTGAATGGCAGTATTCGATACCACGGGTATTCTCACAGGCGCCTCCGGCAGTGAAAAATGGATGGGGATCAACAGCCGTACCGCCACGGCGAGCCAGACAAAATATCTCCATTTCGCGGCGTACCTCTTCCCCAGCAGGGGGGACAACACAAGCAAACCCGCTATCACCACTGACATAGAGAGGGATATGCTGAAAATATTGCCGAGCATCTATTCCGCCTCCTCGATAAATTGTTTCAGTTCTTCCAAGTCCTCTTTGGAAAGATTGTTACCCTGATAGAGGGAAGCAATCAGTTTTTTTACAGAGTTCCCACACACTTTCTCCAAAAAACTCTTGCTTTCAAATTCCAGATATTCTTTTTCCGAAACAGCAGGCGTGTAAACATTGCGTTTTCCCTCCTTGCCGCTGGTCACAAAGCCTTTCCCCTCCAGCCGTTTCAACAGCGTTAAAACAGCGGAGCGCTCCCAGGATTTTTGCTTGTTGAATTCCCCCACAATGATATCGGAATTGGCGCTTTTCCCGTTTTTCCAGATAATCTGCATCACCAGAAGCTCCGTTTCAGGAAGCTTTTGCAATTTTGTCATTCTTTTCACTCCTCTTTCAATCAGTCGGGAAGCGTTTGCTTCCATTTTTTCTCGAAAATATCCTTCCGTCCGCACAAGCATTTAATTCTTTTTATACATTTGTATAAGCTAATTTCATTATACAAATGTATAATGAAATTGTCAAGTACTTTTTGAATTATTTTAAGATGCTTCCGAATCGTTAAAACTGCCTGTATTGCGAATTGGCTTTTTATGAAACAAAAGTTGCCAGCGCGCCATTTTCATGCTACACTTTTCATAGAAATAACAGAAAAACATAAGCCCGCATTGCTTGCTGTTTTTAAAATAGGCAATTACGATTCCATCCGCATCATTTCTCATGAAAAAAATTTGTGTATTTTGAAAGAATTCTAATCCAAGCTGTGTCTAAGCATCAGAAAGGGGGGAGAAACTTGGAACCGTTCACCGATATGGAAAGAATCATGGAGCAATACGGAGACGCCCTTCTGCGGATGAGTTACCTGTATCTTAAGGACTATCATCTCGCGGAGGACGCTGTGCAGGACACTTTCCTTAAAATTTACAAAAGCTATCACGGATTTCAGGGAAAATCATCTGAAAAAACCTGGGTGATGCGGATTGCGATCAATGTCTGTAAAAATTACTTGCGCACGGGCTGGCTGAGAAGAGTGGTGCCATCCCCCGTGCTTTTGGATTCCCTGTCCGCAGAAGAATTTCCAGAGGAGGATGACCTTCTGCCCCGCATTTTAAATCTGCCGCCGAAATACAAAGAAGTATTGCTTCTCTATTATTATCAGGAACTGAAAATACGGGAAATCTCTGACATTCTGTACATTCCGGAATCTACGGTATCCATCCGTCTGAAAAGGGCGCGGGAGCAGCTGAAAATCCAATTGGAAGGAGAGAATGAACTTGAACAATAAAATAAAAGAGACGATTGACTCCGCATTGCGTGAAATGCATATGAGCGGCACGCTGAAAGACAGCATCCGGAGGAAGGTTTCATACCAAGGCAAAAAACATATCCGCCCAATGATTGCCATGGGTGCCGCCTGCCTTTGTATCGTGCTGGCGGTCACAGCCTTGGCCGCCAATGCCGTGCAAAATTACACCATGGAGTTTTACCTGCGCTATCTGTCCATCGAAAAAATGGCGATGGCAGATGCGCAAGCGCAGCAGTATGGACCGGATATTTATCTGAAAGGGTTGGAATCGGACGATATCTATGAACAATACTTTTCCATCAATAAGCTGGTAGAATATTATAACGAAGAACCCATCCGGCAAAAGGCCGTCAAAGCCATTTCCCCTTTCCTGGACAATCCGGAACAAAAGCTGAAACAGGCCGCTTCTTTGGCGCTGAGCATTCTGAACAAAACCTATGACAACCCCAACATTTATCATTTGGACGAAGAGGTTAAAATTTTTACCCTTTTCCCCGACTATTCCGATTATGGAAGCCACAATGAAATATGGATGATAAAAGACGGTATTCTCAGCAAATTTTATTCCTTTCAGGAACCAAATATGTATATTACCTCTATTATTCCTTCCCCGGACGGAAAGCTTTTCGCAGTTTCCACTTGCTCCAATAAAAGCAGCTACCTGGTCATTTTCGATTCCGCCAGAACAACGGTCAGTCCCGAGCTGATCGATTCTGCCCGTCTGCGTCTCGCACAGGACAGGCAGCTAACCGTCTGGGAACGCATCGACCACGAGAATTACACTGGTCTGAACCCGAAGGATATCTCTTGGCTGTCCAACGATATCCTATCCTTTCAGGCAGATTTAAGCTATAATGGCGCAGAAATTGTTGTTCCGGCGGCAATTACGTATCACTTTTCATCAAAACAGCTTACGATCGAAGAGCTCGCTGAATAAGCGGCTCCATTTGGAAAGCCAAGGAAGGGATGCCGCTAATGCGGCATCCCTTCCTTTTCCAATATTTATTTCTTTTTATTGCTGATAGACAATCACATTGTCATAGTATGCTTCCGTGACCCACAGATTGCTGCAGGAGAGCATCACCCGTACATATTTCGCGTTGTCCGGAACCTTTGACTGTACGATCACAGTCTGCCATTGACCCTGCCCGGTCTGGACATTCTCGGAAATGGTATTCCCAATCTCATTGATGTTTTCGTCACAGAACTTTATGGAAACGCTCGTTCTACCGGAGTTGATAAACAGCTTTGTATTCAGAACCAGCGTCTTTCCCGGCGTGACCGGAATCGGATCGCTTAAGATGCCGTTGCTGGCGTCTGTTTTGGTATCGATAAGCTTAAAGCTCTGGTTTCCTTTATAGGATTTTTCATCGGAAATCCCCATGGTGAAACCTTCCATATTTTTAAACACCTGTGACCAGCCCTTCGGAATCATTGTCCCGGGTGCGCCTTCCTCAAAGTCCGCATTGGTCACCTTGCCCCTATCGAAACGATTTGCTTCGGCTTCTTCTTTCGCAATATCCTCAAGTCTCTGTGCCTCCGCTTCCTTTTGAGAATAATCATAAGGGCCGTAGCTGTGCAGATAGGAGTTCAGCTTCCGAACCGTCTCCGCGTCGGCTGTATTGTCCAAAATGTTTTCCTTATCGCTTACAATAATCAGACCGCTGTCATCCCAGAATACCTGTTTGCCGAAAGCCTGCTCCGCCAGTGCCCGCAGCGGCAGCAGTGTCCGGTCATTCACTGTCTGTGCGGGAACATCCAGTGTGACGGTATTCCCGTTTACATCCATCTGATTGCTGCCAATCACCAATTTAATCGTCTTGTCGGATGTTTTCAGCGTTACAGTCTGCGTCGCGTCATCCCAGCCGACCTCCGCGCCTAGGCTCTCCGCAATAAACCGTACCGGAAGCAGGGTTCTGTCATCCTTCGTGATGGGACGGACGGACACGTTCGCCGGATCAATCTGCTGAATTTCACCGTTTGCAACCGCGTTGGCGTCTCCCAGTTTCATGGCGATTGCGCCGTCCAACAGATGATAAAGCTCTTTTTTATCCGAGGAGGTAACCTCCGTGTTGGTCACCGCGATTTTCATCATGTTCGCCGCATTGCCAAAATAGATATTTCCTTCCGAATCAATGTCCATCAGGTTGGGCTCATATTTGGAATACTGCTTTAAGTCAATGTTCTCCATGGTTTCCGGATCGACTACATTGATACCGCCGACGGTAATATAGAGAAGACCGTTTTTGTCAAAACGAATGTGTCTGGGCTGCCACTGGTGACCGGAATCACTGAATGTTACATCGCCAATCACCTTGGACTTCACGATATTGCCGGTTCCCGGCTCTATCGCAAACAGATATCCCTTGGAAGCACACCATAACAGTCCATCCGGACCAACCTCAATATCACCGATAATATTTACATTGCCTTTCATCTCCGCCGGCCACTCTGGAATCCATTCTTTGATCTTTTCCCGTTTTTCCAGATCAAACATGAACATTTTTGCTTTTTTCTCCGGATATTCGATTCCCAAGCCGCCGGAGGTAGTTGTGGAGCCGTAAATAATGCCGTCTTTATATGCCAATCCTACAATGGATTGGTCCTTTACCACATTGCGGTACACTTCATATTCGCCGGTCTTTTTATTCATAATGGACAGAGCGCCGCCAACCTTGCCGTAAGTCGCGATACTGCCGACGATGATATAATCGCCCGCGTCGTCAATGATATACGGTCTGTCCTGATCGTTTTTGATGGTAAACAGGACTTTCGGATTGTTTTTGCTGACCTCCTGTTCCGGATCAAAATAGCGCACATCTCCCTGTGCATAGACACCGAAATACAGCTTATCGTCAATGCATTTGATATTTTCAGTCTGTCCCATAGGGAAATATCTGGTTTCTCCTGTTTGCGTATTGTATTCAATCCCTTTTGAACCCAGATATGCACCTGCATAAATCTTGTCATCGGGTCCGGTGACGATGTGTTGCATGCTCAGGTCACCGCCCTTCATCTCATCCCCGCCGGTCATGGTCTGAATTTTTTTGGATTCCATATTCAAAAAAATCGGTTTCCCGGCATAGCTGATACTGACCAGCGTATTCTTGCCGAATCCATCATCACGACCTTCAAAGTCTACCCACCAACCTTTGCGGTTTGTAAAGGTTGTTTTAATTCCTGTTGGAGTCGTTTCTAATGTTTCCAAATCCAACTCCTGGATTTGCCCGTCAAACATCAGATAGGATTTTCCATCCTTCTCTGGAGAGGCGTACAGACCGCCGCCCGCGTTTTTAAAGACCTTGTCGGTATATTCATCCTTTTCGGGATCAAAGAGCATCCACACATTGTTGCCCTTGCCTGCCGCACCGTATGTAATGATTTTGTTTCCCACAACCGTCTGTGCGTACACGTTGGTCACTTCCGTGTAGTACTCCGGGCGGATCGGAACTTCAATCACTTTTTTCTCGCCGTTTTTCGGATTGATCTTCACCATAACCGCATTTCCGGTGCCGTTGCTCCCTGCATACAGGAAACCGTTATAATAGGAGAGAGACCGCACATAGGGGTTGTTGGGATGTGCCTGTCCGTAATCGGTAAATTTCTTTGTTTTCGGATCGTATTTTACCACTGCCCCGCTGGGATACGTCCCCATATACAAATTGCCTTCCTCATCAAAGCAGCTCTGGTAAGCATTTCCGTTTCCGAGGATGGATCCAAGGTTTTCCACCTCTTTTGTCACCGGAGAATACCGGTATAAATAAGCCGGTGTAGAAGTCAGAATATAGACATTTCCATCCTTATCGATATTGTGCTCGACAGCGGAAGTACCGGTCAGCGGATAAGTCCGCAGAAGCTTCATGTTGTCCATATCATACACATTGAAACTTGCCGGTTTTCCGGTAGAAGCTGAATACAGAATATTTTTTCCGTCTTCCTTTCCAACCACACAGTCGTGGGTTGTCACCTCTTCAAACGGCTTAATCGCCTTAACTGCCTCAACAAAATGGAGATTGTTGAGCTTTTCCGATTGATACGCTGCGTCCTGCGCAGAGGCAACGGTAAAGGAACCGATTGCTACTGCTGCTGTGATACCCACAGCGATGGCTTTTCTGAACATTCTGTTCATAAGTCACACTCCCTTATAAAATTTTTATTGTGGTTTAGCCCAATACCACAGCTACATTATACAATAGTTATCGCCATTCGTAAAGATTTTATTGAAATTTTCCAACAAAAACAATTTTTTTAATTCTCAGGATGATAATAGGCGTAAATGCTTTCCGCAGCCTGACGGGAAACACACTTTGCCAGTTCTCCGGCAGTAGCCTGTTTGATTGCCGTCAGAGAACCAAACGCTTTGAGTAAGCTTTCCCTTGTCTTCGGCCCCACCCCTTTTATTTGCAGCAGTTCCGATTTGGTCGTATTTTTGGTGCGCACCAGATGGTGATACCGCACGGCGTTATTGTGGGTTTCCTCCTGCATGGCGGCAACCAGATGAAACAGAGGCGGATTGTCATAGACATGGTACTCTCTCTCATCCGAGGTAATGTCGCGGGTACGGTGTTTATTGTCCTTCACCAAGCCGAACATTGGAATTTCCAGACCGGAGAGTGCCAGCGCTTCCTTGGCAATCCGTACATGGTTCGCCCCTCCGTCCACAAAGATGAGATCCGGCAGATCGATAAATTTCAAATCCTTCGCCTCCACTTTTTCCTCTTCCAGAAGCTGCTTTTCCTCCAGATAGCGCACCAGCCTTCGGTATATCACTTCTTTCATGCACTCATAGTCATCCTGCCCGTCCACGTATTTTATTTTAAATTTACGGTATTCCTTTTTTCTTGGCATTCCGTCAATAAAGACGGTCATAAACCCGACAATATCCGTGCCCGAGGTATTGGATATATCGTAAACCTCCACCCGTCTTGGAATCGCCGGCAAATCCAGCAGCTGTTTCAGCTGTTCCAGAAGATAGGTCTTTTTGTTGTTGGAACGCTGTTTTACCGCCTCCAGCGCATTTTTATAGGCCAGATCCACCAGTTCTTTTTTCTTCCCCTTCTGCGGAACGGCAAGATAGACATTCTGCCCTTTCAAATGGCTGAAATACGCCGAAAGAACATCCATATCCTCCGGTTCGCAGGGAAGCAGAATCTCTTTGGGAATCCTGTCCGGCTCGTCATAAAACTGTTTCAAAAAATCCCCCAGCATGTCATCTGTCTTTTCCTCATCGGGAATAAACATGTTCTTGGAGCCCAGCAGCTTGCCGCCGCGGATAAAAAGAATGGTAAAGCAGGTGCTTTTTTCATCACAGCTGGTCCCAATGATATCGTAGTTTGCATCCCTGGGCGCGGAAATCTTCTGCTTTTCTAAGATACTCTTCAAATAATTGATTTTATCCCTTGTATCCGCCGCCTGTTCAAACAAAAGCTGTTCGGAATACTGCATCATTTCCGCTTGAAGCTTTTTGATGATCTTGTCGGATCTTCCCTCCAGAAAATCAATCACATCGCTGAAATTCTCACGGTACTGCTCTTTTGTGATGTAATTCATACAGGGACCGCTGCACTGTTTGATATGATAGTTCAAACATTCCCGTTCCTTACCGATATCCTTCGGCAGATTCCGGTTGCAGCCGCGGATCTGAAACGTTTTTTTCAGCAGATCAATCGTGTTCTTTACAGCGAAGGAGCTTACAAAAGGTCCGTAAAATTTCGCATTTTTGTCGTCAATCCTGCGTGTCATCAGTATCTTTGGATAATCCTCGTTTACCGTCAGCTTGATATAGGGAAACGTCTTGTCGTCTTTCAGCAGAATATTATATTTCGGCCGGTACTTTTTGATGAGATTGCACTCCAGCATCAAAGCCTCCACCTCGGAATCCGTCACAATCCAAGTGAGATCCCGGATATGGCTGACCATCGTAAGCGTTTTATTATTGTGGGATTTCGACTTCATAAAATACTGGCGTACCCTGTTTTTCAGAATTTTAGCCTTTCCTACATAGATGATATCATTGTTCTGATTTTTCATCAAATATACGCCGGGCTTTTCCGGCAGCAGCTTTAATTTCTCCTTAATTTGCTCCATTATCCGCTCCATTCCTGATTCCACCTGCCATTCATCCAAGATAATCCGCAAAATGATCCTAGCAAAAAACGCCCTTTCGGGCGTTTACACACATTATTCGTCAAAATTGGAATTGATTAAATCCACCAGCTGATTGACTGCCTGTTCCTCGTCCGGCCCCTCTGCAATCAATGTCACATTGATTCCCCGGGTGATTCCCAGTGACAAAACACCAAGAAGGCTCTTGGCACTGACGCGCCTTTCATCCTTCTCGATCCAGATAGTCGATTTAAACTCGTTTGCTTTCTGGATAAAAAATGTAGCAGGCCGCGCATGGAGGCCAACTTGATTTTGTACAACAACTTCTTTAGAATACATGAATAACCGCTCCTTTTTAAGCGTAATAGTAACTTATGGTAAGTACTAGAATACTAAATTTTTTTTCAATAGTCAACACTTTTTCTGTTTTTTCCGGTTTTCCTCTTCATTTCGTGAAGTTATTATACCACAACAACGAAGGCGGCGGAATATCGCCGCAGTATTGTGATACAATGTTCTCCGAAACTCTTCGTATTTTTAATGCGCTAGAGATTCGTGAGGTTATTATACCACATTTCCATTGTTTTAGCAACATTTTTTATCTTCTCTTTTTCAATTCCTCAAAGATATCATTCCAGGTGAGTCCCTGCTCATAGAGTACAACGCTGACATGATACATCAGATCTGCCACCTCATAGCTCACCTCGGCCTTGCTTCTGTTTTTGGCGGCAATGATCACCTCAGCGGATTCTTCTCCCACCTTCTTGAGCATTTTGTCAATGCCTTTTTCCAAAAGATAGTTGGTGTAAGAGCCTTCTTTCGGGTTCTTGTCCCTGTCGGCAATCACATCGTAAACTTCCTCTAAAATCGTCTGTGTCTTTTTGGTTTCCATTTCTTTCATATCGGTTTCCTCCACTTCTTTGTAAAAACAGGAATACTGCCCTGTATGGCAGGCAGGTCCCGCAGGTTTTGCTTTGATTAATACGGTATCATTGTCACAGTCCAGATAAATCTTCTGCACCTGCATGATATTTCCCGATGTCTCACCCTTTTTCCACAGCTTCTGCCGGCTGCGGCTGTAAAACCAGGCAACCTTCTCCCTGCAGGTCAGATCAAAAGCTTCCCGGTTCATATATGCCACCATCAATACATCACGGGAATCCGCGTCCTGCACCACGGCAGGTATCAGCCCGTCCTTTCCAAATTTCAGTTCCATTTATGCTTCCTCCTATATTCTTACAGGAATATCCCGCTCCTTCAAGTATTCCTTCACCTGGCGTATCGTCAGCTCCTTATAGTGAAACAGGGAGGCGGCCAGCACAGCGTCCGCTTTCCCTTTGACAATGCCGTCATAGAAATGTTCCAGCTTTCCCGCGCCGCCGGAGGCGATGACGGGAATCGACACCATCTCGGATATCTTTGCTGTGATCGCATTGTCATAACCATTCTTTGTCCCGTCGGAATCCATGGCGGTCAAAAGGATCTCTCCAGCCCCCAGCGCCTCCGCTTTTTTCGCCCATTCCAAAGCGTCTATACCGGTATCCTTTCGTCCGCCGTGTACATAGACCGAGTAATTGCCATCCTCTTTCCGCTTCACATCCATTGCCACCACAACGCACTGGCTGCCGAACTTCTCCGCGGCGTCATGGATCAGCTGCGGATTCTCCACAGCAGAGGAATTGATGGAAATCTTATCCGCCCCGGCACGGAGAATGTCTCTGAAATCCTCCACCGTGCGGATTCCTCCTCCAACTGTGAAGGGAATAAATACTTGGCTCGCCACTGCCTCCACCATGTCAATCACAATATTCCGGGCGTCAGAGGAAGCCGTAATATCCAAAAATACCAGCTCGTCCGCCCCCTGGCGGTCATATTCCTTTGCGATTTCCACCGGATCACCTGCGTCACGCAGATTGACAAAATTCACACCCTTGACCACCCTGCCATTATGCACATCCAGACAGGGAATGATTCGTTTTGACAGCATATCGGTTCCTCCTATCCGATTCGGATTGCTTCCTTCAGTTCCACGTTACCGGTATAGATTGCCTTGCCGACAATCACACCTTTTACGCCGGTTTCTTTCAGCTTTTCAATATCCTCCAGACAGGAAACACCGCCGGATGCAATCACATTCATACCAACGGAATGCGCCATCTGTGCCATCTCTTTAAAATTAGGTCCCTGCAGAGTGCCGTCGGTGGCAATATCGGTGTACACAATTGTCCGAACACCGATGGCTTCCGCCTCCTTTGCAAACTCCACCGCGCGGGAGGTGCTCAGCTTCTCCCAGCCGGAATAGGCGACAAAACCATCCTTGGCATCGATGCCGACCACGATCTTCTCGCCGAATTCCTCCACCGCTAATTCCAGAAAGCCTTTGTCCTGAATAGCGCTGGTTCCCAGAATCACTCGCTGTACACCGTGAAACAGATAGTCTCTCACTGTCTCCAGGCTGCGAATACCCCCGCCGGTCTGAACGGGAACCGGCATCTTCTCAGCGATCTCAAAAAGAATCTCTTTGTTCTTGCTCTCCCCGTCCCGCGCACCGTCCAGATCTACCAGATGGATAAATTCCGCTCCCGCTTCCGCAAAGCCCTGTGCTACTTCCAGAGGGTTTTCGTTATACACGGTAACCTTATCATAGTCCCCCTTATACAGGCGAACACATTTTCCGTCTTTGATATCAATTGCAGGATAGATGATCATTGTTTTCTCCTTCGTATGTTTTATTCCATGAAATTTTTCAGTATCTTTAACCCGGTTTCCCCGCTCTTCTCCGGATGAAACTGGGTGAGGAAGATGCTCCCCGTTTCCACCGCCGCGTCAAAGGAAATGCCGTATTCACAGGTTGCCGCGACTTCATTGCGGTTCTCCGCCTCCAGATAATAGGAGTGCACGAAATAGACATACGGATTCTCCAGGCCGTCAAACAGCCTGCACTTTTTCTGTATCTTTAGATTATTCCAGCCCATCTGCGGAATTTTTAGATCCAGTGTATCAGGGAAGCGCTTGATTTTCCCCTTTAAGATACCAAGCCCAAGCGGTCCGTTTCCTTCCTCACTCTGCTCATAGAACAGCTGCATGCCAAGGCAAATACCTAGAATGGGAATCTTTTTCTCCACAGCGTCATAAACCGCCCTGTGAAGTCCGGTATCCTGCAGGTGCTTCATAGCGTCCTCAAAAGCGCCCACGCCAGGCAGAATGAGTTTGTCACTGCTTAAAATTTCATCCCTGTCTCCGGTTACCGTGCACTCAAATCCCAAAAAACGCACCGCTTTCTCCACGCTGTTTAAATTTCCCGCACCATAGTCAATGATCGAAATCATCTGACAGCCTCCTTAATCCTTTCTTCTTTGCCTTTGCAGGCACTTCTGCGTTCGCCCGCATTTCAGTGCATAGAACAGCGTGCAAAGCGCATTGTTCTATGCTCTTTGTTCTCTGCGCCCCTTGCGGCACGAGCAAGCCCCTGCCCTACGGGATGTTTCTTTCGGGACAATATAGAATCGTCCCCTACGCTGCATTTTCTGGTATTCCCTTGTAGGGGAGGGGTTCCATCCCCTCCCGCCGTAGGGGCGATATCAGCCGACCGCACCATTCCATTCCCTGTAGGGGTTTTCCTACGTTCGCCCATCTTTTCGTACATCGTACAGTGCGCTCTTTCTATGCTCCGTATATCTCCTTCACTTTTTCCATCAGCGTCTCAATCCGTTGCCGCTCCATCTTCATGCTGACCCGGTTCACCACAAAACGGGCGCTGATGTCACAGATTTCTTCCAGAACCGTCAGGCCGTTTTCTTTCAATGTTTGTCCGCTCTCCACAATATCCACAATCACCTCAGACAGTCCGACCAGCGGAGCCAGTTCGATGGAGCCGTGCAGCTTGATGATCTCAATGGTCTGCCCCTTCTGCATTTCAAAGTATTCCTTTGCAATTTTCGGATATTTGGTGGCAACCCGGATATTATTGATGTGCTCCAGCCTGCCCTTCATCTGCGGCAAGCCGCAGACGCACATCTTGCAGTTTCCAAAACTCAGTGTCAGAAGCTCATAAAGATTTCTGCCTTCCTCCAGCAGCGTATCCTTTCCCACAATACCAATATCCGCCGCCCCGTAATCCACATAGGTCGGCACGTCGGAGGCCTTTACCAAAATAAATTTGAACTTGTTTACCTCATCGGTAAAAATTAATTTCCGGGTTTCTTTGGTCATCTCTTCACATTGTAACCCCGCTTTGATGAAAATGTCAATCGCCAGTTTGGAAAGCCGTCCTTTTGCAAGCGCAACCGTTATATATCGCATGGATGGATATCCTCCTCTTTTATCAGTTCTTCATACGTGGTAAATTCCGACTCTGTGCCGTCGAACAGCTCAACTCTGCCGTCCTCCAGCAGGAAGATGGCGGAGGGAATTTCTCTTTTTGCAATGTATTCCCTATCCGGCGCATCTGCTTTTTTCATAACCACGCAATAGCCGTCATGCCGCAGTGTGTCCGCCAGAAAAATGGCTTCCTTCCGTTTATTCTCAGCGTATGCGATCAGCACGTCCTCTCTGACCTTCTCATAATCCTTTTTCTGATAATATAGGGATGACGCCAAACGGCTGATGGAAATCGCAGCGCCGGTGGCGCTGATTTCCGCCCCGAATTTCTTTGACAGCTTATCATATCTTCCGCCGCCGCAGATGGGGAATCCAACGCCATAGGTGAATCCTTTAAAGGTAATCCCAGTATAGTACTTTAAACTCTGTATCATTCCCAGATCAATGGAAACATATTTTTCAAAGCCATATTCCTCAATAATACCGTAAACCTCTTTCAGATTGGAAAGCGCGCCTCTGCTGGTGGCGTTTAAGGGATATTCCGCCAGCTGATCCAACAGCTCCGCACCGCCGGACGCCAACGTGATCTGATTGAGGATCTCTTTTTTCTCAGCACTTAGGGGGATGGATTCCAAAAGCGCGTTCAACCCAAAGCCGTCTTTCATATTGATACAGTCCACAATCTGAGCCATCAAATTCTTTTCGATCTTTGCTTCCTCCATCAAACCCCGAAAAAACATCACCTGTCCAATCTCTATCTTGAACTCTTCCAGACCTGCCGCCAGCAAAGCTTTGATGGTGGTAATGATAATTTCCGCATCCGCTTCGGAGGAGGGATCGTTTAAAAGTTCAATGCCGGACTGGGTAAACTCCCGCTGGCGGCCGCCCTTCTCCACATCCTCATAGCGGAACGCGTTGCCCAAATAGGAAATCCGCATGGGAAAGCCGTCATTTTCCAGCTTGGTCGCCATGATTCTGGAAATGGGTGTCGTCAAATCCGGGCGAAGGGTCAAAATACGTCCCTGACGGTCAAAAAAGCGAAAGCATTTTTCCGCTTCGATCCCGTCAAGACCGTCAAACACATCATAATATTCATAGGAAGGCGTCTCCACCTCAAAATAACCGCATCCCTCAAATACATTCATGACATCGCTTTCCACCAGCCGTTTGTGATGGCATTCCTCAAAAAGAGTATCCTGAACCCCTTCCGGCGTGTGGATGGATAATTTTCTCATGGCAAACGCACCTTTCTGATTTAGCATGCTAAAGTTCTAAATTATTAAACTCATTATATCCTTTTTTTCTTTTCTTGTCAATGCCGATTTTGATTTCTGTGAAAATGATACAAAAAAAGCCCCGGATGTTTCCGAAGCTTTCAAAAACAATATAAAAATTCAAATCAATTAAACAACATCAAAACCGCCCTGGGAATTGGATTGATATGTAGTAATTCCAACATCAGAATCGATCCCATTTTCCGCCAAAAATTCATTTAAGGTTCCTGCTGCAATTGTCTCATTGGAAACGAATTTTTTCATTTCCAACTCAGGCTTAACGTATTTTTTCATTACAACCGCCCTCCTTTACCTTTTTATAATGTCATCCAAAGTTCTCCCGTTCCAGTTCGTTACTCATATTATAATCAAAAACTTTCCATTTGTCAATACCCATATTTCAATTCACAAAAATAATCGAAAAATTGTATCAATCAAACAAAAAAACGGAATTCTTTTTTCGAAAATTACGAAATCTCCGAAACCGTCCGTTCGATTTCATAACTTCACTGCACCAGTCCAAGATGCGGCAAAAACACGGATCGGCTTGTTCTGTGCGCAATGCAAGTGCTTCAACCTTGCACAGGGAAGAATCCAGCCACAAGTTTATACCGAAAAAAGCGGTTTTGGCAGCTACTCCTCCATCGCTGCTTTTTGCGTATTGATCTCCCGGAAGATGTCCGGATCAAATTTAAATTTCCGTTCATAGGTCATCAAGCCGTTCTGTTCCTGCTCCACGTCATAGAGCTGGGTATAGCAGAAGCCCATGATGTTTTCGTTTTTCAAAAGCGCTTCGGTCAGAGCCCGGTAACGGTTAATAAATTCCTCCTCCGTCGCGGGCGCTTCCCCATAGCCCCATCCGCCTTTCTGTTCGCCGCTCCATTGAATCCCTCCATATTCGCTGACAAAATAGGGCTCTCCCCGGTATGTCTGTCTCTCCTCAAAGGGATTAAAATATTTGGTTTCATAATGCGTGCGGAATTCTTCCCCATCCTGGCAGTAATCGTGCACATCAAAAATATCGGTCATCACATGATAATTTCCGCTGGTATCTATAACCGGACGCGTGGGATCAACCGCTTTGGTCGCCCGGTACACCATTTCCAAAACCCGGTCGTCCTGACATCTGCCGTTAAAGTCCCAGGTTTCATTGAAGGGGCACCAGCCTATCACACAGGGATGGCTGCTGTCCCGCTCCACCGCTTCCAGCCATTCGGGAAGAAAATAGGATACCTGCCCTTTTTCGGTGATATCCAGCCCCCAGTTTGCATGCTCACCCCAGACCAGATATCCCAGCTTATCCGCCCAGTAAAGAAACCGCGGTTCAAAGATTTTTTCATGCAGGCGGGCGCCGTTGAAGCCCAGCTCCATAGCGTATAATATATCCTTTTTCAGGCTCTCATCATCCGGCGCGGTATAAATGCCGTCGGGATAAAAGCCCTGGTCTAACACCCATCTGCCGAACACTTTTCTTCCGTTCAGCAGAAGCGCCTTTCTGTCAAGCCCTACCGAACGCAGTCCAAAATAGCTCTGCACCGAATCGCGTATTTTCCCGTCTTTCTCAACCGTAAGCTGCAAATCATACAGATTCCCCTGTCCGATATCCCACAAGTGCTTTTCCTTCAGGGAAAGGGAGAATGTTACACAGCCGGAAACACCCTTTGTGCTTGCCGTTCCCATCGGCTTTCCTTCAAAGGAGGCAGACGCCGTGACAACCACTTCCGGCTCTGCTTTCGGGAATATCACCGTGATAGTCACTGCACCGTTTTCCGTGTCGGGAACCGTTTTCACCTGCTTGATATGGCATTCATCTACACATTCCATCCAGACGGTCTGCCAGATTCCCGTCGTTCTTGTATAGAAACATCCGGCGGAATGATATTCAGCAGACTGCTTTCCCGCAGGCTGGTTATGGCTTCGGATATCATCCTCCGCGCAGACCGCAATACTGTTTTCCCCCTCCTTCAGCCATTCGGTAATATCAAACCGAAAGGGAGTATAACCTCCCCTGTGTTCTCCTGCCAAACTGCCATTGACATAAACTCTTGCAGAATAATCTACCGCGCCAAAATGCAAAATAACGTGTTTTCCGCTCCATTCTTCTGGAATAGACACGCTTCTTCGGTACCACACACAGTTCATAAAATCAGTATTTCCGATACCGGAAAGCTTGCTTTCCGGACAAAACGGAACGGTAATCCGTCCTTTCAAATGGGTTCTTTCATAAAATTTTTTCTCGATCCCGTTTTTTCCGTTGTCGATTTCAAACTCCCATTCTCCGTTTAGATTGAGCCATTGATCTCTTTGCAGGATTGGGCGGGGATATTCCGGTCGTGGAATTGACATTTCCAGCACTTCCTTTTCTGTTTTTTTCTTATTATAAGCGCTTTCCATCTGTTATTTCAATGATTTATCATCTTAAATAATTGACTTTTTCTCTTATTTATACGATAATATAAGGAAATTAAGATGTTCCCCGCCTTATCAGGCTAAGGGTTCCTCTTCATTTTTTCAGTGGGAGTACAATCTCCCACTGAAAAAATGGAAGAATGGGGCTTTGCCCTTATTGAATAAAATGATACCGTTTCTTAAGCATTAGGGAGTCGAACCCTATATGCCCTGCACTTGTTAAACTTTCGCCTTTTCGGATTGTCGGTCTTGCAAGGCGTTAGCCTTGCTGCACCCTTACGCACCAAAAAACGAAATTTTTCCTGCATGCAGGGTCGAAGAGTTTCCACAGAGCAAATTTTTTGTAAGACAAGGAAAAAGCGCAGATCATCCTGACGGATTGACGAGCATTTTGACGCAGGATTGCGGGAAATTTGCCTGTGGAAACCATATTGTGTTCGACTCCCTAATGCTTAAAATATATTTCCGAAAAAAGGAGGAAACCTTCATGAAATTCATTCGCGTCAAATCCCTGTGGCCTGAAAAAGAACATTTCTATTTAGAGCGGCCGGATACCGGGGAGGAATCTATTTTTCTTCATTTTCTGTCGCCGGCCGAGGTTTGGCTGGACGGGCGCTGGAATCCCGTTGAAACCGGCGCCTGTATTTTTTATGACGCCCATTCCTTACAGCGGTTCCGCACAAAAGAAAACCGCCTTCTGCATGATTGGTTTCACGCAGAAGGCGATTGCAGGGCCGTTATGAAAAAATATAAGCTATCCTTCAATCAGATCTATTATCCTGCCCACGATGAACGGATCACCCGTCTTATACAGGAAATTGAGCTGGAAATGCTGAGCCGGAAACCGTTCTTTGAAGACATTTGCGCCCTGAAAGCGGAAGAGCTTTTTGCCCATCTTGCCCGCTTTCTCTGTCCGCCGGAGCACAGGGTGGCGGTTCAACCCGATATCAGACAGCGCTTTGTGGAACTGCGCAGCCGGATCCATCAGACGTTTGAGCAGGACTGGACCGTAGAGAAAATGGCTCTGGAAATCAGTCTGAGCCCCTCCCGTTTTTATTCGCTGTACAAACAGATTTTCGGCTTAACTCCAAAACATGATTTGCAGATAACTCGTATCGAACACGCAAAAATCCTGTTAATGCAAAACCGTTATACCGTCGAGCAGATCGCCGAGATGGCAGGATACCGCAATCCCTATCACTTTATCCGCCAGTTTAAGCAGTTCACCGGCGTAACCCCCGGAAAATACGCTAAATCGTAAGCCCGGTAAAGCTCACATCCTTAAAGGATGCCATTCCGCCGCAGCGGAAGGCATGATGAGGTGTCTCGATAAAGTCATAGCTCAATTCTTCCATCTCATCGATTCTTCCTATCAGGTAATCTCCCAGCCGTACCTTCATGTCATAAAGCCTGTAAATCATTGTGCCGTAGCGGGCATTTATCGTCTCCCAGCCAAACGCCTTGTAGAAATCCATCCATATTTTCCGGTGCAGGCTCCAAAGTTCATGATAGTGCTCCGTCAGACTCTGAAGTTTTTCCTCATACAGGTATTCCAGATAATCCATATCCTTGTTTTCATATGCCGGGCGCAGCCTTGTGAGAATCTCACATTTTTCAATGGAGATCCGCAGTACCATCTGCACATACTCCATCAGCATTGGATGGCGGTTTTTCTGCTGCCGCACAACCTCCAAAGCCTCTTCATACCGCTTTTGAATATCACTCAAATCGGACCTTCCGGTCATATTGTACATCGGATCCGAATAGAATATCTTTTTGCCCATATAATTCGGATGAATCAGTCCTTCCCAGGTGCAATCCTTTGTGAAGGGATAGTGAAACTGCGAAACAGCCGCCATCTCGTCATAGTCATAACCGGTTACAAAGGTTACCATATCCTTGATGTGCTCCAGAGAACAATCCCTGCCGTGGTAGCAATATTCTGAGAAAACCGGAAGCCCCGCAAGTCCAAGAAAGTGGTTTGTATCCGTGCCGTCGTCTCCCCACATGGTAGCGTATACATCGGTAATACCCTTCTCACAGCACTGCTTCATCGCCGGGATCATGGATTGAAAGGTGAACTCGATGTTGGGCAGAAGCCCGCACCAAGTCCAGATTCCACCGCCGAACAAAATCTTTTTCCCAAGCTTCTGATGGGCTTTGATAAGTGCGCTGTAATCCTCCTCATCGGTATGATAATAATCGTAGTATACCAAATCCACATCCGGAATTTCAGCAATTTTTTCCTCCGGCACACTGTTGTTCCGATCATAGTATTCATCGGTTTCCGAACCGAAACGGAAAAACATATCGCTCCACATCATCGGCCTGAAATCGTATTTTTTGCAGATTTCCGTCACTCTGGCAAGATGCCTGTTTATCATATCATATTTATCCGCAGCGCCGTGTTTTTTGAAATAATTGCCCATTCCGACACCGAAAGTCTCATCCATTCCCACGTGGATGCGGCCGCTGCGGAAGGCTTTGCGCATGGTTTTTATCATCGCGTCAATCAGTTCATAGGACTTCTCCTCCCCGCACAGGATAACGCTGTCGGTATCCTTGACGGGATCCGCCTCGCTCCACCGGAAATATTTCTCCAGATGCCCCAGCGTCTGAATACAGGGTACAACCTCCACCCCCATGCTGTCGGCAAACCGGTCAATTTCCATAAGCTCCTCAACGGTGTAGCGCCCCCGGCGGTATCCAAAGAATGGATAGTCCTCCAGCTCATAGACATCCTCTGTGTAGAGCATCAGAAAATTCATGCCCAGAGCCGCCATATAACTGATATATTTTTTCACAGCTTCCACTTTCATCACACCGCCGCGGGACATATCCAGCATGATCCCGCAGGAGGAGAAGCACGGCTTCTCCATAATCGTGAAACTCTTTTTTCCCTCAAAGATGTTTTTCGCCATCAGCATCAGCCCGCGGGCGGCGGACGTCTTATCCGCCGCGCCGATCACCGCCTTGCCGTTCTCGAAGCTGACAAAAATCCCCTCGTGTTCTATCGTCTCGATATATCCGTCGTAAGTAAATCCAAGCAGCGGAAATACCGTGTTTTTTATTTTTGAAAACGTATCATTGCTTATCATGGCATTCTCCTAATCCGTGCATTTGTAAATCACCGCGTCATAGTCGTAAGCATAAAGCTGGAAGATAAATACTTTATAGTATTCCTTCGGATTCTGCTTATAGCCCATCAGATCTCCATAGTTGCCGAGCCGCACTTTATTGTCACCCTTTGTGTCATCAAAGACATACATGCTCTTTGCCAGCCGATGACCCTTTTCCTCCGCCGCCAGATTTTCCGGCGGTATGGCTGCGGGATCTTCCTTGGTGACCGTGTAAACATTTTTATATACGCTGCAGATATATCCGTAGACATAATCCCGTCCTGCTCCGTAAGCCGGCGCTGGATCTCCCTTTATATTCTTCTGTTCGGAATAGTCGAACAGAAGGTCAAAGTAGGAAATCTCACCCTTTGCATTCTTTCCGAGGAACATGACGTCTCCCGGTGTGATATCCGCAAACAGCTCGCCGTCCTTCGTGAAGGCAGTCCTCTTAACTCCCTGATACCAGTAGGTTACCTTGTGGACAATATCGCCCTTTTCATTGACCGCTGTCACAATCTTTTCAATCAGACTGCAAACTTCATAGGTTCCGAAACTATTCGCCGCGGTTCCCTGAAGCATGATTGCCGAGGCCTCCAGCTCAGAATCCGTCAGCTTATACGCCGTGAACGAATAGGTTTGCCCGTTTGTCAGAGCGCTGGGCTTGACAATGGAAAAATCGTCGTCGGCAGCCGCGGCGATATCACCCTCCGGCAGCATGAACACCTTGCAGTCCGAAGATAAGAATACCTCGCCGTCAAACTGGGTGGTGGAGAGATAATACTTCATGGAAAAATCCTTAACCTCATCGCGCCCTACCGTTTTTGTCAGCTGCGTCAGCGTATTGGCGCTGTCCTCCCCGCCGTTTCTCGCGACGGTATCAATGGTGGTCAAAACACCGTTTTCATTGATCTCGTACCGAATCATCTGCCGTTCTTTTAAAGCATTTCGCTCCGAATCGAAAAATCCGCTTACAGCGGAGAGCGTTTTGTCTCTCGTGCCGTCCACCGTGATCTTCTCACCAGTTTTCACAATCCTCATTTCGTCCTGATCGGTAAACAGCTTCACGTTTAAGAAATCGGAAAAAGTATCCTCCTTCATCATTCCAAGCAGATAAGCATAACCGCTCTCACTGCCGTTTTTCGGCTTATAACCGGCTGCTTTTCCGTTTGTGTTTAAGAGAAAGACGCCGAAAGAGCCAGTCTTCAAAGCGGGATAGCGATCGGTAAAGTCTTTGGTGATCGCAAAGCGGTCGCCGGTATCCAGCGTGATATATCCCTCTTTGGAATCCAGAAAAATTTCATGGATCGCTCCGACCTTCTTGCTGTTGGAGCGGTAGATCCGGCAAAGCTTCCCATCCTTGCTTTGAAGAACACTCAGCACATTCCATTCCAGCAGATAAGACACATCGATCTTCCTGCCGTCCTGATCATAAATGATACAGTCGTCAATGTCCCGGACCGAAATGGGGGAAGCGTTGTATTTCAGCTGAATCACCTCATTGTCGGTGCTGATTTTATCCACAATGAAGGTTTCGTAATCCGTGATGATCACAATGTTATAGCTGCCGCTGTCATTGTTTTCAATACAGGTGACCGTACCATCCTTAATCTGATACAGTCCCTTGTCAAATTCCTCAATCGCCTTGCCGTTATATATAATATTTGCGGCAGGAGAAATTTTCAGTTTGTAATCCTTGTCATTGTTCTCATAAAGAAGACTTCCGTTTTCATAGCCAACCATCTGTGCGGAGGTGACAGTGACAGCCCTGTTGTCCTCCAGTTCCTGATAGCAAACAACGGTTTCCTCCGCCTGATTGTAATAGACCTTAACCTTATAGCCGAGGCGTTCCCCGATATCCGTGCCGTTTGCTTTCAGCAGAAGATTCCCGACTTTCACATAGCCCTGCGGGAGTCCCTCCGGCTTGTTCAGCAGCGTATGTTCATTTCCGTTGACCACATCCTTTAAGGTATAAATCCCGTGATACTGGGACAATACATTCTGCCCTTTCACTTCCTGTCTGGAAACAGAGCCATCGCTTCCCACACGGATCACCTGAAACAGATCGGTCTCCAGAAAATTGGAAGAGAGAAGCGCCAGCTGACCTAAGGTAACGGTCTCGCTCTGCGCAATCTTCAGCCCTTTTAACATGCCCTTCTCATTGGCAACCGAGAAATAACCGCTGGGATATCCGCCGGAGTACTGGGCAAGCTGTCCGTATCCCAAAGCTTTCACAAAAGCGGCGACCGCTTCCGCATAAGTAATCTCATCCCCCGGCCGGAACAGCCCCTCTGAACCGTTCAGGATTCCCAGCTGACTGAGGATCTCAATCGCTGACGCGGCGCTGTGGGAAGCCGGCACATCTGCAAAAGCTTCTCCGCCGGAGAGCGCTATATCCATATTCATCATCTTTACCAACAGCGTGCTGAAATCCGCACGGGTTACCTTGTTTTCCCCGCTGACTGCCTCGTCTTTCACATCGCAGAAGCCCAGCCGCACAAGCAGCTGTATGTTTTGAATATATTTTTCCGTATTCTCTGCACCGGTATCCTCCGCAAAAGCGGGGAACACCTGCCAAAACATCGCAAAGGCCAAAAACAGCCCAATCATTTTCCGAATATTACGCATCCTTCTCATCCCCTTCTATTCCCATAAGCTGATAGACCAGCTGAGCGGCCTGGGCTCTGTCACAGAAGTCCTGCGGCCTTACCGTACCATCCTCATAGCCGGAAAGAATGCCCGCCGCGCTCAGAGCGGCAACCGCGTCATAGGCATAACCGGAAACCAGATTCATATCCGCAAACTGCTCGGAACGCTCATTCAGGGAGGTTCCCTTCCGCTGTGCCGTTTTGTAGAGCATTGCAGCGGCCATCTCACGGGTAAGCGGTTCCTGCGGGCTGAAAACGGTTTTATCGGTTCCGCTGACAATTCCGCTGTGATAAGCAATCGCCACATAATCCCGGAACCAGTCGTTTTCCCCGACATCCTCAAAGGGAATCTCCTTCTCGCCGTTGTTGAGATCGAACGCGAGAACCAGCATTTTCACAAACTCTGCTCGGGTTACCAGATTCTGCGGAACATATTTTCCTTCCGCCTGCCCTTTGACCACGCCCTTTTTATAAAGCGCATTCACCGCTTCCTGCGCCCAATCATAGCCCTGCATATCGTCAAATGCCGGTGTGTCTGCCGGTTCCGGCGAGGAGGTCGGCACGGGCGTTGGCGTGGCAGAGGGACCGAAGTCGACAATCGTTCCACCGCCGGAAGAGCCGCCGGAAGACGGTCTTCCGCCGGAGCCCGATTGACTGTTTTCCTCTTTCTTCGCCTGCGTCACCAGCGCGTCAAACTTGGTTTTCAGTTCCGTGAAATCGGAAAACTGCTTTCCCGTCATTCCGATATCAACGGGATCCGTATCTTTTAAGCGATTGTATTCCGTGAGGGACAAACCGATTTGCTCATCCATGGAGGTGATCAGCTTTTTGGTCTGTTTATAGTTTTCAGAACAGGAAAAGCCGCTTAAGATCGTCTGTTTTGCAAAGTCCTCCGCCAATGTTTCCGGAACCGTATATTTCACACCGCCCAGTCTGCTTTGCGTCTCTGTTTTTGCACGGTCGGAAATCACCTTGCTGTAAACCTCATAAACCGCCGGATCAAACCCAAAGATTTCATGATAGCCGTCCAGAATAGCGCCGACATCCTTCTTGTCATAAATTTTTCCCAGCACACAGGCGTAACCGAATATTTCATTCAGCTGGTTGACGCTCTGAAACTTCTGTTCCGGCAAGCTGCCGCGCATCGCGATCAACGCTTCGCAGGCAGTCGCTTTTCCTTCCGGAGACAGCAGATCATATGCAGAGGCATCCATCCCGAACGATTCCTGATATCCCGAGATCAACTCATCTGCTGTCTGGGCATTCTCCGCCGCGTTGAAGCGATCCAATCCATTCTGAATATAGTCCGCGGTATAATATCGGATCGCATCGGTCTGGACATCCGCAGCACCGTTTACGCCGCTGCGTACTTCATAGATTCCGCTCTCGCCTTCCATCTGAAAGACAAATTCCGCTTTTCCGTCTGTTGTCTTTTTCTGTGCCGCAAAGGAGGGAGCCGCTTCCGCTTCCCCTTCTTTTCCCTGTCTTCTTACAAGAACGGCCGCTTCCCGGACAACATCCGGCTCTTTGGTGTCAATTGCGACGGTGATCATGGAGGTGTCCGTATCCACCTGAGTGGAAACCTCCCAGGTCCCTTCATAAGCCGGAACCTGCATCTGATAAGCGGAAGAGCTCTTTTCCGTATTTCCATAGGAAACCACTGAGGAAACCGGAATCGGCAGTCCCTCTGCTTTCCATGCAAACAAACTGAGATTTTCTCCGTCTGCAATATCGCTGTCCACTGTCACTTCCGTACGCTCCGTCTTTTCACTGCCCGCTGTCATGCTCACTGGGTGCTGAGCCAACTTTTTCAGCTCATTCTGCGCACTGTAATACGCCGCGTACAGAGCGATTGTCTCCTCGCCGGCGGTTTCATTCTTTACATTCGCCTGATATTGGAAAGTGCCGGGCTGAAGCCACTGGATTTCGTCTGTGCCGTCGCTCAGCTTCATCTGTTCGGCATAGAGATAAGCTTTTCTCGTCGTAAAGGATTTTTGGCAGGGGATCTCCAGATTGTCAATATCCCGCAAGCCGACGCCTTTCAGCGTATATTTCGTCTCGTAATCCAGCGGTTTATCCAGAATCAGCGTAAAGTCATAGGGATTGAGCACGCTCTGTTTAACCTCTGTCACAACAGCGTCAGTCCCCTCCAAAGAGAAGGATCCCGGCTTCACGGTATTCAAATCCGCGATACAGCTTAGATTGATGCTCAGTTCCTTCACCTCGGAGTTCTCCGGGTTGTTGATCTCCGTATTTCTGACCGTAGGATACTCATAAATTTTCATGTAATCAATGTCAATAAAGGAGGTTCCTCCCCACTGAATATTTCCCAGCATACGCAGACGGAAACTGCCGGAGGTGGCGTATCCGTTCCCCGGGATATCAGAACCGACAATCTCTCCGTTCAGCAGAATCGTCCTCTTTGCCTCCTGGTTGTCATAGACCACCGTGATGGTGTTCCATTCATTGATCGGAGCGGTTCCCAAGAGTGTTCCGCCGTTTTTGTCATAAATGCCGTCCATGTTGGTGCCAGCTATTTTCTTGATCAAGCAGAACGGGGTGCCTCCCGCCTCACCGTGATAGGTAAGGCTGTTGGTCGCACTGGGATTCAGGCGTCTGTACCGAAATTCCAGAACCATTTTCGGTTTGCCGGGCGGTGTGAAAATTTTATTGACTTCCACATTGTTGGTTCCTGACCCCGCCGTGCAGGTCATTCGGAGCATTCCGTTGCCGGTTTCATCGACATACCGGAAACAGTTGCCGGCCGTCCCTTTGTTGAGCGCATTCAAATATTTTGGATCCAGACTTCCTTTCAGCACGTGAATCTCGGTTTCATCCGGTTCATAATTCTTGACATAGTCTTCATCATAGTAATAGGTAAATGCCGGATTTTCCGCCAGCACCGGAAACACTGTCAAACAGGACAGAACGATCAGTGTGCTGAGCAGAACGGCTGTTCCCTTTTTGAAAAATTTCATTCTTCTCCTCCTCCATCCGGATTTACTGCATGATATTGTATATCAGCTGTGCGGCCTCCGCTCTGGTCAAATTCTGTTTCGGGGCGAACTGTCCGTCCCCGACACCCTTGATCTTGCCGGAGCCGTACAGCAGTGCCACCGCTTCCTTCGCATAATCGGAAATGGAAGCGTAATCGGTGAAATCATCCTTCGACTGCGGCAATTCGATTTCTCTAAGTCCGCAGACGCGCCGGAGTATCACAGCCGCCATCTCGCGTGTAATCTGCTCCTCCGGTGCAAACAGATTCTCCTCCACGCCGGAAACAATCCCATTTTCGTTTGCCGCCAGCACAGAGCGGTAAAACCAATCCGTGCTCTGAATATCTTGAAATGGATTCTTATCGGTGTTTGCCTTAATCTCAAAACCCTCCGTCACAATCTTTACAAATTCTGCGCGGGTCACAGGATCGCCGGGTGCAAACCGTTTTTCCGCTTTCCCCTGTAAAACACCTTTTTCCGCTAAAGCTTCCACAGCCTCATTCGCCCATTCAAAGCCGGCCATGTCCGTAAACGCCGGGGTTTTCTCTCCCTGATTTTCACCGGTTGCAGGAGGTGTGGTTGGGGTTGTTCCGCCTGTTCCGCCCGTTCCTCCCTGCCCGGAAGAACCGCCGCTTCCAGATCCGCTGTTTCCTGTTCCTTCAGACGGTTTCGTGGTAGGCTGCGGATCGGACGGCGTGTTATCTTCCTTAGGGACTTCCTCGCCGTTTACTGCTTTCATCGCATTTACAACCGCTTTGGACGCCGCTTTCACCTCTTCGATATCCGTCTCTGCAGTGATCGCTTTCGCTTTAGTCAGCGCTTCGGTGAAAGCACTCCACTGCGCTTCATCCGCATCGCCTTGTTTCATTTTATCCGCTTTTTCAATGATAGCGCGCAGCCGCTGCCGCTGATTCATGGGCAAGCGAGCCAGCGAAGTTCCGTTCTGGTAATACAGATTGCCCTCGCTGTCACGGCACAGATACATGATGTCTCTCGGTCCTTTGTAGAGGGTTTTGGATTCCATTGTCTCGACATTGACTGCCGTTATCTTTCTGCCGGCGGTAGTATACATGGTTCCGTCATCTCCCCACAGAATTTCATGCCCGACAAACTTACTTCCCTGAGAAGCACCGGGATAGAGAGATTTGCTCTTCACAACCTTTAACGTATCCGGATCCATGGCAAAGATGGTTCCATCCTTGTCGGATACCGCCCACAAAAGCCCGTCGGGACCGAAGCTCATCCGCCCGATGACGACGGAAGTAGTCCCCACTTTCGGAATATCCGGCACAACCTCTTTCAGCACCTCGCCGGTCTGTGCGTCCAGCACGGCTACTTTTGCCTGCGATTCAATCGGATCGTCTCCGAGACCGCCGACAATGGTCGAACTTGCATAAATTTTGCCGTCCTTATACGCCAAACCGGAAATCCCCTGGTTTTTGATCGCTCCTACATAGGCTTTGGTATTCGGATTTCCCTGCTCGTCCTCGGTGTAGACAAAGATCGCTCCGTCATGCTTTCCATAAGACGCAATGGTACCAAACAGAAGCATGTCACCCGCAGGTTCTACGACAAAAGGCCGATCCTGCCCGTCATTCTCGTCATAGATTAATCCGGGATTCCCCGCCGGATCGCCCTTTAAGTAGTTGACTGGTTTATTCGGATCATACCGGTAAAAGGCAGAGCCTGTATACGTTCCGTAATAAACCTTTCCTTTCCAGATACCCAAGCCTTCGATCTGACGGAAATTCGGAATGTTAAACAGAATCTTTCCGGTTTTGATGTCATAAGCGCTGGTGGAACCCTCGTTTCCGCTGATATAGATGATATCGTCCTCCGAGCAGCGGATAGCGGTCGGTGTGACAAAGGAGCCTGCCTCCGTCGTACCGAAATCGGTCGGCACCGGATGGAGAACCCCCTCCTCCGGAACGATATAGCTGTTGAGCATTTCACCATTCATCCACATCAATGCCCATCTGCCGTCGCGCAGCTTCAGCCAGTCGAAGCCGATATGGCTGGAGCCCATAACGTTTTCAGGGACAGTCCCAATCTCCTGTTTTTCTTTTGTATCGGTGTTATAACTGTATACTTTATTTCCCGCCACGAAATAAATCAGGCTTGGATTTACCGGAGATGGTGGAGAAATCGCGTAATATCCGCCTGCCGTCTGAATTTTAAACTGATCCACCGTCTCGAAGGTTTCCTCGTCAATGACATAAACCGTTGTGCTGAAAGCGACAAATATCTTGCCGTTTGCGACAGAAACCCTGGAAATGAACGTACCTCCGGATTCCCTTGTATTCTGTGGAAGTTCTATTTTCTCTCCCGTTTCGCGATTGTACTGAATCAGCGCCTGCACGTTAACGTTACCGCCGCAGCCGGCATACAGATATTTATCCGTAGCGTACAAGCCCTGCACATAGTCCGCGCCTTCCTTCATCACGCCGAGATCCGTATAGGTCTTTGACGAAATATCGTATTCAATGGCGTGACCGTCCTGCTTGCTGGCATAGCCCGCAATGATCAGCTTGTTGCCGCTTGCGGGAACGATATGCCAAAGAAACTTATGGGTCGGGGACACAACGCCCAAATCCTCATATTCTTTGGTGATGGGATTATAGCTATGTAATTTCCCGTCGTTTGTCCCGGCAAAATAAATCAGATCATTGGGTCCCTTCGCGACAGCCCACGCTCTGGTGATCCCCGGGATCGGCTTGGAGGATTTCAGCTCTCCTGTCTCCGCATCGACCACACAGAAGGTACCGGGTGCGCCGGATGCGACAAAATAGACCTCCGGATTTCCGTCTGCGTCATAGCCGTACGCTGCTTTCATGGCAGAGCCAAGACGCACAACGCCTCCCAGATCCACCGGCACTGTGAAGGAAGGCCCGGTGGTCAGCGGCTGTCCGTCATCCTCGTCCTGGCCTTGCCCGGGGGTATCCGTTCCGGTATAGCTGGTTTTGATTCTGGTCACTCTTACATTGTCCAAATATACCTCCTTTCCCTTTGAAAGGTCAGCACGGAATTTAATCACGCGCAAAACATGGGGATTCGGCGGTTTCGCATAGATTATTTTCTCTGCAACGAACTCGTCATTGACAAACAGCTTCATCTGATTCGCCTGTACGTCGCACAAAATGGTAAAGTGGTTCCACTGCATATATTCGTAGTTCATCAAATCCTGATAAGCTTTGGAACCGTTAGTGGTTACATATTGCCCCTGCACTTTGTTTTCAATCAGATTGACCAGCACATCGTTTGTCAAAAAACCGTATTCCTGTAAAAAACAATAAATATTGTTTCCCATGGTTTTCAAATCAAAATCGATCCGAAAGTCGGTGGGATCCGCCGCTGTGTTAAGAGACTTTAACATGTCTACACTGACGGTCGTATCCGTGGTGTTATAAAATTTCACAACCTTGTTATCGGTCGCACCGTCGTATACAACCATTGTCTTGTCCTCCGCTACGCCGGACCAGTTGGTTGTCCCGTAGACATACACGTTGGACGATCCGGGAACTACAGTCCCCGCCTCATACCCTTCAAAGTCGTCAGAAAATAACACTTCCCCTTCCTCTGACGGCAGAACTTCCACTGCGAGAGCTGGAACCGCGCCCATACAAAGAGCACATATCAGCAAACAGCACAGGGAAACCCGCAATGTTTTTTTCACATACATTTCACATACCTCCTATTTATTGTATATCATTCCTGATATCTTTGTTATGTCTCCGGCTTCTCCAGCGATTGTTCCTGCAATCGTTTGAATTCCGAAGGGGAATAGCCGGCCATTTTTTTAAATGCCCTGGAAAAAGAATGGATGGATCCATAATTTAATTTCTCGGCAATCTGTGTAAAACTCATCTGATCCTTTTGTATAAAATCTTTTGCTTTCTCAAAACGGATTTCATTGTAATATTCCTGCAAGGATCTTCCGGTTTTGTTCGCGAAAAGATGAGAGATATAAAAATAGCTGTATCCAAGCTTCTCCGCAATCAAAGGAAGATTCTGAATTCCCTCGATATTGTTTTCGAGATAATGAATCACTTTATAGACAATCTTGTTTCCCGCATCCCGTTCATTTTCAGGCAAATAAGGAGTCGAAGAATTTCCGGAAAAGCTTCGATACGCCATTATAACAATCTGTTTCAAAAACATCTTCATCATTTCTTTGGAGCACTCATTGTTCTCTATAATCTCGGAAAAGAATTTGACGAAAGGGTATTCCATCCCAATGGTATCCCTCGCAATCGGGTAAACAACCCTGTCAAAAGCCTGTTTGATTTTACAAAGCAGATCGTTGTGCAGTGATTTTTCATTAAAATCAAATCCCAGATAAAAATAGCGGAAAGGTTCGCTTGCATCTGCCTTTCCCGAGTGAAATTCTCCAGGCACATTCAAATAAATATCTCCCTGCTTGACCTTATAGCTTTGATCGTTTGTGCAGAACGTACCGTACCCTGAAATAACCAGGCTGATCTCATAGCAGATTTGCTCATGCTTTTCAATGAACCTGTCACCCTCGCAGAAAAGATCGCCGATTTGAATTAATGTTATCTCGTCAGAGATGTCCTGATTTTCCGTGTAACAATTATTAAAATGCAATTTCCCTTTATATTGCTTCTTGAAATTGAATATCTCTTCCATAGCACCTCAGTTCCTTTTCTGTTTCCTATCGCCATGAAACCACTATTCTTTTCTTTTATTTTATCAAAATACTCCTTTTTTGTCTTTGTCATAATATGCGGTACTGTTGTACAATGATTGCTATTTTTGAGGATACTGCATACTATTTCCCAAAAAGCAAACAGAGATTTCAGTGATATCAGACAAAGGAAAGTGGCTCCGTGTGCGCAGCCGGCTATCAAAAAAAGCTGATAACCGTGACAAAAACGCCTCAATTATCAGCCTTATTTTTTAATCCTTTCTCCAGACCATTCTGTTTACGACTCCCGTATAGCTTTGAATCAGCTTCACAACCTTCACCGATACATTTTCATCCGTATAGTCGGGAACAGGGATACCGTAATCCCTGTTTTGATTCATTTCCACTGCCGTGTCCACGGCTTGGAGTACCTGTTCCCGCGTGATTCCGGCCAGAATAAAGTTGCCTTTGTCCATCGCCTCCGGCCGTTCGGTACTCGTTCGGATACAGACCGCCGGAAACGGATGACCTGCCGACAGGAAAAAGCTGCTTTCCTCCGGCAGTGTACCGCTGTCCGAAACCACCGCAAACGCATTCATCTGCAGATGATTGTAGTCATGGAACCCGAGCGGTTTATTTTGTATGACTCTCGGGTCAAACTGAAATTTCCGTTTTTCAATATACTTCGCACTTCTGGGATGGCAGGAGTAAAGGATTGGCATATCATATTTTTCCGCCAGCGCGTTTACCGCGTTCATCAGGCTGAAAAAGTTTTCTTCAGTGTCAATGTTTTCCTCCCGGTGCGCGGAGAGCAGAATATAGTTTCCTTTTTTCAAACCAAGGCAGTTCAGCACATCGCTCTTTTGAATGGCTTCCAGATTGGCATGGAGCACCTCCGCCATCGGCGAGCCGGTCACATAGGTTCTTTCCCTCGCCGTCCCCTCCGCATTCAAATAGCGGCGGGCATGTTCGCTGTAGCACAGGTTCACATCGGAAATATGGTCGACAATCCTCCGGTTGGTCTCCTCCGGCAGACACTCGTCAAAACAGCGGTTTCCCGCTTCCATATGGAAAATGGGAATGTGCAGGCGCTTTGCACTGATTGCCGAAAGGCAGGAGTTGGTATCGCCCAGTATCAGAAGCGCGTCCGGCTTCTGCTCCGCCATAAGACGGTAAGACTTTGCAATGATATTGCCGATGGTTTCGCCTAAATCGTTCCCCACCGCGTCCAGATAGAAATCCGGCGCGCGGAGCCCCAGATCGTCAAAAAACACCTGGTTGAGCTCATAGTCATAGTTCTGTCCGGTGTGCACCAGAATCTGTTCAAAATAGATATCGCATTTTTTGATCACGGCGGCAAGGCGGATGATCTCCGGCCTTGTTCCCACAATGGTCATCAGTCTCAGTTTACTCATATTCCTTCTCCTCGTGAAACCTCTTCAAAGTAAGTATCCGGCCGGTCCGGATCAAAGCATTCATTGCACCACATAAAGGTCACCAGATCGGTTTCCCCCTCATTGACGATGCTGTGAGTGTATCCGGTGGGGATATCCACAACTTCTATGTTCTCGCCGCTGACATGGTAATCGATCACTTCATCGCCGCCGATTTTCCGAAACCGGATCAGCCCTTTTCCACTGACCACCACAAATTTTTCATTTTTCGTGTGGTGCCAGTGGTTCCCCTTTGTGATACCAGGCTTGGAGATATTGACGGAGAACTGTCCCCGGTCCGGCGTGCGGATGATCTCGGTAAAGCTTCCCCGTTCGTCGATATTCATTTTCAGCGGATAGCTGAATTGATCTTTGGGAAGATAGCTTAAATAGGTGCTGTACAGCGCCTTCTCAAAAGGGTTGTCCAGCTTGGGCACAGACAGGGTCTTTCGGCTCTCCCGAAAGGAATACAGCAAATCCGCAATTTCTCCCAGTTTAACGGCGTGAACCACCGGAACCGAACAGAAATCACCCTCTCGGTTTTCCTGTCCCGACAATGCGCAGAGAAACTCCTCCACCACATCGTCAATATATACCAGCTTCATATCCGTATTGGGATCGTTTATCTGGATGGACAAGCCGTTGGCAATATTATGGCAGAAGGTCGCCACAGCGCTGTTATAATTGGGCCGGCACCATTTTCCAAACACATTGGGAAGCCGGTAGACCAGCGTCTTTACCCCATTTCCCCTGCCGTAATCCAAAAGCAAGTCTTCTCCCGCTTTTTTGGATCGCCCGTAAGGATTATCAAGGGCCGCCTGAATGGAGGAAGTAATCAATACCGGCGCTTTGTTCCCATTCTTTTTCAGGGATTGAAGCAGTACTGAAGTGAATCCGAAATTTCCCTCCATAAATTCGTTCTCATCCTTTGGACGGTTCACGCCCGCCAGATGGAACACAAAGTCACAATCCTTTGTGTAGAGATCGAGCAGTTCGGGATTGGTATCCATATCATATTCATAAAGGGTGAGCTCCGAAGTCAGCCCATCCTTTTTAACCTTGCCGTCTTTTATATTATGCAGCTGTGCGATCAGATTTTTTCCGACGAAGCCCTTGGCTCCGGTAATCAGCAGCCTCATCGTCTCTCCTCCCACTGTGCGATTTCATCTTGGATATATCTCAGGCTGAGAAGCTTTTCCTTCACCTGTTCCACCGTCAGAAGCTCTGTATTATTAGAGTTGAACTCTGTCAGAGAATTGCGCTCCTTATCGCCTATCTTAAAATATTTATCGTAATTCAGACTGCGCTTGTCCGCAGGTACGCGATAAAAATTCCCCATGTCAATTGCATGGGCGCACTCCTCGTTGGTGAGAAGTGTCTCGTACATTTTTTCGCCGTGCCGAATCCCGATGACTTTGATTTCATTCTCCGCATGAAACAGCTCTTTCACCGCCCGCGCCAGCACTCCAATGGTACAGGCGGGTGCTTTCTGCACCATGATATCCCCGCTCTGCGCGTTTTCAAAGGCGAACAGCACCAGCTCTACCGCTTCCTCCAGACTCATGATAAAGCGGGTCATTTTCAGATCGGTCACAGTCAGCGGCTTTCCGGCTTTGATCTGTTCGATAAACAGCGGAATCACGGAACCTCTGGAACACATCACGTTGCCGTAACGAGTTCCGCAGATCAAGGTTTTATCCGGTGATACCGTACGGGATTTCGCCACAAACACTTTTTCCATCATGGCTTTTGAGGTTCCCATCGCGTTCACCGGATAAGCCGCCTTGTCTGTGGACAGGCAGATTACTTTTTTTACCCGCTCTTCGATGGAGGCGGTCAGAACATTGTCCGTGCCTATCACATTGGTTTTCACTGCTTCCAGCGGAAAAAACTCGCAGGAGGGAACCTGCTTTAGTGCAGCAGCGTGAAAAATATAATCCACCCCGTGCATCGCGTTTTTGACGGACGCCAGATCACGCACGTCGCCGATATAAAACTTAATCTTTTCACTCAATTCCGGATATTTTACCTGGTATGTATGCCGCATATCATCCTGCTTTTTTTCATCCCGGGAAAAGATGCGGATCTCGCCGATATCGGTATCCAAAAAACGGTTCAATACCGCATTGCCGAACGAACCAGTCCCCCCGGTAATCAATAGTGTTTTTTCATGAAACATGGATTCTGCCATCTCGCTCTCCTCTTTCATTCTATTTGTGATGATTTCCTGTTTTCTTCCAAAAATTCGGTTATTTTTTCTACGGATACGGCGACATCAAAATGTTTTTCCGCATAGATGCGCCCTGCAAGTCCCATTTTACGGCGCAATTTACCATCACAAGCCATTCTTTTTATCTGAGCTGCAAAGGTTGCCGCATCCTCGGAATAAACCGCGGCGCCGCATCCGCTTTGACGTATCATATCCCCAATGTCGGTCACCCGATCCGTCGCCGCCAACACCGGCATGCCAAACTCCATATAGGACAGAATACGGGATGGATAATTCGGAATCGTAAAACGGCAGTCCAACAGGATCAGTCCCACATCGCATTCCCGCACAAAGGCTTCATATTCCTCACGATGCAGATTTTCAAGCATAACATAGTTTTTGCATCCGCCCCGTTCCAGCCGCATTTTTGCAGAATTCTTTTCACTCCCGCGCCCCACCAGGACAAAAAAGATTTTTTTCTCTTCTTTTAAGGATATCATAGTTTCCGTCAAAAAGTCAAGCGCCTGCGGTTTTCCCAGATTGCCTCCAAAGAGAAAAACCACCGCGTCGTCAGGAATTCCATATTTTTGGCGGAGCGGAAACTCCTCGGAACGCGGCGCAAGCGGACGGAGCTTTTTGGTGTTTGGAAAAATCGACAGTTTATCTGACGGAAGCTGCGGATTATGCTTCAAAAGATACTGCCGGTTTGCCTCCGACATGCAACCAATATAACTGGCACATTTGTAAAGCTTTTTCTCCTGAGAACGAAAAATCCGATAGAGAACACCATTGGGACGGTATAAGCCGAGATCGGCCCCATTTTGCGGAAAAATATCCTTGAGCATCAAAAAAGAAGGGCATTTGAAATATTTCATTGCCCACGCGGCCGTTTTCGATAAAGTAACCGGCGGCGATTCAAATAAAATAAGATCAAATGCCTGTTTTCCAATATATTTCCTGATTCCGCGTATCATCTGCCTTGGAAGCAAATAGGCGGCCATTCCTTTTCGGATAAAATTCACATTATAGTACGGCGCCGTACGCACCCGCAGAACCGAAAGATTCCTTTCCGTGCCGATCCGTGTGACACCGTCCGCGGTATTGCCAGCTGCAGTGACAGTCATTTGATGTCCAGCCTCATGAAGGGCTTCCGCCAAATCCGTATAGATTGTCGCGCCTTCCTGTTCGGCAGGAAACACCGTGGAGAGATACAAAATATTCATGCCCGTTCCTCCTCATTCCACAGATGATAAATACTGTTCAACGATTTTTCAGAAAAGCCGCACTTGTGATAAAAATTGACTGCAGGCGTGTTGTTGAGCTGTGTACCGACCAGAATGAATTTCATTCCTTTGGCGGCTAAAAAACCTTTCAGTTTTCCTATCATTTCCCCTCCGATTGACTGCCTTCGAAAAGAGGAAGAAACCGCAATCAGTTCAATCCGGGCGCTCTTGGTTTCAAAATTCATGGAGAACAAAATGTAACCGACGCAGCTTCCCTTTTCTTTCACTGTCAGAAAATACTTATCCGGTTTATCAAACGCATTTTCCAGCCATTTGATGTGCACATTGTCTCCATTCAGTGCTTTCAGAAACGGATCCGTATGAAATCTGGAATAGCAGTATGCGCCCTCGGCAATTTGTAAAACGGTTTCATCCCGAGGCTTATCCGCTGCAATCTCATAATTCAGACCACTTGTTATACCGGTACCGCCGGAGAGAATCTTCTTTTCAAACTGAATGTTGATATCCGCAAGATAAGCTTTCGTCTTGGAGCCAATCATACGGTTATTACAGTGCAGATCGGCAGTGTTCACAATGGTCAGAAACGGATATTGATCCGAAGCCGAAATCAGCCGCTTTATATCCTCTTCGTCCATTGCCCCGTTTATCACTGCTTTCGCACAGGGACAGCCAAAAAAATCGGTATCCCAAGCAAGGGGCTGGATTTTCAGTACACTCATATAATTTTCTCCAATACAGATGCTTCTTCTTCTCTCTCTTCCGGTTGTCCGGTGAAAACACTCTCCCTTTTGATGACACTGAAAATGGTCTTAAAAAAGATCCGAACATCAAGCCAAAAACAGATATGATCGATATAGTAGATATCAAGGGCAATCCTCTGTTTCCAATCAATGGAATTCCGGTAATAAGCCTGTGCCAGACCTGAGATACCCGGACGAACCTCCAATTTTCTGCATTCCTCTCCCACATAGAGGGAAAACTGTTCCGGAAGATCAGGCCGAGGTCCGATAAAACTCATATCCCCCTTCAGAACATTTAAAATCTGCGGCGCCTCGTCAACACTTATCCTTCGGATGAATTTTCCAATTCCTGTGAGTCTCGGATCGTCCAAAGCGTTGTATGTGGAACCGTCCGCATTTCTCAAATCAGGCGCGTTCACGCGCATGGTACGGAATTTGTACATTTTAAATCGTTTCCCGTTTTTCCCAAGGCGGTACGCATTGTAAAATACGCTGCCTCTGTCTGAGGCATAAATAACCGGCGCAAGCACAAGGAAAAGAAGGAAAAAAAACGGCAATGCCATAAGGGAAAGCAAAATATCCAAAACACGTTTTATATATTTTCCGTACATAACTCTCAATCCTTTAAAATACGTTTTATCGTTTCAGCCACATAATACGCGTCATCTTCCGTCATTTTGGAGTTCAGCGGAAGGGTGACCTCATTTTCAAACATTTCATATGCATTTGGATAATTTTCTATGCGGAAACCCATATTTTTATATGCGGTGTGCATTGGGAGCGGTTTATAATGCACATTGCTCGAAATCCCTTTTTGGGCAAGTTTCCTCATAAATATGTCACAATACTCCCGGCTCTTATCCGTAAGCCGTGTTAAGTACAAATGCCCGTTTGAGCGGTGCGCAGGGCCGAAATGGTTCAAAACCTGTACTTTTAAATCCTTCAAGCCCTCATTATATATCCCAATCACTTTTTTTCTTCTGCTCATCATCTCTTCATATCTGTCCAGCTGTCCCAGCCCGATCGCAGCGGCAACATCCGTCATATTGCATTTGTAGGCAAGGGATATAATATCATATTCCCAGGCATCCGCTTCTCTTTTGGAAAACGCGTCTCTGTCCTGTCCGTGCAGGGACAGCAGCATATACTTACGGTATAACTCCTCATAATCGATTCCAGACATGCCGCGCCAGGTCACCGCCCCTCCTTCCGCTGTCGTCAAGTTCTTGACCGCGTGGAACGAAAAACACGTGAAATCCGCTGCCTGACCGGACAGCATTCCATGACGGGCAGCTCCAAAGGAATGCGCCGCGTCAGCTATAATTACAACTCTTCCAAACGCCTTCTGCAAATCATTCTGAGGATGAAACAATTCCTTTTTTTGATAAACAGCGTCATATATCCGATCATAGTCACACATAATTCCCGCCAAGTCAACCGGAATAACTGCTTTTGTGCGTTCGGTAATTGCATGTTCCAGCTGCGTATAGTCCATTTCATAGGAACCCTTGGCAACGTCGACCAATACCGGTATCGCCCCCACATGCGCAATCACGCTTGCGGAAGCTGTATATGTATAAGCGGAGGTGATCACCTCATCCCCGGGGCCAATCCCCAATATTCTCAAGGTCATTTCCAGACAGGCAGTCGCCGAACTGAGACAGACCGCTTTCTTCGTGCGGCAAAACTCCGCTATCTTCTGTTCAAACCGTTTTGTTTTCGGTCCGGTTGTAATCCAGCCGGACTTCAGGACACGGATTACCTGTTGAATTTCTTCCTCTGATATATCGGGCGGAGAAAATGGTATCTGTCTTTCTGAACACATAATTATGAATACCCCCTTACCATCTTGAACCCACACACATTAAATAAGGCTTTCTGAATCGAAAACTCCATTTTATTTCATGAGTTTGTAAACTTTATCAGAAGCCCCCTATTTCAAAAAAAACCGCAACCCAGAAAGACTGGCTTGCGGTAACTGGCTATCATAACCCTTAAGAAGAGTGTTAGACCCTATAGCTTTGCGTACCTGCTTTTCAGCAGGGCTGCTCTTATCACATTTTGACGGCGTATCCTATACAACACGCTTATATTATCATTATACAAATTTATTTCAAAAAGTCAATATATTTATTCATTGAAAAATCTGTAATAAAACAAGAGAAGGCGAAAAACAAAGGCCTGTTTCAAACTCTGAAACAGGCCCCTGTTTTTGGAAGAATCCTCATATATGTACCACAAAAACTTACAATATGATTATAGTACAGGATTCCCTTTTCTGCAACAGGTTTATCTTTCCTAAGCTCTGGTACAGAAGGAAATCATTCCATTTTTGCAAATCAATTCCGGTTCCCCTTGAATCAGGGGCAGTGCATAATCAAAAAATTCATCCGTAACCCCGGAGCCATCTTTCTCGATCATAGACAGGGGCATTTTCTTCTCCAGATTTGCAATGTCAGCCACAGGTTTCGGCGTATAATCAATTTCATACCAAGCGGTGTCTTTGCGGTCAAAGCAAATCATAAACCCGTTGTCTCCGTTCTCCAGCCATTCCACCGCTTTCTGACCTGCTAGAAAAGCTTCCTCCACATCATTTTTCGCGGCTCCCTGGGAAAAACATCTCTGCAGAGTGTTGAGCTCGACCGTACGGGTTTTATAGCCCAGATTTTTTTTGATATAATGTTCCAGCGTGCGTCCGGCACCGCCCAGAACAGCATGTGCAAACTGATCGTCCTGATTTGATTTCTTGTCGGAATATTCGCAGATATAAGTGCCGTTGGCGTCCTTAATCCCTTCGGATATCGCTACAATCAAGCTCTTGCAGGTTTTGTTCTTCCTCTCGATCTGCCTGAGAAATTCCTCCATCTCAAAGGGAACCTCCGGCAGGCACACGATATCTGCCCCATGAAAGTACTTATCCCTTGCCAGACAAGCCGCTCCGGTGAGCCATCCCGCGTTGCGCCCCATAATTTCCACCAGCGTCACGGAATTGATATCGTACACCTTTGCGTCCAGTGTAAGCTGGCGGACGGCATTGGCCACAAACTTCGCTGCGGAACCATAGCCGGGCGTATGGTCGGTACCCGCCAAATCATTGTCAATGGTTTTCGGAACACCGGCAATTTTTAGATTTTTTCCTGTTTTCTGTGCATAGCGGTAAAGTTTATCTACCGTATCCATTGAATCGTTTCCGCCGATATAGAGGAAATACTCGATATCGTACTTTTGGAAAACCGAAAAGATTTTTTCATAGACTGCTTCCTCCTCATCCACTGCAGGAAGCTTTTTCCTGCAGGACCCCAGATAGGAAGAAGGTGTCTGCTTCAAAAGCTGAAGCATCTTTTCATCCTCGAATTTGTCCAGGGAAATGATGTGTTCCCCAACAACACCATTGATCCCGTTTATAGCGCCATAGACCTTGCGCCCGCTTCTCAATCCCGCGCTTACAACCCCCGCAAGCGAAGAATTGATCACCGCAGTCGGTCCCCCCGACTGCCCAACCAGTAAATTTCCCATTGTTTTTCTTACTCCTTTAGATAATGATTTTGCCTTCTATCATAACATGCATGATATGAGCCATAATGTCGAGCGGCTGTTTGTCAAAGACCACGATGTCCGCGTGTTTCCCTTCCTTCAGCGAACCCACAAAGGCGTCGATTCCAACGCTTCTGGCAGGATTTATGGTGATTGCCTCCAAAGCCTTTTGATATTCCATCCCTTCCCGCCAGGCCAGAGTGGCACAAAGAGGCAGATAATTAATCGGAATAACCGGATGATCGGTTATCAATGAGATATCCATTCCCATCTCGGAGAGCTCTTTCGGCGTTTGAAAGGACAAATTTTTCAGTTCCGGTTTGGAGCGTTCGCAGAGGCAGGGCCCCACCAAACATTTTGCATTCAGCTCCTTCAGCTCCTCTTTGATTTGACGTCCGTCCGTGCAGTGATCCAGGGTATAGTCCAAATGAAATTCCCTGGCAATCCGCACAGCGGTCATCATATCGTCCGCCCGATGGGCATGGGCTTTCATCTGTATTTCCCCACGCAGAAGGGGCAGCAGACTCTCACACTTCGCGTCATACTCTGGTTTTTCACAGTCCTCTTCCCCGTTTTCATATTTCTCCATTGCATCCAGATATTCTCTAGCCTTGGAGAGCTGTTCCCGAATCAAAGCGGCAGTCGCCATCCTGGTCACCGGAGACTGGTTTTTGTCGTGATAAACGCTTTTCGGATTTTCCCCGAAAGCACATTTGATCGCCGCCGGATTCTTCAAAATCATCCGGTCTACCCATTTGCCGTAGGTTTTCATGGCGACAAAGCTGCCGCCCATTGCATTGGCACTGCCCGGCCCTGTCACTACCGTTGTGACTCCTGCCCGCCAAGCTTCCTCAAAGCTATGGTCAAACGGATTGATGCCGTCGATGGCCCGAAGATGCGGTGTAACCGGATCCGAGTCCTCGTTGATGTCATCTCCCTCAAATCCAAGACCATCCTCCATCAGCCCGATATGGCAGTGGGCTTCCACCAGCCCCGGCAGAACAAACTGCCCGGCGGCGTCAATCACATCCTTGTCATCCGCAGGACAGTCCTTCATCTCACCCAGCGCGGAAATCAATTTTCCCTCTGTCTGGATAAAACCCTTTTCAATTATTTTTCCGCCATCCATCGTCAGGATGGTTCCGTTTTTTATTATCATGTATTCCTCTCCGTTATATAGTAGTGAGCTTCCGGTTGACAGCAACCAGTAGAACAACCGATTCAGCCGAGTCATAAACCCGTAAAAAAGCACAAAGCACAGCGTGCAATGCGCATTTTCTTCTATCCTTTGTGATAGATTGATTTTATTATACCATCCGGCAATTAAAAAATCTACCGTTTCATGATATTTTAGCGAGTAAAATATTCTTACAGCAAAAAAGCAGCTTTCCACAGCTGCTTTTTCAGATAGTATGAAAACCACTCTCTCAATTATTTTCACCCATTTGATATAGATACACACAACCAAACACAACGAACAACTTTTTCATACTATCTCTTTCATATTTAAAAATATAACTGCGGGCAAGATGTCCCCTGCCTCTTAAGGCGGCGGGTTCCATATCCGCAATCAGCGGAAGTGCAATCTCCCGCTGATTGCGGCACTGCTATGCAGTGCCCTTGTCCTCGTTGAATGACGGGGCAAGCCCTTATTGAAAAGCAATTTTCATTTTGTCCTGTCAGTAGGACATGATTTTTGTGAATCCAGTATATAATATCTTTGTCCTATTGTCAAGACAAAATGAGGTTTTATTATGAAAAAGATTCAACAATATGATAAATTGAATATCATCGGTTCTCGGATTAAGAAAATTCGCAAAGAGAAGAAAATGAGTCAAAAAATTTTATCAGAAAAATTAGAACTCATTCCTGTGTATCTTTGCAGAGGTTCTATTTCCAGAATAGAAAACGGAAACCGCGCCATCAATGATATTGAAATTGATGGCATTGCCAAAGTATTAGGTGTTGAGCCTAATACTTTGTTTAACTGGGAAGAAGACAATAAATAAATTTCCTCATAGGGACAACTGCGAGTGTGTATTACACACTCGTTTTTTATTTACGATAATATCCTGTAAAACAGCCGTGTAGGGGACGATGCCCACATCGTCCCGCCATGCTCTGATTCCATAACAATTAATAAATAGGGATGATTCAACGATTCATTCTGCTGATATACATAACTATTTTTCGGGACGATGTGGGCATCGTCCCCTACAATGATTGTTCCCGTTCTGCTTGCCCGGGATAAAAACAATCTTCCTTCCATCTTATGGGATTGGTATCAATATACTCCCAAATTTTTTGATAATCCCGTTCGTTTCGGATAATGTGATCGTGAAAGGAACGCTGAAATACTGAAAATCCGATTTCTTTTGTTACCATAATTTTAAAAGATTGGATCAATTGCGGTATAGACTGCGTAGGGGACGATGCCCACATCGTCCCATCTTTTTCCGCTTGAATAGCGATAATCATATGAACATGATTTGGCATTATTACATATTTTTCAATTCCCTTTATTCTGCTAATATATTTATGTACAATTTCCCCGTATTCGGATAATTCTATTTTTGGGACGACGCCCGCATCATCCCCTGTATTACCATCAATTATTTGGCCTAAAATTTCTTTTCTGTTTTTTGTACATACCGTCACAAAATAGGCGCCGTTTTGACTGTAATCATACCCTTTTAACCTTGTTGGCTTTCTTTTCGGCAACTCTGCCATTTCACTCCACCTCAACGTTCTGCACGGCTTGTTCCCGTGTTCTGGTCAGATTATTCATCCATTTCTTTGATTGAATCCGCTTAAGAACCAAACCGGTTTTGATCAGCTGGTCGCTGTTCAGCACCAGATAAACCACCGGCGCGTAAACCTGGAATCCAAGAGCGCACACAGCCCCCGCAGGATTGGAAAGGAAGATAAGCGGCAGGATATCAATCATCAGCGATCGCTTAATGTCCCCTCCTGCACGAAGAATCCCTACGATCCCCGAATTGTTGATGGCGCGGAAGGTGATAATCAGAAACATCACCAGAATCATGTGCATTGCAATGGCCCGTGTGGAGTCATCGATTTTATAAAGTTTTAAAATCAGGGGGGAAGACAGATACACCAAACCGCCGCACACCAGCCCCAGCACCACGGAGGACTTCAATATGGTTTTGGCACAGCGGTATGCCTTGTCAAACTCGCTCATTCCCGCAAGTTTCCCTATCGTGATGGAAGCGGCCCCTGTAAAGCCGTACACAGCGACCGTTGCCAGCCGTTCCAGGGTTGAGGTGATGGAATAGGCTGTGATGGATCCGGTTCCAAGCCGGCCGATCATCGCACTGTGAAAGGAGATCCCAATGCCCCATACCAGTTCATTGAAGATAACCGGCAGACAATAGCGGATAAAATCCCGGAAGATTTGCCGATCCATTCTATAATATTTTTGAATCCGGTACCGAAGCAAGGAATCCACCCGGAAAAGATAAAACGCCGTGAAGGCAAATTCATAGATTCTGGCAATCAATGTGGCCAGCGCCGCGCCTTCTATCCCCATCGCCGGCGCCCCCAGCTTCCCGAAAATAAAAATATAGTTGAGAACAGCGTTTACCGCCACCGAGCTCCCCGTCACATAAAGCTGAATTTTCAGCTTCTCCACGCTGCGGAGAATGGACAGCACTGTGGTGGAAAAGGCATTGAACAGATAAGACAAACCCACGATCCGCAGATACTTGGCCCCCTGCGCAATGACATCCGCCTCATTGGTATAAATGCGCAGAACCTGCGACGGAAACAGGCATACCAGCAGGCTGAACAGCAGGGAAAGCCCCAGGCTGAAGCAAAGGGAGATGGTTATGATCTTATTGATGCTGTGAATATCCTTTCTGCCCCAGTATTGAGAGGTCAGCACACAGGAACCGGAAGAGAGCCCAAACACAAACAGGGTAAAAATAAAAAAGGGCTGGTTCGCCATAGCCGCGGCCGAGACGTTCACCTCTCCCAGCTGCCCGATCATCAGAATATCCACCATGTTCAAGCTGACGCTGATTAAATTTTGAAACATAATCGGTATGGCAAGCAACATCAGCTGTCTTAAAAAATGTTCTCTGTTTCTCAATTCCACAAAACTCCTCCTGTCAAAAGAATAGAGGGCAAAAAGCGCAGCGCTCCTGTCCTCTATCACTCAACATATCTTTGTTCCCATTCCATAGGAGCGCCGCCGCTCCATTTGCCATGTTAAGAATTTTCCACCAGCAATTTCTGTTTGATATCCCACAGCTTCTGGGACAAATCCACATAATAGCTGTGCGGGTTTTCAAACCGTTTCACCTCATCCCAGATACGGTCAATTTCATTCAGGCAATAAGATTTCACCTCGGATAAAGGCGGAAAGTCATAGACCAGCCTGCCCTTGTCCATCACCTGCACCAGCAGCTTTTCCGCTTTGAAATTGGTAACCTTTTTGCGTTTCCAGGTATGCTCCGGATCAAACAGTTCATAAGGCTTTGACTCATCGATCTCCTCATCAAACAGCGTGATCACATCCGCCACGGCCATGCCGGTGTCTTTATTATAAAGCCGGTACAGGGATTTAAAAGCCGGATTGGTGATCTTCATCACATTTTCGCTGACCTTGATTTTGGGAATTTCCTTTCCGTCCTGAAAGACCGCGGACAGTTTATAGACGCCGCCGAATACTGGCTCCGATTTGGAGGTAATCAGCCGTTCGCCGACCCCGAAGGTGTCAATGCAGGCTCCCTGCACCAAGGTATCCCGAATAATATATTCATCCAGGGAATTGGATACCACGATCTTGCAGTCCTCAAACCCGTTTTCATCCAGTATTCGCCGCATTTTTTTAGACAGGTAAGCAATATCCCCACTGTCGATCCGTACGCCCTTAGGCCGAAATCCTTGCGGCACCAGCACTTCATTAAACACTTTAATCGCATTGGGAAGCCCTGATTTCAGAACATTGTAGGTATCGATCAGCAAGGTACAGTCACCGGGAAACATCTCCGCATAGGCCTTGAACGCCTCGTATTCGCTGTCAAAGCTCTGCACCCAGCTGTGTGCCATCGTGCCCAGCGCAGGAATTCCGAACATTTTGTCCGTAATCGAACAGCTTGTCCCGACACAGCCGGCGATATAAGCCGCTCTCGCTCCGTAGACAGCAGCGTTGATTCCCTGTGCCCGGCGGGAACCGAACTCCATGACGGCCCTTCCGTTTGCCGCACGGACAATCCGGTTTGCCTTGGTTGCAATCAAGGATTGATGGTTTACCGTCAGCAAAAGCATGGTCTCCACCAGCTGCGCCTGAATGATGGGCCCCTTTACCGTCACAATCGGCTCGTTGGGGAAGATTGGCGTCCCTTCCCTCACCGCCCAAACATCACAGGTGAATGCAAAGTTTCGGAGATACTCCAAAAAATCCTCGCTGAAAATGTGCTTGCTGCGAAGGTATTCGATATCACTGTCGTCAAACTTCAGATCATTCAAGTATTCCACAAGCTGTTCCAAGCCGGCCATAATGGCAAAACCGCCCTCGTCCGGCACCTTTCGGAAAAACATATCGAACACTGCTTCGGTGTCTTTAAAATGATTGTTAAAATAGCCTTGGGACATGGTAAATTCATAGAAGTCCGTCAGCAATGAGAGATTTAAATCCTTTGCCATAAAATGCTCCAATCTGCCGTTTTCGCCGGCTTTTTTCCTTTTTTCAGAACCATCCGAAAAAATTTCGTTCCTCTTTGCAAAAAAATCTGAAATTTTTGAAATTATTGAAACTTTTTTAACCTGGTACAAGTCTAAAAAGATGAAACCCCACTTCAATAAGGGCTTGTCCCGTCATTCAACGAGGACAAGGGCACTGCATAGCAGTGCCGCAATCAGTGAGAGATTGCACTCCCGCTGATTGCGGATATGGAACCCGCCGCCTTAAGCATTAGAGAGTCGAACCCTATATGCCCTGCACTTGTTAAACTTTCGCCTTTTCGGATTGTCGGTCTTGCAAGGCGTCAGCCTTGCTGCACCCTTACGCACCAAAAAAACGAAATTTTTCCTGCATGCAGGGTCGAAGAGTTTCCACAGAGCAAATTTTTTGTAAGACAAGGAAAAAGCGCAGATAATCCTGACGGATTGACGAGCATTTTGACGCAGGATTGCGGAAAATTTGCCTGTGGAAACCATATTGTGTTCTACTCTCTAATGCTTAAGAGGCGGGGGCCATCTTGCCCGCAGTTATAACTCAATGAAGTGGTTTACCCCTTCATTTTTCAGCGGGATTTCATCCGCTGAAACCGTTGAATAATGGGCGAATGCCCCTTATTGAACACAATATAACCTCCACCTTGGCCTCTCAATTTGATTGAGAGGCATTTTTTTCGGAGAGAATTCGTTTCTCTTTTATCTATTTTGTTTTCTTCCCGCAGCGCTCCATCACAGAGACATCGGGCGGTACCAGTATGGTTTTAAAGTTGCTGTAGGTCACCATGCCCGGTTTTGCACCCGGCGGTTTTTTCACAAATTTAATCTCGGTATAATCAATCTCCACTTTGCCCGAGGTGTTCGCTTTGGAATGGATCGCCGCCAGAACGGCCGCCTCGTACAAGGTCGTATCCGGTACCGCAAGTCCATTGGTTACCACCAGGGTGTGGGATCCGGGATAGGTTTTTACATGAAGCCACAGATCCCTTGGGCGCGCGATTTTAAAACTCAATTCATCATTTTGACGGTTGTTTTTCCCCACCAAAATCGGGAATCCATCACTGCTGACAAACTCCTGATAGGCGGTTTTGGCCAGCTTTTTCTTTTTCCCGCTTTTCGCTTTGAGGTACCCCGCCTGCGCAAGCTCCTCCGCTATCTCATCGATCTCATCCTGGGTGGTAATCCACGCAAAAGAATTCTGTACGCTTTCCAGATAAAACAGTTCTTTCTTTGCTTTTTCCAGCTGCTTAGCAGCCATTTCTTCCGCCGTTTTCATCTTCTGATAGCGTTTATAATACCGTTGGGAATTCTGTGCAGGTGAACTGTTTTCATTCAGCGGAATCACAATTTTCTGATTCCCTTCATAATAGTTTTCCGCTTCCAGTTCCTTTTCACCGCCCTTTAAGCGGTACATGTTGGCGGTGATAAGCTCGCCGTAAAGACGGTATTTTTCCTTGTCCGACGCATCGAAAAGGGTTTGGGAGTGAATGCCGATTTTCTTTTCCAGCTTTTCCATCTGGCTGTTTAAATGCTTCTGCAGATCATGGCTGCGCTGATTCATCTTCCGCTTCAAGTGCAGCCGGCGGTAAAAAGTATCCACCATCCCGCTCACGGAATCCGAATAAGCAGTGGAAAAGCCTTCCCTATACTGTGTCAGCTCCACACAGGAAAAATATTTCGGCATTCCCTGCTCTGACACGATGCACGGGTGAAATCTTCCGTCTTTCATATCCTGAAAAAAGGCTTCCGCTTCGGTCATCAGCCTCGCCCTGCCGGACATATTGTCGGAGGTGAGGATCTCCTGGAAGGTACCGAAAGCACGGTAAGCGATCTCGCGGGATACCACCGGAGAAACACCCAGAAAGGTCTCCATGGCAAATTTGTCCGCGCGGATATCCTCTTTTATCAAGAGAGCTTCCTTCAGCTCCGCCGTGTCATAGTCCAGAAAATCCAGCTTATCCTGCGCGGGTGCCGTCTCATAAAAAAGGCCTGGCAGAAGCTGGCGTTTGCTGGAAACCGTCAGATCAACCCGCTTGATGGAGTCGATGACCAGCCCCTTTTCGCTGACCAGGATAATGTTGCTGTGCCGCCCCATGATCTCAATATACAAAGATTTCTCACAAAGATCGCCCAGTTCATTATAGGTTTCCACACAGATACAGAGGATTCGGTCTGATTTTATCTGACGGATTCCGGTTATTTTCCCCGAGCCCAGATGCTTTCGCAAAAGCATGCAGAACAAGGGAGGGGAGGCCGGATTCTTGAAGCTTTCATCGGTCAGATGAATCCGGGGATAGTTTGCGTCCGCACTCAAAAACAATTTATAGTTTTCTCCGCCGTTGCGGATGAGCAGCACAATCTCGTCGCTCTCCGGCTGGTAGACTTTGTCCACTCTGCCCCCCAGCAGTTTTTCCGTCAGTTCTGTCTTTACCGCGTGCAGCACCACGCCGTCAAATGCCATAGTATTTCTCCATTCCGCCGCCCAAGCGGCTCCATCAAAAAATCCTTAGAAGGATCGTCTCAAATTATCTACAAATTCCTTGTTATCCTTGGTACAGACCAGACGGCTGATGACATTCTCCGTCACTTCCATCACGTTCTGACCGTAAAGTGCTTTACGGATTGCCCAGATAGCCTGCAATTCATTGGAATCCAACAGTAAATCCTCTTTTCGCGTACCGGAACGGTTGATATCGATAGCCGGGAACACTCTTTTCTCTGAAAGTCTCCGATCCAGATGAACCTCCATATTTCCGGTGCCTTTAAACTCCTCGAATACCACATCGTCCATCCGGCTTCCAGTGTCCACCAACGCGGTGGCCAGAATGGTCAAAGAGCCGCCGTTCTCAATATTCCGGGCAGCGCCGAAGAATTTTTTCGGCTTGTGCAAAGCCGCCGGATCCAAGCCGCCGGACAGGGTTCTGCTGGAGGGGGCAACCGTCAGGTTGTACGCCCTTGCCAAACGGGTCAGACTGTCAAGAAGAATCACCACGTCCTTTTTGTGTTCCACCAAACGCTTCGCCCGCTCCAACACCATTTCCGCAACGATGGTGTGGTTTTCCGGCAGTTCGTCAAAGGTGGAGTAAATGACTTCCGCGTCCACACTGCGCTTGATATCCGTCACTTCCTCCGGACGTTCATCAATCAGAAGCACAATCAAAAGCACCTCGGGATGATTGTGCTTGATGCTGTTGGCAATATCTTTGAGCAGAGTGGTTTTTCCCGCCTTTGGCGGCGCCACAATCAAACCTCTCTGTCCCTTGCCGATCGGGGCAATCAGATCAATCATCCGCATGGCAAAGGCGTTGGATTTTGCTTCCAGCCGGAGTCTCTCGTTGGGATAAATCGGCGTGAGCTGTTCAAAAGGAACCCTTCGGATGGCAGACACCGGCGGATCGCCGTTAATGCTGTCGATATAGATGAGAGCCGCAAATTTTTCGCCCTCCCTCTGCATCCGCGCTTTTCCCTTCAGCCAGTCGCCCGTCTTCAAATTAAATTTGCGGATAAAGGTCGGAGACACAAAAATATCATCGGGACAGGACAGATAGTTATCGCCCCGCAGAAATCCGTATCCGTCCTCCAGCACCTCGAGAATCCCGCCCACGTGGTCGTTGTCCTTTGGCTGCTCCTGCGGTTTCTGAAAGACAAATGCCGCCTTCTCGGCTTTCACCGTTTTTTCCTCCGGTTTTATTCTTCTTTCCTTTTCCGCTGTTTCCTGCAAAGCCGGCTCTTTTTTTAAAGTTTCCTTTTCAATGGAACCTTTTTCTTCATCTGCTTTGGGTGTCTTCCCCTTCCGGGGGGATCCTTCGGCGTATTGCTTTTCCACGGTTTCTCGGATAAGCGTTTTCAGCTCCTCCTTTTTTAACTTGGAGCTTCCTTTGATTTTTAACTCTTTGGCATACGCCTTGAGTTCATCAATCTTATAGTTTTCAATCTCCTTCACAGAAAACATAAAGTTATTCCTTTCCCTCCCGCATCTTCCGAAATACGGGAAACCTCACGAATGATTCTTTTATTTTAAAACATGTCTTTTTTCGCAAGAAAAATAGCTGCTATGCCGGTGATTGCAAGAGACAATACAATGGGAAACCAAAAATGCGGTACCGGCAGCCCTTCCACATTCATTCCATAAAAGCTGGATATCATCGTTGGAATCGCCATCAGAATTGTGATGGAGGTCAGCACCTTCATCACGATATTCAAGTTGTTGGAGATAACCGATGCAAAGGCGTCCATTGTTCCGCTCAGGACGCTGGAATAAATGTTGGACATCTCAATCGCCTGCTTGGTTTCTATCAGAACATCCTCCATCAGTTCATCATCCTCCTCATACATCTTGACAAACCTTCCCCGGCGCATCCGTTCCATAGTGATCTCATTCGCTTTGAGAGAGGTGGAGAAGAACACAAGGCTTTTCTCCAAATCCAAAAGCAGGATGAGCTCTTTGTTTCGCAGGGAACGGTGGAGCTGTTTTTCCACATTCTTGCTGATGCGGTCAATCTGTTTGAGGTAGAACAGAAAACGGGTTGCCACCCGATACAAAATCTGCAGAATGAACCGGGTCTTCATGTGGGTGTGCACATTGCGCACCTGGCCGGTCACAAAACCGTTCACCACTGAGGTATCCTTGGTGCAGACGGTAATGATACAGCTCTCCGTCGTGATGACCCCCAAAGGCAGCGTCTCGAAAATAACCTTCTGCTCTTCCTTTTCGGTGGTCGGAACGTCCACTACGATCAAAGTCTGCCCGTCCTCCGCTTCAATACGCGAAGTCTCCTCCACGTCCAATGCGGCATTCAGGAAAGAGGGATCCACATGAAACTGCCTGACCATCAACTCCAGTTCCTGTGAGGAAGGAGCCACCATATTTATCCAGCAACCTGGTTCAAATGTATTGATTTCTTCAATCCTGCCATTGTTTGACTTGTAGATGTAGTACATTCGTCTCACCTTCTTTTCTTTTTTATAACATCAAAAATTGCGCGGAATCATGCGCAATTGCATGTTTCAAAAAACAGCGTGCGAAGCGCGGCTGCGTTTTTCAGAATGAAAAACTTTTTTATCTCATATATTTTTTGCCCTTTGCCGCTGGCAAAGGGCGAGAACAATTATTCCCAGCCATTCAGAAATGCAACAGAAACGCTCTGCCGGACGGTATAAACCTTCCCAGCAAAAGCATACAGAGAAAAATCCTGTTTGTTTTTATGTATTACAGAGGATATCTGGGCTTCATCCCAAAGAGCGTTATCCGCTCATTATACAGTATTCTGCCCACAGCCGATACCTGCAAATCATCCCGCACAACCTCATAAGCCTTGGTCGTTGGAAGATAAGATATCACCATTATGATTAAGTATACCACAATAATCCCCTGGACACAACCGAAAATCCCGCCTAAAAACGAATTAACCGGCCCGATAATTTTGACTTTATTGACAGCTTTTCCGATTTTTTTCACCAGAGTAATCAAAAGACGAATCCCCACAAAAAGCAACAGGATGCTGATGACATTGATGGTTAAAACAGCAAGTGCTTCCGCACAGTAAACAAGAATGCTGTCCGTTGTCTGCGTCACCGCTTTTTCCACAGAATTGCGCAGAAAACCGGGCAGATTTTGAAAGAATTCCGGCATGGACTGCGCCATCTGCTGATTGGAATCAAGGGAATGAAAAATCCAGTCACGGATACCGTTAAACAGAGGCGTGTTCATCAGAAGCCCGGCAACCCACGGATAAATAAGCCAGGTAAACACCGTGGTGAAAAAGATGGAAAACAGGCTGAAGACCGCGCGGATCAGCCCGGCCTTGATCCCGTAAACGGTAAAGCCGAGAATGATAAGAAGAATACTAATTCCTGTAATGGTAAAAGGCATACAGCGCTCCTTTCCCTCATAAGCATTAGGAGTTGAACGTAACATCTGGGAAATCGATTTAATTTACAATATCAATCTCGGTGGTGCCCACCAGGACAATCTTTCCCTTTCCTCCGGAGAGCACTTTTTTGATATCCTTGGAAATTTCCTGACGCCGCAGCTCCTTGCCGTTTCGGCTGACAACATGAAACCCTTTTTTTACGTTAGCGATGATATTTCGGCCGTCAAAGGATAGGTTCCCGATCTCCTTATCCGATACATACACTCCTTTTTCTATGCCTTTTTCATCGACAATAACGATGCGGTATTTGCTCTCGTAATTGCTGTTGAACACCAAAGCCACTTCGCCGCCGTTTAAGTACTGAAAAGCGGAGAGCTCACGTCCTTCATAATCATAGCTGTAAACCGTATCCCCTTTTTCATTAAAGTGGATAACACTGGTATCCGAGACGCCCACAATATTTTTATTCCCATTATAGAATTTCAGATTCGTCAAAAGCATATTTTCTTTTGCCGACCGAGCGTAAGGCTCCGGCTGTGTAATCTGAAAAAACGTTAAATGATTGTTCAGCTTTCCGCTTGTGATATCCACGGAAGAAATGACAAGGCTCTGCCCGTTGTCCGAAAGGGCCGCGTCCAAAATATTGCTTTCCCCGGAATGCCATATAAAAATCTCCTGACCGTCTTTATCATAAATTTTGACCTGTTCCTTGGAACCGGAATCCTCTGTCACCGCGGCAATATACCCATTGTCAAACAGCTTTGCAAAAATGATATTGTAATCGGTGGTTATGACTGGAGATACGCTTCGCTGATTAAATTTGATAATGCTTTTTCCGCCCCTGTCATAAACGATGCAGTGGCTCTCCCCTGTACGCAGAACCGGAGCATTGAACGAAACCATCTGGGTCGTTAGATTGCTGAAAGTGGCTTCCCAGGCGGCTTTTCCGTTCAAATCATACGCTTTTATGCCATTTTTGGAGCAGCTTATCACATGCTGCGAAAAGACGTCATACTCGGTGACGAAACTGCCGTCCACCGGTATATTCACTGCAGCCTTTTGATTCAAATCGTGGTACAGCATCCCCCGTATAAATTGATTGGAGGTGATCAGGTAAGCGCCCAAAGAGATCAGAACAATCAATACAATGAGAACCCCCGTTGTAACACGGCGGCGGCGCAGGCGTTTTTCCTTCTGCAGCCGGCGGTTCTGTAAGAATTCTTCATTTTTCTGTTCATTGATTCTATCCTGTTCGTCCAATTTGTCTCACCGCCTGTTCTCAAATTTCGAAATATCGTAATATACCTCTTTCAGATAAAGCCCCTGAGGCGGCGCGGTAGAGCCCGCCTTTCGCCGGTCCCTTCCTTCCAGAATACCCGGAATGCAGTCTTCCGGAAAGGAGCCGCGTCCGATTTTCAGAAGAGTTCCCGCTATAATCCGCACCATATTGTACAAAAAGCCGTTTCCAGTCACCTCAATGGATATCATCGGACCGCTTTTTTCCACGGTCAAATCATAGATGGTGCGGATCGGAGACTTCACCTGCGCGCCCGCCGCCATAAAAGCGGAAAAATCATGTGTGCCGCAAAGATCTTGCCCTGCCCGCCGCATCTTCTCCACATCCACCTCGCCGGGATAGAAGTAAGCGCGGTCTGCCAGAAGCGCATTGCGGGTTCTATCGTTCCAAATCTGATACAGATAGGTCTTTCCCTTCGTATGGTATCTGGCATGGAATTCCATGGGTACCTCCCTGCATTCATGAACTGCAATGTCATCAGGAAGAATACAGTTTAATGCCAGCGGGAAGCGTTCTTCTGGAATTCCGGAATTTGTTGTCACATTGAAATAAAAATTCATAGCATGCACTCTGGCGTCGGTACGCCCGCAGCCTATGACGGTTACCTGCTCGCCGGTCTGTTCCATAAAAGCCTTTTCCAGCGTTTCCTCAATACTGATAAACCGTTTTTGTTTTTGGAAGCCAAAGTAATTTGTTCCTGCAAAGGAACAGCGAAATAATAAATTTCTCATTCTTTTCTTAAAACCCTCTGATATCGAATCCAATGATCCGGATGATAAGAATCAAAGCAAACAGCAAGAGCATGAAGCCCCAGGCGTACGCGTCCAGCCTGGTATACTTGAGCTCTTTGAGCCTGGTGCGGTTCTCGCCGCCGTTATAGCATCTCGCCTCCATAGCGGTGGCAAGATCTTCGGCACGCCGGAAAGCGCTGATAAACAGGGGCACAAGAATCGGAACCAGATTTTTCCCCCTCTTAATCAAACTCCCTGTCTCAAAATCCGCGCCTCTGGCTTTCTGCGCCTTCATGATTTTGTCCGTCTCCTCAATCAGTGTGGGAATAAAGCGCAGCGCGATGCTCATCATCATGGCAAGTTCATGCGCCGGCACCCCGATTCTCTGAAAAGGGGACAGCAGCCGTTCAATGCCGTCTGTCAATGTGATTGGGCTGGTGGTATAGGTTAAAAAGGAAGTCCCGATCACTAAAAAGATAATCCGAAGCGCCATAAAGACGGCGGTAAAGATACCCTCATAGGTCACATCCCAGAAAATAAACCGAAACGCTACTTTTCCATCGGTCATAAACATATTCAGGATTACGGTGAATACCACAAAAAACAAGATCGGTTTCAAGCCCTTAAAAATGAATTTTGCAGGAATCTTAGAAAGAAAGAGCAAAAAAATGTTGAATAACAAAAGAACGCCAAAACCGATAAAGCCATCCACCACAAAGATCATCACCATATAGAGCAGGGTGATCAGAATCTTGGTTCGGGAATCCAGCTTATGTACAACAGAATCAGCGGGATAATACTGTCCCAAAGTGATGTCCTTCAGCATTTCATATCCCCCCGTTTCCCCAGCACACGCAAGATTTCATCCCGTCCTTCCCCGGTTGTCAGTATATTTGTGTTGACCGGATAACCGGCCTTTTTCAGCTCGAAGAATACCTTTGTCACCTGGGGAACAGACAAACCGATTTTTTCCAGTTCATCCACTCTGGAAAAGACCTGCTCGGTTCCTCCGTCCATCACGATTTTCCCGTGATCCATCACGATAATTCTGGAAGCATTGTTCGCAATGTCCTCCATCGAGTGAGATACCAGAATAACGGTGATCCCCCAGCTTTCGTGCAGCTGCTTAATCCGGTTCAAAATCGAATTTCTGCCTTTGGGATCCAGCCCTGCTGTCGGCTCGTCCAAAATAATAATGGAAGGTTTCATCGCCAGAACACCGGCAATCGCCACTCTTCTCTTCTGTCCGCCGGAGAGTTCAAACGGAGATTTCTCCAGCATTTCCTCCCGGATTCCCACAATATCGCAGGCGTCATAGACCCTCTGTTTGATTTCTTCCTCCGAAAGGCCCATGTTTTTCGGTCCGAATGCAATATCCTTATACACGGTTTCCTCAAACAGCTGTGCCTCGGGATATTGAAACACCAGCCCTATCTCAAAACGTATCCGCCTGATTTTCTCTTTGTCAGACCAGATATCCTCGCCGTTATAAAATATTTTGCCCTCTGTCGGCGTAAGCAGCCCATTCAAATGCTGAATCAAAGTGGATTTTCCCGAGCCGCTGTGGCCAATCAAGCCAATAAATTCTCCTTTTTCAATGGAAAAACTGACATTCTCAATCGCAGTCTTTGAAAAAGTAGTATCCGGCATATAAATATGAGTCAGGTTTTCTACTTTTAACAGCACTTCTCCGTTCCCCCTAACAGTTTCTCCAATTCACCGACGCATTCCGCAACGGTCAGTTTATCAAAAGGCACATGGATACCCGCGCGCCGCAGCTCAAACAATAATTCTGTGGTTTGCGGGACGTCCAGTCCGGTCTGTTTTAAAACCGCTACGTTCTTGAAGACATCCCGCGGTTTGTCATCGATAAGAACCTGCCCTTTCTCCAGAACGATAATCCGGTCGGACAGAGCCGCCTCCTCCATATAATGGGTGATAAGCACAATGGTCAGCCCATAATCCTTATTCAGCTTTTTGATCGTCTTCAAGACTTCCTGCCGCCCCATGGGATCCAGCATGGCGGTTGGCTCGTCCAGAACAATACATTCCGGCCGCATCGCGATGATGCCGGCGATTGCCACCCTCTGTTTCTGCCCGCCGGAAAGCATATGAGGTGCCCTGTCCCGGTACTCATACATTCCGACCGATTTCAGAGCCTCATCGACTCTCTTTCGCATCTCCGCCTGAGGCACGCCAAGATTCTCGCAGGCGAAAGCCACGTCCTCCTCCACCACAGAAGCTACAATCTGATTGTCGGGATTCTGAAATACCATGCCCACATTGCGGCGCACCTCCAATGTTTTTTCCTCACAGGAGGTATCCAGCCCGGCCACGTACACCTTTCCGCCGCAGGGCAGCAGAATGGCGTTCAGATGTTTGGCAAAAGTGGATTTCCCCGAGCCGTTGTGCCCCAGAACAGACAAAAACTGTCCCTTGGGCACCGTGATGTTTAAATGATCTAGAACCAGAACGCTTTCCTCATCCTCATTCATATACTGATAGGAAAGATCCATGGCTTGAATGATTTCTTCCAATTGCTTCAACTCCAAATTGTATGAAATTACGTTCTACAGAAACACGCATCTTCCGGTAGAACCGCAAGGCAGCACATACGGGCTGTCCGAAATCGGAAGACCGATTTCGTTGGCCTCCACCTTGCAGGAAAAACGCCTGCCCACTGTCATCATCAATATATTGTACAACACATTCGGTGCAAGACCGGTGGTATAAGAATTGATGATAAAAAACAGCGGTTTGTCCGAGAGAACCCGGGAACACAGTTCCACCAGATCGAAAATTTTATCTTCCAGCGTCCATATCTCTCCTTTTGGTCCCCTGCCATAAGAGGGGGGATCCATGATGACCGCTTCGTAAAAACTGCCGCGGCGGATTTCCCGCTCTACAAATTTTACAGCGTCATCCACAATATAGCGGACCGGTTTCTCCTGAAGCCCGTTCGCCGCAACGTTATCCTTTGCCCAGGCCACCATCCCTTTGGAGGCGTCCACATGGCAGACCTGCGCCCCCGCCTTCAGAGCCGCTACCGTCGCGCCGCCGGTATAGCCGAAGAGATTCAAAACCTTGATCGGGCGGTTCGCACCCGCGATTTTCTCCCGCGCAAAATCCCAGTTGCAGGCCTGCTCTGGAAACAATCCAGTATGCTTAAAGCCGGTGGGCCGCACGATAAATTTCAAATCCTTATAATTTATTTTCCAGCTCTGAGGCATTTTTTCGTCGTAGATCTCCCAATTTCCCCCGCCCTTTTTGCTGCGGATATACTTGCCGGAAACCCGGTGCCATTTTTCTTTTGCATTGCGGTAAGACCAGATTACCTGAGGATCCGGACGGATGCAGGTAAAATTGCCCCACCGTTCCAGCTTTTCTCCGTCCGCCGTGTCCAGAATCTCATAATCTTTCCATTCGTCTGAAAGCCACATCATATGCCAACCTCTGCAATTCTTGATATTATAAAAAATTTTTCATTCCGAAAAACACACGCTTGCTTTGCTCACTATTTTCCAACTGTGTATTATTAAAAATTATGATACCACAACAATGAAGGCGGCGGAATGTCGCCGCAGTATTGTGATTCAATCGTTCTCCAAACCTCTTAACATTTTCAATGTTTTAGAGGTCTATGAGGTTATTATACCATAAATCTGCCGTCAAAACGAAGTTTTGAGTGCGCGAAAACATTCGCGCCGTTGTCATGCTTGACAACACGGCAGTATTTTCGGTGTAATCAAAATCATTTTTGTATTTTACAAATGCAAAAAGCTTGCCTTGCAAGCAATTGAAAAGATTCCTATCTTTTCAATTTGATTTTATTATACCACAACCATAATGGTTTTGAAAGAAATTTTTATGATTCTTTCTTACAATAATTCAAAGTCAATTTGCCGCAAAGCTGGTGAAGCTGCCTTGACGCGTACCCGCACCCGATCGCCGATGGAAAAGGTTTTGCCGGTGCGCTTTCCGACCGCCGTGTAGTTCGTTTCGATAAAATCAAAAAACTCTCCCTCAATATCCGCATAGCGAATCAATCCTTCAATGGTGTTTTCCAGTTCCACAAAAATGCCGAAACCGGTAACGGAGGAGATGATTCCTTCCATCTCTTCCCCGATAAACTGCTGCATGTATTCCGCTTTCTTGATATCCTGTGTATCCCGCTCCGCATTGTCGGCAATCATTTCCCGATCGGAGGACTGCAGAGCCGCCCGTTCGGTCAGCGCCTGATATCTGGCAAGCGCCTCACCCTCCATTTTATTCTCCAGAATAAGCTTCAAGATCCGGTGGATAATCAAGTCCGGATACCGCCGGATAGGAGAGGTGAAATGACAGTAATACTTTGCCGCAAGCCCATAATGCCCTTTGTTCTCAGGGGAATATTTTGCTTTCATTAAAGAGCGCAGCATGATAGTGGAAATGATTTTTTCTTCCTTTTTTCCCTTGCACAGCTCTAAAATCTCCAGAAGCTGCCGGGGCTTTATCTCCTTTGGCATTTTGATGCGGTATCCCAAGTTTTTCACCAGAATGAAAAATTTCTGCATTTTCTCGGATTCCGGTTCCTCATGAATGCGGTATACAAAAGGCTTGTTTTGCCAGAAAACATATTCCGCAATGGTTTCATTGGTAATCAGCATAAACTCTTCAATGATAAAATTGGAAATACTCAGTTCATATTTATATATACCGACAGGCCGGTTATTCTCGTCCAGCTCCACCTTACACTCCGGAAAATTGAAATCCAGGCTTCCCCGGGCCCTGCGTTTTTCCCGCAGCAGCATGGCAAGTTCCTTCATCTGAAACAGCATCGGCTCAATATCCTTGTATTGCTTCAGGTCCTCCCCGGAATCTCCCTCAAGAATTCTTGTCACATTCCGGTAAGTCATCCGGTGGCAGGATCGGATGACCGACGGATGTACCTGATGATCCTTCACCTTTCCGCTTTGATCGATCGTCATGAAAGTGCTCATTGCCAGTCTGTCCTCGTGAGGGTTCAAGCTGCAGATGCCGTTGGAAAGCTCCCGCGGCAGCATCGGAATCACCCGATCCACCAGATAGACGCTCGTTCCCCGCTCAAACGCCTCCTTGTCCAGCTGGGATTTGTCCCGCACATAATGGCTGACATCCGCAATGTGCACGCCCAGATAATAATCTCCGTTTTCCAGTTTTTTCAAAGAAATGGCATCGTCCAAATCCTTCGCGTCATCGCCGTCGATGGTGATAATGGTCTCCCCGGTCAAATCCAGACGTCCCTTTTTATCCTCATCACTGATTTTACTGACGCGCTTTGCCTCCGCCATAACCTTTTTGGGGAATTCCTCGGACAGCCCATACTGCTTGATGACCGATAAAATATCGTTGTCCGCTTCATCCGGAAAACCGATCACCTCAACAATTTTCCCCTCCGGCTTCTTGTTTTTTCCTCCGTACTGGGTTAAACGGCAGACCACTTTCTGTCCGTTTTTCGCGCCGTTTATCCCTTTGGACGGGATATAGATGTCCATATTCATTTTCTTTTCATCCGCAATCACGAATCCAAAGTTCTTACATTTTTGAAAGGTGCCGACTAAACGTGTATTGGCACGCTCCAGAATTTCCACAACCTCCCCTTCGCTTCGCCTGTCTTCCGTTGCCTGCCTGACAATTTTAATCAGAACGGTGTCGCCGTTCATTGCGCCGTTGACACAATCGCTTTTGATAAAAATATCCTGTCCTTCCTCTTCCAGAAGCTCGGCAAATCCAAATCCCTTGTCATGTCCTACAAATTTCGCCTTGTGACAGTCGCCTTTCTCGTTATAAGCATACCGTTTCTTTTTGGTCAAGTGGAGCTTATCCTCCCGCAAAAGCTGCCTTAAAACCTCTGTGAATTCTTCCTTGTCGCTTTCCGGAACCTCAAGCACTGCCATCAGCTCGTCCAAGCGCAGAGGAGTATTTCTTGTCTCCTTTATAAATTCAAATACTTTTTGTTTTCTATCCATTCCAATTCCTCTTTTTTCTGTAAAATCTTAAGAAGCTATCTCAATTTTAGTTATATGTAAAACCGTTTTGAAAAACACATTTTTTCTATCTATCAAGATATCAAGAAAATATCAAAAAAGCTCCGCCTTCCAAAGCGGAGCTTTTTGATTACTTTAATAAATATGCCAAAACAAGTGAAATAACCACAAACAATACTGCGGAAATCTCTGTCATCTTCTTTAACATACCGTCTATCGTACGGCCCTTATTTTTTCCGAAAAATGTTTCAGCACCGCCGGCAATACTTCCGGATAAGCCATAGCTGTTTCCGTGCTGCAACAGAACAGTAACAATCAAAAACAATGCGACAATGATCTGTACAATCAAAAGTACGGTCTTTGCGACTTCCATCTTCACACCTCCACTAATCAATATTGCTTTTGCTATTTTATCACATTCCGCACAAAAATACAAGCATAAATTCAAATGTTTTGTGTTTTCCTGCCGTAAATGGGAGGTAATTTGAAAAAACAATTGCATAATATGCATATTTGAGCTATAATAAATTGATAAAGTTAAGACAAAGTTGTTGGCAAAAATCCAAAACACTTGTGTGACAGAACCAAAGGAGAACCAGTATGAGTATCGATAAGAAAACAGCTGTCGCGTATATGTGCTCCTCCTGCGGCGAATACTCCTTTTTCAGCCTGAACGCCTTTGTGTTTTCGGGTTCCAGGAAACAGAAGCTGGAGTGCAGCTGCAAGGGCTCCCAGCTTGAAATCACGAAGAATACAACAAAAACCTTTAAACTTGATATGGACTGCCCTATCTGTATGGAAAAGCATGCCTTCACCGTTTCCCAAAGCCAGTTCTGGAGCGGGGAACCTTTGATTTTTTCGTGTCCCTTTTACGAGGCTAATATTTTATTTATCGGGGAAGCTGATAGAATCGAGCAATGCGTGACAGAATATATTAATGAGGAATTGCAGCAGATAAAAAATGAATCGCCCGCCAAGGGAATGGATCTGGAGCTCCTATACAATACCTGTAAAAGCATTCACCTTTTGGACAAGGAAAAGGACTGCTTTCAGATATGCAGCTGTGAGGAACCCGATCTCACCCTTGCCTACAACGACTGTGATATCTATATCATCTGCAAATCCTGTCACAAGTGCAAGCCCATTCCTTTGGATGAAGTGGATAACTTTTTAAAAACATTAGAAAATAAATAATTTTGGAGGTAACACAATGTTAGTTACAGGAAAAGAGATTTTACAGCACGCACACAAAAACAACTATGCTGTCGGCGCGTTCAACATCAGCAATCTGGAAATTGCAAAGGCTGTGCTTGACGCTGCATCCGAGTGCAAAGCGCCGGTTATTTTACAGACATCTGAAAGCGCAATCAAATATGCAGGCTTCCAGGAATTGTCCGCTATTGTTAAGGTGCTGGCTGACAAAACACCTGTTCCGGTTGCACTGCACCTGGATCATGGGACAACCTATGAAACCATTATCGGCTGTATCCGGAATGGCTGGACATCCGTTATGATTGACGGCTCCCACCATCCGCTGGAAGAAAACATTGCTGTGACAAGCGAAATTATCAAAGTCGCAAGAGCTGTCGGCGTTTCCGTTGAAGCGGAGCTGGGCAGACTCAGCGGTGTAGAGGACAATATTTCCGTTTCCGAGAAGGACGCATTCTATACCGATCCGCAGGAAGCGGTCACTTTCGTAAAAGAAACCGACGTTGATTCCCTGGCGATTTCCATCGGTACCGCCCACGGAAAATACAAAGGGATCCCGAAACTGGATCTTGACAGACTGCAGGAGATCAAAAAACTGGTCAACATCCCGATCGTTCTTCACGGAGCGTCCGGCGTTCCGGAAGATCAGATTCGCGAAGCAACGAAACTGGGCGTTAACAAAATCAATATTGACACCGATATCCGTGTCGCTTTCTCCGATGCTCTGAAAGAAGTTTTCCAGAACAAACCGGAAGAATACGATCCCAGAAAACTGCTGACAGCTTCCATGGCAAATATGAAAAAGGTTGTTATGAGCAAAATCGAAATGTTCGGTTCCTGCAATAAAGCGTAATTTCAAACGGTTCAAAAGGCGCCGCTCAAATAATTTTGAGCGGCGCCTTTTTTGTGCCTGCCATTATCATTTTGCCTTTTAAATCTCACTTGTTTGATAAGATATTTTTATCCCTGCAGAAACTAATTTTTAAAAACCTTTTCCAAATACTCTTCCGGTAATTTTTTGGTAAACAGGCTGACAAGAGGAACAATGAGCAGGGAAACCGCCATTGCCGCAACCCCATATGTAGGAGCATTCGCACTTGCCGCTTTGAATGCAGCGTTGAGTCCGTTTGCCAATTGAGGGCTTGTCATCATATCAAACAGTAGCATTCCGCCGACTGTCACAAGACCGCCAAGCATCCCGGCCCATGAACCCGCTTTCGTAACCTTTTTGGAGTAGATTCCCCAGAGATAAGGACCGATGAAGCAACCGGATACACCCCCCCAGGAAAAAGACATAATCGATACGATAATCGCCAAATTCATCGTGGCAAACCAGAAGGATAAGCCCACAAAGAGGAAGCACAGGAAGCGTGTCAGCGCCATCTGATGCTTTGCTGAATAGTTCTTTTTTACCGTAGGAATCAAATCCACCGATATCGCCGATGCCGAGGTCAATACAACCGAAGCCAGTGTAGACATAGAAGCGGAAAGCAGCAAAAGCAGTATAACGGCAAGAATGATATTGGTAATCAGATTGCTGCCGCCCAAAGCCTGCATCAGCATGGAAGGAATGACAGCGTCATGCCCGCCCTGGGGCAGCTGATTGTTCAAAAGCAGACGGGAAAGTGAACCGATAAAATATGCACCGCATCCAATAATCAAAGCAAAAAGCGCTGAGACCACGGTTGCCGTCTTAATCGCTTTCTCATCCTTAATCGCATAGTATTTGTTTACCATCTGGGGCAATCCCCAAGTTCCAAAGCTGGTGAGCAATATATTTGTGCATAAAAACTTCCAGTTATCTCCGCCCCATATATTTGTCAGCATGGGATCGATGGCTTTGATTTTTGCAATCCCTTCCGAAAATCCGCCGACAGCTGGATTCATCACAATCGCAATCACCATCGCAATCACGCCGAATATCATGATAATCCCCTGTATAAAATCCGTGTAAGCGGTTGCTACATAGCCGCCCAACACCAAATAAACAGCGGTCAGAACAGCTACAATCAAAATCCAAACGGTCACGGAAACCGATGGAAAAACCGCGTTGAACATTGAGCCGAGCCCTTTATAGACTGCGGCGGAATAGGGAACCAGAAAAATAAAAATAATGATAGCCGCATATATTTTCATGCCGGTACAATGGTAACGCCCCTCAAAAAATTCCGGCATTGTTTTCACATTCAAAGTGTGTGTCATGGAACGGGTGCGTTTTGCCAGCAGAAGCCATGCCAGCAGACATCCCAGTATGGCGTTTCCAACGCCGATCCAAATGCTTGCAAAGCCAATATCCCAGCCATGTTTTCCCGCATAACCTACGAAGATAACTGCTGAAAAATAGGATGTGCCATAAGCAAAGGCTGAAACCCATGCCCCGATTTTCCGGCCTCCAAGCAAGAAGCCATCCATTGTTTTGGTATGCTTTGAGCTGATAACGCCCACCGCCACCATTAGAATCGCAAAGAGACATAATGCGACAATCGATACAGTCTGTACCATTTTTACCTACCGTCCTTCTCCATTTTTTACATATTGATATAACCCTACACGCACCAGTGTGCGTACTACAAAAAATATTTTATCATACTTTGTCAGAAAAGGAAAGTCTTTTTATTGTTTTTTCAAACACAAACTATCAAAGCGGCAGGTATCAGAGGGACTGTTCTAACAACAGTTTCAGAAAATGAGTATTTTTTTCAGGCGCCACATTTCCTGGTGAAGAAAATCCATCTTTTGTATTTCCCGTATTAGCATCGTATGATCCATGTGTATGCGTTATCGCAATGGCATCAGAGTCAAACTCTTTAAAATAAAAACCTGTGCTTCTCTCTTCATGTATTTCATAATCATTTCTTGGCTCATCATAATAGAAATACTCATTTCCATCTTCATCAATGCCCATAAAAATGAACAAAAAATATTCTTCTTTATCATCAATAGACTTCTGTCCAATATACAGTCCAAAGTCTGCTGCTTCGTCGGCTGATGAAAAATGATCAAATGGTGCTAGTCCACTCGGATCAACAAACATAATCGGTAGTTATACAAACCTCTTTATAAATGCTTGATTTTGTTGTTTTTAACTTTTTTCTCTTATGGGGCAGATTGCTCTGCCCCATAATGGAAAATTTTTATTATTGTTCAGCCATTTGCCTCTGTGTTAAAAATTCTAAATATGTCATGCTTTGTTCCTCATCAATATATCCGTCCATTCTAAATCTGTTGTCCACTCTGTCGTAATACTTATATCTTTTTTGATGTAAAAACCTTTCAAGCAGTACAAAAAAATCGTCTTGGCTGATAATGGAATTTGGATTTTGAATAAAATCATCTTTATCATTCATCAGTCCATGATCTTTCGCTTTTTCAAGGATTAAATCAAAGTCTGCTTTGTCAGATTGCAGGCATCTAATCATAAACGCTAAACATTCTTTTGTAGTAACTGCCCGTTTGGGGAAGAAGAAAAAATCCGTATTTTTTAATGTGTGCGATGTTCTTTCTGTCGGATAATCAACCACACATTCCTCGCCGTATGCAATTCCAGCTAAATCTGCACATCCAAAATATGAAAAAGCAGCTGTGTCCGCAAAGGAAATCAAATCAGCACCATTCAGTTTTTCTATTTCCTCATCAGTTACTCCAATCACTCTCATAATCGTAACCAAACATTCTTCGCGGGTAATTGCGTCAGGATTAGAAAAACCACTTTCGTCAAGAATATTTAACTGATTTAGCATAGTCCTAATTTCTAAAACACAAGAATTATCAGCATACACATTTATCATCCCTAAAAGATACATTATTGCAACAACTGCGATTATCAATTTTTTCATCGTAATCATCTCCTTAATATGCCGTCTGGTTAGTAAGTCCGTGTTCTGCTCGCAATGTATTTTCGGTTAATGTATCAAAGAGGCGGTGCTATTGATAACTTCAGAAAACTGGCAATTCTAAGGATGTCAATAGAACTGTCGCTTGGCATTTTCAATATTAATCTTGATATATACTCGTTTTTATAACTACATCATATTCATTGAAATCGATTCTATAATAGCTTAAAAATAAATCTTCTTTCTTTTTTCCTAATGTATAGGTTATATGATCATTAGATACTACACATTGGTTTTGTCCTAATAAGTTTAAAATTTCATTTTTATTCATAGAAATTATATCATATTTGTGTTCCAGATCATTTACGATATAAATTCTACTATCTGGATTTTCATTCCATACTTCTATAGAAAATTCCGTCAAAATAATATTAGTATTATCATCTATTTGCATATGTCTGTAACATAATAATAATATAAATGATAAAATCACTATAAAAATTATACTAACTAAACTTAAAAAAATTTTTTTCATAATTTTCCCCTATTCAAGATAGATTAATCCGCCATTATTCGCTCTCTCTTTTATCCTTTTAATTGCCTCTGCAACTCTATGCTCTGAATAACAAAGACTTCCTTGATAGCGCCCCACGCCATTATGAAATAAATCCATTTTTGTTCTATTGAGAGCTGCTATATCATTAAAATTATCAGGTATACCATACTCATGAGCATTCGTAAATAATCTTGTAAACTCGCTTCCTGCTCCGCTAGCAACCGATATTGCATTCCATAAAGCATGCTGAAATGCATTAGCAATTGTGCTGTCATTATTATGACCATACTCTGATTTTGTAGTACTAATAGCGCTATCAGCAGCTAATCCTACAATTACTCCTTGCGTCGGGTTTGTATAAAAAAGCACAGCTTCTGTACTTGTTAAATTTTTATACACTTTATCATTTAATTTAACCTGTGTTGAAGGTATTTTTTGTTTATCGCCTATCGCACGAACTACATTTGCCAATTCTTCAACCTCTTGTTTCATATTGCCTATATTATATCCTTGCTTCTCAAGATTATCTGGTGTTATATTAAAAAAGTAGACAGAAAATATAAAATATGATATCATTTTTTACACACCCTACAAGGAGGTATTTGTATGTCAACTTCACAAAGAAAATATGATGAAAATTTCAAGAAAAGCATTGTCACGCTCCATCAAAATGGTAAGACGCAAACACAGCTTGCAAAAGAATACGGCATCTCCCTCACAGCCATCAGCCGCTGGGTAAAACAATACTCTGAAATCAAAATCGATGA
>NZ_JAHLPV010000006.1 GCF_018918095.1 Acetivibrio sp. MSJd-27 | reverse complement strand
CGTTTTTCTTTTCTGCGCTCCCTTTTTAACAGATTGTGCACAGGTCGATCTCCTGTTAGTCCTAATACCTTTTCTATTTCTTTATGTGTCATCCCTTGGTTGAGCATTTCTTTAATTTGAGGCAATAGTTCTAATGTGTGTTGATATTTTCTCGACATAACATTAACCCCCTACTGTAGTATATTATCCTACAATAAGGGGCTTTTGTCTATTGTCCGTTTTTACTGGACTTGTTCACTTTTTTCACTAGGGGCTTTGCCCTATTATATCATCTTTTCAGCAAAATAACGGTGTATACTCAAATCATCCGTCAATTCCGGATGAAAGGAAGTTGCCAGCATATTTTTTTCTTTGACTGCCACGATATGATTATTTAATGTCAGAAGCGATTTTGCCGCTCCGGAAATGCCGGATACATAAGGCGCTCGGATAAAGACCAATTCAATTGGCTGCTTGGAAATTTCACAAATTTTTTCTTTCGTGGAAAAGCTGTCCAATTGACTTCCGTATGCATTCCTCTTTACCTTGATATCCATTACGGCTAGATGAGGCTGTTCATCTTCGATCTCTTTTGCCAGAAGAATCATCCCTGCACAGGTTCCCCAGACGGGCAAACCGTTTTCTATTTTTTCTTTTAAGGGAGCAAACAGACTGCAGCGGTTTAAAAGCTTTCCTATGGTTGTGCTCTCTCCGCCAGGGAGAATAATTCCGTCGATCCCAGCCAGATCAGCAGGCTTTTTCACTTCGGTAATCCGGCAGTCCAATTTTTCCAGCATTCTGCGATGCTCTTCCACCGAGCCCTGCAATGCAAGAATTCCGATATTTTTCATTTTACCAGCCTCTTTTTGCAAAAAGGCTGTTTTCGTCGATATCATTGATATCCAAGCTGTACATTGCATCATCCAAGTCCTCTGATACCTCCGCAATGACCTTAGGATCGTTATAGTAAGTGGTTGCCTGAACGATCGCTTTTGCACGTTTTTTCGGATCAGAGGATTTGAAGATGCCGGATCCGACAAAAACACCCTCGCTTCCCAGCTGCATCATAAGAGCGGCATCAGCCGGTGTTGCGATACCTCCGGCTGCAAAATTGACCACCGGTAATTTTTTATTTTCCCATACATAGGTGACAAGATCGTACGGAGCACCGATTTCTTTGGTGTAGGTCATCAGTTCTTCTTTTCCCAGAGCGGAAAGAGAAGCAATGTCGCGGTTGATGGTTCTCATATGACGCACGGCTTCCACTACATTACCGGTTCCAGCTTCCCCTTTTGTACGAATCATGGAAGCGCCTTCGCCAATTCTGCGCAGTGCTTCGCCAAGGTTTCTGGCACCGCAAACAAAAGGAATTTTAAACTGAAATTTGTCAATATGGTACATATCATCTGCAGGAGTAAGCACTTCGCTTTCATCGATATAATCAATTTCCAGGGCTTCCAACACTTGCGCCTCCACAAAATGACCGATGCGGGCTTTTGCCATAACCGGAATAGAGACACTTTGTTTGATTTCTTTAATCAATTTGGGATCACTCATTCTGGCTACACCACCCTGCTTGCGGATATCGGACGGTACTCTCTCTAATGCCATAACCGCAACGGCGCCGGCTTCCTCCGCAATGACAGCCTGCTCTGCGTTGACAACATCCATAATCACGCCGCCCTTTAACATCTGGGCTAAATTTTTGTTTAGTTCATACTGATTACTCATTTTATTTTCCTCCAATGCTTGATTATTTGGTGTATTTCATGTACAATAACTGTATCGATACAGTTTGTTCGTATGAATTGTATGTATTTTAGCAAAGGGTTTTCTGTCTGTCAAGAAAGGAAGAAAAGAAAAATGAAAAGTGTTTCGATACAGTTTGAAGATCAAAAGCGGCCTCTTTATCAGGTTCTCGCAGACCAGCTGGAGGAAAAAATAAAAAAAGGGATTTATAAGAGCGGACAAAAACTTCCATCCTACCGAAAATTGATTGCTGAATACGGAGTCAATCTTTCAACGGTAACTCATGCAGTGAAACTGTTGGAGGAGAAGCAGTATGTCTTGTTAAAACAGGGGGCTGGCGTGTTTGTCACAAGCAAAATTCAGGATAATGAAAAAAAACAAACAATCCATTTATGCCATCCTGCAAAAGAAGATATCAACTTTATGGGAAACAATCCGAACAAAGCGGTGTATCCTATTCAGAATTTTGACAGTATTTTAAAGAGGATCCTTCATCAGGACGGCGAAGATGTCTTTGACTATCAGGAAATTGAAGGATATTTGCCATTGCGGAAAACCATTTGCAGATATCTTAATAAGTATCAAAATATTTTTGCAAACTACCGGGATGTAATAGTGGTTTCCGGCTCTCAGCAGGGAATTGATTTGATTTCCCGTTCTGTCGCGCAGTGGGGAGATGTTGTATTTATCGAAAAGCCGACTTATACGGGTCTGAAAAATTCGTTTGCGCAGGCAGGCGCATTGGTTTATGGGATTCCTTTAAAGCAGGACGGAATGGATTTGGAACAATTGGAACGAATGATCCAGATTTATCATCCGAAATTTTTATGTATTACATCCACATTTCAAACACCAACGACAATATCCTATCGACAGGATACCATTTCAAGTATTTTAAGATTGGCTGATAAATACAATTTTTATTTGATTGAGGACGATATATTAAGTGATATTAATTTCGGAGCTCCCCGGAATTTTTTGAAAAGCCAGGATCGGAGCGATCGGGTATTTTATATCAAGAGCTTTTCCAAGATCACAATGCCTGGGGTACGCCTTGGATTTGTTGTCGTTCCGAAAGTATTCCGAGAGCGTGTGGCTGCGGTGAAAGAAAACCTGGACGTTTCTCTTTCGGGTTTGTTTCAGCGATGGCTCAATGTATTTTTAAGAGAACATATTGAAGAGCATCTAAAAAAAATTGTCTCTTTTTATGAAGAAAAATACCAGATCGCTCTAGCATACATGAAAGAGTTAACCTATTATAATTTTAATTATGAAGAGCCGGAAGGCGGATTTAACTTTTGGATAAAGCTTCCCGGAAATCTTTCTATGAAACCGTTCTATGAATACTGTGTTTCCAGAGGCGTATATATCATGCCCTCACAGTCGTTCTACGGTGCCTCTCAGAAAGAGGACTATTTTCGCCTTTGTTATGTGCAGAATGAGAATGAAAAATTGATACGCGGCATCGAGCTTTTAAAAACAGCTTATTTAAAATGCAGGAATTGAAAAAAGAATGCTCAATCAATCCGAACAATATTTGCGCCCAGCTGATTCAAATTTTCATAGAACTGATAATAACCTCGTGTAATATATTGGCAGTCCGAGATTTCCGTTTCTCCATCTGCGTGCAGACCGGCTATTACAAGAGCGGCTCCAGCCCTCAAGTCAGTAGCTTTTACTTTAGCGCCGGTTAAAGCGGCCCCTTCAATAACCGCTGTCCGGCCTTCTGTTTTGATATTTGCTCCCATGCGTTTTAGTTCTCCAAGGTGCATAAAACGATTTTCAAAAATGGTTTCAGTGACAATGCTGGTGCCCGGAATGCCGGACAGATAGGAGGAGAACTGTGCCTGCATATCGGTCGGAAAGCCTGGATAGGGAAGTGTTTTTAAATCAATTGGCTTGAAACGTTCCGCCGCATTTACTGTGACGGAATTATAATTCTCAATCACCTCGATACCGGATTCCCTCAGCTTTGCAATGATAGGTTTTAAGTGTTCACAAATGACATTGCTGACCGTTACATGACCATGGCAAGCCGCGGCTGCGACCATGTAAGTGCCGGCTTCAATCCGATCGGGAATCACACGGTGATCTGCACCGGACAAATCTTTTACTCCGCTAATTTTTATCGTATCTGTTCCGGCACCCGAAATTTCAGCACCCATACTGTTTAAAAAATTGGCTAGATCTGTGATTTCGGGCTCAATCGCCGCGTTTTCAATAACAGTCTGTCCTTCTGCCAGACACGCTGCCATGATCAGATTTTCGGTTGCCCCCACACTTGGAAAATCCAGATAGATTTTGTTTCCGGTCAGCTTATCTGTAAATATTTCAATATATCCATTCTGTTTGCTGATGATAGCTCCAAGAGCTTCAAAACCTTTGAGATGCAGATCTACCGGTCTGGCACCGATAGCACATCCTCCCGGATAAGAAATCTCAAGATGTTTATATTTTGCCAGCAGGGGACCTGCGATCAGAAAGGAAGCTCTCAGTTTATTGGTGAGTTCATAAGGAAATTTTAAATTTTTCAGCGGTTTTGGCTGAATCGACAGGGTGGTATTCCGCCTTCTTACCTGATAACCGGCATGCTTTAAAATTTCACACATATTCTCAATATCCGCAAGAGGAGGAATGGATTTTATAACGCATGGCTCGTTTGCGAGAAGTGTTGCCGCCAAAATAGGAAGGGCTGCATTTTTTGCACCGTTAATTTTAACGCATCCTTGTAAGGTATCTGCTTTCGTCAAAACAATTTTAGACATATTTTCCTCCTCGATTTATGTATTTATGCTTCTCTTATCATTATGAACAAAAAGAACAGGTTCCATTCACTCAAAAATGTAACAAAAATGTAATAAAAAAAAGATGACAAACAGCATAAAAAAATATATAATAAAGATATTAAGGAAACTGAGGTGGAAGCATGCCCTCATCATACTTTTTATCGACAATCCGTTTTACAGATATCCTGGATATCCTGATTGTCGCTTATCTGATTTATAAAATAGTGGGATATTTTAGAGAAACCCGGGCTTTTCAGCTTTTGAAGGGTATTGTTATTCTGCTTGTTTTTATGCAGTTAAGTGAGTTCATGCAATTAAACACGATCAGTTTTATTTTGAGAAATACCATGCAGGTCGGGGTTATCGCGCTTATTGTAATATTTCAACCAGAGCTTCGCCGCGCGTTGACTCAAATTGGAAATAAAAAACTGAGTCTTTTCGGCGTGGATGAAAACGAGGCAAAAACAAAGACGGAATACGTGGTTGGTCAGGTTACGGAAGCCTGCGAAATGTTATCAAAACAGCGAATTGGCGCACTGATTGTTTTTCAGAGAGAGACGAAAATCGGTGATATTATCCGGACTGGAATCAATATGGACTCAGAAGTTTCCTCTGAGCTTTTGATCAATATTTTTATTCCAAATACACCTCTTCATGACGGTGCCGTTATTATCGGAGCAAACAAAATCAAAGCTTCTGCCTGCTTTCTTCCGCTTTCCCAGAATGAAAACCTGAGCAAGGAACTCGGAACGAGGCACCGTGCCGGAATAGGAATTACAGAGAGTTCAGATGCAGTGGCCGTTATCGTATCGGAAGAAACCGGGAAAATTTCGATTGCTATGAACGGTACCCTTACCAGAAATATAGCTGGAGAAACGCTGCAAAAGGCACTTCTGAAGATGCTGGCCAGTGAAAAAAGCCAAAAGGCGGATAAGAAAAAAAGCGTCTGGAGGTTTGGGAAAAAATGAACAAAATCAGAAATGTCTTAAGACATAATATCGTTTTAAAAATTATTTCTGTCATTGCAGCTATCCTTTTTTGGATCTATGTCCAAATGGTACAAAATCCGGATATTGAATATACCTTTACAAAGATGCCGGTCAATCTTGTCAACACCAATTATCTTCAAAAAGAAGGATTTGTTCTGCCGGATAAATTTGAGGCATTCGTGGATGTCACTGTCAAATGCCAGCGGTGGAAGCTGAATGAAATCGGCAGAGATGACTTTACTGTCTATGTGGATTTGACAGAAGTCTATGAGGATGGAGATGTCACCTTGCCGGTCAAGGTTCGTGTGAACAATGAAAATATTGTGGTAGCAAATAAAACCCCTTCTTCCGTCACAATGTTTGTCGACAAAATGATCAAGGAAGAAATTCCGTTGGAGCTTCGCCTAAACGGGAATTTAAAATCCGGCTTTTATACGGATGAAGATTTGGTTTCCACAACGACTCAAAAAGCGGTTGTAAGCGGTCCAAGCACACTTATCAGTAAAATCGATAAGGCGGTCGCTGAAATTGATATATCGGATAGAAACGATTCCTTTACACAAGAGTGTAAAATTATATTGATGGATAGTGAGGAAAAGGCGGTGACCAACGACAATCTTACGATCGTTCCTCAAAACGCGGAGGTGAATGTCCGTGTACTTGCCAAAAAGGTTGTACCAATTGAAATTTCAGGAATTGATCCAAATATACAGTATGAAATTTTGCCGGGTGGTCTTGAAATAGCTGGAAGTCCGGCTATCTTGAACGCCATTGATAAATTTACCATACAGGATTTTCATCTTCTCTCCACCAATATTGGGTATGAACAGAAATATAAAATCTCTGTTCCCAGTGATATCATTCTGCTAAGTGAAGGGGAGATAACGGTGAAAATTACGCAAAATGCTGTGGAAGTTCCTGCAGAGAACCAATAGAAGGAGATTTATTTATTGAAAGCGATTTTAAGCAATATTGCCATGCCATTGGGTCATACAGAGGAAGAGTTGTTTGCAAAATGCCGGCAGAAATTAAGATGCGGCAAAGAGCAAACGTTTCAGGTTGTTAAAAAATCGGTAGATGCCCGAGACAAAAAGAATATTAAAATTGTTTATTCTGTTTCCTGTGACATGGAACGGATTTCAGGACATGCAAAACTTAATAAAGAGGTTAAATTAAGTTCTGAAAAAGAACCATTGAAGTTAAAGGAAGGAAAAGTCTTGCAGCCCGATCGTCCGATTATCATCGGAAGCGGGCCTGCAGGGCTTTTTTGCGGTTATTTTCTGGCTGAATATGGATTTCGTCCGATTATCATAGAGCGCGGCAGCGAGGTAGAACAGAGAACCAGGGAAGTACAAGATTTTTTTGAGACAGGAAAATTGCTTCCAGATTCCAATATTCAATTTGGAGAGGGCGGGGCAGGCACCTTTTCGGATGGAAAACTGGTTACCCGAATCAATGACAGCCGATGTGACGAGGTTTTAAAAATTTTTCACCGATTCGGAGCACCTGCGGAAATCTTATATGAAGCAAAGCCTCATATAGGGACAGACAAGCTTCGGCAGGTGGTCAAAAATATGCGGCTGCATATGATAGAGCAGGGCGCATCCTTTCTTTTTAACACCACTGTCAAATCTCTTCTTGTATCCAGCGAAAGAGTTAGAGGAGTAGTTACAGAAAAAGGCGAAACGTTCTCTTCCAACCTAATCATTCTCGCTGTAGGTCACAGTGCAAGGGATGTCTATGAATATCTCGCCCGGACTGGGATAGAAATGGAGAAAAAGCCTTTTTCTGTGGGTGTTCGGATAGAGCATAAGCAAGAATTCTTAAATCGTGCCCAGTATGGAATATTTTGGAATCATCCTCAGCTGAAAGCGGCGGATTATCAATTGTCCTATCGGGAAGGCGAACGGGGCTGTTACAGTTTTTGTATGTGTCCTGGCGGAATGGTTGTCGCATCCCAGTCAGAAGAGGGGACTGTTGTGACGAATGGAATGAGTGAGTATTTACGAGATGGAGAAAATTGTAACAGCGCAATTGTGAGTTCCGTATTGCCAAATGACCTGGAACATGATATATTAGCAGGTGTGCGTTTTCAAAGAATGCTGGAACGCAGGGCTTTTTCTATGGGCGGAAACGATTATTGTGCACCGGTTCAGCTCTCCCAAGATTTTCTGAATCATGAGAAAAGTACAAAATTTTTTGATGTGATACCCACCTATCCGATTGGAACTGCTTTTTCGGATTTTCATGAAATTTTTCCGGCATCCGTAAAAAAAATGCTGGAGGCCGGACTGAATGCTTTTGATAAGAAAATCAAAGGTTTCTCCAGCCAGAGCGCGGTTCTGACCGGCGTGGAGACCCGCACCAGCGCTCCGCTTCGTATCCTGAGAAATAGCGAAACGCTGGAGAGTATTTCAGCAAAAGGACTTTTCCCTGCAGGGGAGGGCGCCGGGTATGCAGGCGGTATTACCAGTGCTGCGGTAGATGGTATCCGAATCGCAGCAAAAATCATTGAAACCTATCACCCTTGCTAAAATATATTCGGTTTTTAAAAACCGAGTTTTATATATTTTAAATATTTATTTTAAGGAGGACCCAACATGGGTAAATTATTTGGGACAGACGGCGTAAGAGGCGTTGCAAATACGGAGTTGACAGCTGATTTGGCGTACAAAGTTGGTAAAGCTGGTTCCTATGTTCTTGCAAAAGAGACGCATCACAGGCCGAAAATCTTAGTGGGCATAGACACTAGAATTTCTTGTGATATGCTGCAAAACGCGCTTGCTTCCGGGATTCTGTCAGCCGGGGGAGATGTTTATATTCTCGGCGTAATCCCGACGCCTGCCGTAGCTTATCTTGTCAGAAAGCACAAGGCTGACGCGGGAGTTATGATATCCGCTTCCCACAATCCAATGGAGTATAACGGGATAAAATTTTTCAATGGCAGTGGGTTTAAGCTGAATGATGAAATGGAGGATGAGATTGAAGAGATCATTTTTCATGGCATGGAATCCCTGCCCACACCTACGGGCGGCGATCTGGGAAGAATTTATGATCTGACATCTGCAGCACAGGAGTACCGTGATTTCATCAAGAGCAAAAATCAGGAGGATTTAAGCGGGCTGAAACTGCTTTTAGACTGTGCAAACGGTGCGACTTCAAACTATGCCGGCAGTATTTTTTCGGATTTAGGCGCAGAGGTGACTGTTATTCACAATCAACCGGATGGGACGAATATCAATCAAAATTGCGGTTCCACCCATATGGAAAGTCTGAAAGAAAAGCTTCTTTCCGGAAGTTATGATCTCGGAATAGCCTATGACGGGGACGGCGACCGTGTGCTTACTATGACAGCGGATGGCGAACTGGTGGACGGTGATAAAATCATTGCAATCATCGGTAAATACTTAAAAGAACAGGGAAAACTTTCAAACAATACCATTGTAGGTACGATTATGAGTAACCTGGGATTAAAGCTCATGGCGGAGGAAAACGAGATGGATATCATTCTTTCCAACGTTGGTGACCGCTATGTTCTGGAAGATATGCTGAAAGGTAACTTCAGTATCGGAGGCGAACAGTCCGGTCATATCATTTTGCTGGATTACAACACGACAGGAGATGGTATTATGTCTTCTCTGGTTTTGCTCAATGTGATGAAACACAGCAAAAAAACATTAAAAGATTTATCTGAGATTATGACGACAATGCCTCAGGTTTTAGAGAATGTTAAAGTGCCAAACGATAAAAAAGCAGCGGTGATGGCCGATAAGGAAATCGCAAAGGAAATCAGCCGTATTGAGGAATTGCTTAATGGGAAGGGAAGAGTTCTGTTAAGACCATCCGGCACGGAACCCTTGATTCGGATTATGCTGGAAGGACCGGATGTTTCAGTCATTCAGGATGAAGCCGATATCCTTGCAAAATTAATTCAAACAAAACTTTTATAATATTTTAAAAATAAAAACAGGAAAGGATTTGATTCGTAGTATTTATAAAGCGCCAGTACTATTCTCTTTCTAAGAATAGTTGACGAGGTTCAGGGCTATCGAAGTTTTCGGCGGATACCCTGACGGAGTGCTTCCTTCGTAATGATTCTGACAAAAACTCAGGTGACTGGGAAACAAAACGGGATCAGCGAAGCAGAGAAAATTGAATAGAAATGCTATGAGTTGCTCCCTTTCCTGTTTTGGAAAATTTAGGAGGACTTTAAACATGTGCGGAATTGTTGGTTATATTGGGGAAAAGAAAGCGGCACCCATTCTGCTTGACGGGCTGTCCAAACTGGAATACCGGGGCTATGACTCCGCTGGTATTGCGACCATTGAAAACGGCGAGCTGAGTATTGAGAAATGCAAAGGCAGATTGCAGAATCTCTGCGATAAAATTCAAAACGGAGAAGCACTTCAAGGAAAGATTGGAATCGGGCATACCCGCTGGGCAACCCACGGCGCGCCTTCCGATTTGAATTCCCATCCTCATAAGTGCAGTCAATCTCTCTTTACTGTGGTGCACAATGGAATTATCGAAAACTATCTTCCGCTGAAGGAAGAACTCACCGTACATAAACATGTACCGTTCGTCTCGGAAACAGACACGGAAGTGATTGCTCATCTGCTGAGTTATTATTATAACGGTAATGTTCTGGAAACCATTCAGAGAGTCATCAATGCAGTAGAGGGTTCTTTTGCGCTTGGCATTCTGTGTCGAGACACACCGAACACTTTGTACGCTGTCAAAAAAGATAGCCCTTTGATTGTCGGAAAGGGAAATGGAGAAAATTTTATCGCATCGGATATTCCCGCTCTTTTGAATTACACAAAGGATTTCTATCTGGTTGATGACGGGGATATTGTAATGCTGAAAAAAGACAGTCTGTTCTTTTTTGACAGGAAGCTGCATCCTCTGAAAAAAGAACCGTTTGTTGTGGATTGGGATTATTCTCAGGCTGAAAAAGGCGGATACGCGCATTTTATGCTGAAAGAAATCCATGAACAGCAGAAAGCGGTCAACGATACGGTTAGCGAGCGAATCGGTGAAGAGGATATTGTATTTGAAGATTTTCATTATGGGGAAGATGAACTGAAGGCTTTACACAGCATCCGGATTGTGGCCTGCGGTTCTGCTTACCACGTCGGTGTGATCGGAAAATATGTGATTGAAAAACTCGCGCGGATTCCAGTCGAGGTTGATGTGGCCTCCGAGTTCCGCTATAAAAATCCCATTCTCCAAAAGGATGTTATGTATATTATGATAAGTCAGTCCGGTGAGACTGCGGACAGTCTGGCTGCCATGCGTGAAATCCGAAAACAGGGATATAAAGTTCTTGCGGTTGTGAATGTTCTCGGAAGCTCTATCGCCAGAGAGGCAGACAGTGTAATTTATACGCATGCCGGACCGGAAATTGCAGTGGCCACAACCAAAGCATTTAGTGCCCAATTGGCCGTGATGGATATGCTGGCGCTGAAAATAGCGCATGTAAAGGAAACGATCACCAAAGACGCCTATAAGGAAGCTTTGATGACACTCCGCAATATACCTGCCAGAATTGAAACAGTGGTTTCCAATGCGGACAAGGTAAAGAAACTTGCTTCCAGATTAAAAAATGTGGGCAGTGTTTTCTTTATTGGCAGAGATATTGATTATGCGGTTTGTCTGGAGGGTTCGCTGAAGCTGAAAGAAATTTCTTATATTCATTCTGAAGCTTATGCCGCAGGAGAGTTGAAGCATGGAACCATTTCTTTAATTGAGGAAGGTGTTGTCGTGGTTGCAATTGTAACACAGCCACATGTCCGCGAAAAAGTAATTTCCAATATCAAAGAGGTGAAAACGCGAGGGGCTTTTGTGTTTGCAGTTGCGAACGAAGGGGATGAGGAGATCCGAGATATCGTTGATTTCGTCTATTATATTCCCAAAACGAATCCGGTGTACACACCAAGTCTGTCCGTTTTGCCGCTTCAGGTGTTTGCCTACTGTGTCGCAAAAGAAAAGGGATGTGACATTGATAAGCCGAGAAATTTGGCAAAATCCGTTACAGTGGAATAAAAAAGTTTTTCTTTCAGAAAAACACAGGCTTGCTTCGCTCGTTGTTTTTTGCAACATACCACTGTGCGCAATTCCGCAAAGTTTACTATGTTGTAAAAATAAATCCGAAAACCGGTTGTAATTTTCCTTCTTCTGTAATATAATAATGATACTAATTATAAAAAGAAGGAGTGGTTGCTTTGAAAAAGAAAGGCTTTTTTATCGCATCTGCTGTCGCCGCGGTTTCAGCTGCAGCCGGCGCTGTCGCTTTTAAGTTTAATAAAGACAGAAAAACCTTTACAAAAGAGAGATGGGACAGAGATGTTGCTAACCGGTATAAAATGGCTGATTCTCTTATCCGGGATCACATTGTGATAGGGATGTCGAGAACGGAAGTGATTGAACTGCTTGGCATTAACGGAATCAAAAATAATAAAAAAGATTCTATGGAATATTATGTAGGACTGGAAACGGATCAGCCGAAAATTCTCATCATTGATTTTGATGAGGAAGATAAGGTGCAAAAATGTACAGCATGTGTTTAATATAAATAATGGCTGTATTATATCTGTCAAAAAGACGATGCAAAAAAGCATCGTCTTTTTGACAAATTGCTTGCTGTGTTTTCTCAGGTTATATTTGACTTATGCATAAATTTATAATAAAATATTTTTATGGCAAATGAAGGAGAGAAAGCATGCTGGTAAATTTAATTGATATACAAAAGAATTTCGGTGCCTTTGAAGTACTGAAACATATTCATTTAAAAATAGAAGATAACGACAGAATCGGCTTGATCGGCGTCAATGGCGCAGGGAAAACGACTCTTTTAAATATTCTGACCGGAGAAATGGAGTGTGACGGCGGGGAAATTGTCACAAAAAACGGCATTAACATCGGCTTCTTGAAGCAGAATACCGGATTGGATACTGCCAATACGATTATGGATGAAATGAAACTGGTATTTCGAGATCTTATTTGTATGCAGAAGGAATTAAAACGCCTGTATGATGAAATGGCTCTGCTTTCCGATCATCACTCAGCTTTATGTCAGGAGCTATCTTCAAAAATGGCTAAACTGCAAACCGTGTTTGAGCAGAAAGACGGCTATCAAATCGAGGTGAAAATTAATACAATTCTAACTGGTATGGGATTTCAGGAGAAAGACAATGATACCATTATTTCTACTTTAAGCGGCGGGGAAAAGACACGGCTTGCTCTGTGCAAAATCCTTTTAGAGGAACCGGATTTACTGGTTTTGGATGAACCGACCAACCATTTGGATTTCAAAGCATTGACTTGGCTGGAGGAATATCTAAAAAACTATAAAGGCGCTATTCTGATGGTATCTCATGACCGTTATTTTTTGGACGCTCTTGTAACGGAAATTTGTGAACTGCGGAAAAACGAATTGATCCGGTATCCTGGAAATTATACAAAATATAAAGTGCTAAAGCAGGAACGGTTGGAGTTTCTGGAAAAAGAATATGAAAAACAGCAAAATGAGATTTCCTCTTTGAAAGAATATATCGCCAAGAATAAAGTGAGGGCCTCCACGGCGAAAAGTGCCCGCAGCAGGGAAAATACATTGGAACGTATGGAGTTAATCGAAAAACCGGATGATTATGACAAGACCGCAAAAATCCGTTTTGAATATGATTATGAGCCGGTGAAGGATGTACTTCAGATTGAAAACCTGAGACTGACGGTGGGGGATGGCATCGTTTTAAGTGAAAGTATTAATTTTCACGTGTTAAGAGGAGAAAAAATTGCGTTGGTTGGAGCAAACGGCGTTGGAAAGTCAACTTTGCTGAAAACCATTCTTGGAAAGCTTCCCGTTTCCGTAGGAAAGATTCTGGTAGGACGCAATGTCAACACCGCCTATTTTGAGCAGGAAAATACAGAGCTTCACATGGAAAAATGTCCGTTTGAAGAACTTCATGACCGCTATCCCAATCTATTTGAACAAAAAATACGCACTGCTCTTGGCTGTGTGCTTCTCACCGGAGAGAACGTGTTTAAAAAAATCAAAAGTTTAAGCGGCGGGGAAAAAGCCAAACTCAAATTTGCAGCTATGGTACTGAAAAAAGGGAACTTTCTGATTCTTGACGAACCGACCAACCATTTAGATTTGAATACCAAGGAAATTATCGATCAAGCTCTGCAGGCATATAAAGGCACAATTCTTATGGTATCGCATGACCGCTATCTCTTAAAAAAAGTGCCGACAAAGATCATTGAAATGACAGGAAAAGAACTTTTTATTTATCCTGGAAACTATGAGGATTACCTGTCCAGGAAGAGACAGATATCTACAGAGCATGAAACGCCAAAGGAAAAGAAAGCAGAAAATAATCGTTATTACCGTTCCAAAGAGGAAAGGGCCGCGGAAGCAAAACGCAGAAATGAGTTAAAAAGACTGGAGAACGCGATTGCGGAATATGAAAATGAAATAACGGAATTGGAATCAGCTATTTCAGACGAGCAAACGGCTTCCGATTATATGTTGCTGAGTGAAAAATGCAGCCGGATGGAAATATGCAAAACAGAGTTAAACAGACTTTATGAGGAATGGATGGTATTGCAATAATGATTTTGGAAACAGAAAGGCTTATTCTGCGTGAAATGGATCAGGGGTATTTTTTTGCACTCTGTAAAATTTTACAGGATAAGGACGTGATGTATGCTTATGAACATGCCTTTGAAAAGGATGAAGTCCAGAACTGGCTAGACAGGCAAATGGAAAGATACCGTGAATATGGATTTGGACTTTGGGGTGCTGTGCTGAAAGAAACAGACGAAATGATAGGACAATGCGGCCTTACCATGCAGGATTGTGCTGGAGAACAGGTGCTGGAAATCGGTTATCTGTTTCAAAAAGCTTATTGGCATATGGGATATGCAACGGAAGCTGCTGTAGCCTGCAAGAATTACGCTTTTGAAGTACTTGGGGCAGAGACCGTTTATTCCATTATCCGGGATGTTAATCTTCCTTCTAAAAAAGTGGCTTTGCGCAACGGTATGTCAAAATGTGGTGCTTTCTTGAAACATTACTATGGGGTGGATATGCCACATGATATTTATTGTATTACAAGAGATCAGACGAATTGCTGAAACGTTCAAACGTATCATCTGTGTGAGGTTTCTTTCTATTTCCTATTAGAAAAAAGATAGTTTTTTGATGGATATTATGCTATAATGAAATCAATATTATTTGCAGATAAGCAGTAATAAACGATAATGAAATGGAGTGAATGCGAATGGAAAAGCAAATTCTTGAAATTCTTGCCGAAAACGGAAGAATGAGCGCTGAGGAGATTGCCGTTATGCTAGGCGCCTCTAAAACTGAGATTGCTGAAAAAATAGCGGAATTGGAAAAACATAAAGTGATATTTGGATATAAAGCTTTGATTGATTGGGAACAAGTGGACAAAGAAAATGTGAGTTCCCTGATCGAATTAAAGGTAACTCCACAGATGGGAGAAGGCTTTGATCAGATTGCCAACCGTATTATAACGGAATATCCTGAGGTGAATTCTGTGTCATTGATATCCGGCGGCTATGACATTCTGGTGGAACTGGAAGGAAAATCAATGAAGGAGGTCGCTCTTTTTGTCGCCAGAAAAATTGCCCCAATGGACTGTGTCCTTTCTACCGCCACGCATTTTGTTTTAAAAAGCTATAAAAAAGACGGTGTGGTGCTGGCCAATAAACCGGAAGATGAAAGAAGAGTGATTTCCCTGTGAAGAGACAATTTGACCCAAATGATTTTCTGACCAAAACAGCAAGGGAAATTCCTCCTTCCGGCATCCGGAAGTTTTTTGATTTGGCTGCAGAAATGGAAGATGCAATTTCCCTTGGCGTAGGGGAGCCTGATTTTGTGACTCCTTGGCATATCCGCCAAGCTGGTATAGAGTCTCTGAAAAAAGGCCACACCTATTATACCTCAAACTGGGGTCTGTTTGAGCTGAGACAGGAAATCAGCAGATATATGGAGCGAAAGCGCGGTGTCCACTATGATCCTGCCGATGAAATACTTGTAACGGTTGGGGGCAGTGAGGCTTTGGATCTGGCAATTCGTGCGCTTATCTCACCGGGGGACGAGGTGTTGATTCCGGAACCATGTTTTGTTTGCTATAAGCCATGTGTCACACTTTGCGGCGGAGTACCGGTCACCATAGAAACGAAGATGGAAGATCAATTTAAGCTTACGCCGGAATTATTGCGGAAAAGCATTACCCCAAAAACAAAGCTTCTTGTTTTGACGTATCCGAACAATCCTACCGGAGCTGTTATGACCAAGGGCGATTTGGAACGTATTATTCCGATTATTGAAGAACATAATCTGATGGTGATATCGGATGAGATATATGGAGAGCTGACCTACAGCGGTGAGCACACCTCTATTACCCAATTTGAAAACATGAGGGATAGGACGATTTTAATCAATGGCTTTTCAAAGACTTATGCAATGACGGGATGGCGTCTTGGATTCACCTGTGCACATAGAGATATTGTGAGCGTCATGACAAAAATTCATCAGTTTGCGATCATGTCATCTCCTACTACCAGTCAGTATTCTGCGATAGAGGCTCTGAAAAACGGCGATGAGGATGTCGCTTATATGAAAAAAGAATACAATTATCGCCGCCGCTATTTGGTGGACGCATTAAATAAAATCGGATTGGATTGTTTTGAGCCGTTTGGAGCATTTTATGTTTTTCCTTCCATTCGTTCGACCAAAATGACATCCGTGGATTTTTGCGAACAGCTTTTAATGAGGGAAAAGGTTGCTGTTATCCCGGGTACTGCTTTTGGAGAATGCGGAGAAGGGCATATCCGGATCTCTTATGCTTATTCTTTGGATCAGTTGAAGGCGGCATTGGAACGAATCGAAAAATTTATCAACAATTTATCGAAAAATGGTGATAGAGGTTGAGTAATGTTTGTATTTTGAAATGTGATACGTATGACCAGCATCAGGTGGACAAAACCATTTCAGAGCTGTTCGAGCGTTTTGGAGGAATCGGTGCCTTTGTGAAACCTGGCTGTAAGGTGCTGCTAAAACCTAATCTGATTGCAAAAAAATTGCCGGAGACAATGGCGGTGACTCATCCTGCGGTTGTCAGGGCTGTGGCAAAGCTTGCTTTGGACGCTGGAGGAGTTGTCACCATAGCAGATAGCCCGGGCGGTATATACAAAGAAAATTATCTTAACAAAATATATGAGGCGGCAGGTTTAAAAAAATTGGCCGAGGAGATGCCTGTCCGTTTGAACTATGATACCGGTTATCAGGATATCACGGCGGATATCAATGGGAAGAAAAGAAAATTCAGTATAATTAATCCGGTTATTGAAAATGATATTATTATCAATCTTCCAAAGCTAAAAACACATGTCATGGCAAACTATACCGGTGCCGTAAAAAATTTGTTTGGAACGGTTCCCGGGCTGACCAAAGCGGAATATCATTACAAATATCCAAAGAAGGAAGAGTTCTTTTCCATGATAACCGATCTGTGCGCTTATATCAAGCCAATGTTTAGTGTGATGGACGGTATCTGCATGATGGAAGGAGATGGTCCATCCAACGGTACGCCAAAAAAGGCAGATTTGCTGATAGGTTCGCCTGATCCTTTTGCACTGGACGAGATTGCGCTTCAATTGATCGGATTTCACAGGGAGGAAGTGTTAACCGCAAAAATAGCTTGGGAAAGCGGGTACACCACACAGGAAGAGATTGTAATGCTCGGACAAAGTTTGAAAGAGAGCGTTGTGCCGGATGTAAAGAAGCCAAACATTCAATCGACCACATTTGAAAAACGGATTCCCGGGTTTCTAAATAGGCGGATTAATGCCTTTTTGAATCCTGCACCGAAAATTATACAGGAACGATGTATTCTTTGCGGAAACTGTACAACAATTTGTCCTGCCAAAGTATTAAAGAAACAGAGTGGACGGATCGTGCTGATGGATCATAAGAAATGTATCAAATGTTATTGCTGTCATGAGATGTGTCCAAAGGATGCGATATATATCAGAAAACTGCCAAAATTTTTAAGATAGGATGAGATAGAATTGGGACTGAATATAGTATTAGTGGAACCTGAAATTCCGCAGAATACAGGGAATATTGCCAGGACGTGTGCGGCAATCGGAGCTGATTTGCACTTGGTTGAGCCTTTGGGATTTTCAATTGAAGACAAGTATTTGAAACGTGCGGGATTAGACTATTGGAATCTTGTTAATGTGAAAACCTATAAAAATTTAGACAATTTTTTTCAACAAAATGCAAATGGAGTTTATTTTTATGCGACGACTAAAGCGGACAAGACGTATTGCGACGTCTCTTATCCGAAGGATTGCTATATTTTATTTGGAAAAGAGACAAAGGGCTTGCCGGAGGAATTGCTTTGCGACAATATGAAACATTGTATAAGGATTCCGATGGTATCCGACGCGCGAAGTCTGAATCTATCCAACTCAGTGGCAATTGTTGTCTACGAAGCGATGCGTCAGCATCAGTTTTCTCATCTTTTACATATCGGGCACCTAACAAAATATTAGGAGGATTTCTTATGGAAAAAATTAAAATTATCACTGACAGCGCTTCCGACGTGACAGCAGATGCAATCAAAAAATACAATATTGAGGTGTTGCCTTTTACCATTGTATTTCCTGATGGTTCCGAATATTTGGAACAGGTAGATATTACATACGATGAATTTTATGATAAGCTGTCAAAATTGGAAGACTTACCGACAACCTCCCAGGTGACGGCCTATCAGTTTGAGGAGAGCCTGAAACAATTTATTGAAGAATATGATTCTATCATTATCATAACAATTTCTTCTGTGGCAAGCAACACCCATCAAAATGCTGTATCTGTTGTAAAACAGTTGAAGGAAAGTGGTGTGCAGACGAGACTGGAAATTGTGGACTCCATGACATATACCGGAGCTTATGGAGCTGTTGTAACCCATATGGCTCAGATGGCGTCAGAAGGGAAGAGCACCGATGAAATTTTGCAAAAAGGGCGCTTTATGCTGTCTCATGACCGTGTTTATGCAGTGATTGATGACCTGAAATATCTCAAAAAAAGCGGACGTATCAAACCGTTGACTTTCACCTTGGGATCCCTTTTGGATATCAAACCCATTATCACGGTGGAAGACGGATTGGTCGCTCAGTTTGATAAAGTGCGGGGTGTCAAAAAGGCCGCGGGAAAAATAATTGAACTTGCGAAAAAAGAGTCAGCGGATGGCAGTGATATGATTATTTTTGTGGGTCATTCGACCGATAATGGAACCTATGCATCTTTTTATAAACGCATGCAGGAGGAATTCCCCAAAGCAGAGTTTGTGGAAGGGAGAATCGGCAGTACAATCGGTGTTCACTGCGGTACGGGCGTTATTGTTATCTGTATGATCAAAAAGTGTTAAACATTTAACAAAAGTATTGAAATCACTTGCATTTTGTAGTAAAATATCTTTGGCAAATTTTATGGTAAAGATAAATAAATATATGAGGTGAATCAAATGTTAAACAAAAAGACAATTGAGGACATTGATGTTTCCGGGAAAAAAGTTCTGGTAAGATGTGACTTTAATGTGCCGCTGGATGCAGACAAAAACATTACTGACGAAAACAGAATCGTCGGCGCTCTGCCCACCATAAAATATCTGATTGATAAAGGCGCAAAAGTGATCCTTTGCAGCCATCTTGGCAGGCCGAAGGGAGAGTTCAATGAGAAATACAGCTTAAAACCGGTTGCAAAAAGATTGTCTGAAGTTCTTGGGCAGGAAGTCAAAATGGCAGATGATGTTATCGGTGAAAGTGCGAAAAAACTTGCTTCGTCACTAAAAGACGGCGAAGTTATGCTGCTGGAAAATGTGCGTTTTCATAAAGAGGAAGAAAAGAACGATAAGGCGTTTGCCAAAGAACTGGCTTCTATGGCTGAAATCTATGTGAATGATGCCTTTGGAACAGCTCACAGAGCACATGCTTCCACAGAAGGTGTCGCAAATTATCTGCCAGCTGTCTGTGGTTATCTCATAAAAAAGGAAATTGAAATTATGGGTAAAGCTTTGGCAGATCCGGCTAGACCGTTTGTCACAATCCTTGGCGGTGCAAAGGTATCTGATAAGATCGGTGTTATCAACAATCTGATTGATAAAGTGGATGCTTTGGTAATCGGCGGCGGGATGGCTTATACCTTCATCAAGGCAAAAGGTGGAGATATCGGTCAGTCTATCTGTGAAGATGATAAACTTGACCTGGCAAAAGAACTGATGAAAAAGGCCGATGAAAAGGGTGTCAAAATCCTTCTTCCGATCGATAATGTTGCCGCAAAAGAATTCAGTAATGATGCAGAATCCATGGTCGTAGACGCTGGAAAAATTCCTGCCGGTTATCAAGGCTTGGATATTGGACCTGAAACCATTCAGTACTTCAAAGAAACTTTGGAAAAAGCAAAAACAATCATTTGGAACGGACCGATGGGTGTGTTTGAAATGCCTAACTTCGCAAACGGAACCAAAGCAGTGGCTGAGATTGTTGCCAACGCCGATGCTGTCACTATTATTGGCGGCGGTGACTCTGCAGCTGCAGTAGAACAGCTTGGATTTGCGGATAAGATGACGCATATTTCAACTGGCGGCGGCGCTTCTCTGGAATTTTTAGAGGGGATTGTTCTGCCAGGCATCGCTGCATTAAACGATAAATAAATAGCTTTAAAATTTGGGCAGGTAGGATACCTGCCCAATCAAATGTTTACTGCTTCTACAAACACGTGCTCCTATGTGTTGTCCCCATTTCGCGGAGTTAAAACACTTGTATAGTGGCTTTTGCTTACAATGTGCGGCAAAAGCATTTCATCTTGTTATAAAATTTCGGAGGTAGCTATGAGAAAAAAAATTATTGCCGGTAACTGGAAAATGAATAAAACCCCCAGTGAAACCATTGGATTAATCAATGAAATAAAAGAAAAAAATCCCGCTCCAGACTGTGATGTAGTTGTATGTACGCCTTTTGTCTGTCTGTCCAATGCAGTGGAGACCGCAAAGGGCACAAATATCAAAGTTGGTGCGCAGAATCTATATTTTGAGGATAAGGGCGCATATACCGGGGAAGTTTCCGCGGATATGCTGAAAGATTTGGGTGTAGAATACGTCATCATTGGTCATTCCGAGAGAAGACAGTATTTCAATGAGACAGATATCACGGTCAATAAAAAAGTAATAAAGGCGCTTGAAAAAGACTTGCTTCCGATTCTTTGTGTCGGAGAAACATTGACGGACAGAGAACAGGGAGTTACTGATGATGTGATAAGAAGACAAACCAAAATTGCTTTTCTGAATGTTTCCAAAGAGGACGCTAAAAAAGTAATTATCGCTTATGAGCCGGTATGGGCAATCGGCACCGGAAAAACAGCAACACCGGAACAGGCAAACGAGGTTTGCGCTATGATCCGTGATTGCATTGAAACATTGTATGATAAGGACACCGCTGATGCACTGCGCATCCAGTATGGCGGCAGTATGAATGCAGGAAATGCCAAAGAACTCCTTTCTAAACCGGACATTGATGGAGGATTAATCGGCGGCGCAGCACTCAAATCGGACGATTTTACCACCATCATTAAAAGCTGCTAGGAGGAATATATGAAGAAGCCAATCGCACTGATTATCATGGATGGCTACGGCCATAGTGATAAGGAAAAAGGGGATGCCATCAAGGCATTTGGAAAAGGCAATATCACAAAACTGTGGGATGAAAATCCCCATACTTATATCAATGCAAGCGGTCTCGCGGTGGGATTGCCGGATGGTCAGATGGGCAATTCCGAAGTCGGTCACACAAATATTGGTGCCGGACGGATAGTATACCAGGAATTGACCCGGATCACAAAAGCAATTAGCGACGGAGATTTTTTTACAAATCCGGAACTGATTGGCGCAATCGAAAATTGCAAGACAAACGGTACAGCACTTCATCTAATTGGACTATTATCAGACGGCGGCGTTCACAGTCACAATAAGCATTTGTATGCTTTGCTGGAACTTGCAAAAAAACGCGGTTTGGAAGAAGTCTATGTGCATGCACTTTTGGATGGCAGAGATGTTCCGCCGTCTTCCGCCAAAGGATATCTGGCGGAGCTGGAAGCTGAAATCAATAATATCGGAATCGGAAAAATTGCGACCATTATGGGAAGATATTATGCCATGGATAGGGATAATAGATGGGAAAGAGTTTCAAAAGCCTACGAAGCAATGGTCTTGCTAAAAGGAGATCATGCAGTGACTGCCGCGGAAGCAATAGAAGCTTCTTATCAGAAAGAGGTTGTGGATGAGTTTGTCATCCCCTGCGTGATAGAAGGGGCAAAAGCTATTTCTGCTAACGATTCCGTTATCTTTTTCAATTTCCGCCCTGACCGGGCAAGAGAAATTACCAGAACCCTTGTAGATCCCGACTTTGGAGGATTCACCCGGGAAAAAGACTTCTTTCCATTGTATTATGTTTGCATGACACAATATGATGCCAGTATGCCCAATGTGAAGGTTGCCTTTAAGCCGGAAGCATTGATCGACACGTTTGGAGAAGTGGTCAGCAAGCAAGGTCTAAAACAGCTCCGGATTGCTGAAACAGAGAAATATGCACATGTTACCTTTTTCTTTAACGGTGGAAAAGAAGCTGTATATGAAGGAGAAGAGCGTATTTTAGTCCCTTCTCCGAAGGTTGCAACCTATGACATGCAGCCGGAAATGTCAGCATACGGCGTCACCGAGAAAGTTCTGGATTGTATTGAAAAAGAAATGTATGATGTCATTATCTTAAATTATGCAAACTGTGATATGGTTGGACATACCGGTGATTTCGATGCTACGGTAAAAGCGGTCAAGACGGTGGATGAATGCGTTGGCAAGGTAACGGAAAAGATTCTTGCCAAAGGCGGTGTTGTTTTGATCACGGCTGATCACGGAAACGCCGATGATATGTGGAATGAAACGGAGGGCATTGTCACGGCACATTCCACCAATCCGGTACCATTTATCATTGCCGGAGAAGGTGATTTAACCTTGAAAGACGGCGGAAAGCTGGCTGATATCTGTCCCACCATGCTGGATTTGATGGGAATTGAAAAGCCTTCGGCAATGACCGGAGAAAGTTTAATTCAAAAATAGAATAAATTTATTTTATCAAAAAAATGAAGAGTTATAAAAAATGCCGCAAATTTGACTTTTAAAGTCTGCTTGCGGCATTTTTATAATGAAAATCAAGCGTATGACTGTATTTTTATGGATGAGGAACCGTAAAAATACGATTTATTTCTATCAGTCATCGGATTCAATCTTTCGATCAGGGCTATATTTTCGTTCCATTTGATGACGTATCTTACGGCTTTCCACCGTGTCAAACAGGATAGAAAAATCATAATTTTCGGGATATAATTCTTTGGCAGGGATATGAAGTTTTAAGCGTTTGTGGGAAATCAAATTTTTCTCTTTTTTGATCTGAACGCCGATTTCTCCTTTTTCATTGCTTTTTTGATACACGATTCCGATTTTTTTCTGCGGATAAACGATAACACTGTCACCAATCTGAAAGCTATCCTGCCTTTTTGACGTTTTTATTGTTTGACTTTTTCGCTTTTCAAATAATATTTCTTTTTCTTCCGGAAACGTTTTTTCACTATATGCAGCTGTCTGTGCTATCTTTAATAGTTCCTCTGGAAATCCAAGGCGTTTTGCGATAAACAAAGCGCAGCTCGCTCCGGCTTCTCCAAGTTCCAAGCAGTATAAAGGCTTAAGCGTTTCCCGATCAAAGGTCATCCTCGCATTTAAAATATTCGGTGTATTTTTCGCATATTCTTTCACTTCCGGATAGTGGGTAGTCGCTATAAAAAGGCATCTTTTCTTTCTCAAGGCATGCAGGATTGCAACTGCAATTCCCATCCCCTCCGCCGGATCGGTTCCGGAGCCAAGTTCATCCAGCAGTATGAGGCTTTCGCTGCCGGATTTCTCTAAAATCGAAATAATATTTGACAGATGAGCTGAAAAAGTGGAAAGATTTTCTGTGATACTCTGACCGTCGCCAATGTCACAGAGTATGTTTCTGTGTATTGAAAAAACACTCTGACTCTCGGCTGGTACATGCAATCCTGACTGTGCCATTAAGGATAATAAGCCAATGGTTTTCAGCGCCACTGTTTTTCCGCCGGTATTCGGTCCCGTGATCACAACTCCAGATATGGAGCCGCCAATCTCAAAATCCAACGGTACACAGGATTCCTTTTTCAAAAGAGGATGTCTTCCGTTTATGATTCTTATTTCTCGTATCTCGGTAATCATTGGCTCGGAACCGCTCATTTCACAGGAAAGTTTTGCTTTGGCGAAAGCGAAATCCAGCGTTTCCAGTACTTCTATATTTGCCTGAAGGGAGGGGATGCAGTCGTCAACAAGCGACGTGAGAGTATAAAGGATTTTCCGAACTTCATTTTCCTCTTCAATCTGTAAATCTATTTCTTCTTTTTGAAGCTTCTGGATCGAATCGGGTTCCATAAAATAGGTTTCACCGGTTCCGGACACTCCGATAACAGTACCTTTGAGCTGCTGTTTGTAATCTTTTTTTACCGGCAAAACAAAACGACCGTTCCGTTCCGACACATAGGCGTCCGAAAACCAATCTTTTTTATTTCTCAGAATAGATTCCAGCTTTTGCTTTATTTGAATATGACAGCTTTCTATCTTTCTGCGAAGATTTTTTAGTTCGGTAGACGCGAAGTCATCAATTTCACCGTAGCGGATCGAACATTCTAATTCTTCCAAAAGTGCCGGAAGTTCATCCAATATTTTTCCATATTGTGAGATACCTGTCCCAAGGAGTTCCGCTTTTGTGAGATACGCCTTCATACGTTTGCAGGAGGAAAGAAATTGTGATACCGCTGTCAGCTGTTCCACAGATAACAGTGCATCTTTTCTGCAAATTTCCAGAATTTCCTTTAACTCTGCCATGATAGGCAGGGGAGGAGAACCGAAACATTCCAATATTTTTTTGGCTTCCGTAGTCTCTTTTAACCGATTTTTACATGCTTGTAAACTGGTATAGGGACTTAATTTTCTGCATTTTTCTTTGGCAGCAGGTGACAGAGCATATGCAGCCAGCAGTTCCTGAATGGTATCGAATTCTAATAATTTATTATTGTTCATTGATTATTCTCCTAAAATAAAAAGGTAATCTTTCTGCCTTTTCAGATTGAAAAAACACAAGATTACCTGTGAGAGACAAAGGAAAAAGTGTACAGTAACCAGCACACTTTAAAATCTATCCATTTGTTTAAAGTATCTGTAAAGGCAGAAAGAGGTAATAAAACAAACGGAATGAAACATTCCGCAATTTCCGCTTTCCGAATCGATTCAATTTAATGATTGAATACCGTTACAGATTCAATTAACAAACAAAACATCCTTCCTATATAAATTGTAATTATCATAACACAGGTTCGGTATTTTTTCAATATTTTTCAGTAAAAAAACTTTTCACCTGGAAATCAAAGGATATGTGAGAAAAAAGAAATATGTTTAAATTTGAGGGCTGTGATTTTCTATATTTCCTGGAATATGTACTTATCTGAGTCAGATTCCCGTTTTTCAACAATTGATTTATCCGCATGGCTTGAGTATACTATACATACTTTTGACGGGGAGGGGAAACCAATGTAGATTTTGAGAAATCACAGCGGTTATTTGAAATAAAGGAGGGGAAAGAATGAACAGACTGCGTTATCTTATGAAACTGCTGGAGGGCTTCCGGCTGAAATATTTTTTTAATCTCATTCTGGTTTTGGCTGTCGGCCTGTTAACATTGGTGAATCCATATCTGACAAAGGTTATGTCGGATGATATTATTATGAACAGAAAACTGGATATCCTGTTTCCTGTTTTGTTTTTATTCTTAATTACCACCATAGCAAGAAGCTTTATCAAATATTATTATTCCCTTAGTTATGAAAAAATTTCACAGAAAATCAACTTTGATTTGAAAAACGAAGGCTATAAAAAAATTATGCATCTGGATCAGGAATATTTTAATACTCACCGTACAGGGGATATTATGACATTAATGACGTCAGATATTGATTTAATACGCCACTTCTTTGGATTTATATTTTATAATATTATCGAGGGACTTACCATCTTTTTTGGTGCAGTGATCATTATGCTTTGCACGGTCAATATCGGTTTTACCATGTTTCTGGTAATTATGACGCCTATTATCTCGCTTTATGCAGTCAGTTTTACAAAAAAGATGTTTCCGCTTTTCAAAACAATCCGGCAGATGCGTTCCAAACTCAACAGTGTGGTTCAGGAGAATATCAGTGCAAATAGAGTTGTCAAAGCGTTTGTCCGGGAAGACTTTGAAAATCAGAAAATGCGAGAGGCAAATGATGACTTCAGAAGAGCACAGCATAACCACAACCGGGTTTGGCGTAAATTCGCGCCTTATATCACGAATGTACAAAACCTATTTTTATTATATTCCATGACAGTGGGCGGTGTTCTCGTCATGAACGGCGTCTTTTCTGTTGGAGAGCTTCTGATGTTCAACGCATTGATATATCAAATTGCTAATCCGCTTAACAACATCGGATGGATTGTAAATGATCTGTCCAACGCAATGGCCTCGTTGGATAAAGTAAAGGAATTTCTCGAGACGCCGATTAAAATAACGAACGAACAGAATCCAGTGGAGAAGAAAGCATTAAAAGGTGAAATAGAATTTATGAATGTTACCTTTAATTATGGCCAGGAACATGCACTCAACAATGTCAGTTTTCACATTTATCAAGGGCAGAAAATTGGAATTATTGGTTCTACCGGTTCTGGAAAATCAACCATTATCAGCCTAATCTCAAGGTTTTACGACCCAGATGCCGGACGCATTTATATGGATGGTATTGATATCAAAAAGATAGATTTAAATCTTTTGCGGGATAGCATTGCCATTGCCCATCAGGATGTCTTTTTGTTCTCTGAATCGATCGCCCAGAATATAGCCTACGGAAGAGCCAGCGCTTCCGAACAGGAAATCAGGGATGCTGCAGAGGCTGCGGATGCGGATTCCTTTATCAGCGAAATGGAGGAGGGCTATCAGACCATCGTCGGCGAACGGGGCGTAGGTTTGTCAGGCGGTCAAAAACAGCGTATTGCTCTGGCGAGAGCACTTTTAAAAAATCCCTCTATTCTGGTTCTGGATGACACCACATCCAGCCTAGATGCACAGACTGAACGTTACATACAGAACCAGCTGAAACGAAAAATGGGCAACCGGACCGTTTTTATCATATCCCAGAGAATATCCAGTGTCAAAGACTGTGATTTGATACTGGTTCTGGATAATGGAAAGATCATTGAACGGGGAACGCATGAGGAATTGGTTCAGCTGGAAGGATATTACCATATAATTTTCAAGCATCAATTTGGAAATTTCAATAGGGAAGAAGGTGTGAAAAATGCCTAAAGTGAACACCTTCAAAGAGGATGAGACGCTGGATATCAAGATCAATAAAAACTTTTTGCTGAAAGCGTCTAAATACGTGAAGAAGTATAAAAAAGAATTTATTCTAACTTTGATTGTTATGCTTGTATCTACCATTGCAATCATGGCGGGGCCATATATCATTAAAATTGCCGTTGATACGATGATACCGGAAAAAAACATAAAAGGTCTCATGATTTTAGGGATTATCTTTTTGATTACTGTGGTGATTGGAATCTATTCCATGAATTTTAAGCTAAAATATATGAACTATGTCGGAAGGAATATCATTTATGACATCCGCACGGATCTTTTTGCCCATATGCAGAAGCTTCCATTTCGCTATTTTGATTCCAGACCTCATGGAAAAATTCTTGTCAGGGTAGTAAACTATGTGAACTCCCTTGCCGATATGTTTTCTAACGGAATCGTGAATGCTGTGATGGAAACCATCAGCCTGATTGTCATTTTGATATATATGTTTATCACTGACTGGCGTTTGACTTTGGTTGCTTTGTTAGGAATACCTCTTCTGGTGTATGCCATTGCAAGGCTGAAAACCCGTCACAGAAGAGCCTGGCAGGATTACAGCAATAAAAATTCAAATCAGAATGCGTACCTGCATGAAAGCATCAATGGAGTAAAAATCACACAATCTTTCGTGCGTGAAAGAAAAAACCAGAAAATCTTTACATCGTTGAGTTCTGACTGTTTCAGAGCATGGATCCGTGCAAAGAAGATCGAATTTCTGATCGGTCCTCTGGTAAATGTTATTTCTGAAGTTACTATTTTTGCTGTCTATGTGGTCGGCATTCTTGTTTTAGATCCCGCCACAATCAGCGTTGGAACCTTGATTGCCTTTGTCAGTTATATCGGCCGGTTCTGGGCCCCAATTAATAATATGAGTAATATTTATAACGGGATCATGACAAATGCCGCTTACCTGGAACGGATCTTTGAAATGATGGAGGAAAAGGTTGAGATTGTGGAAAAGGCGGATGCACAGCCACTGCCCGAAATTCAGGGAAATGTTTTGTTTAAAGACGTCACATTCTCCTATGATGGAGAAAACAATATTCTGGAAGACTTTAATTTGTCTATCCGTAAAGGGGAAACGATTGCCGTAGTTGGGCATACGGGAGCGGGGAAGACAACACTTGTCAATACGCTTTGCCGCTATTATGAGATTCAGAAAGGAGAAATTTTTGTTGATTCTCATAATATCAAAGATGTGACGGTTGCTTCTCTGCGCACACAGGTGGGCTATATGATGCAGGACAGTTTTGTCTTTTCTGGAACAATTCTGGAAAATATTCGTTACGGCAGATTGGATGCAACCGATCAGGAAGTAATGGAAGCTGCCAAGGCTGTTTGTGCCGATGAATTTATTCGTGAAATGAAAGACGGTTATAACACTTTTGTCAGCGAACGAGGTTCTACCCTGTCTGTGGGTCAACGACAGCTTATCTCGTTGGCAAGAACAATGCTGAAAAATCCAAGGGTTTTGATTCTGGATGAGGCAACTGCCAGTATTGATACCAATACGGAGAAAAGGTTGATAGAGGGAATCCAGCACTTAATTTCGGGAAGAACTTCGATTATTATAGCCCATCGACTTTCCACAATCGTAGGAGCTGATCGCATTATTGTCCTTGGAAACAAAGGAATTATGGAGCAGGGAACACATGAAGAACTTATGAAAAAGCACGGAGAATACTTTCAGTTTTATCAGATGCAAAACACTATATAAGAAAGATTGCCGCCATGATGTAATCATGGCGGCAATCTGTATAAAATTTTGTTTATTGGATATTCTAAATTTATTATGTTTTAGGGAGGAATCAATTTGGAAGTAAAATTCAAAGGAAATCCAATAAGACTAAATGGTATACCGTTGAAAAAAGGAGATATTTTTCCTGACTTTAAGGTAAAAAACACACAACTGGAAGATGTAACTTTCAAAGATACGGATGGAATGCGAATTTTTTTAACCGTTCCATCGATTGATACGCCGGTATGTGATTTGGAAGTAGCACGGTTTAATAAAGAACTGATTCATTATCCTTATGTATCTTGCTATACGATATCTATGGATCTGCCTTTTGCTCAGGAAAGATGGTGCGGTGCAAAAAGAGTAGAAAATGTAACGGTACTGTCCGATTACAAGGAGCATAGTTTTGCCTTAGCAACTGGAACCTATCTGCAGGAACTGGGGCTTTTGACAAGAGCTGTTTTCGTCGTGGATCCACAAGACAAAATAATTTATCTGGAATATGTTTCTGAAGTGACCGAACATCCGGATTATGATGCGGTGTTGGAAGAGATCAAAAAACAAAACAACTAAAAAGTATTTTCACTTTACATTGAATAATATATTGAAAATAAAGAAAATTTATCGAATTATATAACTTTATGTAAATTTAATTTATAAAACAGATTTACTGTTATAAATGAAAAAATCCTTTCATAAATATTGAAAGGATTTTTTCATTTCATCTTTTATACATTAAAGCGAAACAGAATGACATCTCCATCTTTTACAATATATTCTTTTCCTTCAGAACGTACTAATCCTTTTTCCTTTGCTGCCAAGTGGGATCCGCAGGCTATCAAATCATCATATGCAACTACTTCAGCACGGATAAAGCCCCGTTCAAAATCAGAATGAATTTTCCCTGCAGCGCCCGGTGCTTTGGTACCCTTCCGAATTGTCCATGCTTTTGTCTCCATTTCACCTGATGTGATATAACTAATTAGACCTAAAAGGGAATAGCTGGCTTTTACAAGCCTGTCCAGACCGGATTCATGAATCCCCAATTCATCCAGAAATGCAGCTTTTTCCTCTTCATCCAATTCAGCTATTTCGGATTCTATTTTGGCTGAGATTGGCAGTACCAAAGAGTTCTCTTTTTTTGCAATCTCTTCTACCATTTTTACATATTGATTTTTTTCAATTCCATCAACAAAGTCTTCTTCCGATACATTGGTCGCATAAATGACAGGCTTTGCAGTCAGTAAGGAAATATCCCGGATAACATCTTTTTCTTCGTCGGAAAGCTCCATAGAACGAACACAGATTTCATTTTCCAAGGATGTTTTGATTTTTTCTAAAACATCAATTTCTTTTTGAAGTGATTTGTCTCCTTTCAACGCTTTTATAGAACGAGATAGTTTTCTTTCCAAGACATCCATGTCAGCCAGAATCAATTCCAAATTGATTGTCTCTATATCACGTTTTGGATCTACACTGCCTTCTACATGAACAATATTTTTGTCATCAAAGCATCTTACAACATGAACGATTGCATCCACTTCCCGAATATGGGATAAAAATTTATTTCCAAGCCCTTCTCCTTTGGATGCCCCCTTCACAAGTCCGGCTATATCTACAAATTCAATAACAGCGGGGACAATTTTAGCGGAATGATTCATTTTAGCCAAAACCGGAAGTCTAGCATCCGGCACACTTACAATTCCCACATTGGGTTCGATGGTGCAGAAGGGATAATTTGCAGATTCTGCTCCAGCTTTTGTGATAGCATTAAAAAGGGTGCTCTTGCCTACATTGGGTAATCCGACAATTCCTAATTTCATTTTTATTCAATACTCCTTAAACGATTAATAGACAAATTTATTATACTCGAATTAGAATAAAATTTCAATCTTTAATCTTTATTGGAAAATAACGAATTGTTTTTTATAGCTTTACAATACACAATATATATGGTAAGATAAATAAGCATTGGGCATATATTGTATGTCTTGAGATAATCACACTTTCTATGGTTTATCTAAAAAAATATATTAATAGGTTATTTGGAGGGGTTATTCATGGCATTTCCTACGGAAGAAAACTGGTTCATGACAGAACTTCAGAAAGACATCTGGTTAAAGAAATACAAAACCGGAGATGAAAACTTTGAGGAGTTTTTTGAAAGGGTCAGCGGAGGAAATAAAGAGATCAAAGAATGTATGCTGCAAAAAAAATTCCTTCCGGGAGGAAGAATTATTGCAAGCAGAGGGTTGCATAAGGACGGCAGAAAAATTACATATTCCAATTGTTATGTTATAAGTCCTCCCGAGGATAATATTGAAAGTATTTTTGAATGCGCAACAAAGCTTGCCAGAACCTATTCTTACGGCGGTGGCTGCGGCATTGATATCTCCGGTTTGGCACCGGCAGGCGCTGTCATTCATAATGCCGCAAAACAGACCACGGGCAGTGTTTCATTTATGAACCTTTACTCTCTGGTCACTGAACTGATTGGCCAGTCGGGGAGAAGGGGAGCACTGATGATTTCATTGGACTGTGATCATCCGGACTTGCTGAGTTTTATTGATATAAAGAATGATTTGACAAAGGTTACGAAAGCAAACATTTCTATCAAAATCTCTGATGACTTTATGACGGCGGTAAAAACAGATGATGACTGGACGCTGTCTTACACCAGAAAAGAAACCGGCGAAGTGATTGAAAAGAAAGTAAAAGCGAGAGAAATCTTTGCAAAGCTGGCTTTCAATAACTGGGATATGGCGGAACCGGGAGCTCTTTTCTGGGATAGGATAAAAAAATGGAATCTGCTCAGTGAGGACAAACGTTTTTCCTTTGCCGGAGTGAATCCCTGTGCCGAGGAACCTCTGCCGGCAGGGGGAAGCTGTCTGCTTGGAAGCATTAACCTCTCTGAATTTATCCTCAATCCTCACGATGTCAGTGCTGAATTTGATTTTGATGAATTCAAAAAAGTGGTTGAATATTCTGTTCGCTATTTGAATGAGGTTTTGGAAGAAGGGCTGCCTCTTCATCCATTGTTAGAACAGCGTGAAAGCGTTAACAATTGGCGGCAAATCGGTTTGGGCATCATGGGATTGGGTGATGCTTTAATTAAGCTAGGTGTACGTTATGGAAGCGAAGAAGCCTTAAAACTATGTGATAAAATCGGATTTATCATGGCGGATACTGCTATTTATACCTCCTCACTGCTTGCAAAAGAGTTTGGTGCGTATCCTATGTATGATGAGAGTGCAGTCATGCAATCTCCCTATTTTATTGCCAATACCAGCAAGCGTACGAAAGAAAGCGTGAAAGAACATGGAATGCGAAATTCCCAGCTATTGACCATTGCCCCCACCGGATCCATATCGACTATGCTGGGTATCAGCGGCGGAATTGAACCGATCTACAACATATCTTACACAAGAAAAACGGAATCTCTGCACGGAGAGGATCGCTTCTATAAAGTGTATACGCCAATTGTCAAAGAATTAATGGACAAAGCTGGCATTGAAAAGGAAGAAGATCTTCCGAAATATGTTGTCACTGCGATGACACTCTATTACAAGGAAAGAATTGATATGCAGTCCGTCTGGCAGAAACATATTGACGCTTCTATCAGTTCAACGGTAAATGTTCCTGAAGAATTTACGATAGCAGATGTTTCAGAACTCTATATGACAGCTTGGGAAAAAGGCCTGAAGGGAATTACAATTTATCGTGACAATTGCCGCAGAAGCGGAGTACTCCTAAACAGTCCAAAAGATGAGGAGGAAGATTTCAAATTTGATGCGGTAAAACCGATCAGCCGTGCCAAGTTGGGTAAAACCTTTGGAACAACTACAAAATATACAACAGCCTGTGGGAATTTATATGTGACAATCAACCGAGATAAAAATGGAAACATTGTGGAATCCTTTGTGAATACATCCAAGAACGGTATTTGCAAATCCAATATTGACGGATTGAACCGGATGATTTCACTTTGCCTGCGCAGCGGCGTTCTTGTGTCCGAAATCGTGGATCAGCTCCGAAATATTTCTTGTCCGGCCTGTGTAAGGGTGAAATCAAAAGGAGAATCTTTGGACGGTTCCTCGTGTCCTGATATTATTGCAAAAGCTATTAAAGAAGAATACGATACAGAATTGTTTGTAAATGGTTCTGGAAAGAAACAGGAGATTGCTGAAGAAGATAAAAATCAGGTGAGTTTTGATTTAAGCACCAATGTAGAGCATTTAACCGTTTGTCCGGAATGTGGCGAAAGACTGAGGCACGAAGCCGGCTGTGTTCAATGTGTTTGCGGTTGGTCAAAATGTATGTAAGGAGTCATTCAAATATGAAAATAAGAGGTTTTGAAATCTGTAAAGGATTTTCTGAGATTAATTTGCCTGCTAGAAGTACAAAATGCAGTGCTGGTTATGATTTTGAGGCGGCAGAAGATACGGTTATTCCTTCCTACTTTAAATTGATTTTAAAAAAAATAACAGCCAAAGAGGAAGAGATTATCAAACCCACCTTTATAAAAACCGGAGTGAAGGCTTATATGCCGCAGGATGAGGTGCTTCATATTTATAATCGTTCCTCCAATCCTGGGAAAAAGGGATTGGTGATGGCTAATTCTGTTGGAATCATAGACAGCGACTATTATGGTAACTCGGATAATGACGGTCATATCATGTTTGCTTTTTATAATTTTTATCCTTTTGATATTACAATCAAGAAAGGGGAAAAAATAGGACAGGGAATTTTCCAGAAGTACTTACTAGCGGATAACGATGCTGCCGATGGAGAGAGAACTGGTGGCTTTGGCAGTACAGGAATTTAATAGAAAGGAACGGTTTAATATATGAGAAAAATAAAAAAAATATCCAGTATATTTCTGGCGGTTGGAATAATGATTTCACTCTTTGGATGTTCTTCTGCCCAAAATGAAACGACTGGACAGCAGGAGAGCAAGCAAAGTTCACAGTACCCATTTGAAATACTCGATACAAAAGAGCCAATCAAAGCGGAAATCGAGATGGAAGACGGAGGAATCATCGCATTGGAATTAGATCCTGAAACAGCTCCAATCACTGTTTCTAACTTCGTTTATCTGGCAAAAAAAGGTTTTTACGATGGGCTTACCTTTCACCGAGTCATAGAAGGGTTTATGATTCAGGGCGGTGATCCGCAGGGAAGCGGCACAGGTGGTCCTGGATATACTATCAAAGGCGAATTTTCCAATAATGGAGTAAAAAATAATATAAAACATGAACGTGGCGTCATTTCCATGGCAAGAACGAATGATATGAATGGCGGCGGCTCACAATTTTTTATCATGCATGCAAATAATGAAAGCTTGAACGGAAATTATGCTGCATTCGGCAAGGTTACCAGCGGAATGGATATTGTAGATAAGATTGCAAATGTCCAGACGGACAGCAATGATAAGCCATTGAAGCCAGTCGTTATGAAAACAATCCGAATCTTAGAGTAAAATTTTTTAATAGCTTGTACATAAAAATGTACAAGCTATTTTTGTGTCAGCGAAAACCACCAGCAATTTGATGGTGTACCAAAAAGCTTTAGCTTATGAATAGGTTCACCAAAATAAGAAAACAATTTTTATTTTATACAAAATAAAAATTTTGTATAAAATATACTTAAGAAAAAAGAACTTTTATAAAAGTTCTTTTTTCTTAAGTGTTTATTGATTGAAGAATTCATTTGCAATATCAACGCTTCGCTTTGCATCCTTTGCATAATAATCAGCACCAATTTTCATTGCATAATCTTCAGTTAGTACTGCACCTCCGACAAATGTTCTGCAGTCCAATCCAGATTTTTTTAATGCCTGAATCGTCTCTTCCATACTGACTAAAGTGGTTGTCATAAGTGCACTCAAACCGATAAGCTTTACCTTTTCTTTTTGAGCTGTCTCTACAATTTTTTTAGCCGGAACATCTCGCCCTAAATCAATGATTTCAAATCCGTAATTTTCCATGATAACTTTCACAATATTTTTGCCGATATCATGAATATCTCCTTTTACCGTGGCTAAAATAACCTTGCCTTTTGAAATGCCGATGGTTCCTTTTTGCTGGATTTTTTCTTTGATTACTTCAAATGCCACTTTTACAGTTTCAGCGCTTTGAATCAACTGTGGCAGGAAAATTTCTCCTTTTTCATATTTCAATCCCACAATATCCAAGGCAGGAATTAGATATTCGTTTACAATAATCATTTCATCCATGTTTTCTAACATTTTTATGGTTTCTTGACGCGCTTCATCCTTTAGCCCTTTAATAACAACTGTTTTTAAATCTTTGACGGAAGAGGATGGTTTTTCTGTTCTCACTTGCATATCTGCATACTTTTCAATATATTGATTTGCATTTTTATCAAGATTATACAGCACTTTATAGGAAGAAATTACTCCCATCATTCCCTGCGCATTTGGATTGATAATCGGTAAATCCAAACCATTCGCCAAAGCAAGGGAAAGAAAGGTTTCATTGATAAGTGCTCGGTTCGGAAGGCCAAAAGAGATGTTTGAAACTCCCAGAACTGTCTTTAGACCTAACTGTTCTTTCACCATTCGGACAGCCTTCAGTGTCTCAGCAACTTCTTCCTGTTGAGCAGAAACGGTTAATGTCAAACAATCAATGAAGATATTTTCTTTCGCAATTCCATATGAGAGTGCCGTTTCGTAGATTTTTTTTGCAATTGCAAAACGTTGCTCTGCTTTCGGTGGAATCCCCTCCTCAGAAAGAGTTAAACCTACCACGGCGGCACCGTATTTTTTGACGATTGGAAGAATATTTTTTAATACTTTTTCTTCACCGTTTACAGAATTAACAATTGCTTTCCCGTTATAATACCTTAAACCTGCCTCAATTGCCTGAGGGTTGGAGGAATCAATTTGCAAAGGAACAGGAAGTATACTCTGAATTTCCTTGACTACTTTAACCATCATTTCTTTTTCATTAATCTCTGGCAGTCCAACATTTACATCAAGAATATCAGCGCCTGCATCCGTTTGCTCCACAGCTTGCTTCAGAATATATTCCATATTATGCTCAACCAAAGCTTGTTTGAATATCTTTTTACCGGTAGGATTGATTCGCTCCCCAATCACTTTCACGGAATCAAGTTCAATCAACTGTGAAGGAGTGCATACAGCGGACGTTTTAACCGGGTTGTTTCTGCCCTTCTCCACCGTACGCAATCCATTTTTGATTTCATCGATATATTCCTGGGATGTACCGCAACAGCCTCCTACAATAGAGACGCCTGCTTTTACAAATTCCAATACAATTTCAGAAAATTGGTGTTTGTCAATATCAAAATTCGTCTTACCGTCTATTATAACAGGAAGGCCTGCATTGGGCTGTACCATGACTGGGACAGAAGAATATTTAAGAATTTTGGAAACAACCGGTTTTAGCTGCATTGGCCCTAAAGAACAATTCACACCTAATGCATCAACACCCAATCCGGAAAGCGTCGCAACCATACTCTCTACGCAGCATCCTGTGAAGGTTCTCCCGTTTTCTTCAAAACTCATTGTGACAAATACCGGAAGCTCACAGGATTCTTTTGCCGCTAAAACCGCTGCTTTCACCTCATATAAATCCGTCATTGTCTCAATCAGAATAATATCAACTCCCCCCGCTTTTACTCCAGCATCAATCTGACGTTTAAAGATAGCGTAGGCATCGTCAAATTCTAAAGTCCCCAATGGCTCCAGCAATTCACCGATCGGTCCAATATCAAGCGCAATGAAAGCATCATCATAGCCTGCTTTTGCTTCTTTTGCAATCTGAACAGCGGCAGAGATGACCTCTTCCACAGAGGCGCCGCTGCCGGCCAGTTTATGTTCGTTTGCGCCAAAAGTATTTGTGGTTATCACCTGACTGCCACTATGCAGATATTCTCTATGAATTTCTTTGATAAGTTCCCTGTCGGTCAAATTTAAAAGTTCAGGAATTCCACCCAGCTTTAAGCCTTTCTTCTGGAGCATTGTTCCCATTGCACCGTCAAAAAGCAACACATTATCTTTGATATATTCTCTGACTTTCACTTTACACTCTTCTTTCTGAATTTACAGTTTGCAGTACAATTTTCGCACTTTACACCTTTTTTGCAGATTTGATGCTCTGTTACACCGAAAAATCCGACCACTGACTTTTGGGGCAAAAGGCCATAGTGCTCGGTTATGTGGACTCCAATTCTTTTTTGAGCATCCAGTATATCTACTATCCGCTTATTCCATTCCAGTGGAATGTCCTGATTGCCGGGACACATAATCTCCGTAAGATAGAAAGTATCTGTTTCATATAGATTTTGAAGATACTTTTCTAATTGCTCAATAGCATTTTCCATCATTACATTTGCGGCAGCATCCGCAATAATTGCCTTGGTCACATAAGTTTTCTCATAATACAGTATTCTGTTATCAACTGCCGCACCTAATGTGAGGACAAATAAAATGTTTTTTTTAATTTGTTCATCTGGCACCAAATTTCTATCTACTGTCAGATGACAAAACTTTACTTGGCCAATTTCAATTATCTCCTTGATAACTTCCTTTATCAATAATTCCAAATTGTCTGGAATCTTTGAATTTTTATGTTCCAAAAAGTCTAAGACTCTGCGATAATCTATTTTCTTTTCTATCATTTGTCTATATTTTCTATAATATAACTTGCAACTTTCGGATTATTCATTGTATATAAATGGATTCCGTCTATGCCATGTGCAATCAGATCGTTGATTTGTTCTACTGCGTAATCCAAACCTGCTTTATAAAGCCCCTCATCATCATTAAAATACTGACTGAGTACTTTAGAAAGTTTTCCGGGAATTGATGCGCCGCACATACCAGTCATTCTCAGAATCTGCTTTAAATTGGTCACAGGCATAATTCCCGCATGAACAGGTTGATGGATCCCCAATTTTCTGATATCGTTCAAAAAACGATAAAAAATTTCATTGTCAAAAAACAATTGAGTAATCAGATGCTCGACTCCGAGCTCTACTTTATGCTTCAGATGAAGCAAATCTTTTTCATAACTTTCACATTCGGGATGAGCCTCTGGATAGCATGCTCCATAGAGATGAAAATTGCCGTTTTCTTTTATATATTGAACCAGTTCATATGCATATTTAAAATCCTTTGTTTCTTCCATATCTGGATTCCGATCTCCGCGAAGAGCAAGAATATTTTCAATTCCGTGGGCTTTTAAATCTGTCAAGATTTCCGAAACCTGATCTTTAGTGGAATTAATACAAGTCAAATGCGCAATCGCCTTGATATGATGTTTGTTTTTCACCAGAGAAGCCAGCTCGCAAGTTTTATTACTCTGCCTGCTCCCCCCTGCTCCGTAAGTAACGCTAATAAAGTCCGGGTTCATCTGAGCAAGATTTTTAATGGCATCATAAACCGTTTCTATGGAAGACGTTTTTTTAGGAGGAAATATTTCAAAAGAAATTTCATAAGATCTTGTCAAGCTTAACAGCCCCTTTCCGTTTATAGGTGAAAAACCACACTTTAAATATGCTTTTGTAAAAATAATTAAAATTATTATATAATAATCTAAAGAAAAAGTAAAGGGAAAGCTTGGGAAAAAACATTAGAAAAAATTTATTTAACAAAACATCTTTACAAACAAAATAATTTGTGCTATAATTCTTTTTGTTGGAAAACAAATGCACCTTTAGCTCAGTTGGTAGAGCAACTGACTCTTAATCAGTGGGCCTAGGGTTCGAGTCCCTAAAGGTGCACCAGATGTTAAATCCGAAATTATTTCCTATTGGAGATCGTTTCGGATTTTTAACATATTTATTTGTTTTATTATATTTTTAAATTTAATTGTTGACAAGTATTATAAAGTCTGTTATAATATAATCGTTGTGGAGAGATGGCTGAGCTGGTCGAAGGCGCACGACTGGAACTCGTGTAACGGGGAAACTCGTTCGAGGGTTCGAATCCCTCTCTCTCCGCCAAATAAGGACTTCAATTTTTCTAGAAAAATTGAAGTCCTTACTTTTTTAATCAAGTTGATATAAACTGAAGGAGGAATTTTGATGAAAACAGTACTCAAGCTCTTGGTTGCACTGATGAGCATTGCCACTGGCTTATTCTTAGGAATTACATTACTTCAAGGCTTTATATTGTGGAAAGTGCTTGTTTTCGCAGGATCATGCGGTGTCATTGGGCAATTTGTTTATAAACTGCTGCGTGTCATAGATAAAAAATATAGTGTAAAATAGCAGTAAGCTCCTTTGTAATTTATTTTCAAATAAAACTTGCTGATGCAGAAATCCTTATATCAAAATTAAGATATAAGAATTTCTTATAATATAGAAAATTTAAAAATTATAAGAAAATAACAAAAGCCTCATTTTTTTGCTTCAAAGTGAATTTGAATAATTTCCGGACGATTGAAGATCCGAAATGGGAAAATGCTTTTTCCCAGTCCACGGGATACAATCATTTTTGTATCATTTTCCTCATACATATCGCGATAATATTTTGGAAAGAAACCCTGCTGAGGTGCACAGATTCCTCCAATCAAGGGAAGGATGATCTGTGCACCATGCGTGTGTCCGCATAAAATGAGATCTATTTTATAGTCTTTATACTGAATCTGCCGAAAGTGAGAAAAATAGTGAGGAAAATGCGATAAAAGGATCTTATATGCCCTTTCTCTCTCAAAACTCTCTGCAATTTGTTTTACTTCTTGTTTTGTAATCAGACGTTCCGCCATCCCTAAAAGCGGAATTGTATTTCCTTTGACAGAGATGCTTAAGGTCTGATTTATCAGCAGATGGACGCCGGTTTCGCGAATTTTGCGAATAACCTCTTCCCTATACGGATATTCACACTCGTGATTTCCCAAAATCATATAAACAGGTGCGATCTGATTTGCGTCGTATAAAAACCGAATACCGGTCTGATAATACTTAGAGCGCTTATAAATGACATCTCCTGTATAAAAAATAACGTCTGGCTTTAATTCTCTGACTTTTTCCAGCAATTTTTTATTCTGTCTGCCAAAAGATTTATTATGCAGATCAGAGAGATGAACAGCAGAAAAAGATGCATTTAATTTTTCAGAATGTATGGAATGCTCACTGACGCAAAGCCTATTGTTCTGATCATATAAAAACCAGATAAGAAGAGCTATGCATCCTATCAGCCCTAACAAAACTACAATAATTTTCATAAATAATCTCCATCGAAAGGAAGGGCCGTATTTTTTAATACAGCCCTTTTTTATAACCTTCTTACGAAATATTTTCTACCTCCGCATGCGGTCAGGATTCGATTGCTTCTTCTTCATCTCTGCGCAGAAGCTCATTGTAAGCTTTCATCTCTTCCTGTTCATCCTCGATAAAAGAAAAGACTTCTTCCCCATCCTTTTCGATTACCTTCAGCATGGAAACTTCCACTGTCTCATCTTCATCAACATCCAGTGATTCCGTGACTGCGGCATAGACATTGTCATTCAGCTCAAACACATCAATGATCTCAAATTCAATTGGATTGTTATCCTCATCATAAAGGACAATAATATTTTCATCCATAGAAAAATCCTCCTTTAAAGACTATCCAGATAGCCCTGTAATATAAATACCGCAGAAACGGTATCAACAATATTTTTTCTCTTTTTGCCTCTGACATTGTTTTCCGAAAGCACACGGTGCGCGCTGACTGTCGTCAGCCGTTCATCCCATAGGATAACCGGAAGATTGGTTTTGTTTTTCAGTTTTTCACTGAATTTTTTTGCCTTTTCACAGCGTTCCCCTATGGTACCATTCATATTTTTGGGATAGCCGACAATAAATTTTTCAATATCATATTCTTTAACAGCTTCCAATACTTTTTTGACAGCATCGTCAATTCCTGTATTCTGAACCGTGCCAATCCCCTGCGCAAGAAATTTCATTTCATCGGAAACAGCTACTCCTGTTCGCACATCGCCATAATCAATTCCAACAATTCTCATGATTTCTCCCAACTACTTTACAACAATATTAAACAGTTTGCCGGGGACATAAATCACTTTGACAATCGTTTTTCCATCGGTATAGGACTTCACGGCTTCTCTCGCCAAGGCGACAGCCTCAATCTCTTCCTTGGAAATATCCTTTGACACAACTATTTTATCGCGTACTTTACCGTTAATCTGAACGGCTACTTCGATTTCACTGTCAATGGTTTTTGCTTCGTCAAACACCGGCCACTTTGCTTCATTCAACATGCCGGAAAAACCGGATATCTGCCACATTTCTTCCGTGATATGCGGTGCAAATGGATTAACTAAAATCAGCAAATTCCGCAACTCTCCTTTTGTAATTTTTCCGGCTTTATTTATTTCATTCAACAGGGACATGATTGCAGCAATTGCTGTATTAAATTTCAGGTTTTCAATATCTTCCGTTACCTTCTTGATGGTCTTGTGGAATGATTTTTCCAAATTGGGCTGATATTCTTCCCCATCCTTCACACATTCCAAAAGCGCCCAAATTCGTTCCAGAAAACGGCTGCATCCCTTGATTCCCGCGGCACTCCAAGGAGCGGATTTTTCAAAGTCCCCGATAAACATCTCATAAAGACGCATCGTATCCGCACCGTAATCTCTTACAATATCATCCGGATTGACCACATTTCCCCTGGATTTAGACATTTTCTCGCCGTTCTCACCAAGTATCATCCCATGGGATGTACGCTTTGCGTAAGGTTCTTTTGTGGGGACAACGCCGATATCATACAAGAATTTATGCCAGAAACGGGAATAGAGCAAATGCAATGTCGTATGCTCCATACCGCCATTATACCAATCTACGGGAGTCCAATATTCCAATGCTTCTTTTGAGGCAAATTCCTCATCATTGTGTGGATCCGTATAACGCAGGAAATACCAGGAAGATCCAGCCCATTGCGGCATTGTGTCGGTTTCCCTTTTTGCGGGCTTTCCGCATTTCGGACAAGGAACATTGACCCAATCATCCATTTTGGCAAGCGGAGATTCTCCGGTTTCGGTCGGTTCATAGGAATCTACATCCGGCAATGTCAAAGGAAGTTCTTCCTCTTTCAGCGGTACTGCACCGCAATGCTCACAGTGGATAATCGGAATCGGCTCTCCCCAGTAACGCTGCCGTGAGAATACCCAATCACGCAGTTTATAGTTTATTTTCTTTTCTCCGATTTTGTGTTCTTCCAGCCATTTTATAATCGCTTCCTTTGCATCCTTGACTTCCAAACCATCTAAAAATCCGGAATTTACAAGTTTCCCTGTCGCCACATCTGTAAAAGCTTCTTCCTGCACGTTACCGCCTGCGACAACTTCTATAATCGGCAGATTAAATTTCTTCGCAAATTCCCAGTCGCGGGTATCGTGAGCCGGAACTGCCATAATTGCACCGGTACCGTAGGACATCAAAACATAATCTGATACATAGATCGGAATATGGGTTCCGGTTAAAGGATTGATTGCGGAAACGCCTTCGATACAAACACCGGTTTTATCTTTTGCCAGCTCCGTGCGTTCAAAATCAGATTTTTTCATTGCCTGATTCCGGTACTCGATCAATGCAGTATAGTTTGTTATCTGCTCTTTCCACTTTTCAATATACGGGTGCTCCGGCGAGATAACCATATATGTAGCCCCAAATAGTGTATCCGGCCGTGTGGTAAAGACGCGCAGTTTGTCTTTGGCAGTTGTTTCAAAATCCACTTCCGCTCCGATGGATTTTCCGATCCAGTTTTTCTGCTGTACCTTAACTCGTTCAATATAGTCAACATCGTCCAAATCCTGAATCAACCGCTCTGCATACTCGGTGATTTTCAGCATCCATTGGCTTTTTACTTTGCGTACAACCTCACTGCCGCAGCGTTCACAGACCCCATTCACAACTTCCTCATTGGCAAGCACTACCTTACAGGAGGTACACCAATTGACCGCCATTTCTTTTTTATAGGCCAAGCCTTTTTCAAATAATTTCAAAAAAATCCACTGAGTCCATTTGTAGTATTCCGGATCGGTTGTATTGATTTCTCTCGACCAGTCAAAAGAAAAACCGAGAGACTTTAACTGTCTTTTAAAGTTAGCAATATTATCCTCTGTCACTTTTTTTGGATGAATCTTATTTTTTATGGCATAGTTTTCTGTCGGAAGTCCAAAAGCATCCCAGCCCATTGGATACAATACGTTATAGCCTTCCAGTCTTCTCTTTCTTGCCACAATATCGAGTGCGGTATAGGATCTGGGATGCCCTACATGAAGTCCTTGTCCGGATGGATAAGGAAATTCAACCAAAGCATAAAATTTTGGTTTTGTATAATCGTCGGTCGCTTTAAACGTTTCTTTTTCGTCCCAGATATTCTGCCATTTCTTCTCTATTTCTGAAAAATTGTAGTTCATTTGTTTTTATACTCCTCTTTCGTGCTTTTCTTGACATCTACTCACTGATCCATTCGGATACGTCTACTTTTTTGGCATCTGTCCAAAGTCGTTCCAGACTGTAATACATTCTAGACTCTTTGTGAAAGATATGAACGATAACATCCGAATAATCCAGCAAAATCCAGGAAGCCGTTGCATATCCTTCAATATGGCCAACAGGGACCCCTCTTTCTTTCATCTGATATTCGACTTCGTCTGCAAGCGCTTTCAGCTGCGGTTCCGAGTTGCCTGTGCAAATTACAAAATAATCAGTAATTGCCGTTACATCGCCGATTTCGATAACGTCAATATCATATCCCTTCTTTGAATCAAGAATTTTTACAATCTCTTTTACTTTTTCCAACGAATTCATAGATGCACCCCTTTGTTTAATAAACTTTCTTTGATATGATAAGATTCCTTTAAAACGTTCAAACCGTTTTTCTTTAAATAATTGATATTATTTTCGATCGATAAGAGAAGAGCTTGATCCAAATTGATAAAAGCGAGAGTCCTCATCCTCTCAACCAATGCAAAAGTCCTGTTCTCCTCGATCAGATCAGCCAGATAGATGATTTTTTCCAGAAGCGTCATATCAACTCTGCCAATGGTATGATAGCGGATGGCGGATAAAATTTCTTTATCCTCTATTTCAAAAACCTCTTTGGCAATGACACTGCCGGCAATGCTGTGCAGCAGCTGGGGATTATCGAGTTCCCCGTCATAAATAGGAAAGCTGCTTCTCTTTGTAAGATTCCGAAGTTCATCCTCCGGCAAATTTTTTGCACAGTCATGCAATAGCCCAGCCAAATAGGCCTTTTCTTTATCAATTTGATAATGTACAGCCAATTTTTCTGCCATTTTTGCGACGCCAATCGTATGGCGGAACCGCTCGGGGCAAAGGAATTCCTTTAACTGCTTCATATACAGCATATATTCCGGCTGGTACAGGCGATGCTCCTTTATATATTGTTCCACCTGTGGAGGAACCAATCCTGTGATCGGCTTTCCAATCTCTATACGTTTGCGGATATCTGTTGCAGATATATCAACTTCATCCACCGAAAATACTTCGATAGAAGCATGAAAATCTTTTTTTAGCTTTTCTATCTCCGTCCAGTTGATCGGATAATGCGGACGCGCAAAAAAAATAACATCAGCAAGAAGAAAAATATCTTTCGGCCTCCGCCAGCCTGCAATTTCATCTATATTGTCCGCTCCGGCGATAAAATATAATTTGTCATCCGGATATTTTTTTTTCAAATATCCGAGGGTATTATAAGTATAACTATACTCCTGACCGTTTACCTCATATGTGTCAACAAAAAAGTCTTCTCTGTTTGCCGCTGCAAGTTCAAGCATAGCCAGTCTGTCTTCCGCGGAAACAGAAACGGTTTGCTTGTGCGGAGGATTGCCATTGGGAATCAAAATTAATTTGTCCAAATGATAATATTCTGTCACTTTTTCGGCTACAAACAGATGCCCGTTGTGTACCGGATTAAAGGTACCGCCTAAAATCCCGACCTTTTTCAAAGCTTTCACCTACTTCTTCGGCAATATGATCTGCTTGTTCTTTTTGGATTCGCGGTAGAGGACAATTTTTAGCCCAACCGCCGAAACCGGTTCTGCTTCAAGAGACTTCGCCAAATCACTGAGTGTTGTCCTAGGATCTAAAAAGGCATTTTTCAAAATCGTTATCTTGATTAATTCTCTAGCCTCTAAAGCGTTATCAAACTGCGTGAGCATATTTTCGGTTATGCCTTCCTTTCCAATCTGATAAAGCGCATCAATTCCGTTTGCTAATCCGCGCAGATAAACGCGCTGTTTGCTTGTTATCACTGTGTCACCTCATATTTCATTATATGTTCCAATAAGGATTTGCTTTGTCATTCCATGATTTCAGCGGGGTTAAAGCTTCCGCTGAAAAGTTATGCGGAACTCCCCTGCCCCCAAAAAGATAACGGACATTGTTAAAAATATCCTCTGCTTTCGAGGTTGAAACGCGTTTAAGGCAATTTGTGTAAAAACGTTTTCATCTTATTATAAACACATAACAGGGCTGTTGAAAGCCCTGTTATGTATAGCATTCCCATTTAAATATATTTTACAACACTTGACTGCACTTGTAAATACTTTTTTCTGTTATCCCTGTAAAAAAAGCGGAATCGAGAAAGCAATTGTACTAAACAGCATCAAAATCACAATAATCATTGCAACAATACGCCTTACTTTCATTTTCTTTTTCAATTTTAAATCATCTCCTATAAAAAGCTTTTAAAGGCGAGAAAGCGGAACTTAACGTCTACGGGGCAGGAGTACACTTCATTTTCTTATAATTTAATGTTTAAAAGGATGTGCAAGGAAAAATTTCCAAGCACATCCCCTTTTGTTATACACAGCAACGGAGAATATCGCCTAAGTATTGTGATTCAATGATTCTCCGAAGCTCTTGACCTTTTTAATGTCTTATAGTGCAAAGCGGGCTTTTTTCAGAATAAAAACCTTTTTAAATTCGCTTTTCTGCAATTTCCTGCAATAACTCTGCTTTGAAGGCTTCCAGACTGACGGTTCCCTTATCTCCTTCTTTTCTGGAGCGAACAGCAACTGTATCCATCTCCATTTCCTTATCGCCCACAACCAGCATATAAGGAATCTTTTCCAACTGCGCTTCACGAATTTTGTAGCCAACTTTTTCATTGCGCAGATCCGTTTCAACACGTACGCCATAGCTTCTCAGTATATCTCCGATTTGTTTTGCATAGCCATGGTGTGCTTCCGCAATTGGAAGCACTTTAACCTGAACCGGTGCAAGCCATGTCGGAAATGCACCTGCATATTTTTCAATCAGTAAAGCCAATGTTCTTTCATAGCAACCGATAGAAGTCCGATGTATGATATAAGGATTCTTTTTGATACCGTCCTTATCTACATATTCCATACCAAATTTTTCAGCCAGCATCTGGTCAATTTGAATGGTGATTAAGGTGTCCTCTTTGCCATGAACATTTTTGATCTGAATATCCAGCTTTGGACCATAGAAAGCTGCTTCTCCTATGCCTTCGACATAGGGAATTTCCAAGTGCTCCAAGATCTTTTTCATCACGCCCTGCGCCTCATCCCATTGCTCGGGTGTGCCGATATATTTCTCTCTGTCATCTGGATCCCATTTGGAAAAACGGTAGGAAACATCCTCATAGAGACCAAGTGTCTTCAGCATATAAATAGCAAGTTCCAGACAACCTTTAAATTCATCTTCCAGCTGTTCCGGCGTACACATCAAGTGCCCTTCGGAGATGGTAAACTGCCGTACACGGATAAGGCCGTGCATCTCTCCGGAAGCCTCGTTGCGAAACAGAGTGGAAGTCTCGTTGTAACGCAGAGGCAGATCGCGGTAGGAACGTCCGCGGTTTAGATAAGCCTGATACTGGAAAGGACAGGTCATAGGGCGCAGGGCAAATACTTCTTTATCCTCCGGATCTCCCATAATAAACATGCCATCCTGATAATGATCCCAGTGTCCGGACAGTTTATATAAATCACTCTTCGCCATGTAAGGAGTTTTGGTCAGCTGCCATCCGTGTGCGGCTTCCGTATCCTCCACAAAACGCTGCAATACCTGCAGGATCTTAGCTCCTTTCGGAAGCATAATCGGCAACCCTTGTCCAATTAAATCCGAAGTAGTAAAAAGCTCGAGCTCTCTTCCAAGTTTATTGTGATCTCTCTTTTTGGCTTCCTCAACCTGCTCCAGGTAAGCAGTTAGTTCACTGTTTTTTGGAAAAGCAGTACCGTAAATACGGCTGAGCATTTTATTTTTTTCACTGCCCCGCCAATAAGCACCATTGACGCTTGTCAGCTTAAATGCTTTCACGCTTCCTGTCCGCAGCAAATGAGGCCCAGCGCATAAATCTGTGAAATCCCCCTGCCGATAAAAAGAAATCACCGCATCTTTCGGCAGATCATTGATCAGTTCTTCTTTATAAAGCTCTCCGGCTTCCTTCACTCTTTTGAGTGCTTCTTCTCGAGGCAGTTCAAAACGTTCCACCGGGATATTCTCTTTGATGATTTTTTTCATTTCGGCTTCAATTTTACTCAAATCGTCGTTGTCAAATCCGCCGTCTCTGTCGAAGTCATAATAAAATCCTGTATCAATTGCCGGACCAATTGCCAGCTTTGCCTCAGGATAAAGCCTTTTGACTGCCTGAGCCAAAATATGAGAGGTTGTATGCCAATAAATATGTTTTCCTTCTTTATCCTGAAATGTAAGAATGGAAACCTCGCAGTCCTCCGATAATTCAGCGCTCAGCTCTGCAACCTGCCCATTCACCAATGCGCCCAACGCAACTCTCGCCAGACCTTCACTGATATCCTTGGCAAGTTCAAGAACGGTAAGCGGCTGATTGTATTCTTTTACTGAGCCGTCTTTCAAAGTAATCTTGAACATAAAAAACTTCCTTTCGTTTGGAACTTCCCTACAACAGAAATTCCGAATTTGGGAACATTCAGTTCCAAGCCTCAACCTTCCCTATTATATAATTTATATCCTCTATATCATATTTGTCAAGATATTTTTCAATTCCTTCCACTGTATCGCGCGCTGCGTATGGATTTACAAAGTTTGCTGTCCCCACAGAGACAAGACTGGCACCGGCCAGCATAAATTCCACCGCATCCTCACCGGTGGAGATACCGCCCATGCCGATCAGAGGGATTTCAACGGCGTTTTTCACCTGCCATACCATGCGGACAGCGATCGGCTTCACACAGGGGCCGGACAAACCGCCCACATTGTTTCTAAGAATCGGCCTTCTTTTGTGGATGTCAATGGACATTCCCAAAAGCGTGTTGATAAGGGATAAACCATCCGCACCGCCAGCTTCCGCTGCTTTTGCCATCTCTGCAATGTCGGTCACATTCGGAGATAGCTTTACGACCAATGGAATTTTGCAATGCTTTTTCACCTTATTTGTAATCTCATAGATGGTATCCGGATTTGTGCCGAAAGCAACACCTCCCTGCTTCACGTTCGGACAGGAGACATTCATCTCAATGATATGGCATCCGCTGTCTGAAATGATATCAGCCATCTCGCAATATTCCTCCATTGTATTTCCAGAAATATTGACAATGATATTGGTGTCAATTTTTTTCAGCTGAGGAAGAACATATTTTAAAAAAGATTCCACACCGGGATTTTGCAGGCCAACGCTGTTGAGCATGCCGGAAGGAGTCTCGGCAACACGAGGCGGAGGATTTCCTGTTCTGGGTTTTAAAGTAAGGCCTTTGACGCCGATTCCGCCCAGAGCTGAAATATCATAGTAATCATTATATTCCTTTCCGAATCCAAAGGTACCCGATGAGGTTACCACCGGATTTTTAAACTTCACACCGCAAAAATCAATCTCCATGTTTCTACTCATCCAGCATTACCTCCTTTGCATCAAATACAGGCCCTGCCTTGCAGACATGAAAGTAGGTATAGTCTTCCCCAACCACCGGACTTTTCACCTTTGTCGCACAGCAAAGACAGGCGCCGATACCGCATGCCATCCTTTCTTCCAGGGAAACCTCACAGAATATGTTGTGTTCCAAAGCAATTTTGCGCACCGCTTTGATCATTGGCATCGGACCGCAAACAAAAATGGCATCCACTGTTTTTTTCGATAATATTTCACACAGACTGTCTGTGACCAGCCCTTTTCTGCCATAGCTGCCATCATCTGTTGTGATGATAACATCCTTGCTTACTTTTTTAAAATCATCTTCCAGTGTAATCAGCGACTTATTCCGGAATCCAAGAATTGTGATCGGATTCACTTCCTTTGCAACCTGCAAAAGAGGATAAATACCGATTCCTCCACCGATAACCACTGGAGTTTGATAGGTTTTATTGGTGGTAAACCCGATTCCCAAGGGACCCAAAATATCCAGAAAATCCCCTTGCTCATTCTCTGCCAGTTCCCGGGTACCTTCTCCTTTTACTTCAAAAAGAAACCGTAGTTTATTCTCAAAAAGCTCACAGATGCTGATAGGGCGGCGGAGATAAACTCCGTCGCCGCATTTGATATGAATAAACTGACCGGCCTTGCTCTCCCGAAGCGCATTGTCCGCATCGATAATAAATTCAAAAATATTGGGAGCAACTTCTCTTTTTTGCAATATTTTTGTTTTGACCAGTTCCTTTTTCATACATTTCAACCTTTACTTTCTCAGAGTTGTAATATCAATCAGCGAAAGCTCTTTTTTCCGCTTTTTGTCTTCCAATGTTTTCGCAACCGCGCGCGCCGTATCCAAGGAAGTAAAACAGGGAATGGAATGTTCCACAGCTTTTCGACGGATTTTAAACCCGTCTCTTAAGGGTTGCCGTCCCTTGGTCGGCGTGTTAATGATTAAATCAAATTTATTCTCATTCATCATATCCATAACATTATTTTCGCCATCATCAATCTTTTTAACCACATTTGCTGCAATAAAATTATGGTTCAAAACGTTTGCTGTTTTTCCGGTTGCAAAAATATTATATCCCAAATCCTGATATAACTCCGCAATTTCTACAGCCTCCTGCTTATCACTGTTACGGACGGAAATAAACACATTTCCGTTTTCCTTCACATTGATCCCAGCTGCAACCACGCCCTTATAAAGCGCTTCGTCAAGTGTTTTGCCGATCCCGAGAACTTCCCCCGTAGACTTCATTTCCGGCCCGAGACTAGCATCCACACCGTGCAGCTTTTCAAAAGAGAAAACCGGTACTTTCACACAGACGTATTCACTTTCACGATACAATCCTGTGCCATATCCCAGTTCCTTCAGAGGAGTCCCCAGAATAACTTTGGTAGCCAAATCCACCATCGGAACGGTCGTAACCTTGCTGATATAGGGAATGGTTCTGGAAGAGCGGGGATTCACCTCAATGATATAAACCTCATCCTTATAGACAACAAACTGGATGTTGACAAGTCCTTTGACATGTAAAGCCATCGCCAGTTTTTCCGTGTAATCAATAATCGTGTTTTTAATACGGTCAGACAGAGACTGTGCCGGATAGACAGAAATACTATCGCCTGAATGAACGCCTGCCCGCTCCAGATGTTCCATGATACCTGGAATCAGAATATCTTTTCCGTCGCAGATGGCATCTACTTCAATTTCCTTGCCTTCCATATATTTGTCAACAAGGATGGGATGTTCCTGCGTGTGAATGTTGATGATATCCATAAATTCTATGATGTCATCATCACAGTAAGCAATTTCCATTCCCTGCCCGCCAAGCACATAAGAAGGGCGGACGAGAACCGGATATTCCAGTTCATGAGCAGCATTTAAAGCTTCTTCTGTCGTAAATACAGTATGCCCCTGCGGTCTTGGAATATTGCACTGTTCCAATATTTCATCAAATTTTTCACGGTCTTCCGCCGCATCAATATCTTCAAGCTGTGTACCGATGATCTTAACTCCCAACTCTGTCAATGCTTTGGTCAATTTGATTGCGGTTTGTCCGCCAAACTGAACAATGGCGCCGTCCGGCTGTTCCACGCGGATCAGATTTGCCATATCCTCTTTGGTCAGCGGCTCAAAGTACAGCTTGTCCGAAGTATCGAAATCGGTGGAAACCGTTTCCGGATTATTGTTTGCAATGATGGTTTCATAACCCTCTTCTTTAAGTGCCCAAACACAGTGGACCGAGCAGTAATCAAACTCAATTCCCTGTCCGATACGGATCGGTCCCGAACCCAGCACAAGAATTTTTTTCTTGTTCGTACGCAAGCTTTCATTGACCTCGTCATGGGTGGAATAATAGTATGGTGTCTGCGCCTCAAATTCGGCCGCACAGGTGTCCACAATTTTATAAACGCCTTGTTTTGATTCGAATTCCAATGGCTTGCCGGATAAACGCTCAATAACAGTGTCCAAAAATCCATATTTTTTTGCGGTATCATAAACTTCCAGTGTCAGATTTTTTTGAATCTGTTTTTCGATCTCAATGATATGTTCAAACTTTTTCAAGAAAAACAGATCGATCTGGGTTATCTTATGAATTTCTTCTATTGACGTAATTTCTCTGCGCAGACCTTCGCAAATTGCATAAATACGCTCGTCATCGCAGGTGTTAATTTTTTCTATAATTTCTTGATCGGAAAGGGATTTATGTGCTTTAATTTCCAGATGATCCGTTCCAATTTCCATTGAGCGGACAGCCTTTAAAATTGCCTCCTCAAAATTGTTGGAGATTGCCATAACCTCTCCGGTAGCCTTCATCTGAGTCCCAAGAGTTTTCTTGGCTTTTACAAATTTATCAAACGGAAAGCGCGGAAATTTAATCACACAATAGTCAATGGTAGGTTCAAAACACGCATATGTTTTCTTTGTAATGGCATTTACAATTTCATCCAATCCGTATCCGATTGCAATTTTTGTCGCCACCTTTGCAATTGGGTATCCAGTCGCTTTTGAAGCAAGTGCAGAGGAACGGCTGAGACGGGGATTTACCTCGATCACCGCATATTCAAAACTGTTTGGCTCCAAAGCAAACTGTACATTACACCCACCCTCAATTTTAAGAGACGAAATAATATCCAGCGCAGAGCTTCTAAGCATCTGATATTCCTTGTCTGCCAGAGTCTGGCAGGGCGCTACAACGATGCTGTCACCGGTGTGCACACCAACCGGATCAATGTTTTCCATACTGCAGATGGTAATGACATTTCCCTTGGAGTCCCGCATAACTTCAAATTCAATTTCTTTCCAGCCGGAAATACATTTCTCAATCAGCACCTCGTGTACACGGCTTAGACGCAAACCGTTCGTTCCGATCTCCGTGAGCTCCTCTTTGTTATAAGCAATACCGCCTCCAGTGCCACCCAGCGTATAAGCCGGACGGACAATGACAGGATAGCCAATCTCCTCAGCAAAATCCAGTGCATCCTGTAATTCATGTACTACCTTGGATGCGATGCAGGGCTGGTTGATGCTTTCCATCGTATCCTTAAACGCCTGACGATCCTCCGCCCGCTTAATCGAATCGACATTGGTACCCAGCAGCTTTACATTGTGTTCCTCAAAGAATCCTTCCTCCGCCAGTTCCATTGCCAGATTCAAGCCGGTCTGTCCGCCCAGTGTCGGCAGAACGCTGTCCGGTTTTTCTTTTAATACCACTTTTTTGACTGTCTCTGTATTTAAAGGCTCAATATAGACATGATCCGCAATGTTATCATCGGTCATGATTGTTGCTGGGTTGGAGTTTATCAAAACAACTTCCAATCCTTCCTCTTTCAGCGCTCGGCATGCCTGGGTTCCGGCATAATCAAATTCAGCGGCCTGCCCGATTACAATCGGACCAGATCCAATGACCAGTACTTTTTTAATATCCTTATTCTTCGGCATCTTTTTTGCTCCTCCCTTTCTTCTCCACCATCAGTGATACAAAATCATCAAACAGATAACCGGTATCCATTGCACCTGAAGAAGCCTCCGGGTGGAACTGAACCGTAAAGACTCCGTTATTATAACGAACGCCTTCTACCGTATCATCGTTGATGTTAATATGGCTCACCTCTCCTATTTCAGGAGAAATCGAGTCAGCCAACACAGCATATCCGTGATTCTGACTGGTAATATAGGTTCTGTCATGCTTCAGATCCTTGACAGGGTGGTTGGTTCCACGGTGTCCGTATTTCAGTTTTGCCGTATCGCCTCCCATTGCCAAAGCTGTCAGCTGATGGCCTAAGCAGATGCCGAACATGGGTATTCCGCTTTGAAACAGCTTTTTGATATTCTCAATGATATCCTTACAGTCCTTCGGATCCCCCGGCCCATTGGACAGCATGATACCATCAGGACACGTCTTGATGATCTCTTCTGCGGATGTACTTGCCGGATAGACAGTTACTTCGCATCCCCGGCGAACCAGTGAACGCAGTATATTTCTTTTGAAGCCAAAATCATACAGAGCCACACGGCATTTTGTGTTGTCACACACATGTGTTTCTTTTTCGCCCACTGTTACCTCATAAACCGGTTCTTTTATGGTATACTCGTCAATCTCTTTTAAGTAGGACGCAATTTCGCTTTCGGTTGGCTCTCCGACAATAATTGCTCCGTTCAGTGAGCCCTTTTCCCGAAGTATCTTTGTAAGCGCTCTTGTGTCAATTCCTTCGATTGCCACAATATTGTTTTCTTCTAAAAATTGATCCAGTGTTTTATCACATCGGAAATTGCTTGGATAGCTGCACATTTCTCTTACAACAAAGCCTTTAACAACAGAACCATGGGATTCATAGTCAAAGTGATTGATGCCATAGTTTCCGATTAAGGGATATGTCATTGTCAGAATCTGTCCTGCATAGGACGGATCGGTCAGGATTTCCTGATATCCTGTCATGGATGTATTAAATACAACTTCACCAATAGAATGATGCGGCTTTCCATGAATGATGCCTTTGAATACAGTGCCGTCTTTTAATAGTAAAATACCCTTTTGCATTCTATATACCTCCTAAATACCGCAAAATACGGCTCTTGTTTTTATCGGCCCGTAAGCGCGTTTATGTTTCTTATGCGGTTATTTTTTCAGAATGAAAAAATTTTTTATTTGATAAAGCTGACGATTTCATCCCGCATACGGATAGCTTCATCCCGTGCGGCGGCAGCGTAATCTTCTTCTTTATAATTACCTTTCTTATAAGCACACATAATGCCTCGAGAAGAATTTACAATCGCTCCGAGACCATCTTTATTAAAGGAATTTGCAACATCCTTTGCCTTGCCTCCCTGAGCACCGTATCCCGGCACCAGAAAGTAAGTATGCGGAATCAGTTCCCGCAATTTTTTTGCTTCTTCCGGATAAGTGGCACCGACAACAGCCCCCACATCGGTATAACCTGATTTTCCAACAGACTGCTTTCCCCACTCATCGACGAGAAGAGCCATTTTTTCAAATACGGTCTGGCCATTTTCCAATCTCATATCCTGCAGTTCTCCACTGGATGGATTTGAAGTTTTCACTAAAACAAAAATACTTTTCTGATATTCTTTGCAGTTCTGCAAAAAGGGAAGAATGCCGTCACTGCCCAGATATCCGTTTACTGTCAGGGAATCGGCCTCAAATGCCGGAGAAAAAATATCATTTTCATAGACTGCTGTCCTGCCAAGATAGGCTGTAGAATAAGCTTCGGATGTGGCTCCGATATCGTTCCTCTTCCCGTCCAGAATAACATACATCTCTTTGCTTTTTGCATATTGGATGGTTTTATAGAGGGTTTCTATTCCATAGTATCCATACATTTCATAGTAAGCACTCTGCGGTTTTACAGCCGGTACAATATCGCATAGTGCATCTATCAAACCTTTGTTATAAGAAAGGATGGCTTCCGCTGCCCCCTTCAAGGTTTTTCCGTAATTTTTAAAGCTTTCTTTTACGATATATTGGGGTACATAATCCAGTTTGGGATCCAAACCCGCAACCGATGGATTTCCCTTTGCCTTAATTTTTTCAATCAGCAGATCCATGGACATTTTCTCTTCCTCCTATGCAAACATTTCATTTTCTATCACAATTTTTCCATTTACAATAACATCTGTAACTTTAACATGGAAATTCCAGCCGCTGAAAGGTGAATTTTTACTCTTGGATACAAAACTATCCGGGTCACAAATCCAATCCTTTGAACAGTCAATTAGAATGATATCCGCCTTTTTTCCTTCGGCGAGCTTTCCGCCCTCAATCCCCAGCAAATTGGAGGGTTGATAACTCATCAGCTTCACCAAATCCTTTATATGAAATCCATTTTCCTCAACCAGAATCTGATACGCCAGAGCAAAGGCGGTCTCAAAGCCTACAATTCCATTCAGCGCTTTGTCAAATTCACAGTTTTTTTCATCTCTGTGATGAGGAGCATGATCGGTGCCTATCATATCTAAGGTGCCGTCCCTAAGTCCCTCTATTATGGCAAGTCGATCCTCCTCTTCTCGAAGAGGAGGATTCATCTTCGCATTGGTATTGAAGCCTTCGCAAGCTTTATCTGTCAAAGAAAAATAATGCGGGCAGCTGTCCGCCGTTACTTTGACTCCCTGCTTTTTGGCAGTTCTTATCATTTCCACTGCGTTTTTTGTGCTGACATGTGTAATATGAACCGGCGTCCCCGTTGTTTTTGCCAAAATGATATCCCGTGAAGTCATTGTCTCCTCCGCAGCTCGGGTAATGCCCTTGATTCCCAGACAGGTCGCGGTAAACCCTTCATTCATTGCACCGCCTTCCAGCAGTGTCAAATCCTCGGCATGAGAGATAACCGGTATTTTCAGCATATCCGCATAAATCATAGCTTTTTTCATCAATCCGGAATCCATCACCGGCTTTCCGTCGTCGGTAACCGCCACAATTCCTGCTTCCTTCATTCTTCCCATCTCAGAAAGCTCTTTTCCTTCCAAGCCCTTTGAGATGGTGCCAGCCTGATAGACATGAACAACAGATTCTTTTTCGGCCTTGTTCAGAATATACTCTACAACAGACTTATTGTCAACAACCGGCTTGGTGTTCGGCATCGCTACAATTCCTGTAAATCCGCCTTTTGCAGCGCTTCTGGAACCGGTTTTAATGTCTTCTTTGTATTCATACCCAGGATCGCGCAGATGGCAGTGAATGTCAATCAAACCAGGAAGAACCATTTTTCCAGAAGCGTCAATTACCTTATCTGCTTCTTCCTTTAATCCTTCACGCATTTTCACGATTTTTCCATCCACTATATATATATCACATTTTTCTTCTTTATCATAGTTGATTACTGCTGCATTTTTGATCAAAATTTTCATGCTATTTCTCCTTTCTGGTCAAAAGATATAGCACAGCCATGCGGACGGCTACACCATTTTGAACCTGTTCATCAATAAATGACCTTTCGTGGTCATAAAGGGAAGATGAAATTTCAACACCGCGGTTGACCGGCCCCGGATGCATAATAATGGCGTCCTCTTTTGCCAGCTTCAGTCTTTCATCGTTCACACCGAAAATTTCAGAATATTCGTCAATAGAAGGAAAAAGACCTGTCTTCTGCCGTTCCAGCTGAATGCGTAGCCCCATGACTACATCTGCATTTTTGAGAGCCTTTTCTACATCAGTATACGCTTTTACGCCCAATTTTTCAATCTCATAAGGCATCAATGTGGAAGGTCCCGCCACAACAACTTCAGCTCCGAATTTGTTGAGAAGATAGATATTGCTTCTCGCCACTCTGCTGTGAAGAATATCACCTACAATTGCGACTTTCAGCCCTTCCAGCTTTCCTTTTTTCTCTACCATGGTGAAAGCGTCCAGAAGTGCTTGTGTGGGATGCTCATTCATTCCATCTCCTGCATTGATGACAGAAGCATCAACATTCTGGGCCACTAAATGGGGAGCTCCCGCGGATGAATGACGTATGATAAGAACATCCGTTCCCATCATGTCAATGGTTCTGGCTGTGTCGATCAGGGATTCGCCTTTCTGAACAGAGGAGGAAGCTACTGCGACATTTGCCGCATTTGCACTCAGATATTTAGAAGCTAACTCAAAGGAAAGCCGTGTCCGTGTACTGTTCTCGTAAAAAAGTGTAATGACGCTCTTTCCCTGCAGATGCGGTCCTTTCTTATTGTTCTGCTGAAGCAATGTCTTCATGATTTTTGCATTTTTTAAAATCTCATTGATTTGGTCCACACTCAGGTTTTTAATCCCAAGGAGGTCTTTTTCAAAAGTCATAGGAATCACCTCAATGTTTCGAAATGTTTTTGGAAAAGGAGGAAGTCAACAAAAAGTTTTTTGTTGTTCTCCCCCCTTTCTGAATTAGTCTTTATTCTCTTCTGACATAAATACGTAGTCGTTGCCCGGGATTGCTGCATTCAGCACAATCCCAAGAATTGCGGCGATTGCCAGTCCTGTCAGTGTAATGGATACAGAGCCGATATGGAAGGTAAGTCCAGTATCGGCAAAACCAAGGGCTGTAACCAATATTACCGCGACAATAATCAGATTGCGGCTTTTTGTAAAATCCACTTTATTCTCCACAACGCTCCGCAAACCAATACCGGAAATCATTCCGTATAGGATAAGGGAAATACCGCCGATAATCGCATAAGGAATGGTGCTGATAATTGCAGCAACCTTTGGAGAGAAGGACAATACTACTGCTACACAGGCGGCAATCCGGATGACTTTTGGATCATATACCTTTGTCAGTGCCAAAACTCCTGTATTTTCTCCATATGTAGTATTTGCAGGTCCTCCGAAAAGAGAAGCAAGTGTTGTCGCAACGCCGTCCCCCAGCAAGGTACGATGAAGACCGGGGTCAGCCAGAAAATTACGGTTACAGGTGGCGCTAATTGCAGAAATATCACCGATATGTTCCATCATAGTAGCCAGAGAAATCGGGACAATTGCAATGATAGCGGTTATTGCCATCGAACTATTCTGAAAGGCATTAAAAGCAAATGCTTTGGAATCCAGAGGAAGACCAAACCAGGCAGCTTCCTTTACCGCAGTAAAATTAATCTCACCCATAAATATTGCAACAATATAGGATACCACAATCGCTATGATAATCGGGATGATTTTTACCATGCCTTTTCCCCAGATATTACAGACAATGATTGTTCCTAATGCAATAACAGCCAAAATCCAATTCTGCTGGCAATTAGTAATCGCACTGGGAGCTAAAGTTAAACCGATCGCAATGATAATCGGCGCGGTAACCACCGGCGGAAAGAACCGCATAATTTTGTTGACTCCAAACACTTTGAAAAGCGCTGACAAAATAAGATATACAAGACCCGCAGCAGCAACTCCCAAACACGCATATGGAAGCATTTCCTTATTCGGCACATTATCTGCAAGCATTGGTGCAATGGCCGCATATCCGCCAAGAAACGCGAAGGAAGAGCCCAAAAAAGCAGGCACTTTTCCTTTTGTAACCAGATGGAAGAACAATGTTCCTAAACCGGCCATCAGAAGTGTCGTAGAAACGCTTAGACCTGTCAGCAGCGGAACCAAAACAGTTGCGCCGAACATTGCAAACGCATGCTGCAATCCCAAAATAAGCATTTTAGGCAAACCAAGTTGCCTTGCATCATGGATCCCCTCAGATCCGATATTTGTTTTCATCCCCATTTTATTTCTCCTTTTATTTTTTTTGCTCAATTACAATATTCTCTTCTCCGTCAAATTCAGTAATGTGGACTTTGACCACTTCTCTTGTGGAAGTTGGAAGATTCTTTCCCACATAGTCTGCCATGATAGGAAGTTCCCTATGTCCCCTGTCTACCATGATAGCAAGCTGAATACATTTTGGCCTTCCCAGATCCATAATCGCTTCAATAGCAGCCCTCACTGTGCGACCGGTATAAAGCACATCATCCACCAGAACGATTTTTTTTCCTTCAATCTGAAAATCGATGTTGGTTCCGTTTAAAACAGGGTGTTCATTCAACAGACTCAAATCGTCACGGTAAAAAGTAATATCTAATATCCCGCGTTCTACTGGCTTCCCTTCAATCTCTTCTATTTTTTCCGCAATCCGCTTGGAAAGGCTCACGCCTCTTCTCTGAATTCCAATGAGCGCCAGATCTTCAATTCCTTTGTTTTTCTCAATGATCTCATAGGAAATTCTAGTCACTGCCCGCTCCATCGCCGCCGCGTCCAAAATAATTTTTTTTCCCATGATATCCCCCTTTCCGCTTGTCCTGTTTCAGACAAAATAAAAACCGTTTATCCAGACTGATAAACGGTGTATACACTCTTATAACCCTACAGCATGACTCAGTTATGCCAAGGACTTAAATATAATACCTTACCAGCCTCACAGGACTAATTTAAAGGAACTTTTTTCATATTTTCTTTATTATACAGGAAACTTTGCAATTTGTCTACAAAAAATTCAAATTTTTATATAAAAAATTTCCCCCCAATATTTGTTCAGTAAATTTCTGCGATTTCGCCATCCTCATAAGTAAACTCCTTTTCTTTTATGTTATCACATTCAGGAATGAATTTTCTGGAAGCATCATTTTTATAACCTCGCAGTGATGTTTTTACGATTATTTTTCAAGACTGGAAAGCAATTTCGAAGCAAACGAATTGTAGATGCTTCATTTAAAAACGTTTCCATTTCATTTTTCCGCAATCTATTATTTTGTGATATTTCTCAGTTTTTCTAAAACCTGTTGAAATAGTTCCGGCGGCTCTTTGGAAAATTCCATATACTCCCCTGTTTTCGGATGGATAAATCCAATTTGATAGGCGTGAAGCAGCTGCCCAATCAGATGAGGAAACCGTTTATTATTTTTGGGACCATATACCGGGTCTCCGAGAATTGGCTTGTTTAAAGAGGCCATATGCACTCGAATTTGATGCGTTCTGCCGGTTTCCAATTTACATTCAATCAGAGTGTACCCTTCAAAGCGCTCCATTACTCTGTAATGAGTTATGGCCTCTTTTGAATTTTGATAGACAATCGCCATCTTTTTTCGATTTTTCGGATCACGCCCAATCGGTGCATTTACCGTTCCCTCTTCCTCTTTTACAACCCCAATGGTAACAGCCATATACCTTCGGTTTACACTGTGGTCCTTAATCTGCTGTGCCAAAGACAAATGCGTTTCATTGTCCTTCGCGATTAGTAAAAGCCCACTGGTATCCTTATCGATACGATGAACAATACCCGGCCTGATAATCCCATTGATCTGGGAAAGCGACTCCCTGCAATGCCCCATCAAGGCATTGACCAGTGTGCCTTCAAAATTGCCGTAAGCCGGATGCACTACCATGCCCTGTGGCTTATTGACAACCAGCAGGCTGTCATCCTCATAGACAATGTCAAGCGGAATCTCCTCTGCCTTTGCGGCAAGCACCTTGGGAACAGGCAAGTGTACCGTAATTTCATCTGACTCCCGCAGTTTATAGTTTGATTTTACCGCTTTTCCGTTTACAAAAACTTCCTCCTCCTCGATCAATTTCTGAATATGGCTCCGGGTGAGATCGGTAATCTGCTCTGCCAGATATTTGTCTATTCTGCATTTCTCATTTTGCTTTGACACCTTTTCAAGCGTTAAGATTTCCATCTTCTGTTTCTCCGTTCTTTCCGTCAAAAAATAGTATATATATACAGAGTAAAATGCATCCGCAGACAACACAGATATCCGCTATATTAAACACGGGAAAATGAATCAGCCGCACATCAATGAAATCAATAACATAGGAAAGACTGATACGATCAATCAGATTGCCGATTCCGCCCCCCAGAATCAAGGCCAGCGATACAAGCAGCATTTTATTTTTGGGTTCTTTCCAGGCAATATAAACAATAATCGCAATCATTGCCAGTATCGTAACAGTAATAAAAATCCAGCGGTGATTTTGCAGTATGCCAAAAGCAGCTCCTCTATTTTCAACGTATGTAAAATACAAAACGTCCTTAATAACAGGAATTTCTTCCAAACGAAACATATGGTAAGCAAGCATTTTGGAAAAGAAATCACTAATTACGCAAACTGTAAGAATGATAAATACAAAAAGCATATTGATACTCCGTTTCTCCGACCTAAAGGCTATTAATTTAATAATGAAACCGATGTTTCAAATCTTTTTTCAGCTGTTTGCTGGAAAAGACAAACATCGCAATCAAAGAAAGAACAGCGCTCAGAGCACATACTGCGCTGGGCCAAAGTATTTTGGTGACTTTACATACGAATAGTAATACCGGAAGAAAACCCATAGCTGTCATAGCAATCGCATAGCCGATATATTCGTTCCACATCTTTTTTCTCGAAAAAAAGGCTGTCATCATGGAAAGGATAGATGCTGTGAGCAAAAAAGGAATCGCCCAGTTTAACGACCATCGATGATAGCCTGAATTGGCATCAATAATATATAGTAACAAAGAAATACCAACTGTCTGTAAAATAAGCTTCGCCCCTTTTCGCGAAGCGGATAAGATGGTATTGCCAATCAAAAGCCATAGATAAAGAACCGCTGCCACCACATAGAGAAACCAAAGTTTATGTCTGGCCTGTTCATAGGTTAGAAGATTGACAAAGCCACTGATCAAGCAGAGCGCTATCGAGAGAAAAAGACAGATTCTGTATGATAGGCGCTGCATTTTCTTTAAGCGGGGCGTTTCATAATCAGGATACCAGCGTTCCTCCCTGTCTTGCTCTTTCCTCATTTTCTGGTGGCATAAAGGACAGCTTGCCAAATTTTCTGATACAAACACATGACAATTGCCACAACGATTCACTCTTCCATCCCCCAATCATTAGAATACACCGTAATATCCAATCCTGTCTCATCGGCAAGAAAGCGAAAAAAGTATCGAATGATATCCGTTTCAGCGATATTGCGGGTAAACGTGATATTCAATTTGTCATTCATAGAAAGAATACTGCAATTTACAGGACTGTTTATAGTAGGATATAAAATAGCCTCTCCAAAATCAATATCCTTTTTCATCTCTTCTGGAACTAAAATATTCCCCAAATTTGTCAATGTTGCTGTTCTTCGCTTTTCTGCTCGATTTTTAAAAGATAGCTTCAATATAAATTGCTTAATAAATAAGGGCACAAATTTTACCATTAAATTTTTTTCCAGTCGGACGTTTTCTGCTATCGCCCGTTCTAAAAATTCCTGCTTTGTTTTTTCTTTCATTTGGCAGACAACTTCCGCTAAAATTTTTTCAAAATTCAATTCCTGTCTTGCCGGAACGCTGATATAAATGACGCAAAAAAAGTTACGCAGGGTTTTGGATGGAAATTTCTTTCTCAAATTAACCGGCACAGCAATTGTAATAATATCATGATAAATACCATATCTCATGTTTTGAGCATAGATAGAATACAGAAAGAGCGCCACCAGATATTCCGTTATGGTTGCATTCTTCTGTTTCGCGGCTTGATTCATTCCGGAAGCAGACAAAACACCCTGTATAACATTATGACCAAAAGGTTCTAACGGTGTCCCTTCAATACGAAAAGCTTTTTTTAGCTTCTCTTCTTTGGAATACTTAATGCCCCGATCATATTTTAAATAGCTGTCTTCCATTTCATATTTGCTTATCATACTTTCCGGCAGACGGATTAAGTTCTGCGCTTCTATTTTTCTGCCGCTGAGAATAAGATACTCGTATACGATTGTTTTCAAAAATTCTAAAGCCCCTGTTCCGTCGGTTAAGGCATGAAACACCTCTAGGGAAATTCGTTTCTGAAAATACAGTACTCTCAGAAAGTGTCCATGATTTTGATGCGGATGTATATCATGACAGGGATATTTGCTTTCCTTCTGTACCAACAGAATCATCTTATTTTCATCAAAAAAATTCCAAAATAGTCCTTTGCGAATTTTGACACATAGCATAGGAAAACGCTTTACTGATATATCAACCGCATTTTGCAGCAATGCGGGATCGATTCTCTCTTTGAGGATAATCGATACACGGAAAGTAGCACTGTTTGATGAATTCGCCACGGCTGGGAATAGCTTCGCCGCATTATCAAGCATATAGTATGTGTCCAATTCTATTCCCTCCTTCTTTATATAATTCTTATGTACCTTTAATGGCATAATATCCAATTTCAGTATCCGGATTTATTCCGTATGAGATGTCTAGACATCCTATATAAGATGCCTTGCACATATTATACCACAATTTGCATAAGGAAAAAAGAGTATTTTTTCTTCTTTTTCTTACTGTCATATTTTCGTTGCGGACAGCATACCTATTCTATAAGAAAAAGGTTGGTGCTTCCGTTGAAATCTTATGAACCTGTGCGGGGGCGGAAGCTGTTATGAAAAGCCGGCGCACAGCGGCAGAATGGAGTAAAAAATGAGTGCAGTAATTTCTTCTGAAAGTATGAAAACATCAAAAACAATCGCGGTGGATTCCAATAATGTTATCTGTGAATGGGACATCATCGTGCCGGATTCCAAACCGGATATCGGTTCGGTTTTAAAAACGGATACCTATGCGGATATCACCAGCTGTGAAGTGATGCAGGATCGGGCTGTAGTAAACGGAGTGTTAAAGCTCAATATTCTTTACATTTCAGCGGAGGAGGAAAGCCCTTCTGTAAAATCAATTGAAACTTCTCAGAATTTTTCACACGTAATGGAATTAAAAGGGCTTCGACAAAATATGGATCTTGCTTTGGACGCTTCTGTCAGTTCTTCCAGCACCAATGTAATCAACAGCAGAAAAATAAATTTTGCATCTACCATATCTCTGGATGCCTGTGTACAGGATCAGAGTGAAATGGAATTTGTCTGTGAAATGGAGGATGAAAACATCCAAACATTATCTAAGGAACTGAAAACCTATAAAACAGTATGTGAAGGGCAAAATGAAATTGTATTGCGGGAAGATCTGGAAGTCCCCATGGGAAAACCATCTATTTCAGATATTTTAAAAGTTGATGTCAAATTGGCCAACAAAGAAGTAAAACCGATCAATAATAAAATTGTGGTAAAAGGAGAACTCAGTGTTGCAACGCTATATAACGGTGATATTGAAGATACAGGACTGCAGTATATGGAGCATGAAATTCCCTTTACTGAAATTTTGGATGTGGAAGGTATGCAGGAAAACTGCGAGTGCGATACTGATTTTGTCGTAGCAGATCTTCAGTACTTTGCACAGGAGGACGAAGAGGGGCAAAAACGCCAGCTTTGTTTGGAAACAAAATTGAAACTGAGCACAAAGTCCTATGAAAATGTAACTTTTCATGCAATTGTAGATGCCTATTCTACAAAATACGAAATGGAGATTGAAAAAACGGACTACAGTATCGATGAAATAGTAGGAGATATCAACACGCAACTTTTAAACAAATCAGATGTTCATTTTGATGATATTCCAAGCATCAGCAAAATCTATAGCTTTAATGCAAATCCTAAGATAGATGCAATTTCCGTTACAAATGGAAATATTAGAATTGAAGGAACTGTTCAAACAGATATTCTATATACATCAGCAAATGCCGAAAAACCGATTTACAGTGTATCAAAAGAAGTTCCGTTCGTTAACAATCTTCCCTGCGATGATGCCAAAGCAGGTACGGAATGTGAAGCAAAAATTGATTTGATACATTCCGGTTATAACATAACAAGCGACTATGATATAGAGCTTCGAACCACTTTAGGGTTCCGCGCAAGACTGAAAAATACCTCTAAGAATAATTTGATTAAGAGTGTCAGCATTGATGAAGAGAAGGCATTGGTGAAAAAACGTCCGAGTATTGTTATTTATTTTTGCAGCGAAAATGAAAATTTATGGGATATCGCAAAAAAATATAAAACGACAGTAGGCGATATTATAGAAGCCAACGGCCTCTCAGGTGATAAGGCTGTCGTCTCCGGGATACAGCTTTTAATTCCATAAAAGACATAATAAAACTTTTTAAAATCATCTCCGCTATAATTTGACATAATATTATAAAAATATTAAATTAGTTTATTTAATCAGTATTTTAAATGATGTAAAGCAAAATAACTTTTCAGCAAAAATCAATAAAATAAAGGGAGCTGTACAGAATGTACAGCTCCCTTTATTTTATAACATAGGAAATTGCGCAGAATCGTGCGCAATTGCATGTTTCAAAAAACAGCATACGAAGTCCGACTGCGTTTTTCGGCATGAAAAACTTTTTTATTTAAGCATTATATTCATAGCCTTTTTTTATGGCTGTCTGATTCAATTCCAAAAGCTCCGGTTTAGACGCTGGAACCAGCTTTTTCACAGCTTCCAGTACTTCTTCCAATGTGAATACACCAGTTTCTTTAATCATTTTTCCTGTAATAATCATATTTGCAAGTTTACTGGCATTGATATCATCGGCCATCTTAGTCGCAGGAATTGCAATATATTCAATGTCTGCTCTTACGGGTTTCACATCTATCAATGTACTGTCATATATCATTTTTCCGCCTTTGACAATACTGTTTTCGAACTTTTGGAAGGACGGTCCATTCAACGCAATCACTTCCGTTGGTTCAACAACAACAGGAGAACCTACCAAATCATCTTTTAATATAATATGGCAATTACAGGTTCCGCCTCGCATTTCAGGCCCATAGGAAGGCAGCCACGAAACCTCTTTGTCCAGCATCATTCCGGTATACGCCAGTAATTTACCGGCAAACAGAACACCCTGTCCGCCAAAACCTGCGATTACAATTTCATTATTCATTGTTTTCCGCCCCCTTATCTTTAAATACGCCCAGCGGATAGTGTACCATCAAATTGTTTCTCAGCCATTCCAGTGCTTCCACCGGAGACAAGCCCCAGTTGGTAGGACAAGTTGACAGAACTTCAATCAAATTGAAGCCCTTTCCTTCGATTTGATATTCAAAGGCTTTCTTAATAGCTTTTTTGGCATTTTTAATATTCTTTACATCGTCTACGGAAACCCGTTCCAAATAGGAAGGACCCTCCAGAGTGGCTAGCATCTCACAAACTCTGATTGGATAGCCTTGCGTTTCAATCTTTCTTCCGTAGGGGGTTGTCTGGGTAATCTGCCCCACCAAGGAGGTCGGTGCCATCTGGCCGCCTGTCATACCGTATATTGCATTATTGATAAAAATAATCGTAATGTTTTCGCCTCTTGTTGCCGCATGAATCGTTTCTGCCGTGCCGATGGCAGCCAAATCACCGTCTCCCTGATAGGTAAAAACAATATTATCCGGATTTGCCCGTTTAACACCTGTTCCAACAGCCGGCGCGCGCCCATGAGCTGCCTGTACCATATCACAGTTAAAATAATTATAAGAGAAAACGGAACAGCCAACCGATGCGACGCCAACTGTTTTCCCCTCAATTCCCAGTTCATCCATTACTTCTGCAACCAAGCGGTGAACGATACCATGGGTACATCCGGGACAGTAATGAAAAGGCACATCTGTCAGTGCATGTGGTTTATCGAATACTGTTTTCATTATTTGATACCTCCCGCAACTTCTTTGATTTTTTCCAATATTTCAGTTGGCTGAGGGATGATACCTCCGGTTCTACCTGTGAAGTAGACCGGCGCTTTGCCATTTACAGCAAGTCTGACATCTTCCACCATCTGACCCATGCTCATTTCTACTGAAATAAATGCTTTTGCCGTAGAAGCGATATCGTTGATCGCTTTGGCTGGAAACGGCCAGAGGGTAATCGGTCTAACCAATCCAACTTTAAGCCCCTCTGCTCTGGCTTTTATCATAGCATTCTTCGCTACTCTTCCGATTGTGCCATAAGCAACCAAAACAATATCCGCATCTTCCACGGAATCCGTTTCATATTTCACTTCATTTTCCAAAATATAATCATATTTTTTCTGCCGTGCAATAACCGTATCTTCCAATTCTTTGGGATCGATATACAGGGAGTTGACAATATTGTGTTCCCTCTTCATATTTGTACCGCTACAAGCCCATGTTTTTTCAGGAATTTCTCTTCCTTTATGCTCGCCGAATACAACCGGCTCCATCATCTGACCAAGCATACCATCTCCCATTATCATAACAGGAAGGCGATATGTATCGGCAATATCAAATGCTTCAAAGGTTAAATCTACACATTCTTGAATAGAGGAAGGAGCGAGGACAACCAGATGATAATCACCGTGTCCACCGCCCTTTGTGGCTTGAAAATAGTCGGACTGCGCCGGCTGAATTCCTCCCAGACCAGGGCCGCCCCTTACGATATTTAAGATAACACAAGGCAAATCAGCACCTGCAATATAGGAAATTCCCTCTGACTTCAGACTGATGCCGGGACTTGACGAGGATGTCATTGTTCTGACACCTGCGGCTGCAGAGCCGTATACCATATTGATTGCCGCCACTTCACTCTCGGACTGTAAAAACAGACCGCCTACCTTCGGCATCTTCTTGGACATATATGCAGATACCTCTGTCTGAGGGGTAATAGGATAACCATAGAAATGCCGGCAGCCAGCTCTGATTGCGGCTTCGGCGATTGCCTCATTCCCCTTCATTAATAACTTTTCCATAACAATTCCTCCACCTGTTCTACTTTTTTACGCGGATGACAACGTCCGGACAGATTGTTGCACAAAAACCGCATCCGATACATTTATCCTGCTCGATCACTTCTGCCGGATGAAACCCTTTTATGTTCAGTTTATCTTTTGATAAATGGACAATTTTCTTGGGACAAGCGGTTGTACACAATCCACAGCCTTTACATGCATCCTGGTTGATAATTACCTGCGCCATATATTCACACCTCCGATTTATTCCTGCCAAGGCATAACCATAAATTTATGCAGCGGCATAACTTCGTGTTCTGTATGCTTTTTATATTCCTCCGCCAAATCTTCTTTGACAGTACTCCAAATAAAAGGCACATCAAGTTCTTTTGAGACTTCAAGGACAACTTTTTCACCGTCTTTGATATCTTCTATCCGCGTATCCGCGGCAATATTGGTATTGTTGATCAACCCTGTGGGTTTCAATCGAGATTTCTCAGCAATGCCTAATAGAATTATTATAATATTTTCTTTCGTCTCCGTCAAGGGGCGTTTGGTATTTATAACAACAAACATGTCATACGAGTCATTTTGAAAATGTGAAAAGTATTGCCCCAAAGCAGTTGCACCGTCGTCATCTCCTCCGACATCAAAAATTACCTTTTTAGATTTGTTGGCAAATACCTTGTACACATCAGACGGCAAAGTCATCATTTCTACATTTGTGTTTGCAAATAATGGCGAGATCACTTCAATCCCTTTTTCCTGCAAAAAAATTTCCGCATCCTTCGTGCGGTAATACGGATTGACAATGTCCAGGTCTACGATCACAACCTCTTCCCCCTGCTCTTTCAACTTCAGCGCATAATTGATTGCATTTTCCGTTTTTCCGCTTCCATAGTGACCTGTAAATATCGTAATTCGTTTCATCTGCTGTACTCCTTTCAAGTATCATCCAAAAAATTTTCGGTGAAAATTTTGATTTTTCAGCGAAAACAAAAGATACCCCCTGCTGCAGAAACAGTCCTTTTTCTTTAATTGTGAATAATATCGGTGATCTCACTGTCTATTATCAACTTTTTTTCGCATTTCTTTAACACAAAATAAAAAAATCCTACCAGAACGACAGAAAAGCAAATAGAGAACATTGGTTCTAAATATCGCGAAGACACCAAATATACTGTAATAAACACCAAAATGGGTAAAAAATATAAAATAAAAGCAGATTTCAGTACCTGTCTGCTGCAAGAAGTTATTCTTACAACATCACCGCATTTGGCTCCCATAGGATTTTTCACAACCGTTAGGATTTCCCTATTGCCACAGGCATTGCAGGCGGCACAGTTTCCCCCGCAGGAGCTTTCCCGCACTACCTTGACAACAGCGGTTCCATCATTCACTTGCTTTACCAATCCGTAAGTTTCCATGTCATTTTTCCCTCTTATACATCCTGGAAAGTGCAAGCATCTCACCGGCATTTTCCAGGGTAGAGTCAGTAATTTTTACGCCGCCGATGATTCTGGCGATTTCCTGTACCTTTTCCGCTTCGTTAAGGTGTGAAACCGTTGTAAGCGTCTCATCCGCAACCACATTTTTTTCAATTAAATAATGATGATCGGCCATTGCAGCAATCTGAGGTAAGTGAGTAACGCAAAGTACCTGACGATTTTTTGAAACTTTATAGAGTTTCTCAGCAATCTTCTGTGCTGCCCGACCGCTGACACCGGTATCAATTTCATCAAAAATAAGAGTCTCTGCACCATCCTGCTCAAAAACTGCTGATTTGATTGCCAGCATAATCCGTGACAACTCTCCACCTGATGCAATTTTAGACAGCTTGTCCATGTTTTGTCCCACATTGGCACTCAGCAGAAATTCAATTTTTTCCTGCCCGTATTCTGTAAATTTCTTGGTATCTTCTATCATGGAAAAAGAAACATGAAACTTGGTATTGGGCATATTCAATTCCGACAATTCGGACATAATCTGCTGTTCCAGTTTGACCGCTGCCTTCTTACGGGATTCTGTCAGGATTTCCGCTGTATTTTGAAGCTTTTTTTCAGCCTGAGAATACAACACCTTTAACTCGGAAAGCTTTTCATCTAAATGAAGAATGCCGGAAAGCTCTTCCTTTGCCTTCATAAGATATTCTTGAATATAAGCCAAACTTCCGCCATAACGTCTTTTCAGATCATTTATCAAACTAAGTCTAGCTTCTATCTCATTGACTTCCGCTTCATCGTACTCAAACCCATCGCGGTAATGCCGGAGAGATTCCGCTACGGACTCCATATTATAATACACATCATAAGCGCTGTCTTTTATCTGATTCAAAGAAGTATCATAACGGCTGGCCTGTTCAATACACTTTACCGCATCCCCCATATCCTCATATGCATTTGCCGAACCATATAAAAGCTCATAAGCTCTGCTCACATTCTTTAAAATATTCTGTGCGTTAGACAGAATATTTCTTTTTTCTGTCAGCTCTTCTTCCTCATTCGCTTTTAAATCAGCTGCTTCAATCTCTTGTATTTCAAACTCCAGCATTCTCTGCCGGCGTATTTTTTCTTCTTCATCAATATGAAACTTGCTGAGTTCTTTTTCTATTTGTCTATATCGGTGATAAGCTTGCCGGTAATCATACAGCTCTTTTTCGTTGTTGCAGAATTCATCTAGGATATGTAAATGTTTTTCCGGATTCATCAAAGATTGATTGTCATGCTGTCCATGAATATTTACCAAGGAATCTGCAATTTCTCTCAGAATAGAGGCCGTAGCCAATTTCCCGTTTATCCTTATCGTGCTCTTTCCGGAAATATTTATTTCACGGTAGAGCATCAGCTCCCCCTCCTCACAGGGAAAACCATTTTCTGAGAGATAATCCTGCACTTTTTCCTGCACCATAAAAATAGCTGAAACACTGGCAGACTCTTCACCAGTGCGTATCAAGTTTTTTGACACGCGGTTGCCTAAAATCATATTGAGTGCATCGATAATAATCGATTTACCGGCACCGGTTTCCCCGGTTAAAATATTAAGACCTTTATCAAATTCAATCTGAACGCTTTGGATTACCGCAATTTGATGGATTGTAAGGCTTACCAGCATAACTATCCCTCTCTCAGTTCGAAAAATTCAATAAATTTTTTAGCTTTTCAGAAAGTTCTTTGGCTTTCACTTCACTTTTCGTGATGATCATAATGGTGTTATCGCCGGCAATTGTGCCCATAATACTATCATCATTCAGAGCATCCAAAACAGCTGCAACCCCCTGCGCCATACCCTCCAATGTTTTTATAACAACCAAATTCACCGCATAATCAACCGATAGAACCGTATCATTAAAAATACTGGTCAATCGGTTCATCGCATGGCTGGCCGGATTTGTGTTTCTTGTCTCCAGATATCCATATTTGCTGCCCTTGCTGTGTTCGGATGGTACTTTCAGCAGCTTTAGTTCCTTGATATCGCGGGATACCGTTGCCTGCGTCACCTTGAAACCCATTCGGTTTAAATATTCAGAAAGTTCTTCTTGTGTTGTAATCTCCTCTTTTTTTATCAAATCGAGTATTGCACGTTGTCTTTTTATTTTCACGTTCAAACACCTCTTTCCGTCAATTTCTCTTTCAAAATAGAATAAAAATTTTTGTCCGTAACGCGAAGTAATTTCGTGGTGTATTCCGCCTTCTCTATGATAATGCTGCTGGAAGGAGGAACGATAATGTTTTCCATTCCATCCACACTGATAAAAGCGGTCGCATTATATGCCTCATCTAATCCGACTTTGACCTTTCTTTGCCCGCTTATAATCAACGAACGGGATTTGATGGAATGGGGACAAATGGGCGTTGCAATAATCAAATCGGTGCTCGGTTCAACAATAGGGCCTCCTGCAGAAAGAGAATAAGCAGTGGAGCCGGTTGGCGTCGCCAAAATCAGACCGTCGGCAATGTATTCTTCCACACATTGATTTTCCACATGAATATTAAAATGAATCATCCTTGGCATTGCACCTCTGGATATCACAATATCATTCAGACCATAATAACATTTTGATTCCCCGTCAGATAAGATGGTGCATTTTAACATCATGCGCTCTTCAATTTGATACCGACCATGAAGCATACGCTCTAATATTTTTAAATCTTCCTTTTCCAGTTCCGATAAAAATCCCAGATGGCCGAAGTTAATTCCTAAGATCGGAATGCCGTGAATTGCTGCATCCTGTGCGATTTTTAAAAGAGTTCCATCCCCTCCGAGCACAATGATTAAATCCACAATCTGATAAAATTTTTCAGCCGATACCATGTTAGCAAACGGTTTCTTTGGCAGCTCACAGCTAAAATAGATTTCTTTATTGTGATTATGAAGCATTTCAATCAGATTGTCCAAAATGTCAATCTGGCTTTCGCTTTTTAGAATAATTCCAACCTTTTTAATTTCCATTCTGCTATCCGTCCTATAATTCCGTATGAGATTTCTCGACAACGCTGTCCATTGCGGAAAGATCATACATTTCTTGGCCTTCCCCTTTTACAAGATGTATCAGATATTCTATATTGCCTTCCGGTCCTTTAATAGGAGAAAAATCAAAACCGGTGACGGAAAAACCCGCTTCCACTGCAAAGTCCGCTATCATATGGCACACTTCCTTGTGAACGGATAAGTCTCGTACGACACCTTTTTTACCGACCTTTTCTCTTCCCGCTTCAAATTGTGGTTTGATTAATGCCACAATCTCTTTTCCATCGTTCAGGAGTTCTTTTAAAACCGGCAGTACCAATTTTAATGAGATAAATGCCACATCAATAGAGACAAAATCCAATTCATCAATAATCAAAGCGGGATCCAGATAGCGGATGTTTGTCCGTTCTAAATTGACAACACGGTCATCTGTGCGCAGCTTCCACGCCAACTGACCATATCCCACATCAACGGCATAAACTTTTGCCGCGCCATTTTGAAGCATGCAGTCCGTAAATCCGCCTGTAGAAGCTCCTACATCCATACATATTTTCTCATTTAAATTCAGGGAAAAACACTGCATTGCCTTTTCCAGTTTATGTCCGCCGCGGCTGACATATGGATCCCGCTGTCTCACCGTTATCTCAGAATCCACAGGAACCGCCATGCCAGGCTTGTCAAATTTTACTTCACCGATATATACATTTCCGGACATCAGAATGCTTTTGGCTTTTTCACGGCTTTCCGCCAGTCCTTTTTCAACCATCAGCACATCAATCCTGGCTTTTTCTGTTTTCAAGCAAAAAGCACCTCTTTCATTTCTGAAAATACAGATTCGCTGTCCAATCCGCAAACCTTATGAAGCTCCGAGACACATCCGTGTTCAATAAACGCATCTGGAATACATTTAAGAAGCAGTTTTGTATTGGGAATATCCTTTATACAATCTAAAACAGACTGCCCCAATCCACCGCTTTTTACATTTTCCTCAATCACGACCATTCTGCCTGTGCTCCGGGCATACATTTGCATCAAATCAACATCCAAAGGTTTAATGGAACGAACATTAATTACAGCCGAATAAATATTTTCCTGACGAAGACGGTATGCGGTTTCCAATGCTACGGAAACCATCCTACCTTCCGCTACAATAACCGCGTCCTCCCCGTCCAGGAGCACGACGCTTTTTCCGGTTTCTATTGGAGGACATTTGGGCAGAACCGCTCCTTCTCCGCCTCTTGGATAGCGGATAGCCGTCGGCGAGTTCATATACTGCACCGCATATTCCAACATCATTTCCAATTCCTGAAAACTGGCAGGAGATAAAATGGTTAAATTCGGAATATGGCTAAGATAAGACAAATCAAAAATTCCCTGATGTGTCTCTCCGTCTTCTCCGACCAATCCCGCCCGATCGACACAAAAGACTACATGTGTATTCATCAAGGCTACATCCGTTAAAACCTGATCATAACCTCTCTGCAGAAAGGAAGAGTATACTGCAAAAACAGGAATGCATCCTCCCAATGCAAGACCGGTAGCCAAGGATACTGCATGCTCCTCCGCAATTCCTACATCATAAAAACGTTCCGGATATAGGCCGGCAAACGCACTTAATCCGGTGCCGTCAGGCATAGAGGCAGTGATGGCTGTGATACGCGAATTCTGCTGGGCAAGTGCACAAAGTTTTTCCCCAAAAACAGAGGAATAATTTTTCTTCTTCGTCTTTGCAATACCGCAGCTGGAATCAAAAGCAGGCACTCCGTGATATTTTTCCGGTGCAATTTCCGCCGGCAGATATCCCTTGCCTTTTTTGGTGATTACATGAATCAAAACCGGATGTTCAATATGTTTTACTGCTTGAAAGACATCGCACAGTTCACTGATATTATGTCCGTCATAAGGGCCGTAATAGGAAAAACCCAGTTCTTCAAATATTGCCCCTGACACCAAAACATGTTTCAATACATTCTTTGTATTATGAATCAGTTTTTTCAATTTCGGTGTATTTTTAAACATATTCTCAATGGAATTTTTTGCATCCAGATAGCGGATCGTTGTACGAATTTTACTCAGATAGTTTGAAATTCCGGTAGTATTTTTGGAGATTGACATCTGATTGTCATTGAGCACAACTATGACATTGTCTCTGCCTTGTCCCGCATCGTTCAACGCCTCATAGGCCATTCCGCCGCTCAAAGCGCCATCCCCGATCAGAGCAACAACTTTACTTTTATTTCCTGTCAAATCAAAGGCGCGGCGGATTCCGAGCGCAACCGAAATAGAATTAGAACTGTGTCCTGTATTTAAGGTATCATATTCACTTTCATAGGTTTTTGGAAAACCGGAAAGTCCTTTATATTGGCGAAGAGTAGAAAATTGCTCTTTACGCCCCGTCAAAATTTTATGAACATAACTTTGATGTCCCACATCAAAAATAATTTTATCCTGTGGAAGCTGAAAGGATTTATGTAAAGCGATGGTCAGTTCCACCACCCCCAAATTGGAGGCAAGATGTCCTCCGGTTTCCGATACGGATTGAATCAGAAACTCCCTTATCTCTTCACAAAGGGCAGGAAGCTGCTCATCGCTTATTTTCTTTATATCATTTGGCTGGTTTATAAGATCTAATAATTTCATTTTTTTAAACAGTTTCCTTATCTTACTTTTTCCCAAAGCCGAACAAGCTTAAAACATTTGCTGCAAAATGAACAATATAATAAGATTTTTTTATGGCAAGAGATTTTCCCATTGCCTTGCCGCCGACTGTCAAAGCCGCAACCAGTGCGGTGACGATCATGCCCGGAACAATATCGGATTTTGTATGAAATGCATTCACAATATATATAACGATCACCGCTGAGGTAGAGCCGCTTATAATTCCGGCGATATCCCCCACAACGTCATTGCAGAAACTCGATACCTTCTCTGCGTTACGAATTAACCGAATTGCAGCTTTCGCTCCTTTTTTCTTTTTGGAAGCCAAGGCGTGAAACGGTGTTTCATCTGCCGCTGTAACCGCAATCCCAATGATGTCAAAAACAATTCCGACTGCGATAATAGACAACAAAATCAGTCCGGCAAATACAATATTTAAATTCTCGGTCAAACTATTCGTGACAAAGGACATTGTGATAGATATGACAAAAGTCATGGTAACCACTAAAGCAATCCATGACGCATTACTTTTTTTCTTTTTTTTCTTTTTGCACGTACTGCCATCGGTTTTATCCAACCAGTCCCACCTCTTCAAATTTATAATGAAATAATATCTTTTCTGGCTCTCCGCTTCTGTGTGCGGCGGTGAATCGCTTTCTTTTTCAGCAGGAGTTCTATCTCCTGCTGATTGAATGAATGATAGGGAATGCCCCTTATTGAATCAGATAATAAAAAGTAGACGGTGATAATTTGTGTAAAGTTTGTGGCTTAGGTCAAGTAAGATTTCCTAAAAGAGTGCCGCCCGTTGCCGTAGCGGTGGTTCCCCATTAAACCCTTTTTTGCATAGTCGCCTGATGCAAAACTTGATCACCACTTAGTCCACACTGCAATCCACAAATTACTTATAAAACAGTCTAGAAGATTTCCTCAACGACTTTCATCGAATCTTAGCCTCTTTTGCAAACATGGTTTCAATGAGCGATAACCTCTGCCTATAGGCCTCTAGGCAGAAATCTGATCTCACGTCCCCCATATCCACTTCAAGGCAGGCTACTCTACTCACAGCAGAAACACCGCATAGTAGGTTCTTATCCTAAGTCGTAGCCTCCTCCTTGCGCCCAAAGGCACAGAAGAGAAAGGCCACAAGCTTAAGTCTCCACGGAAGCAGGTACGAACTTCACATGCCATTGCGAAACGCCCCGCAACCTTAACTCCCAGCATCCACCCCAGACTGGGCGTCCAAAGCGGACACCAGGAACTTCATCGATATGCCCGACAGCGGATTTTTAGGCCCGCCTTCGAAATCGAATCAGCCGACTAGAATACTGCACCGTCTAATTTACAATTTATTATACCATAAATCTGCCGTCAAAACGAAGTTTTGAGTGCGCGAAAACGTTCGCGCCGTTGTCATGTTTGACAACACAGCAGTATTTTCGGTGTAATCAAAATCATTTTTGCATTTTATAAATACAAAAAGCTTGCTTTGCAAGCAATTGAAAAGATTTCTATCTTTTCAATTTGATTTTATTATACCATATTGTCTAATGAAAAGCAACCGCCTGCACTTCCTATTTTTTAACAAATGGCCTCTCTGCACTGAAAATTGCAAGTTTTTTCAACAGCTATAAAGGAAAGACAAGACCGATTGCAATACCCAAAATTGCCCCCATCAATACCTGCAAAGGTGTATGCCCAATCAGTTCCTTTAAACGGTCTTCCATCAGCATATCAGAATCAGGAAGCCATTCTTCTACAATCATATTTATGGTTTTCGCCTGCTCTCCGGCTGCTCTGCGGACTCCCATTGCATCATACATAACAATAACCGCAAATGCCAAAGCGAGGGCAAACGTCGTGGATGAGATTCCATCTGCTCTGGCAACCATAACAACCAAAGTCATAACCAACGAAGAATGTGAACTTGGCATGCCGCCTGAGCCTACAAATCTCTGCAAATCAAACTTACGGTTCGTTATCAAAACAAAAACAACCTTTAATGCCTGGGCAGTGAACCAACTCAAAAGTACCGCCATCAATATAGAATTTGAAAAAAATTCAATGATATACTTCATTTATTATCCTCACCCGGGATAAAATCACCCGTTATTTTTTCCTGTTTAACAGCCATAAGGCTAGTTCCTTTAAAAAATCCGCTCTCTCTTTAAAAAGATCCAGGCTTTTTATAGCTTGCTCCGTCAGCTGCTGATTCAAATTTTGACATTTTTCTAATCCAAACAGAGAAACGTAAGTAGTTTTATGATTTTTCTCATCGCTGCCAACCGGTTTTCCCAGTTCACTGCTTGTGGATGTTACATCCAAAATATCATCTTGTATCTGGAAAGCAAGACCCAGCAGTTTACCAAACTCTCTCAGATGTGCTGTCTCTTTTTCATCTGCCCCGCCGAGTACAGCACCGGCTCCGCAGGATGCAGAAAGCAATGCGCTGGTTTTCAATTCCTGCAATTTTTCCAATTTCTCAGCGGAAATTTCCTTTCCTTCACTTTCCATATCGATAACTTGACCGCCGATCATGCCTTCGCTGCCAGCATAGAAAGAAATGATTTCTCCCGCTTTCATCGCTCTCGGATGAGAGGAAGAAAAAATTTTCTCATAAGCTCTGTTAAGCAATGCATCCCCTGCCAAAACAGCCATTGCTTCGCCAAATTTCACATGACAGGTAGGATTTCCTCTCCTGAGTTCATCATCATCCATACAGGGCAGATCATCATGAATCAGGGAGTAGGTATGAATATACTCCATCGCCGCACAAAAAGGCAAGGTTTCTTCCGTATTATCGGAAAACAGCTCATAACATGCCATCAGAAGAACCGGGCGAATGCGTTTTCCGCCGCTTTGTACACTGTAATTCATAGCCTTGTAAACTGTGCTGTAATAGCATTCTTCTCTTTTCAGATCGCTTTGAAGATATCGATCAATTTTAGCCCGTTTCGTCTGCCATTCCGATTGAAATGTTTGCATATCCATAATAAAACTCCGTTCTTATACTCCGGATCCTTCCGGAAAATCTGTCTCTTCTATCGCATCTCCGTCTTTCACCAACAGCTTCACTTTTTTTTCAGCCGTTTCCAGCATTTTTTGCATTTCTTTTGTCAAAGCAACTCCGCGCTCAAACAAAGTGATGGATTCATCCAGGGCAGCCTCTCCCCGTTCCAGTTTAGCTACAATGGATTCCAATTCCTCCATTCCTTCCTCAAAGGTGACTTTTTTTACAGACATATTCTCTCCCTCATTTCTCAATATCATGAACGACACATTTTGCTTTTCCGTCATGAAAGGACAGATGTAGAATGTCCTTTTCATGTACTTTGGCAATACTATCAATGACCTGTCCATCTTCTTTTTCCACAAAAGAGTACCCTCTCTTTAAAACCTGCAAAGGGCTGAGAGAATCCAGTTTCGAAACATTACGAATAAAATTTTGCTGTTTTTCTTTCAGTGTTTTCTCAAAATATAAACTCATTTTCAGAGAATAATCGCTGAGACGTTGTATTTTATCTTCTATTAACAGCATTGGATGACTCAAAAAACGATTTTCTGCGGCATGCTTCAGCTTCGCCTTTTTCACATCGACAGAACTTTTCAAAGCGTTCATCAATCTCACGTGGGAGATTGAAACATATTGAATTAGCTCTGTGATATCAGGAACCGCAAGCTCTGCCGCCGCAGACGGCGTGGGAGCCCTCAAGTCCGCAGTGAAATCTGCAATCGTAAAATCTGTCTCATGCCCTACTGCAGAGATCACCGGAATTTCAGAATCAAAAATCGCCCTTGCCACCATCTCCTCATTGAAACACCATAAATCCTCGATAGAACCTCCGCCTCTGCCCGCTATAATTGTATCCACTTTCTGTACTTTATTAAAGTACAAAAGCCCTTCCACAATCGTATATTTTGCTTCTTCGCCCTGTACCTGAGCGGGAAAAATGTAAACTTGGCATATGGGATAGCGGCGGGAAATAACATTCAGAATATCCCGAATCGCCGCACCTGTCGGGGAAGTTATAATGCCGATTTTTTCAGGATATTTCGGGATCCCTTTTTTTAACCGTTTGTCAAACAGCCCCTCCTTGTCCAATTGATCCTTCAATTGATTGTATCGGATATGAAGAGCACCTATACCGTCTGGCTGCATCTCGTTGATATAGAGCTGATAAACACCGTCCCTTTCATAGACAGATACCCGTGCATTGACGATCACCTTCATGCCGTTTTCCGGTGCAAATTTTAATTTGGAGGCAGCGCTTCGGAACATAACCGCTTTTACAACACCGCCCTCATCTTTCAACGTCATATAGCAATGCCCAGAAGCATAATGCAGTTTAAAGTTGGAAAGCTCCCCCTTTATATATACATTATTTAAAAGTTCATCATAGTCCAGCAGCGTTTTAATGTATTTATTCAATTGTGATACTGTTATGATCTGCATGATTGCCGCCTTTCTATTTGAGCTCCCAGCATACTGAGACCTACAGCGTTGTCAGAGGATAATTCCAGAGACGCGAAGTGAATGTGCTCTTCTTCCAGAAGCTTCCGAATGATAGAATTTGCAGCCACACCGCCAGAAATGACAACCTGCCTTATTCCATATTTTCTTTGCGCTGCATTCACCCAATCTTTTGTGAGTTCACCAATTGTCCGAAACAGAACCGACACCTGTTGTCCCGGGGGCAAAGCCGAAATTTTATTCTCCAAGCCTGATATATTAAATTGGAGATCCTCTGACATTTTTACACGAATTTTTTTACAATCTGCAGAGATTTCTCCTGCGTTATCCATATGTTTTCCGCAAGGAAACGGATACCCCAAGGAAACACCAATCCGGTCAATAAGCTGTCCAAAATTCAAGTCCAATGTCCCGCCGATCTTTTCAATATGCATTCCGCCGCATTGTCTGTGAACCTTTAGTAATTCCGTCGTTCCACCAGAAAGATGAAGGGCCAGAAAAGGAACTGAAACTTCTTCCGTTCCGTATAAAGCGGCCATCACATGACCTTCTTGATGGGAAAATGTTTGAAAAGGGATATTAAGAGATGCGGCAATTGCCTTCCCGTAGCCCGTTCCGACAGTGAAAACCGGCATATAAGAGCCTTCTAGCCTTCTTGGCCAAGCGCTTACATTGACGGAAGAAATCGTTTGAAGGTTTCCACGGAAAGACTCCAAAAGTTCAGGCAGATTTTTATTGTGTTGAAAAACCGCTTCACTCTGCCGAAGACCGCGGTCGCCTGATTTTACCGCTAATACTTTTCTTTCCTGCACATATGTATTCTTCTCATCATTATAAAGCGCTATCGATGTGGTATAGGCACTTGTGTCGATTCCCAGATGAAGTGCCATTATCCTTCTCTTCCCCGGACAAAAGAACCTAAGATCCCATTGGAAAATTTCTTCGACTCCTCTGAATCAAATTGTTTTATAATTTCAACCGCTTCATTGATTGAAACATTTTCAGGCACATCCTTCTGAAAAAGGATTTCATAGATTGAGAGACGCATTGCAGCAAGCGCAGCACGCGATATCCGCTCCAGACGATAACCTTTCGAATAAGTTTCAATGATTGAGTCGATTTTTTCCAAATTTTCTTCCACACCCAAAACAGTCTGTTCAATGTACTTAAGATTCTCCGGTTCCAGCTCGTCCTTATCAATCACTGAGTTGATATTGTTAAGCGCTTCTTTCGCCGTATACTTGGTAAACGGCAGGCTAAAAATAATATAGAAGGCATATTCCCTTAATTTTCTTCTGCCCATAATGATCCTCCGCTTCCTAATTCACTCTGTATATTATACAGCATTTTACGAAAAAAATAAACCCTAAAAAAGGGTTTATTCAGTTTCCTCGACATATATTTCCTCGACAAGAACGTCAATATTTTTTACTTTGATACCGATCATATTTTCAATTGCATCTTTTACTTTTTCCTGAACCGCTGTAGAAACGGAAATGACATTGCTTCCATAATCCAAAACAACACTGATCTCCAAGGAAAGCTCGGTTTTTCCTTCAAACATAACCTTGACACCGCTTACCTTCTTTGCACTCTTATTTAGAAAGCCTACGGATCTTTCCAGCGTCATAGAATGAACGCCAGGTACTTCAAGAGTCGCCTTTTCTACCATAGCTGCGATTACATTTTGTGCCACATTTACATTTCCGCTCTCCGCAATAAACTGATCTAAATTCTTCTTTTCCACACAGCTCACTCCTTTTAATCAATATAAAACAGCATATCTGAATAAGTCGGCAACGGCCAGATATCCTTTGATACAATCTTCTCCAGTTCATCACCTGTTTTCCGCAAAGCCTCCATAGCAGTCGCTACCTTGTCACGGTATGCGCATGCCGTTTCATAGGTACCGCTGACAACGTTCTTTGCAAATTCGGTTTCCTTCTCCAGAACCTCAATCTGGCTGCTGAACAGATTCATCAAGCTATTTGCTTTCTTTAATAGTTTCTCCTGTTCTTCCATATTTAAATCAAGCCCGGTGCTTTTCATCTCATTTAATGATACAGCGATCTCTTTTGCAAAACGCATAACAGCAGGTAAAATCTCTCTTCTTGCAATTTCGATCATGGTGAGAGCTTCGATATTAATTTGCTTGATATAAATGTCTGTATATATTTCATAACGGGCATCAGACTCCACACGGCTCATAACGCCAAACCGCTCCAGAACCCGGATATTTTTTTCCACTTTGTAAGCCATCAATGCGTCAACCGTATTTGTGATATTGGGAAGTCCTCTGCTTTCTGCCTCTTTCACCCAATCGCCGGAATAACCGTTGCCGTCAAAAATAATCTGTTTATGATTTTTCACAATGTCACGAACCACACGGTTGACTTCTTTTTGAACGTTTTCCGCCTTTTCCAGACGGTCTGCAATCTGACTTAACGCTTCCGCCACAATAGTGTTCAGTATGATATTAGGACCGGATATAGACGCGCTGGAACCAACCATACGGAATTCGAACTTATTTCCTGTAAACGCAAAAGGTGAAGTGCGATTTCTATCCGTGGAATCTACAGGAATTTTGGGCAAGGTAGATACGCCTATTTCGATCACTCCAGAATTTCCTGCTTTGGAATCCTCCGGATCTTTTTCCTCAATTCGACGCAATATTTCTGCCAGCTCTTCTCCAAGGTAAATTGAAATAATGCTGGGAGGAGCCTCATGTCCGCCTAAACGGCAATCATTTCCGGCATTTGCCGCCGATGCCCGAACCAAATCAGCATATTCATCCACCGCCTTGATCACAGCACTCAAAAATACCAGAAACTGCGCATTATGTTGTGGAGTATCTCCCGGATCAAACAAACAGAAGCCGTCATCCGTCTCCAAGGACCAATTATTATGTTTGCCGGATCCATTGATTCCCTGAAAAGGTTTTTCGTGAAGCAACGCTACAAAATCATGGTGGCTCGCCACTTTTTTCAAGGTTTCCATAATCAGTTGGTTATGATCTGCGGCAATATTATTGGAAGCATAAATCGGCGCGAGTTCATGCTGGGCAGGCGCAACTTCATTGTGCTTTGTTTTTGCGGTCACCCCCACTTTCCAGAGTTCCACATCCAGTTCCTTCATAAACATTGCAACCCGCTCTTTTAAAGCGCCGTAATAATGATCTTCCATCTCCTGGCCCTTTGGAGGCATAGAACCAAAAAGAGTTCTCCCTGTAAAGATCAAATCCTTGCGCTTTGCATAGCATGCCTTATCAATCAAGAAATATTCCTGTTCTGCACCAACACAGGTGAGAACCTTTTTCGACGAGGTGTTTCCCAATGCGCGCAAAACCCGCAGCGCTTGAGAAGAAACCGCTTCCATAGAACGAAGCAACGGCGTTTTTTTGTCAAGAGCAACCCCTGTATAGGAATAAAAAGCAGTTGGAATGCAGAGGGTGAGACCTGCCTTATCTTCTTTTAAAAACGCAGGAGAGGTACAATCCCAAACAGTATAACCTCTTGCTTCAAAGGTTGCGCGCACTCCTCCAGATGGAAAGGAAGACGCATCCGATTCACCTTTTACCAGTTTTTTGCCTGAAAGTTCATCTATCACGCCGCCGTCAGCCGTTGGCATCAAAAAAGCGTCGTGTTTCTCGGCCGTTACACCATTTAAAGGCTGAAACCAATGGGTATAATGGGTTGCTCCTTTTTCCACCGCCCAATTTTTCATAGCGTTGGCAACCACATTTGCCACCTCTGGTTCCAAAGGTTTGCCCAAAAGTATTGTTTTCTTTAAAGAAGAATAAATATTTTTCGGCAGCCTTTCCTTCATAACCCTGTCGTCAAAAACATGAGTGGCGAATATATCCTTTACATCAACGTTTTTATAATCCATATGTCTCCTTTTCCCCCTGTTTTATATCTACTACAATATCATAACATTTCAGGCCATATTTTTCAAACATTTTTTTGTGTTTCACCATCGGTCCTATCATTTTTGTAGAAATGATAAATTTTTTTTGATTTTCTTTCAAATTTTTTACCATTTGCTTCTTTTTTATGGTATAATAACCTCACGAAACAAAACGAAATCAGAGATTTCTGTGTTTCGGAGAACAATTGTATCATGCCACTTTCCAATATGTGGCTTGTGACCATGGTATACTATAAAATCAAATTGCAAATGTTGGAGTGAAAAACCTATGGTAAATTTGTTAAAACGTTGGAATAAATGCTTTAAACCTGTTGTTCATCCCTTTAACTTAAACAATGACGGCATAAAAACCTATTCTATGTGGCAATATGAAAAGGGAGAGGATACGATAAAATTTTATCTGGATTATCTCTCAAAGGATGAAATGTTTCGCGACAAAGAAATCCTGGACATCGGCTGCGGAGCCGGTGGAAAATCTCTTTACTATGCATCCTGCGGTGCAAAAAAAGTAACCGGTGTTGATATTGTACCCAAATATGAACAAGATTCTATGGAGCTTGCAAAAAAATTAAATCTTCAAAACAAATTTCAATTCTTTATAGCTGACGCTTCAAAGCTTCCTTTCCCATCCCACAGCTTTGATACAATTATCATGAATGATGCGATGGAACATGTGGCTCAGCCGGAAGCAGTTTTAAGAGAAGTGATGCGCGTTTTAAAAAAAGGCGGAAAAGTTTTTATCAATTTTCCTCCCTACAATCATCCCTTCGGAGCGCATTTAAGCGATGTGATTTTTATCCCATGGGTTCATCTGTTTTTCAGTGATAAAACCTTAATCAAAGCTTATAAAGAGCTTGTTAAGGATCTGCCCGACGGTGAAGAGCGCATTTCTTTCCGTATTTCAAAGGATCAAAAAGGCAGAGAATACTTTTCTTATATCAATAAAATGACTTTGAAACGATATAAAAAAATATTGAACAAATTACAGCTCACTCCTGTATATTATAAGGAAGTACCTTTGAGGGGATTCTTGAAACCAGTTGCAAAGCTTCCTTTTTTCCGAGAATACTTCGTTAAAATGGCAGTCAGTGTTATAGAGAAATAGCAAAGGGGAAAAATCCGTCCGGTTTAGATGATAGAGAGTGGACCGCCACATACCCCTGCACTTATTAAATTCCCGCCTTTTCGGATTGTTAGTCTTGCAAGACGTCAGACGTGTTGCACCCTTACGCGCAGAAAATTTACTTGTATAAATTCATTATTGTGTTCAACTTCCTAAATACTTAAGAGCAATGTTCGCTTTTGATCCGTAAAAGCGTTTTTCTTATTCTTAAATAAAGCAGAACAGGTTGTGCTACATTTGATACGGCACAACCTGTTTTTTCATACTTTTTAATAAGATGCTTTCATTGCCATTTAACAAAGAAAGAAATATTTTATTCTGTAATTTCCACATGGTTTAAATGAAAGTCCTTCTGTTTTCGAAAAACAGAAGGGGCTTGGCCCATATATTTTGAAAATACTCTGGAAAAATAGTATGCACTTTCAAAACCTGCTCGCAAAGCAATATCTGAAACAGACAGATCGGTTTCTTTTAACATAACCAAACTTTTTTCCAACCGGTACTGTGTCAGATACTGAAGCGGCGACATATTCAACTCTTCCATGAACAAACGGTATAAATGGCTTCTGCTCAAACCCACATGGCCTGCAATATCCGTCACCGAAATATTGAAATAATAGTTTTCAGAAATATAGTCAAAGGCTTTGTGTACATACAGCTTTTTATAATCTTCATCCTTTCCGGAACCCGAAGAACGCTCTATTATCTCTGAAAATAAAAGATAAAGGCAACCAATCATATGGGATTGCTGATAAGGATATAGCCCTTGTTTTTCTGTCATTTTCTCGATATACGGAACCAAGCAGTCTGGCAGATGCATAATAGGGCTTTCTTTTGTGAAATCCGTATTTTTTAATAGATCTTTTAATACCGCACCATTAAAATTAACCCAGTGAAATATATAAGGGATCGTAAAAGTATCAATTGTTGCCAATGAATTCGGATAGATAAGAACTGCATCACCGGCTTTTGTATGGAACTCGTTTCCAAGTACAGAATAACTGCCTGTACCTTCCAGCACATAGTGCAGTGTATAGTATTCAACCGGCTTAGATTCCCAATGCCAAGGCTTTTTATAGGTGTTTTTTCCAACGGAAAAAAGGTTTAGTGATACGTTATAGAGACGCTCTGTTAAAAAACCATAATTCTGTTTTTCGTAGATTGCCATCTTATTCTTCCTTTCAGCACCAAAGCTATAAATAACTACTTGCACAATTATCTATTTTCTTTATTATCCCATTTCTTTTTAAAAAAAGCAATCAAATATCGATATTTTATGAAAAATCACTGCATAATAGAAAACACTTTTACAAATCAAAAATCGCCATAAAAGCGTCCCAACCTCACTAATATTGTACATTTTCTGAAAATCTTAATAAATTTAATTGACAAACTAATTGTAAACAGCTATAATGTCTTATATAGCGATAAAAACCCCTTTATTGCTGTATAAAATGAATTCGAAATCCCCACTGAGTTCATTTTAAGCTTACTCCTTTATGGAAAGGCCGCTTTTTAGTGGTCTTTTTATTTGTGTTAAAAGAAATTATATGATATACTTACTTTAAATAAACGAAAAAAGAAAGAGTGCTGTTTTAAAATGTACTGGACGATACTTCTGCTTTTCATCTCAAATATTTTTATGACGTTTGCCTGGTATGGGCATCTGAAATTTAAATCTGCTTCCCTCTTGATTGTGATACTGTGCAGTTGGGGAATTGCCTTTTTTGAATATATTTTTCAGGTTCCGGCAAACCGCATCGGTTCAAACTATTTCACCACCGCACAGCTTAAAATTCTTCAGGAAGTTATCACATTGATTGTGTTTTCTCTGTTTACCATCTTCTATTTAAAAGAAAGGTTTACCTGGAATTATGTGTTTGCCTTTCTGTGCATGGTAGGCGCTGTATTCTTTGTATTCAAGGGTTAGGAGGTGTTTTAAATTGATCGCTTTTATGCAGTGGATTCAAAGTTTTTCGACTCCTGCTCTGGATCAATTTTTTCTGTTAATCACAAACCTGGCAAATGAAATGCTGTTTGTTTTTTGCGTTGTAATCCTATACTGGTGTGTCAGTAAAGAAAAAGGGCTTTTGCTGGTGTGTTCTTTGGTTTTCAGCATTTTCATCAACATTGATTTGAAGCACATATGGAAAGAATCGCGCCCTTTTTCTTACAGCGACATAATTCGAAAGGATTTGAACACCAGTTATGGTTATTCTTTTCCAAGCGGTCACTCACAAATGACAGCATCCTTTTTCACTTCCCTATGGCTGCAATTCCCTTCGCGTATTCTTCTGATTTTCGGAATTGTTATGACACTGTTAATTGGGTTTTCCCGAATTTATCTAGGTGTACACACTCCGCTGGATGTTTTCTGCGGAATTTTAATTGGTATTTTTCTTATCATTGCAGTACAATTGCTGATGAAAAAAATACTTAGTAACAAAAAATACTGGATGCTGTATCTGTTTCTCATACCAGGTCTCCTTGGTATTGCGCTTACGGACGATCCTGACATTTTAAAAGTGTCTCCTCTGTTCTTAGGCTTTTTATTGGGTTTTTCGCTGGAACAAAAATTTCTTGATTTTCAAGTGAAAGCAAAACTTTCAGAACAGATCCGGAAGGTGACAAGCGGTATTTTGATATTGGTGTTTATCCAATTTGGCCTCAAATTAATTGGTGATTTCTTCTGGCTGAATCTAATACGGTATTTTCTGACCGGTTTTGCTATCACATTTATCTGTCCTTATCTCTTTCAAAGATTCAAAAAAATAAGGGTTAGTAAAAACTAGCCCTTATTTTTTATCAAATAATTCTCTATATCTTTTACCGTTTTAACCGGTTCAAATTCTTCGTCCTTGATATCGATATGAAAAGCATCTTCAAAAGCCATCATCAAATCTGCATAGTCCAGAGAATCTGCTCCTAAATCCTCCTGCAGTTTTGTTGTCCTGGAAATGTTGTCTTTTGAAACATGAAAATGCTCTGCAAGAACCCTTTGAATCTTTTCAAACATTTCCCGTCACCTACATTTCTTCAAACATACCGATGGCACGGTATTTTTCATATCGTTCTCTCAGCAAATCGTCTATGCTTTTCGTTTCCAGCTTGGCAAGCGTATCCTCCAGATAACGTTTGATATTTTCGGCGGTTCCCTCCACATTTTTGTGGGCAGCGCCGTCCGCCTCCTCAATAATTGCATCACACACGCCAAGTTTATATAAATCTTGCGCAGTGATACGCATCATATTTGCCGCTTCCTCTTCACGGGTAGGATCTTTCCATAGAATTGATGCAAAGCCGCGAGGTGAAATGACAGAACAAATTGCATTGGAAAGCATCGCAAATTCATCACAAACACCTAACGCAAGTGCACCGCCAGAGCCTCCTTCCCCCATCACAATACTAACAACAGGTACTTTCAGATCAGACATTTCCAGCAAATTTTTTGCGATTGCTTCTCCCTGACCGCGCTGTTCCGCTTCGATGCCGCAAAAAGCCCCTGACGTATCAATAAAGCAGATAACAGGACGATGAAATTTTTCTGCCTGCTTCATCAAACGAAGCGCTTTTCGATATCCCTCCGGGTGGGGCATACCAAAATTTGTTTTTTTATTTTCATTGATATTTTTTCCTTTTAAATGACCGATAACAGTCACAGTCTGTCCTTCAAACACACCGATCCCGCCCAAAATTGCCCTGTCATCGCCATATAGGCGGTCACCATGCATTTCATAAAATTCGTCAAATATCAACGGAACATAGTCCTTTAAATTCGGCCGTTCCTTATGGCGAATGAGCTGCAATCTTTCGTATGCTGACTTTTGATTTGCCATTTCCTAGACCTCCTTTTCGCTGTGATACCGCAGCAATTTGGCCAGTACGTTCTTCATTGCTTTCCGGTGAACAATCATATCAACAAAGCCATGCTCCAGCAAAAATTCCGCACTTTGAAATTCCTCCGGAAGTTTTTGCTTGATCGTGCCTTCAATGACTCTTCTGCCCGCAAAACCAATCAGCGTTTTCGGTTCAGAAATAATAATATCTCCAAGCGAAGCAAAGCTGGCAGTCACGCCGCCTGTCGTAGGATCGGTCGGGACAGCGATATATAAAAGTCCTGCTTCCGAATGTTTTTTGACTGCTGCGCTTGTCTTGGCCATCTGCATCAGTGAAATAATACCTTCCTGCATTCTCGCACCGCCTGAGGCTGTAAAAATAATGACCGGAAGCCGCTTCTCAATCGCCCGCTCAAAGAGCCGTGCAATCTTTTCTCCCACAACACTTCCCATAGAGCCCATCAGAAATTTGGAATCCATTGCTCCAATGGCGCAGGGGTAGCTATTAATCGTACATTCACCAGTTACCACCGCCTCATTCAAGCCGCTGATACTTTTCTGTTTGCGCAGCTTTTGCTCATATCCATCAAAGCCGATGGGATTGACTGAATGCATCTCCTTATCATATTCTATAAACGTGTTTGTGTCTGCAATCATATCAATCCGTTCTTTTGCACTGATTCGAAAATGATAACCGCACTTCGTGCAGACCATATTTTCCTTTTCCACATCATCTCGAACCAGAGTCGCATTGCATTTCGGGCATTTCAGCCAAAGGTCATCCGGAATGTCCACCTGGGATTTCAATTCTGAAATTTTGATTTCCTGCCCGTCATCATAAAATTTATCTTTTACGTTTTTTAATAAATCTTTCAGCATATTCATTCAGCACCACCTAAAATTTCTTTTCCGTCAGAAAAGAAACATTGAAATTTCCCTCTACATAATCCTTGTCCTTCAGGATTGACAAAAGATAGTCCTCATTCGTTTCAATATCCGCAATAATCATTTCCGCAAGAGCGGAACGCATTTTAACAATCGCTTCTTTCCGGTTATCTGCATGTACAATAATCTTTGCTATCATAGAATCATAGTATGGTGGGATCCGATATCCCTGATACACCGCACTATCCACTCGAACACCGGGACCTCCTGGAATATGAAGACCAGTAATCTCTCCAGGACAGGGACGAAAATTTTCTTTTGGATTTTCCGCGCAAATCCGACATTCGATGGAATGCCCGTTCAGAATAATGTCTTCCTGTGAAAAGGACAGCTTTTCTCCCTGTGCAATGCGTACCTGTTCTTTCACAATATCCACGCCGGTAATCATCTCAGTGATCGGATGCTCCACCTGCACCCGGGTATTCATTTCCATAAAGTAAAAATTTTTATATTTATCAACCAGAAATTCAATGGTGCCCGCATTTTTGTATCCGACTGCTCTTGCTGCATTTTTGGCTGCCTCTCCCATTTTTCCGCGGATTTCTTCCCCTAGGAATTCAGCGGGAGCCTCCTCGATAATCTTCTGATTTCTCCGCTGAATGGAACAGTCTCTTTCACCGAGATGAACAATATTTCCGTGTTCATCAGCGAGTATCTGAATTTCAATGTGCTTCGGTTCTTCGATGAATTTTTCAATATACATTCCGTCGTTTCCAAAGGCAGCCTTTGCCTCCGTTTTTGCGGAAAAGAAACTGTTTTCCAATTCTTCCTTCGCGCGTACCAGACGGATTCCTTTTCCCCCGCCGCCGGCTGACGCTTTGATCATGACGGGATAGCCTATCTCCTCCGCAACCTCATAAGCAGATTCAAGATTGTCCACTTCTCCATCGGAGCCTGGCACAACCGGAACTCCCGCATTTTTCATTGTCGTTTTTGCTGTAGCCTTATCGCCCATCATCTCAATGATGGATGCATCCGGACCGATGAATTTGATTTTTAAAAGCTCGCACATACGGACAAAATTGGGGTTTTCAGACAGGAAACCAAATCCGGGATGAATTGCCTGACATCCAGAAGCAATGCAAGCCGTTAATATATTCTGCATATTTAAGTAGCTGTCCTTCGACTGAGGAGGACCGATGCAGATAGCTTCATCTGCCAGTTGGACATGCAGGGCATCCTCGTCCGCTTTGGAATAAACCGCCACGCTTTTAATACCAAGCTCGCGCAATGCACGAATGATCCGGACCGCAATTTCTCCCCTGTTTGCAATCAATACTTTTTGAAACATGTCACACCTCATTCAATCGCAAAGGTAATTTCACAGGAGCACACAACGTCACCATCACCGTCATAGGCCACCGCAGAACCAATTCCGATTTTAGACAGACTGCGGATAATTTCCACTTCCAGCCGCAGTGTCATACCCGGCACTACCTTTTTGCGGAATTTCGCTTTGTTTAATCCGGCGAAATAGGCTGTTTTCCCCTTATTCTTCTCCAGGGAAAGCGCGCAGACCGCTCCGGCCTGCGCAAGAGACTCTACCTGCAAAACCCCTGGCATCACCGGATTTCCGGGAAAATGCCCTTTGAAATAATATTCATCCTCGGTCACATGCTTCAGCGCCACTACCCGTTTTCCAGGTTCCATTTCCAGTACTTCATCGATCAGGAGAAACGGTGCCCTATGAGGAATGATCTCCATGATTTGTTCTTTGTTCAGCATTCCAATCCCCCTATTCTATAATCATGATCGGCTGTCCGTATTCCATCAGATCTCCATCCTGAACCAATATCTTTTTTACAACACCGCTGTAATCGCTCTGCACTTCATTGAACAGTTTCATCGCCTCGATAATACACACGACATCCCCTTCCTGAATCGTTTGACCGACTTTTACAAATGGTTCTTTCTCTGGGGAGGATGACTGATAGAATGTTCCTACAATAGGAGCCGTAACAATATTCCCTTTTAATGCGCTTTCCTGCTTTTCTTCCTGTCTTGCGGCATTAAGAGAACTATTTTGGGAGATGGAATCCGGTTTGACAGAAGATGTTACATCACCTTTTTCCAACTTTAAGGTAAACTCTTTTTCTGTCAGTTCCAGATTTGTAATGCTTGAATTTTCCATTTTTTCAATCAATTCCAATACATGCTTAAATTCCATTCTTTGCTCCTCCTAAACCCTTTTGAATAATACAGTAGCATTATGTCCGCCAAATCCCAGCGAATTGGAAATCGCCACATTAACCTCTTTCTGTATCGCCGTGTTGGGAACAATGTTTAAATCGCATTCCGGATCACTCGCTTTATAATTCGCGGTAGGAGGGATCACCGAATCCCGAATCGCAAGGCAGCAGGCAATTCCTTCTACCGCGCCGGCAGCACCCAGCAAATGCCCTGTAACACCTTTGGTGGATGAAACATTCAGTTGATAAGCATAATCGCCGAATACTTTCTTAATAGCCGCTGTCTCAAATTTATCATTCAAGGGCGTACTCGTTCCATGCGCATTAATATAGTCTACATCAGAGAGATTTAAACCGGCATCTTGCACCGCCATCCTCATGGCAGCTGCAGCTCCCTCGCCTTCCGGATCGGGACTGGTAATGTGGTATGCATCAGAAGTGGATCCATATCCGGCTACTTCCGCATAGATTTCAGCGCCTCTTTTCACCGCATTTTCATAGGTTTCCATAATGAGGATACCCGCGCCTTCTCCCATGATAAATCCGTTGCGTTCTTTATCAAAAGGCATGGAACAGCGATCCGGATCCTCCGAAGTGGAAAGTGCCTGCATATTTTGAAATCCGCCTACAGCAAGCGGTGTAATAACCGCTTCCGCACCTCCGACAACCACTGCATCCATATAACCGTGTTTAATAGCCCGGTAAGCCTCACCTATTGCGTGGGTAGAAGATGCACAGGCGCTGGTTACGGCAAAGCTGGAGCCTTTTAACTGATAGCGCATCGAAATCATACCGGACGCCATATTCGATATCATAGAAGGGATCATAAATGCTGAGATACGCACGGAATCCTTCGCAAAATACTTGTCACACTCTGTTTCAAAGGTCTTAATTCCGCCAATACCGGAACCGATGATACAACCGACACGGTACGGATCATAGAAAGAAAAGTCAATGCCGCTGTCCGCAACCGCTTCCTGTGTCGCCGCAATCGCAAACTGACAAAAGCGGTCCATTCTCTTCGCTTCTTTTTTATCAATGTAATCCTCCGGATGAAAATCTTTGATTTCTCCGGCCAGCTTTGCCTTAAAACGTTCTGTGTCAAAGGATTCGATTTTGGAAAAACCATGTTTTCCATTTACGATATTTTTCCAAAAGGTTTTGATGTCTTTTCCGACCGGAGTGATGACTCCAATCCCTGTAATCACTACTCTACTCACGTTATTCTATCCTCCGTTTTGTTATAACTATAAACTCAAACCGCCGTCCACCTGGATAACCTGGCCTGTAATATATCTCGCTTTTTCCGATGCAAGAAAAGACACCGCATTGGCAATATCTTCTGCTTCACCAAGGCATTTGAGCGCCGTGTTTTGAATGATCGTCTCCTTAAAAGTATCGCCGAGAACATCCGTCATTTCTGTCTGGATAAAACCGGGAGCAACTGCATTTACTGTAATTCCACGGACGCCAATCTCTTTGGCAGCACTCTTGGTCATTCCAATCAAGCCAGCTTTGGAAGCGGCATAATTCATTTGTCCTTTATTTCCGTAAATACCGACAACAGATGAAATATTGATAATTCTCCCGCTTCTCTGTTTGAGCATAATCGGTGTAACGAAAGACATCATGTGAAACGCACTGGTCAGATTTGCGTCAATGACATTTGTAAAATCCTCTGGTTTCATTCTAAGAAGCAGATTATCCTTCGTAATTCCAGCATTATTTACCAGAACATCAATGCTTCCGAAGGTTTCTTTTGCCTTGGAAACCAACTGGCGGCAGGCCTCATAATCCGATACATTTGCCTGAACTGCGATGGCCTTCACCCCGTAAACCTCACATTCAGCCACCGTCTCGAGCGCCTTCCTTTCATTATTTAAATAGTTGACAACAATTTGGAATCCATCCTTTGCCAATCCAATCGCAATCGCCTTGCCGATTCCGCGGGATGCGCCTGTTACAATTGCACATTTCATTAAAAACTCCTCCTACCATTCCAGCAAAAAAGCACCATAGGTTAATCCTGCGCCAAAAGCAGTGAAAATTACTTTATCCCCTTTTTGTGGTTTTCCCTGTTTTATCAAACTGTCAAAGCAGAGAAGATTACTTGCTGATGACGTGTTTCCATATTGCCGAATGGTTTTAACCGCTTTTTCCGGATTTAATTTTAATCTCTTTACAGCAAAATCTATAATGCGCTCATTTGCCTGATGGGGAATAACATAGTCCACGTCATCGATCGTGATTCCCGCTTTTTCACAAACTTTTTGGCAGGCGTGTACCATCGCACGAGTGGCGAATTTATAGACCTCAGGTCCATCCATTTTTAGAAAATAATCATTGCAATCCGGAAATTCATTATATTTTTCCGCAATCTCCGGCTTCACAAAAGGGCTGTGATTTGTAATCGCTTTGCCATACAGGCTGAAACCGCCTTCCCCTTCCGAGGCAAGATGAGATGCCAGCATTTTTCCGTCTCCTACGGAAGAAACAACACAAGCTCCCGCGCCGTCGCCAAACAAAACACAGGTGCTTCTATCCGTATAGTCCGTCACAGCGGAAAGACATTCTGAACAGACGATCAATATATTTTTATATTCACCGGTTCTCAAATATTTCTCCGCCACGTCAGCAGCATAGATAAAACCGCTGCAGCCGGCAGTCAGGTCAAAGCAAAACGCATTTACCGCTTTGATTTCTTTTTGTACCAGACAGGAAAGCGACGGATAAAAAAAATCAGGTGTTGCAGTTGTAGCAATAATCATGTCGATGTCCTCAGGTTTCATTTTTGCATGATCCAAAGCCTGCAAAGCCGCGCATTTTCCCATATACCAGGTGGATTCTCCCTGAGAGATACGGCGTTCTTTAATCCCCACCCTTTTGGTTATCCACTCGTCATTGGTATCTACTATATTAGAAAGTTCTTCGTTGGTAAGAACATATTCCGGAATGTAAGTTCCCATCCCGCGTATATTAAAATTTGCCATTATGCTTCTCCTTCTTCAAATGGTAAGTCATAAAACTTCTTTTATTCATTTGGTCAAAACCGCCGCTCTCTACAGTGACATTTTCTCAAGGAATTCCTCTAAAGTTTTGCAGTCCTCTATATGGAACGTCCGCACGCTGCGGTTTATTTTTTTGATTAGTCCGCACAGTGTCTTGCCGGATCCAAGCTCTATAAAAGTGTCCACTCCATCGGCACACATATTTTCTATTATGGTAACCCACTGCACCGGGGAGATCATCTGCGTTTTTAAATAATTGGCATCGATTCGCTCCACAGGCTTTCCCGTAATATCCGAATAGCAGATCATCTGCGGCTTTTGGAAAGAAAAGCCGTTCAATGCTTCTCCGAAAGCTTCTGATGCGGATTGTATCATTTTGCTGTGGAAAGCTGCATTTACATTTAATCGAACGGTTTTAGCACCATAATCCTCCGCCAGCTTTTTTGCCGCAATCTGTACTGCCTTTTCCTCTCCAGCAATTACAGTCTGTTTCGGCGCGTTGTAGTTGACAGGCGCAACATACCCCTCCGTGATTCCATTGCAAACGGCTTCAATCGTTTTTGCATCACTGTTTAATATAGCATACATTATCCCGCCGAATTCTTCTGCGGCCTTTTGCATCGCTTCTGCGCGAAGTTTAACGATTTGAAATCCATCCGATAAACAAAAAACTCCAGCACAGCAGCAAGCCGAGATTTCCCCTAACGAAAATCCTGCAATTTCATCTGCTGTTATTCCCTTTTCCTTCAAAATCTCTAAAACAGCCATAGACAACGTAAAAATAGCAGGCTGTGCATTTAAGGTTTTGGAGAGTTCCTCCAGTTCCCCTTCAAAACATAGTTGCAGGAAGGATTCTCCAAACACCTCTCCCGCCTGATCATAGACCCTTGCTGCTGCTTCATATTTTTCAATCAGCTCCCTGCCCATTCCGATATACTGTGAGCCCTGGCCAGAAAATACAAATGCTGTTTTTCCCATATCTTCACTCCTCATTTTTCTTGTAGTTTTTATATTTTCTCATCAATGTCTGTATTGTAATTAAAGCGTCATTCAAACGGATAATTTCATGGTCAGTAAAACAGCCAAATTTTTTGCTCAATCCCCTCATATATACCTTTTTATAACGCATGAAGATTTTTTTCCCTTTTGGCGTCAGCGCAACATAAATTTTTCGCCGATCCGTCTGATCATTGACCCTTGTAACATATCCATCCTGGAGAAGTTCCTCAATATACTTGGAAAAATTAGAACGGCGGATATTAAGCACATCTGCAATGTCCCTCATCGAAGAACTTTCATACTCGTAAATCACCGATAAAATATTAAATTTTAAAATACTCAGATTCCGCTTTTTTTCCGCTTTCTCAAAGCGCATCACATTTCGCAGGGAGAAACCGGTTTCCAGCAGAAGCAATGCGGTGAGTTCCTTGTTACTCATCATCATTGTTGAGATATCTATATTTTTCTCCATAAAAACACCTCTGCCTAAATTCAATAAGGGATATTGTCATAATTTTTTATTCAAAACAGCTCCGGTAAGATTATCACGTTATCTCACAGTTTCAAAGAGAATGTTTAATTAGTTATATTATATAACTATTGTATTATATAACAATACGGTTAAAATTGCAATGATTTTCTGAAAAAGCCTCATAACTAGTGATATTTCGACATAAAAAAAACAGATGAAAGGAATTCCTCTCATCTGTCATCACTCATATATTATTCGGCATCCGTTGTTTCTTCAGCGACAGGTTCAACTGTGGTTTCTTCCGATTTTACTTCCTCTGCAGCAACTTCTTCTGACGGAACTGCTGCCTCAGCCGCTTTTCCCTCTTCAATCAGAGCACGGATACTCAAACTGATTTTTTGTTTCTCAATATCTAGTTCGATGATTTTGGCATCAACCTGCTCTCCGATTGTAAGAACATCCGCTGGTTTTGCAATTCTCTTATCCGAAATCTGAGAGATGTGAATCAGACCATCCACAAACGGAATCACTTCTGCAAATGCACCGAAAGGAACCAGTCTCACGACTTTAACATTGATAACATCGCCGACTTTCATTTCATTCTGCACTTTCAGCCAAGGGTTGTCCTCTGCTTTTTTGAAGCCCAGAGAAATCTTTTTGTTCTCTGTATCCAAATCCTTGATATATACGTCAACGATATCGCCTACATTAACAATTTCAGAAGGATGTTTGATTCTTCCCCAAGACAACTCTGTGATATGAATCAAACCATCGACACCGCCTAGATCGACAAATGCACCAAAGTTTGTAAGAGATTTCACAACGCCTGAATAAGCCTTCCCCACTTCAGCATCCGCCCAGAATTTTTCCTGCTGTTCTTTTTTCTTTTCCATCAGAACCGCTTTAATGGAACCCACAGCCCGTCTTCTCTGCTCATTGAAATCTATGATTTTCAAGGAAACTTCCGTCCCCATCAAAAAGCTGATATCCTCTGTATATCTCTCGGTCGCCAAAGAATTGGGAACGAATACCTTCACGTGGTTCACAAGAGCGGAAAGACCGCCTTTGTTAATCTCAACCACTTTACCGGTTAAAATTTCCTGCGTTTCAAAAGCTTCTTTTATTTTCTCAATGTTTTTCATGGAATCAACGCGTTTCTTAGAAAGCTGCACAATTCCTTCCACATCGTTGGTCTTAATAACAAACGCTTCGATTTCATCACCAACATTCAAAAGATCATTCGCTTTTACCTGGGGATCATCTGTCAAATTATCAAGAGAAATGACACCTACCCCTTTATATCCCGGGATATTTACATTCACTTCGGTAGCAGACACGCGGTCTACTGTACCCTTAATCACCTGCCCTGTATGTATAGATGAATTAAGATATTGCTCTAAAATATCAGCGAAGTTTTCTTCACCATTTGAAATATTTTTTTCTTCTGACATAATGTTCAGAACCTCCTTAATTATATAAGCCGGTGTTGAAGCACCCGCTGTAATTCCAATTTTTTTGCCGGAAAACCGCTCTTTACCGGCTAATTGATCCGCTGTCTGGATCAGATAAGTCTGCGGACAGAGATGTTTGCACTTCAAATACAGTTCTTTGGAATTAGAGCTGTCTTTCCCGCCGACTACAATCATTACGTCAGATTCCTTTGCTATCTTTTCCGCTTCGTCCTGACGCTTGGATGTTGCACTACATATTGTATCAAAGATTTGTATCTCATTACAATAGTTTTTTAAAATTTTAATAATTTTGTAAAATTTCACTTTATCAATAGTAGTTTGCGCAACAATCGCCATTTTATCATACTTTTTCAAATCTTGCAAACATTTTTCTTCATCATAAAGAATTGTAGCCGTATTTTCACACCATCCGTTGATGCCAATCACCTCGGGATGCTGGCTTTTCCCAATGACTACAATATGATATCCATCCAAAAATTTTTCATGCACAATATTATGAATTTTTTTTACATAGGGACAAGTACAGTCCAAATATTCAATGTTTCTCGCTTCCAATTCATCATAAATTTGTTTTGATACGCCGTGTGCCCGAATAATAACTTTGTCGGTTACCGGATTGACATCTTTCAGATTTTCAATCACAGAAACCCCTTTCTTTTCCAAATCGGCAATAACTTGTTCATTGTGAATGATTTCACCCAAGGTAAATAGTTTTTTTTCGCTTTCCTTGAGCTGTTCATAGGTCGCCGATACCGCCCGGTCAACACCAAAACAAAATCCAGCGTTTTTTGCCACCTGTATCATAATTCCCCCATCAGTTTGCCTATCTCTTCCATTACACATTTCGTCAATGGCTTTAAATCTTTTGTATCTGCATATTTTTCCATATCAATTGGTTTGCCGTAAATAATTTTTGTTTTTCGAAAGAGCTTTGGTTTTCCATTTGTCGCACAAGGGATTACCGTAGCTCCGGTTTTCTTTGCAAGAAGAGACACACCGTCTTTTCCCTCTTGAAGTTTTCCATCTTTGCTGCGCCTTCCTTCCGGAAATAAAACCAGTGCATGCCCCTCTTTTAAGATGGTCATCGCCTTTTTGATTGCCCCTAAATCACCGCTGTTTCGTTTCACAGGAAATGCATGCAGACTTCGTATCAACCTTCCGAACAGCGGCACCTCAAACAATTCTTCCTTTGCCATGAAGGAAAAATCCCTTTGCTTGATGCAGCCAACCATAACCGGATCAAGATTACTGTTGTGATTGCAGCAGCAAATCACAGCTCCTTTGGCGGGGACATTCTCCTCATTTAGATATTCAATTCGAAAGAAAATTTTCAAATAAATTCTGCAAACCTGCCTTGCAAAATGATAAAAACTCATTTTAACCGTTCCTTTATGATATTTTTAATTCTCTCCACTGTCTGTTCCAGCGTGTCCTGCGTATTGTCCACCATAATTGCATCAGAAGCCGGCTTTAGCGGATCTATTTTCCGGTTGGAATCATTTTCATCCCGAAACCGGATACTTTCTAAAATCTCATCGTAAGATGCTTGCATTCCTTTTTCACGCATTTCCGCCATTCTTCGTTTTGCCCGTTCCTCACAGGTTGCGGTCAAAAACAATTTCACATCAGCATCCGGAAACACTTTTGTGCCAATATCACGTCCGTCCATCACGACATTTTGCTTTTCCCCAATTTCGCGTTGCAGCTTTACCAGCTTCTCTCTGACACCACCGATAACGGCCACTTGCGAAGAGCCGGTTGATACTTCCGGCGTCCGGATCAAATCCGTCACGTTTTTTCCATTCAAAAAGATGTTCTGCATTCCATCTATGTAGCGAAGAGATATTTCAATGTCATTTAAATGGGAAAGCACAACCTCTTCATTTTCCAGCGGAAGACGCTTTTCTATATAATACAGGGCAATCGTTCGGTACATGGCTCCGGTATCCACATAGGTAAAGTGAAAAAGAGAAGCCAGTCTCTTGGCTATCGTACTCTTTCCCACACCGGCTGGTCCGTCAATCGCTATTTTGTATGTTTTCATTTATTGCACTGCTCCTTACATCCAATACTCTGTGTCCCAGGCCAATGGCAATCTCATTTAGGTGAAGCAGCCCTATCCCGAAGAAAACAGCAACTGAAATATGGTCTTTATACCGCGCAACTGCTATCTTGCCCCCCACATTCAGTCCAATCGCCTTAGGCATAATCTGTGCCAGTGCCTCTCTTGTTGCTCCGGCTACCGAGCCCTCTTCCACATGGGAGTGATCGATCACCCCTTCCCTCTTTGCGCATACCACTGCCCGCTCAATAATTTTCATAATGGAGGAGATAAATTCTCCGCCAAAATTCACAGCACAGCAAAGGATATCCTTATCCCGGTATTCTTTTTTTAATCGGTCCTCTTCCGATTGGTTTTTCGAAACGCTTAGCGTCACTGCACAGGCAGCAATGTCTTTACTGTCATAATGATAATCCATAAGGCCTTCCACCTCTCTTTTTAAACATTCTCCCCCGCCAGATGACCAGTGGAAAAAGCGACTTGCAGATTAAAGCCACCTGTATATCCGCAAACATCCAAAACCTCTCCGGCAAAAAATAGATTGGGAAGCAATTTCGATTCCATCGTTGACGGATTGATTTCCTTTACATTGATACCACCGTCAGTGATAATGGCCTCCTCGATCGGCCGTTTCTTTTTATAAGTAAAAGTGAATCCTTTTAAAACGGAAATCAACGTTTTCCGCTGTTCCTTTGTTATCTGGTTGATTTTTGTATCCGGATGGATACCGCTGTTCTTTATTATAACGGAAATCATCTTTTTAGGCAACAATTCATTTAAACTATTTTTAAAATCCTTATTCTGAAATTTTTCAAAGTCCCTCAGCAACCGTTTTTCCAGCTGCTGTTCCGTAAGTGCAGGTTTTAAATCGATTACAATACGGTAACTCCCCTGTTCTTTTATATGGGAAGATGCGGATATCACCAGCGGCCCGCTAATCCCAAAGTGAGTAAATAACATCTCGCCAAAATCTTCATAAACGGCTTTTTCCCGCTCCGAATCGATCACTTTCAAAGACACATTTTTTAGAGATAATCCCTGCAGCTCTTTTACTTCCGCTTCTTTCAGTTCCAGCGGAACCAGCGCGGGCTTGGGCGGCACAACAGAATGACCTGCCTGTCTGGCAAGCCGATAGCCGTCTCCTGTACTTCCTGTCAGCGGATAGGAGACGCCTCCGGTAGCGACTATCACCTTGTGCGCCTCCAAAATGTTATTATCTGAGAGACAGACGCCCTGACAGCGTCCTTCTCTTATAAACAGGCTTTTCACCGTTCCTGATATAAACTGTACATTCCCTCTTTGACAATACCTTTTCAGTGCGCCGGCAATATCCCCTGCCCGATCCGATTCCGGAAAAACTCTCTGTCCCCGTTCAATCTTCAAAGGTACGCCCAATTCGCGAAAAAGTGCCATCGTATCCTCATTGGTAAAAGAATAGAAGGCACTGTACATAAAGTTTCCATTTCGAAATATCTGGGGGAAGAAGTCGCTGATATCCGCTGCATTTGTCACATTACAGCGCCCTTTTCCGGTGATTAAAATCTTTTTTCCCAAACGGCTGTTTTTCTCAACAATCCCAACATTTTTATATTTCCCGGCAGCTGTGCCGGCTGCCATTAATCCCGCGGCTCCGCCGCCGACAACAATCACATCATACATTTTTACACCTATTCCTGGGAAACATCATAAACCTGATACTCTTCCCAAATTCTTTCCAATTTCTCAAAAGTTTGCGCCATTTCATCCTTCTTATTCATTGCGAGGGATACAATCAGTGCATTGATAAGACTCAAGGGGGCAACGAGAGAATCTACAAAAGAAGCCATATCACTTCTGGCGATCAAGGAATAGTCCGCTGTCTTATTCAACGGAGACATATTGCTGTCTGTAATAGCGACAACCTTTGCACCGCTTTTATGTGCGAACTCCATCGCTTTTAAGGTTCTCCTGGAATAACGGGGAAAACTGATACCGATCGCCACGTCCCCTTCCCCTATCCCTATTAGCTGTTCGAACATTTCGCTGACAGAGTTCGTGTGGATCAATTTTACGTTTTCAAACATCAGGTTAAAATAAAATCCAAGAAAGCTGGCCAGAGATGCTGCGCTTCTGACACCCAGTATATAAATTTTTTTCGCTTTTTGAATGGAATGAACCGCTTGATTAAACGAATTTCTATCCACTGTATTAAGTGTCTGTTTCAATTTGTAAATATCGGAATGAATCACATTTTTCAGAATATCCTGTTCCTTAAAATTTGAGGATGCAATCTCAATTCTCTGAACGGAAGTAAGCTTTGTCGGAACCATTTCCTTCAGCTGTCGAAGAAGTTCCGGGTAACCGTCCAGTCCCAATTCAGCTGCAAATCTTACCACGGTTGATTCCGAAACCTTTACCACTTCCGCTAATTTTGCAGCCGTCATAAAAGCAACCTTTTCATAATTATTGACAATATAATCTGCGATCAGCTTCTGACTTTTTGAAAAAGTATGATAGGATTCCTGAATGACTGTAATAATATTTTTCTGCATGATAAAAGTTCCCCTTATATCAAAATATGTCAAAGTATAGAACAACAAATATCTTAATCAAGAAGCAGATAAAATACAATATAAGCTTCCTTTTTATAAAGTACAAATTGCATTGAAAAGAAATTTCCGATTGATTATATAATTAGCTGATGATATAGATGCCCAATGTATTATATGCACTCTATTGCTGAGTTGGCATTGCGAACTACTATATCGCAACAACGAAGATGACAGGATGTCACCACAGTATTGTGATTCAATCTTCTTCGAAACTCTTGATATTTTTAATGACTTAGAGTTATGAAAGTTATTATATCATAAAACAGAAATTTCCGCAATCATTTTGCAAATTTCAAATACAAAAATTGCAAAAATACATATTTTATCAATTGATTCAATAAATATATTGTTTACAAACTGTCTGCTCCGTCTTCAAGATTACAGAAATATATCCAATTTATTTTCCGCAAATTTGCTGATTCCAAGAAAGATATCTTTCTAGATCAATGCAATAATCTTCCGATACTTTGATCCCCTCTTGCACGAGTAACTGCTTTTGTATTTCCATTCCGCCAAATGCCTTTCCTCCGCTTAAGTATCCCCGGGTATTGACAACGCGGTGACAAGGAAGTTCTAATTTTTCCGGACAAACGCGCAACGCATGTCCCACAGCACGGCTTGCGTTGGGTTTCCCTGCTAAGGCCGCAATCTGACCGTATGTCATTACATTTCCCTTTGGTATTTGAGCAACAATTTCATACACTTTTTCATAAAACGTCAAATGACTCATCTCTTTCTTATTCTAATAAGGATTATTTTATCACGTATAGATCTATCTTTCAATTCTGATTTCATCATAAATACATCATCAAAGTATACATTTTCTTTTATTAAAATTGTATTATCATCATTTTTTTGTATTATTATACTTTTCCCAGTTGTGATAACTATACAAAAGTTAATTAATTAACAAAGTCTCTATTAAGCATTTCCACGTTTTTTCTCTGTTGGCAAATATATATGGTGCTGTAAGGTTTACAACACCTCAGAAAGTATGTTAATATATCTAAGGAAAGATAACAGGAATGGTTATTGTTAAATAAAGGAGAGATGAGAAATGGATTTCAACACAGAAAAAGCGTTAAAAGATATTAACGTAAGAGACTTTATTGTCGAAAACTACACCCCTTATGACGGTGATGACAGTTTTCTGGTTGAGCCGACAGAACGTACAACCAAATTATGGGATGAACTTTCTGAACTGCTCAAAGAAGAGCGCAGCCGCGGTGGTGTATATGATATTGATGAAAAAACGATTTCCACCATTGCTTCCCATGAAGCAGGATATATTGACAAAGACTTGGAACAGATTGTCGGTCTTCAGACAAACGAACCTTTAAAACGCGCGATTATGCCGTTTGGCGGTATCCGTATGGTCAAAACATCTTTGGAAGCTTACAACAAAACAATGGACAAGGATGTCGCCAACGTATTTAAATACCGCAAAACTCACAATGACGGTGTTTTTGACGCATATACCGACGAGATGAAAAAGGCGCGTCATACCGGTATCATCACTGGTCTTCCGGACGCGTACGGCCGTGGCAGAATCATCGGGGACTATAGAAGAATCGCTCTTTACGGCGTTGACTATTTAATTGAACAGAAGCAGCAAGAGAAAAAAGATCTGGTGATGGACATTATGGACAGTCCAACCATCCGTCTTCGGGAAGAGACTTCCGAACAGATTAAAGCATTGAATGAACTCAAAGAAATGGCTGCAAAATATGGCTTTGATATCTCAAAACCCGCCAAAAATACAAAGGAAGCCATTCAGTGGCTGTATTTTGGTTACCTCGGTGCGGTAAAAGAACAAAACGGCGCAGCAATGAGTATTGGCCGTATTTCTACTTTTCTTGATATCTATGCAGAACAGGACCTGAAAGACGGTACTTTTACAGAGTCTGAAATTCAGGAGCTGGTGGACCATTTCGTTATGAAATTGAGAATTGTCCGTTTTCTGAGAACGCCTGCCTATGATGAACTTTTCTCCGGCGATCCTACCTGGATTACCGAGTCCATCGGAGGAATGTGCTTAGATGGCAGACACATGGTCACCAAAATGTCTTACCGTTTCCTGCATACGCTGGTAAATCTGGGGCCTGCTCCGGAACCCAATATGACAATTTTGTGGAGTCCCAGACTGCCTGAAAACTTCAAAAAATTCTGCGCTAAGATTTCGATTCAAACTTCATCCATTCAGTATGAAAATGATGATTTGATGATGGAAAAATTCGGCGATGATTATGGAATAGCCTGCTGCGTTTCCGCTATGCGCATCGGGAAACAGATGCAGTTCTTTGGTGCCCGTGCAAATCTGGCCAAGGCTCTCCTCTATGCCATCAATGGCGGCAAAGATGAGCGCTATGGCGATCAGGTTGGTCCGGAACTGGCGCCTATCACATCCGAATATCTGGATTACGAAGAAGTCATGCGCAAATTTGACAGTGTGTGCGATTGGTTGGCAAACCTGTATATCAACACTTTGAATATCATCCATTATATGCACGATAAATACTGCTACGAAAGACTGCAGATGGCACTTCATGACAAAGACATCTTAAGAACATCTGCCTGCGGCGTAGCCGGACTTTCTGTTATTGTGGACAGTTTGTCCGCAATCAAATATGCCAAGGTAAAACCAATTCGCAACGAAGCAGGTCTGGCAGTTGATTTTGAAATAGAAGGGGATTATCCGAAATTCGGAAACAACGATGATCGTGTCGATATTATTGCGGAAGAAGTTATCCGTGGTTTTATGAAAAAACTGAGAAAGGTAAGAACCTATCGCGACAGCATTCCTACTCTTTCCGTTCTTACCATCACGTCAAACGTTGTCTATGGCAAAAAGACCGGTTCAACTCCCGACGGCAGAAAAGCCGGAGAACCCTTTGCTCCGGGTGCCAACCCGATGCACGGGAGGGATGAAAACGGCTGTATCGCTTCTATGAAATCAGTTGCTAAAATCCCCTATGATTACAGCGAGGACGGAATTTCCTATACCTTTTCCATCGTACCCGGTGCTCTTGGAAAAGCGGACGATGAAAAAACCGCAAACTTGGTGCAGCTGATGGATGGATACTTTATGGACGAAGGTCATCATATCAATGTCAATGTGCTGAACCGTGAGGTGCTTCTGGATGCTATGGATCATCCGGAGAAATATCCTCAGCTTACAATACGCGTTTCCGGTTACGCTGTCAATTTCATCAAACTGACAAGAGAACAGCAGATGGATGTCATCAACCGGACATTCCACACCAGATTCTAATGATCCCCCCTGAATTGGTTATACTAAAAAGGACAAACAGTTTGTTTGTCCTTTTTACGGAAAGGAGAAGCGTTTTATGAGTATCACCGGAAGGATTCATTCTCTGGAGTCATTTGGGGCGGTAGATGGCCCCGGCGTGCGTTTTGTAGTGTTTTTTCAGGGCTGCCCGCTGCGTTGTCTATTCTGCCACAATCCGGATTCCTGGGATACAAACGGCGGTATGCTGATGGAGGCAGACCGTTTAGCTGAAAATATTCTTTCTTACAAAAATTATCTTTCCGGCGGTGTGACATTTTCCGGCGGGGAACCCTTGCTACAATCCGTGTTTTGCGAAGCACTGATGGACCAGCTGCAAGAAAACGGAATGCATATAGCAATTGATACCTCCGGAGCCATTCCTCCCGAAAATGTAAAAAATATTCTGGACAAAGCAGATTTACTTTTATTGGATATTAAGTCTATCGATCCAACAATGTGCAAGACAATTACAAGGATGGATAATCATAATGCGCTTAAAACATTGCAATACCGGGAAAAAATCGGCAAACCGGTTTGGATCCGCCATGTCATTCTTCCAGATTATACACTTGATTATCCCATGCTGGAACAAATGGCGGAAAAATTACAAAAGTTTTCCTGCATTGAAAAAATTGAGCTTCTCCCCTTTCATAAAATGGGAGAATACAAATGGGAAGCCCTAAAAGAGCCTTATCAGCTGGAGAAAATTGAGCCGCCCTCCAAAGAAGATATGGAAAAAATAAAAGAAATTTTTCGGAAACATCATTTTGAAGTATCTTAAAAATCCCCTCTGCAAGAATAAAATATTATTTTTAAATAAATAATGCCTGAGCACCCGAGGAGCCCAGGCATTATTTTCAGAGAAAAATCTTTCTCATATGATTCATTATTCCTTTAGCTCTTTCCCGGCATAAGTCTCATAAAAGTAATCCGCATACGGATTTTCCCATACCTCTCCATCTGAGAAAGTTACCTGATAAGGGCAGGCATACAAGTAGACAATCTCCCCCGCATTATATGCCATCCATCCGCTGTCTCCTCCTGTGGTTGCACCGCTTTTAATCTGTTGATCTGATTTTCCCCACAATTCATATTTACCTTCTTTATTGAACTCAGATTTTATTTTTACAGGCTTTTTATCCTTATCAAATCCCAAAATCAAAACTTCCATACAGTTAACTGTTTTATCAGATACATTCTGAAAAGAAACGGACAGCAGATCATATCCCCAATACTGCTGATTGAGAATTTTCGTGCCGGCAACCTTTACTTTTTGCTCTGATTTGGCTTTTTCGGCCATGAATTGATATGCCCTATGCACAAATTCATCATCTTCTTTCAGAAGATTCGCAACTCTGTCAATAAACACTTCACCCAAATTAAAGGTACCCGCGCTTTGCATACTATCTAATTCTTCCAGCGCAAGTTTCTTGATCTTTTCTGCATTTTCACTGATGAAATCAGACGCAATTTGATAATTCTTATCATCGAGCGGATCTACTTGCCTATATTCAATCGCAGCATTCAGGATATCTTGTTCGCTTTTATATTTATTCCCCTGCTGAAAAGCAAGCCTTGAATCGCTGATTGTTTTCAGATCCTGCTCATATCCTGTGATATTTACAAAATTTTCATAACAGCTCAGTTTTTCTATGGCAGTATCATAACTGTAATTTTCTTTTTTATAATTTTTATATATTTTATCAACCTGTTTGGTAGCAAAATACTCCATTTTTTTCATGAAGCTTTTGTTATGCCGGTTTTCTTGATAGATTTGTTCTATTCTTCCGTTGTCATTCGCAGAGATTGCCATTCTGCATGTTATATAAGCAAAATGAAATCCTGCATAGATAACCGCAGTTATCAGCATAACACTGGCAACGGATATCAATAGGATATTCCGTTTCCTTTTGTTTTTCCAAAATGGCTCTCTTTCTTCTGTCTCCATGAAGCCGCTTTCAACAGAATATGGATTTTCAGATAATTTACAGCCACAAGCAGGGCAAAACATGGAATCCTCTTCCACCACAGTACTGCAATCAGGACACTTCTTTTCTTCCTCTTTTACCTGCTGAAGCTCACTTGCTGCCTCTGAATGGCTGTTTAAAACGTCTTCCTTCCGTATTTCTTCGATACGGTTCCCGCAATTTTTACAGAAAATAGAATCTTCCTGATTTTCCGCCTTACAGTTTGGACATAACATCAAAAATCCCTTCTTTCATAAAGCATATTTTATCATTCCAGTTATTATTTTACATTCAATTCTTTCATTTGTCAACGTATTTTCTCCCAACCGATTAAATTGACTTCTATTTTGAATCATGATACAATAAATGATGCTATTCTCCTGCCATGCGGCTGTTTCCATATCTTTTCTGTTGGAGGTTGCAGTTATTGTGATCTCACAAAACGTTAACGACGCAATGCCCTTATTGAATGACTAAAAATTCAAGAATTTCTAGAAAATATTGCATCACAAATACACGCTGTAAGCGGAAACAAGCTTCTGACCAGCTGATTCCTTATTGAATCATCCATTTATTTTGTTGTGCAAAACCTGGAAAATACCGGATTTTACTTGCATAAAGTAAATTGTAATATATAGCAAAATCAATTTCTCAAAAATTACAAGATATATTTTTGAAATGAAAGTGTGATGATAATATGTTTCAATCGGATTCTCTTACAATGAATATCATTGCCGGACTTATCATGGTTTTTATTGCTTTTGTGACAGTTTGGGTTTTAATTTCTTTTATTCTGATTATCAAATACATAATTACAAAAAAATAACGAAAGAAGAAAGGTTGATTTTATGCCCTTTTGCCCGAATTGCAGAACGGAATATGTAGACGGCATTGTTACCTGTGCCGATTGTGGAGTGCTCTTGGTCGATAATTTGGAAAAACTGCCCGATTTACCGCCTGAGAAAGAGGAACCCATTTTTTTGATGACGCTGTCCGGCAGTTTTTACGCAAACTATATCGAATCTTATTTAAAAGAAAACCGTATTCCTGTTTTGAAAAAACATCACGGTGCCGGTGCCTATGTCGAGGTGGTAATGGGAAATTCCTCTATGGGCATTGATCTCTATGTTAGAGCTAGTGACTTCGAAAAGGCTACCCAACTGGTTAACTCCATAACGACGCCGGCGGAATTTCCAGATAAATTGGAACAGTATGAAAAAAAAGAAGAGTTTTCCTCCTCTTCTCATGTGATACAATTCTTCTTTTGCTTTTTTTTACTCTTTATTCTTCTGATATATTTCTTCAATATAAAAAAGTAATAGGAAGATATATTCGGGCTGAAAATGCCCTTGCCTTTTCAGACACTTCCTTTTTCAGCGGAAGTGCAACCTCCCGCTGAATTGTTGAATGACAGGGCAATGCCCTTATTAAAAAGGAGTTTTCGTACATGACAGAACAAATTATCAAACATTTTATCAAAAACAGAAATGATATCAAAAATCCCTCTGTGCGGGAAAGTTATGGTAAGCTGGCCGGCTGGGTTGGAGTTTTCTCCAATTTCTTTTTATTTCTCATTAAGATTTTGACAGGGATTCTGTTTCGCAGTATATCTATTACCGCTGACGCGGTCAATAATCTGTCGGATGCAGGCTCCTCTGTTATTACTCTGGTAGGATTTAAGCTCTCAGGCAAACCGGCAGACGAAGAACACCCCTATGGTCATGCCAGAATGGAGTATATCACCGGCTTGATTGTATCCTTTGTGATTATCTTTTTAGGTCTTCAGCTGATCTCTTCTTCTGCGGATAAAATATTTCATCCCGATGAAATTCATTTCAGTTATATTACCATTTTTGTTCTGTGTATTTCTATTCTTATAAAGCTTTGGCAGGGCATGTTTAACAAAAAGGTCGGAAAGATTATTCATTCTGCTGCTTTGCAAGCAACGGCTACCGACAGTTTGAATGATGTCTACGCAACTTCTGCCGTCCTTCTTTCCACGATCATTGCAAGGTTCAGCGGCTTTCAGTTAGACGGTTATATGGGGGTAGCGGTGGCACTGTTTATTATTGTATCCGGTGTGAAACTGGTCATAGAAACCGCCAATCCGCTTCTTGGAACCGCTCCCGACAAAGAATTTATAGATGTTTTTTATCAAAAGATTTTATCTTACGACGGCGTTATTGGGCTGCATGATCTGGTGATTCACAACTATGGTCCCGAACGCTGTTTTGCCTCTGTTCATGTGGAAGTTCCCGCCAAACAGGACATTATGTTAAGTCATGATATCATAGATAACATTGAATATGATTTTCTAAATGAGCTGAATATTCATTTGGTCATTCATTTAGATCCTATCGTAACGGATGACGAAAGAGTGAATCGTTTAAAAGAACAAATTATAGAAATTGTCCGAACTATCTCCGAGGAATTATCGATCCATGATTTTCGTGTTGTGTTCGGCAATACTCATTCAAATCTTTTGTTTGATATCACGGTTCCGTTTTCCTTTTCAATGAATGACAAGGAGCTCTGCCATGTGATTGATCAAAAAGTGAAGCAGATTGATGAGACTTATAATACCGTGATTACAGTAGACAGAAGTTATATCTCTACCACCACCAAGAATCAATAGGATGTTTTTCTTTATCCGCAATAGGAGGGGAACAAATGAACCATTCCAACTTTCTGTTTCGTATATTGGTACACCCTGTGAAATACATAAAAAGTGCGGACTGCATTACTTACGATTTTGAAAAACTGTTTCGTATTTACCGGTATGTGTGCGGTGTGATAGCCGCCGGCACTTCATTAAGAATGTATTACCCAAAAATCAACGGTTCTCCGTTTCATGCGGTTTTTGTCACTTTGATTGTCACGTCTCTATCCCTTGCATTGGCAAAATTCGGATATCATCTTAGAATTTATATCGATGAGGCTCTCTTTCATTTCATAGGGGCTAATCACGTTTTTTATGACCAGCTAAGGATTTTGTTTTTGCCGTTTATATTGATAAATATCGTTTTAAATTTTATATTTTTCTCCATTTCCGCTATATGTCCAATAATCAATTTAAAAATAATAGGAAGCGTAATTTTTGCAATTCATATCGGCATGATTTGTCACTATAAGCTGAAAATAAAAAACACAAAAATGATACTCGTTTTTCTATACTTACTTTTTAGCTGCATATTGAGTTTTCTCCCCAAAAAATAATACACGAAAAAGGGAGCTGAAATTTCAACTCCCTAAAAAATATTTTTTACAGATGCCACCTTTTTATTGCATTAATATTTTGCTACAATCGCCTTCATCTGCTCCATTTTCTTTTCCATATCCGCCACCAGTTTAAACTGGGTTCTTGTACGGTCTAGGTTCTGTTCCGGATAGTGGATTTTAAAATAGTGATCCCCCTCCAGATAGTCCGTCAGAAAGCGAATTCCGCACTCAAAGGTCATCAGCTTGGCAGAAAAGGGCATGAATTCCCGTTCCGTTTTCGTCAGCGTGCTCCCCATCTCTTCTATGAAGCCCTTGGAAAACTGTTCAAACAATTCAATATCCATATAGACCTTGGTCAAGTCTTTTTCATCCTCACTGGCAGGATTGGTGCCGAAACGCAGAGAATCGCCGTAATCATACAGCAAAGAGCCGGGCATGACTGTATCCAAATCAATCACACAGATGCCCTCTCCGCTTGCATCATCTATCATAATGTTATTGAATTTTGTATCATTATGTGTCACACGAAGCGGTATTTTCTTTTCTGCAATCAACTCCACCAGAATAGAGACGTCCTTTTCCCGTTCCATAGCAAAAGCGATCTCCGCCGCGACCTCTTCCTTCCTGCCCGCCTTATTTTCAGCAACCGCTTTTTTCAATGCCTCGAACCGCTTTAGCGTGTGATGGAAGTTTGGAATCGTCTCGTACAGTTCATCCGCCGGAAAATCGTTCAAAAGCTTCTGGAAACGCCCGAACGCCTTTGCGGCGTTGTAGAAATGGACAGGCTGTTCCACCACCTGATAAGTTTGCGCATTCTCGATAAAATCATACATTCTGAAATAGTTACCGTCCGGCGTCACAAAAAAACTTTCCTGTTCCTTTGTAGGAATAACCGTTAATGTTTCTCGAAGTGGATCGCCGCCGTTTTCCTCAATCTTCTTTTTCAAATGTTCCGTTACTTTTACAATATTGCTCATTAACTGCTCTGGATGATGAAACACATGATGATTCATTCTCTGAAGGATATATCTTTTTCCCTCGCATTTAACCTGATATGTATCATTGATATGCCCTTCCCCGTATGGTTCACAGCTGATAAAAGTCTCAGGTACCTGAAATTTTTCGACAATCTCTTTAAATTCCATGATATCTCCCTTCTTCCGTCAGTTTTATCATTGCCTGTTTCACCATTTCCATATCCTGGCGATAGGTGACACCATACCACTTTTCCGGAGTAGAGAGAACCCTTACTCGTTTTTCTCCGCTTTGAATCAGCTGGTCAACAACGCTTGGAAGAAAAAATTCACTTTTTTCTTCCGTTCCTTTTTCCTCGCAGAATTGGGAAAATCCTTCCTCGAGATAATGGAAAATGGAAGTGTCAAAGCCCCACAGATTCATGGAAGCTATGGAATCTTCGGGCAAGGGTACCCAATGCTCTCCATCCTCTGTATATTTGGAATCCTGAATTTTGGTACGCTCTGTAATTGTCTTTAAATAACCGTTTTCCGCTTCGCAGATCCCTCTTGCAACGGTTCCGTTTTCCGTCAGTGTGTTCTTCAAAAGAAAGCCTACCATTGCGTACTCTTTAGAACTGCTTTTCAAATGTTCCGCCATTGTCTGATAGGCAAAGGAGCCATAATAATCATCTGCATTGATAACTGCAAAGGGCGTCTTTATTCTATCTCTTGCGCATAAAATTGCATGACCAGTTCCCCAGGGTTTTTTTCTGCTTTCGGGAACGTGAAATCCTTCCGGAACCTTGTCAATCTCCTGAAACGCATAGTCGACATCAATCATTTTTTCAATATGCTTTCCAGTCATCTCACGGAATTCTTTTTCAATCTCTTTTTTTATGATGAAAACAATCTTATCAAATCCGGCCTTCTTTGCATCATAAACAGAATAGTCAATAATAATCTCACCGTTTGGACCGATAGGTTCAATCTGCTTTAAACCTCCGAAGCGGCTTCCCATTCCAGCCGCCATAACCGCCAATGTAATTTTATTTGTATCCATTTGGGTTCGCCTCCTGCCATCTAAAACTATCTTTGCACATATCAAACAATGATTTTTCCGCATGGAATCCCAGCTCATTTTCTGCTTTTTGCGGGTCTGCATAACAGCAGGCGATATCTCCCGGTCTTCTTGCAGTAATCTCATAAGGCACTTTTTTTCCGCTGGCCTTCTCATACGTCTGGATCATTTCAAGTACACTGTATCCGGTTCCTGTTCCCAGATTATAAGTCACTACGCCGACAGATTCCTTAATTTTTTCCAGCGCTTTTAAATGACCGTTTGCAAGGTCAACCACATGAATGTAGTCCCTCACTCCCGTTCCGTCCTTTGTATCGTAATCATTGCCAAATACGTTTACCTTTTCTCTTTTTCCAACCGCAACCTGTGCGATATAAGGGACCAGATTATTGGGAATTCCGTTGGGATCCTCGCCAATCATTCCGCTCTCATGCGCACCCACTGGATTAAAATAGCGAAGAAGAGCGATATCCCACTGCGGATCGGCATGATGCAAATCTCTCAGTATGGTTTCCAGCATTAATTTTGTTTGTCCATAGGGATTGGTTGCAGACAGCGGAAAATCCTCCTTAATGGGAACCGTATGTGGATTTCCATAAACCGTTGCAGAGGAACTGAACACAATTTTTTTCACACCATGTTTCTGCATGGTTTCGCAGAGAATTAGTGTCCCTGTAATATTATTATCGTAGTATCGAAGAGGCTGGGCTACGCTTTCCCCCACCGCTTTCAAACCGGCAAAGTGAATCACCGCATCAAAATTATTTTTCTGAAATACCGATTCAACCGCCATCCGATCGGTCAAATCGACCTTGCAAAAAGAAAATTCTTTTCCTGTTATCTTTTTCACTCTTCTGAGTGATTCTTCACTGCTATTGCAAAGATTATCCAATACCGTTGCCTCGTAACCGGCCTCCAGAAGCTGAACCAGCGTATGGCTGCCAATATATCCGGCACCGCCTGTAACAAGAATATGCATGATTTTAACCTCCTTCTTTTTTCTGATCCATATCATATCACTATCCCAACAAAAAATATTTACATTTTTGGTCAGAATATTTGCATTTTCAGACATTTTAATATATAATAATCATATTCTAAAAAATGGAGAAAGAAAAATGGAAGAGGAACAGTACATCAAAACAACGTTAGAGGAAGAGCTTATCATTAAACGAATTGTGACAATTCATTACTTTGAATACCGCAAGGATTTCGTCTTTACCGGCGAAAAGCACAATTTTTGGGAATTGGTATACGTAGATAAAGGAGAAATTAATGTAACAGCTGATGAGCGCGTTTTTCGTCTGGAACACGGTGAAATGATTTTTCATAAACCAAATGAATTCCACACGCTTTCTGCCAATGGAAAAGTGGCTCCCAATCTGGTTATCATCTCTTTTGAATGTAAATCCAAAGCTTCAAAATTTTTTCAGAATAAGCTTTTCTCCGTAAACCAGGCCCAAAAAAAACTTCTTTCCCAAATCATTAAAGAGGCTGAAGATTCTTTTTTAACTCCTCTCAATAATCCTTATACAACAGAGCTCATGAAATCCCCCAGCCATCCTTTTGCCTCTTTTCAGATGATTAAGCTTTTGCTGGAACAGCTGATGATCTCTTTATACCGCGCAAATCTGATGCAAAAGGAGGAAAAGAAGCCGGTTTCCATTATCAAAGAACGCTTTGAACAGGATATTGTGGAAGAAATTATCTCCTTTTTAAATGAAAATATCGGACAGACTCTGCATTTCAAGGATATCGCCGCCTATTCAAACATCAGTGAAACCGCCTTGAAGACCGCTTTTGCCGGAAAAATGGGAACCGGAGTCATGCATTACTTTAATCAGATGAAAATTGAAAAAGCAAAAATTTTCATCCGAGAGGAACAGTATAATTTCACCCAGATAGCCGCACTTCTCGGCTATGACAGCATTCACTACTTTTCCCGTCAGTTTAAACATTACACCGGCATGTCACCCAGTGAATATGCAAAATCAGTAAAAGCAGATTAACGCCAAAGGCTTTCCAGGAAGCAGGAAAAAACCGCAGTTTTTTATATACTGCGGTTTTTTCCTAATTATATTAAATTGGCAAAGATGAGGCTGATTGAGCTGGCATTTTTCCCAGCTGACGAATAATCCCATATCCGATAAAAAATAATATAACAGAAGCTGCAAGTTCCCATCCAGACGGTATGCCCGGAAAAATCTCCGGGACAGCTCCGCATACAAAGCCTATGATTAACAGAAAAGTACCTTTGGGGTGCTTCTGCATACACTTTTCTAATACACCTGTTGTCAGCAAAATGCCCGCAACTGCTCCTATCCCCAGCGGTAATAAAAAGAATACATCAAATCGGCTGATTGCCTGAAGTGTCAAATCATATAATCCAAGCATCAGCAGCATATAGGAAGCACTTATTCCGGGAAGTACCAATGCAATCGCGATGATAAAACCGAACACTCCCATCCAAATAAACGAAAAGTGTTCTGTGTCACCGGCTAACAGGTTTGAGGGCAAATTACCCAAAAGCAATACAATCAAAATTCCAAGCAGAACATATCCGGCTGAGGAAAAGGATACTTTTCTTTCTCCGGTTTTTTGAAACAGCATCGGAATACTGCCCAAAACTGCTCCGAGAAACAGGAACATCATCGGCTTTTCAAAGCATTCGACAAGATATAAAAGCAATCTTGCAAAGAGAAGAACTCCTGCCAAGCCTCCACAGAGAAAGGTAAGTAAATAAACTGTGTGATTTCGCATATCCTTCCGGAACGTGCTAACCGCATGAACCAGTTTATCATACTCTCCCAATATAATTGCCATTGTTCCTCCGCTGACGCCTGGAATAAGCATGGATGCACCTATACATACACCCTTTATCACTGTCTGTACTGTGTTTTTTTTCATTTTTGATGCCCTTCGTTTGTTTTCCGTGATTGATTCTAATACGTTTTTGGAAATAATGCAATCATCCGATTTTGGCCTATATATAAATCGCAGATGTATTTTAAGACCATTTTTTCAATTTATCCCCCTATTTCCTTTCATTTCTGAGTTTTTCTTTTGATTTTCATAGGTTTTACTATTTGGTTTCTTTTTCGATTTATTGTATAATAAATCATATTATCTGTTGAAATGTGGGTTCTTTATGTCCATGAAGCTTAAATTTGCCTTTATATACATCGTTATGGTTTTCTGTATTTTAACAGTCGGCATCGTATCGACCGTTTCTTTTTATTCCATCAGTGAGGATATCGATTCCATGATTGAAACCAATTACAGAAATATTCAGTCCGTTGATGAAATGCTGGAGATTATTGATCGTCAGGACAGCGCTACACTGATGTATATGACAATTGGTAAAAATGATGGAATTGCTGTTTTTACGGAAGGAATGCAAAACTTTTTAAATTGGTTTTACCTGCTGGAAGCAAACAATCCGGAAATGCAAAAAATTCGTTCCAATTATGATATTTATTGTAAAAATTTTTCATTTTTACAGGAAGAGGTAGCGAAAAACGGATTAAATGCGGGTGTTGATTACTATAACCATTCTCTTTCTCCGCTATTTCAATCACTGAAAGAAGATATCAGGGCGATCCGTGATACAAATATCAACGAGATGCTTGCCAGAAAAAAGCAGGCGACTGAAAATGCGAGGATGCAGTCTGTATTTATTTTTCTTTTAACTTTGTGCGTAGCACTTGGCGCTTATTTCTTCGCCACAATTTTAGTCAGGCGAATGCTAAGCCCCTTGACTGTTTTGAGTAATCATTTAAAAAAGGTTTCAAACGGAGACTTTACGCAGCCGGTTCATATGAACCGTTCTGACGAAATCGGTGTAATTGCAGATGAATTTAACCATATGCTCACACGTTTGCAGGAATATGAAACCATAAATGTGTCAAATCTCCTGGCCGAAAAGAAAAATTTAGAAACGCTCACCAACAACATTGAAAATCCCTTTCTGATTGTCGATTTCCAGTTTATGATAGAACTTCTGAATCCAGCAGCGGAACGTTTTTTTGAGACAAATGCAAAATCTGCTGAGAAACGGCATATTATTGAAATCATTCAGAATAAAGAGATATTGGAGCTTCTGAAAACCCTTTCTCTAACAGAGGAAGAGCGAAGGGAAAAAGTTGTCTTTTTTCCGGTAAAAGAAAAAACCTACCATGTAATTGCAACAAAAATTACAGATCAAAAAAAATATAGTCTATTAATGCAGGATGTCACCACCATTAAGGAAACGGAAAAAATCCGCACCGATTTTATCGCGACCGTTTCACACGAACTGAAAACGCCTCTAACCTCCATTCTGATGGGTTCCAGTATCTTGAGCAACAGCGGATTGGAGAAGGGACAACAGGAGATTATAGATACAGTAAAAGATGATGTAAGCCGGCTTTCAAAATTAATTGATGAACTGCTGGAACTTTCTAAAATACAATCGGGAAACATTACTTATCATCTTTGTCCCGAATCTGTATTTGAAATTGCAAATCATTCTATATCACAATTTAGTGAAGTTTCAAAATATCATAAAGTTACCATTATAAACGAAATTTCAAAAGAACTCCCTCCTGTCAAAGCTGATTTTGAAAAATTGACACTTGTCTTTAATAATATTTTAAACAACGCTTTTAAATATACAGATGAAGGCGATCTTATCCGTTTAAATGCGATTGAAGAAGAGAATTTTATCAAGATAAGTATTCAGGACACCGGTCTTGGAATTTCAGAAGAAAATTTAAAGCAGTTATTCCAAAGTGATTTTCGACATAGCGATGACAATATAGAGTACAGAGGCAGCGGGCTCGGTCTTTATTTATCCGGTCAGATTATCAATGCCCATCACGGTACCATTCGTGCTGTGAGCCAGCCCGGAAAGGGCAGCACTTTTGTATTTACTATACCAACTTTTAAGGAGGAAACCAATACTTGAAAAAAGTTCTGATTGCGGATGATACAAAGAATATCCGCCTAATGCTTCAAAAATTCTTTGAAATAGAAGGATATCATGTCACCTTGTCTGATAACGGATCCGACACCCTTGCCAAACTCCGCAAAGAAAACTTCGACTTGGTTATGCTGGACATCAAAATGCCGGAAATGTCCGGTACGGAAGTTTTAAGGCAAATACGCAAAGCGGGAATCAAAACGCCGGTTATTGTGATGACCGCATACGGCACCATCAAAAATGCAGTGGAAACCACCAATTTGGGAGCCGTTTGTTATCTTCAGAAACCTTTCACAACAGACAAAATGCAAAAAATTCTGACACAGCTGAATGATGACAACGTTTTATCCGCTTTGGACGAGCAGCTTTCCTCCATTAAGTTTATGATAGCAGGCAGTCAATATCAGGAAGCTTTGGACAAGTTAAAAGTTCTTTTAAAAGAATATACATTGAATCCGGAAATTTACCATCTTCTCTCTATCTCGAGTTATGCGCTGGAGAATTTTGAGGAAGCAAGACAATATGAGGCTTTATGCAAAGCCTTGCAGGAATCCGTATAAAAGGGAGTAGCTTGCAGCGATATGCTGTAGTATGTTGCGTCATTCCGGCAGTACTTCTGCCCGCACTTACTTGAAAAAGCAAGACTTTTATTGCAACCGTTTTTGATTGCAGTAGAAGTCTTTTTTTATAGATACTTAAAGCAAAGGAGAAATGAAATGGAAACACTTTTTGCAAACATCTTTGAAATCCAGTGGCAGCAGGTTGTAATGTGGCTGATTGGGGGGCTTTTGATTTATCTGGCCATCAAAAAGGATATGGAACCGACACTTCTTCTGCCCATTGGTTTTGGAGCCATTCTGGTCAACCTGCCCCTTTCAGGAGCAGTCAACCAAATCTTTGACGGGGTAACAGAATACGGAGCAATTGATACACTGTTTCAAGCAGGGATTGCCAATGAACTGTTTCCTCTGCTGCTCTTTATCGGGATTGGTGCTATGATCGATTTTGGTCCGCTTCTTTCAAATCCTAAAATGTTATTATTCGGCGCGGCGGCACAGTTTGGAATCTTTTTCACTCTGAGCGTGGCTTCCCTGTTCGGATTTGATTTGAAGGACGCCGCTTCCATCGCCATCATCGGCGCCGCTGATGGCCCAACCTCTATTTTTGTGGCAAACTTTTTTAACTCCAACTACATAGGCGCCATCATTGTGGCAGCATACTCTTATATGGCGTTGGTTCCTATCGTACAGCCGCCGGTCATTCGCCTGATTACAACAAAAAAAGAGCGTCTAATCCGCATGCCGTATGCGCAGACAAGCGTATCCAGAACGACAAGGATTCTCTTCCCTGTCATCATCACAGTAATTGCCGGTATTATCGCGCCAAAGAGTGTTTCTCTGATTGGCTTTTTAATGTTTGGAAATCTGATAAGAGAATGCGGTGTTTTAAATTCCCTTTCAGACAGCGCGCAAAATCAACTGGCAAATCTAATTACCCTGCTCCTGGGACTCACTATCTCGACAAAAATGCAGGCGGCACAATTTCTGACTCCCCAAACACTGCTAATTATGTGCTTAGGCCTGGTAGCGTTTGTTTTTGATACGGTAGGCGGCGTATTCTTCGCCAAATTTATCAATCTCTTTACCAAAAACAAAGTGAATCCCATGATAGGTGCCGCAGGAATTTCCGCTTTCCCGATGTCAGCGCGCGTCATTCATAAAATGGGACTGAAAGAAGATCCGAACAACTTCTTGCTGATGCATGCGGTTGGCGCAAATGTTTCCGGGCAGATTGCTTCCGTCATTGCCGGCGGTTTGATTATCGCCCTAATTGTTTAAGGAGGGATCAAGATGAATATACAGGCTTTGCTCCATTCTCTTCCCATTATGGGAAAAGGAATGCTGGGAATCTTTATTGTTATCCTTGTGATATATGTTTGCATTAAATTGCTCAATAAGCTATTTCCTGCAAAATCAGAATAAAAAAGTGAAATGCCAGGAAGATGAATAAAATCTTCCTGGCATCAGCCTGTCGAAAAACGCATGGATTCCATCAAGCGAATCCACGCGTTTTTGTGTCTATTGGGAATAAAAACATGAGTATCCGATGCAGCGTGCCATGGTTCCCATCCCGCCACTTCCACATGGCCAGC
>NZ_JAHLPV010000005.1 GCF_018918095.1 Acetivibrio sp. MSJd-27 | reverse complement strand
CGTTTTTCTTTTCTGCGCTCCCTTTTTAACAGATTGTGCACAGGTCGATCTCCTGTTAGTCCTAATACCTTTTCTATTTCTTTATGTGTCATCCCTTGGTTGAGCATTTCTTTAATTTGAGGCAATAGTTCTAATGTGTGTTGATATTTTCTCGACATAACATTAACCCCCTACTGTAGTATTATCCTACAATAGGGGGCTTTTGTCTATTGTCCGTTTTTACTGGACTTGTTCACTTCACGGGGGGGATTTCATTTTCGGGCAAAGCCCTAACCATTACTAGAAACGCACAAGTGCGTTTTTTATTGGCCTGCCAGCCATGCATTTATTACTTGCTACCCATAAATGGGTAATTCTGGTGAACTCTTTATTAAAATTTTTCATTTCGACAGCTCCCTTGTGTAAAGGGAGCTGTCGAACACAGTGAGACTGAGGGGTTGTTGCACTATTTTTTACTATTTTGAAACATATTTTTGAAATCACAACCCCTCCGAGTTTGCTTCGCAAACCCACCTCCCCTTGCACAGGGGAGGCTTTGTTCACAAACAAGTTCTGCTAATTTTTTATTTCTCTTTAAAACTAACCTTCTAAATACTTGATAAGGTAGAATAAGTTGCGCAAATTAAAAAATCCCAAAAAAGGGACATAGTTTTGTGATATGCACCCCAAAAGTTAGACACTTTTGGAGGTGCATATCATTTGCAGCGCTCTGTTAGAATGAAAGTAACCACACACCCATTCTGAAAGGAGCACGCAAACTATGTCTGAGAAAATTGTACAGCTAAACGAGGAAGTAATCAAGGGGCAGATCAAGGAATTAGTTCGAGGCAGCGTCGAGGAAACACTCAACGGGCTTCTGGAGGTCGAGGCGGCGCAGCTGACTCAAGCGGCTCGATACGAGCGCAACGAGTCTCGACAGGGCTACCGCAGCGGGCACTACAACAGGAAGCTAACCACGACCTCCGGCGACGTCACGCTGAATGTGCCTCGCCTGAAGGGTGTGCCCTTCGAGACTGCAATCATCGAGCGCTATCGTCGCCGCGAGAGCAGCGTGGAAGAGGCTCTCATCGAGATGTATCTTGCGGTGTCTCTGTGCGTCGTGTTGAGGACATCACCGAGGCGTTGTGGGGGACAAAGGTGTCGCCCTCAACGATTAGTGAGCTGAACAAGAAAGCCTACGTTCACATTGAGGACTGGCGCAACCGTCCGCTGCACGGTGGGAAATATCCCTATGTCTATGTGGATGGCATCTATCTCAAGCGCAATTGGGGCGGAGAGTACGAAAATGTAGCAATTCTGGTGGCAATTGCGGTAAATGAGGACGGTTACCGTGAGGTTTTGGGTGCAGTCGAGGGGATGAAAGAGGACAAAGCAAGCTGGGTAAACTTCTTCCAGTGGCTCAAGGGCAGAGGCCTGGATGGTGTCAAGCTCATCGTAGGCGACAAGTGCCTGGGCATGCTGGAGGCGGTCGGCGAAGTGTTTCCTGAAGCAAAATATCAGCGCTGCACGGTGCATTTCTACCGCAATGTGTTCTCGGTTGTTCCTCGTTCCAAGATGAAGCTTGTTGCGAAAATGCTCAAGGCGATCCACGCTCAGGAGAGCAAGAAAGCCGCCCGGGAGAAAGCGAAAGCAGTAGTCGCGGAGCTTCATGCGATGAAGCTGAAGGAGGCTGCAAAGAAGGTCGAGGACGGCATCGAGGAGACACTGACCTACGCAGATTTCCCATCCGAACACTGGACACGCATCCGCACGAATAACGTGATCGAGCGGCTCAATCGTGAGATTCGCCGGCGCACTCGCGTCGTGGGCTGTTTCCCGGACGGGAACTCAGCCCTCATGCTGGTCTGTGCCCGACTACGCCATGTCGCCGGCACTCAATGGGGCAACAAAAAGTACATGAACATGAAGCATTTGGAGGCAACCTTCGAGGATGTCTCTGTTGCCGGTTGACTTCATTCACCGGAGCCTGCAAACTATTTTGCGCATAATTCTTGACACTATCAAATACTTTTTAGGCTTCTTTCTGTTCATCGCTTAAGCTCTTTTAAACCACGCGACTATCGCGTGGTTTTCGTTATACAAAAAGACGAGCTATCAGGCGACAGCTCGTCTTTTCTTTATGATATTTTTTGTTCAAGCGATATTTCTACGCATTCATCTATTGATAGCATTTTTGAAAAACTTATTTTTCTTCCGCCTCTTTTAAAGCTGCTTTTCTAGAGAGATTTACTCTTCCCTGCTTATCTATTTCCGTACATTTTACAAGGATTTCATCCCCGATGTTCACAACATCTTCAACCTTTTCCACTCTTTTTAAATCCAGCTGTGAGATATGAACAAGTCCTTCTTTTCCCGGAAGAACTTCCACAAATGCTCCGAACGGCATAATACGTTTTACCGTACCAATATAGGTTTCGCCCGGTTCAACTTCCTTTACAATGCCATCAATAATCTTCATCGCCTTTTTGCAGGCTTCGGTATCCGCCGCGGCAATAAAGATTCTTCCATCATCCTCTATATCAATTTTCGTACCGGTATCTGCAACAATTTTCTGAATGACCTTACCGCCAGATCCGATAACCTCACGGATTTTTTCCGGATCAATCGTCATTTGCATGATTTTTGGTGCATATTTGGAAAGATGATCCCGATATGCTGGAATACATTTCAGCATGACTTCATCTAAAATGTAATATCTTGCGTCTCTGGTACGGATCAAAGCCTGCTCTATAATATCTCTGGTCAGTCCGTCCACTTTTAAGTCCATCTGGATGGCTGTGATACCTTTATGGGTACCGGCAACTTTGAAATCCATATCCCCAAAAAAGTCTTCCAATCCCTGAATATCCACCATGGTTGCCCATCTGTCTTCATCGGTGATCAAACCGCAGGAAATACCTGCAACTGGTGCTTTGATTGGCACGCCGGCATCCATCAGTGCCAATGTACTTCCGCAGATACTTCCCTGAGAGGTAGAACCGTTGGAACTCAACACCTCGGATACCACACGGATAGCATAGGGAAATTCATCCTCGCTTGGAATGACCGGTTCCAAAGCGCGCTCTGCCAGTGCTCCATGACCGATCTCACGCCGTCCGGGTCCTCTGGATGGACGGGTTTCCCCAACGGAATAGGAGGGAAAGTTATAGTGATGCATATAACGTTTCGATTCTTCCTCGTCTAAGCCGTCCAGCTTCTGTTCGTCATTGAGAACACTCAAGGTTGCGACTGAAAGTACCTGTGTCTGACCGCGGGTAAACAGTCCGGAACCATGAGGTCTGGGAAGCAGTCCAACCTCCGCCGCCAGCGGACGAATTTCCAGCATTCCTCTGCCGTCCACACGTTTTCCTTCGTCAATCAGCCATTTGCGGACAATCTTTTTCTGCAGCTGGTACAGGCAGTCAGCAACCTCGGCTTCTCTTTCCGCATATTCTTCGCCAAAGCTTTCCATGATCTCTTCCTGAATTGCCGCAATTCGGTCTTCCCGTTCCTGCTTATCCTTGGTTACAACAGCAACTTCAACTTTTTCCTGTGCAAATTCCTTCACTTTTTCAAACAGGTCGGAATCCACAACGCAGGAGGTATATTCAATCTTCTTCTTACCGATTTCATCGACAATGCTCTGGATAAACGCAACAATTTTTTTGTTTTCCTCATGACCAAACATGATGGCTTCCAGCATGTCCTCTTCCGCAACTTCCTTTGCGCCCGCCTCAATCATAACCACTTTTTCAGCAGAGCTAGCCACAGTCAAATTCATAAGCGACTTTTCACGCTGCTCGGCTGTGGGGTTGATCACATATTTGCCATCAACCATGCCGACGCTGACGCCGCTGATCGGACCATTGAAAGGAATATCAGAAATAGAGACTGCAATGGATGCTCCAATCATTGCCGCAATCTCAGGTGAATTATCCTGTTCCACCGAGAGCACGGTAAGTACCAGCGTAACGTCATTTCTCAAATCCTTTGGGAAGAGAGGACGCATCGGACGATCAATCATACGGGAAGTTAAGATAGCCTTATCTGCAGGCTTCCCTTCCCTTTTCATAAAGCTGCCGGGTATTTTCCCAACAGCGTATAATTTTTCTTCGTAATCAACGCTTAAAGGGAAAAAGTCAATCCCATCCCTGGGTTTCGCTGACATCGTCACATTGGCCATAACAACGGTGTCACCATAGCGTACCAAACAGGAACCATTGGATAGCTGGCACATCTTTCCTGTTTCTACTACAAGCGGTCTGCCTGCAATTGTGGTTTCAAAAGTTCTCATAAATTTCCTCCTTGTGGGAACGCTATGGCCTTAGCACTTAGATTTTTGCTCTTCCGGTTCAAAAAGCAAAAATCTAACTGCTAATAACCAATACCGCACCCTCATTTCATTTTTTAGTTTATATGTGGCATAAGCGGAGACAAATAGTCTCCGCTTACAGCACAAATTATTTTCTCAAGCCTAATTTAGCAATGATTTCCCTATATCTGTTGATATCTTTTTTCATCAGATAGTTGAGCAAACCTTTTCTCTGACCAACCATCATAAGAAGTCCTCTTCTGGAATGATGATCTTTTTTGTGCACTTTCAAGTGCTCGGTGAGATGATTGATTCTCTCCGTCAGGATAGCAACCTGAACTTCAGGGGATCCTGTATCAGAGTCATGCAGTTTGTACTTTGCAATAATCTCTTGCTTCTGTTCTTTTAACATAAGTTACCTCCATTTTAATGATCCGACAACCAAGTATAAGGCCTGAGGTATGCCATATGGAAAACGGCTTTGCCCTTAAACTTAGAATGCGGACTTTGTTAACCTTATCTAGTTTATCACAATGTTTTCCTTTTGTAAAGAGATAATTTTGATTTTCTGCCAATGTTCCGGCGGAATCCGCAAAAACCGCCGATGCTTATGATTCCCTGCACGGCCTCTTTTTATCAAAAACACTGCAAGTATCCTGCCTTAAGAGCAGTGGCATGAAATCTATTTCTGCAAAAAGCCGAAACAATTTATAAAACTGCTTCGGCTTTTTATTATCGGACAATTTGTCCGGACAAATCTTATTTTTTGTTCTGAAGATTATATCTCTTTTTGAACTTATCAACCCGTCCGCCGGAATCGACCAGCTTCTGTTTTCCAGTGAAGAACGGATGGCATTTTGCACAGATTTCTACGTGAACATCTTCCTTGGTGGAACCTGTTTCGTACTCAGCGCCGCATGCACAAATAATCTTTGTCTGTTTGTAATCCGGATGAATTCCTTCTTTCATGCTAATTCACCTCTTCTTTCATACATAGGAACGGTTTAGTCAACCAGTTCCAAAATTGCCATTTCTGCAGAGTCCCCTTTTCTCGGGCCTGCTTTCACGATTCTGGTGTAACCACCGTTTCTATCAGCATATTTCGGAGCGATTTCATTAAATAATTTTGTCACAACGTCTTCCTTGGTCACAAAAGACAACGCCTGTCTTCTCGTGTGAAGTGTATTCTTCTTGCCAAGGGTGATCATCTTCTCAGCCAGAGCTCTTGTCTCTTTCGCACGGGTTACTGTGGTTGTGATTTTACCATTTTCCAGGAAAGAGGTTACAAGATTCTTAAGCATTGCCATTCTCTGATCGGTAGGACGTCCCAGTTTTCTTGTACCTGGCATCTACATTACCTCCTTTTCTATTCTTCTTCGCTTGCTAAATACAGGTTGAGGGCTTCCAGCTTGTGGATGACTTCCTCTAAAGACTTTCTTCCAAGGTTTCTGACTTTCATCATATCCTCGACCGTCTTCTTTGTCAAATCGTCCACGGTATTGATGCCGGCCCGTTTCAGGCAATTGTAGGAACGAACAGAAAGATCCAACTCCTCGATGGTCATCTCCAGAACTTTCTCTTTTTTGTTCTCTTCCTTTTCTACCATGATTTCTGTATTCTTCGCTTCATCAGAAAGGTCAATGAATAAATCAAGATGTTCCTTCATGATTTTTGCAGCCCAGCTCACTGCCTCATCCGGTTTTAAGACGCCGTTTGTCCAAACTTCGATAATCAGTTTGTCATGGTCTGTCTGGGTCCCGACCCTTGTGTTTTCAATCACACAATTAACCTTTCTTACTGGTGTGTATATGGAATCGACAGGGATATGCCCGATCGGCATATTGGGGATTTTGTTTTTCTCAGAGGAAACATAGCCCCGTCCCTTGTTCATATTAATCTCCATATAGAGTTTCGCATCTACGTTCAAAGTAGCAATATGAAGATCTGGATTCAGAATTTCCACATCCGCATCCGTGCGGATATCTCCGGCTTTAACCTCGCATTCTCCCTCTGCCTCGATGTATCCGACTTTAGGCCCGTCACCGTACAGCTTGGGTGCGATATTTTTGATGTTCAGGATAATCTCCGTCACATCCTCTTTCACGCCGGGTATGGTTGAAAATTCGTGCATCACGCCGTCCATTTTCACACTGGTGACAGCGGCGCCCGGAAGAGAAGAAAGAAGAATTCTTCTTAAACTGTTTCCCAGAGTCGTGCCATAGCCCCGTTCCAATGGAGAAATGATAAATTTCGCATAGGTTTTATCTTCCGAAAACGCAGCGCATTCTATTTTTGGCTTTTCCATTTCTATCATATCATACCCTCCTTAAAGGACACCGGATACCCCGGTGCATGAATGGTTTTTCATACAGCCATATAAAGCTGTATGCCGGATAAAATACCGAAAGGTATTTAAATTATTTAGAATAGTACTCAACGATAAGATGCTCTTCAATATCCAGATCAATCTCATCCCTGTTTGCCAGTCGGGTTACCGTGGCTGTCAGGGTATTCTTATCCAGGCTTAACCATTCCGGGATATGTTTCCCGTCTGTGAAATCCAAAACAGCTTTGATTTTTTCGCTGCCTTTGCTTGCTTCCTTGATTGCGATTACATCATCGGGTTTTACCAGATAAGAAGGGATATCAACCCTTTTACCATTAACGGTAAAATGACCGTGACGAACCAGCTGGCGTGCTTCCGGTCTGGAAGACGCAAATCCCAGTCTGTAGATAACACTGTCCAGACGGCTTTCACAGATCTGAAGCAGGTTTTCACCGGTGATCCCCTCTTTTTTGGAAACCGCCATCTCAAAATATTTTTCGAACTGGCTTTCCAACAAGCCGTAAGTTCTTCTTGCTTTCTGTTTTTCTCTCAGCTGCAGGCCGTACTCGGACATTTTCTTCCGGCTCTGGCCATGCTGGCCGGGAGCATAAGCGCGGCGCTGTACTGCACATTTGTCAGTAAAGCATCTCTGGCCTTTTAAGAAAAGCTTTTGCCCTTCTCTGCGGCACAATCTGCATACTGCACCAGTATATCTTGCCATTTAATATCACACCTCCGTTTAATTACACTCTTCTTCTTTTTGGCGGTCTGCAACCGTTATGCGGAATAGGGCTGACGTCTTTGATCATCGTAACCTCTAAACCAGCTGTCTGCAAAGCTCTGATAGCGGCTTCCCTACCGGAACCAGGACCTTTCACATAGACCTCAACGGTCTTTAAACCATGTTCCATCGCAGCTTTTGCAGCCGTTTCAGCAGCCATCTGTGCAGCAAACGGCGTGTTCTTTCTAGAACCTCTAAAACCAAGTCCGCCGGCACTTGCCCAAGACAACGCATTTCCCTGGACGTCCGTCAGCGTCACGATCGTGTTGTTAAACGAAGAACGGATATGAGCCGCACCGCGTTCAATATTTTTACGCTCTTTTTTTCTGCGTGTTACTTTTCTTGCAGTTTTAGCCAAGATCTATCCCTCCCTCTTATTTCTTCTTGTTCGCAATGGTTCTCTTCGGACCTTTTCTTGTCCGAGCGTTTGTTTTGCTTCTCTGACCGCGAACAGGGAGGCCTTTTTTATGCCTTGACCCTCTGTAACAGCCAATTTCCATGAGCCGCTTAATATCTAATGCAATATCTCTTCTTAAGTCCCCTTCAACAGTATAGGTACCATCGATGTTCGCTCTTAATTTGGAAATATCATCATCACTTAAGTCTTTTACTCTTGTATCCGGATTGACACCGGTTTCTTTCAAGATTTTGTTCGCAGTCGTTCTGCCGATACCGAAAATGTATGTCAAACCAATTTCAACACGCTTTTCTCTTGGCAGGTCGACACCAGCTATTCTAGCCATCTAGTGATTACACCTCCTGAATTTCATCGAATTCTTTCTAAAAAATATTTATGTTAATTCTTATGAAGGGTACAAAACAAGTTTGCACAGCCGCACCTTTTAAGAATTGAACGCTGTTGGTTTTAACCCTGTTTCTGTTTGTGCTTCGGGTTTTCGCAGATAACCATAACGCGGCCTTTGCGTTTGATAATCTTGCATTTTTCGCACATTGGTTTTACTGATGGTCTTACTTTCATAAGATTACTACCTCCTTAAATGGGAATGAACTCGCATTTTGCTATTTCGCCCGCCAGGTGATCCGGCCTTTTGTCAGGTCGTAAGGAGAAACCTCAACAGTCACCCTGTCACCCTGCAAGATTTTAATATAGTTCATCCGTAACTTACCTGATATATGAGCCAAAATTTTATGTCCGTTTTCCAGTTCAACCATGAACATCGCATTCGGCAACGCATCGATCACAGTGCCTTCCAACTCCAAAACATCTTCTTTAGCCATTAAAACCCTCCTAACTGGAAATACCCAAATCATCTAGTGCCGATTTGAGCGCTTTGCGCACATCAGCGTTATTGATTTTTTTGCATTCTGCAAATTTTTCTTTGATCCTGTCAAGTGAATAATCCAACAATTTTACATGCTTAATCTTTTTCTTTTTCGGTTTGTCAACCGGCCTCATCTTTCCATCACAGAGCAGCACGTATTGACTGTCTATAACCGAAAGAACCATAAAATATTTCTCTTTATCCCGCCCTGCTGTGGAGCATACTAGATCCGCAGGATTGATATCCACAAAATCACCTCAAAGAATTATTCATCGGCTACCGTTAGGATCTCAGGTTCGCCGCCTGTGATCAGGATGGTGTTCTCGTAATGGGCGGATAAACTGCCGTCAAGGGTTTTTACCGTCCAATCGTCATCCATGACCCGAACTTCAAAATTGCCCGCGTTCACCATCGGTTCAATCGCCAAAGCCATTCCCGGAACCAGTCTGGGGCCCCTGCCTGGCCGGCCGAAATTGGGGACGGAGGGATCCTCGTGCATATGGGAACCGATACCGTGACCGACCAAATCCCGTACAATGGAATATCCCATTGACTCGATATAACTCTGTATCGCAGAAGAGATATCTCCGATTCGGTTGCCAGCCTTGGCATATTTCATTCCTTCATAGAAGCTCTGGCGGGTCGCCGCAACGAGTTTTTGTGCTTCTTCAGAAACCTGACCCACAAAGAAGGTCTTCGCACAGTCGCCGTGAAATCCGCCTTTATAGGCCCCCACGTCTATACTGATAATATCGCCGTCCTGAAGAACGGTCTTTTTGCTGGGAATGCCATGCACCACTTCATCATTTCTGGAAGCGCAGATGGATGCCGGAAATCCGTTATAATTCAGAAAGGAAGGTACCGCCCCTTGGGAACGGATATAGTCATAAGCAATTTTATCCAATTCCTTTGTTGTGATACCCGGCCTTACATGCTGTCCAACCAGGTTCAGCGCCTGCTTGGTAATCCTGCCGGCGATCCGCATAGCTGCAATATCATTCTGATTCTTTATCGTAATCATATTATTCTATCCCCAGCACGCGAAAGACTTCTTTCGTCGTTTCTGTTACTTCTTCCTGACCTTGTGCTACAACAAGCAGACCTTTTTTTCGATAGAAATCAATCAGCGGTTCCGTCGACTCGTGATAGACATTCAGGCGGTTTTGGATCGTTTCCGGTTTATCATCCTCCCGTACAGTCAAATCAGCGCCGCATTTGTCGCAGATATCTGCCTGCTTGGGCGGGTTATAGGACGTGTGGTAGGTTGCGCGGCAGGAAGAGCATTCTCTTCTGCCGGAAAGCCGCATTACAATCTTTTCATCCGCAACCTCAATGTCCAACACCTTATCAATGACAACGCCCATTTCATCCAAGGCTTCCGCCTGTTTTACCGTACGCGGAAATCCGTCTAATATAAAACCGTTCTGACAGTCATCCCGGCTTAAACGGTCCTTCATCAGTTCCACCATAAACTCATCCGGTACCAGATTGCCTGCTTTAATATAGCTGTCAGCCGTTTTTCCGAATTCAGTACCGTCAGCTATCTCTTTGCGCAGCACAGCGCCGGTCGAGATTGTAGGCACTTTTAAAGTGTCTGCCAGAATGGCGGCCTGGGTACCTTTTCCAGCACCCGGTGCACCTACAATAATCAATTTCATTTTTCATACCCTCATATCAAAATTAGTCCAGAAATCCTTTGTAATGACGCATCATCATTTGGGATTCCAGCTGTTTTACTGTCTCCAGTGCAACGCCAACCATAATCAGAACACTGGTACCGCCGAATGCGATGCCCGCCCCGACGCTGTTGGTTAAAAGCATCGGAAGAACTGCAACCAAAGCCAGGAAGACCGCCCCGACTAATGTGATTTTATTGAGTACGGAACGGATAAAGTCGGATGTGGGTTTTCCAGGCCGAATGCCCGGAATAAATCCGCCGTTCTTTTTCATGTTGTTTGCCATTTCAATCGGATTATACTGCATCTCCGTATAGAAATACGTGAAGAAGATAATCAAAATGAAATACAGTATCATATAAACCGGAGATCCCTGAGAGAAGACTTTCAAAAAGCCGCCCCAGAATCCGCCAGAGTTTGCGGTTACACCAACAAACTGTGCAATCGTCGCGGGAAAAGAAATGATAGATACGGCAAAGATAATGGGAAGAACACCCGCCATAGCCACTTTAATCGGGATATGGGTACTCTGCCCGCCGTACATTTTTCTTCCCACAACCCGTTTTGCATATTGCACCGGAATACGGCGCTCCGCATTGTTCATCAGAACAACCAGAGCGATAATTGCAAGTGCAAAAACGAGGATTAGAAGGGTGGTGAACCAGTTTAACACGCCGTTTTTATTGTATTGAACAAAAGCACTTATCATCTGCGGCAAACGGGATACGATACCGGCAAAAATCAAAAGAGAAATACCATTTCCGATCCCTTTTTCATTGATCTGTTCGCCCAGCCACATCAAAAATGCCGTACCTGCTGTAAACGTTAATGTTACAACGATGAATGCCAGCACGTCTCTTCTGGTAAACGCAGCACGCAGACCGAAGAATAAGCCGGTTGCCTGGATAAACGCAAGCACGATGGTCAGATATCTGGTCCACTGTGCAATTTTCTTTCTGCCCTCTTCTCCTTCCTTGGAAAGACGTTCCAAAGCTGGAATAGCGACAGTCAGAAGCTGCATAATGATCGATGAATTGACGTACGGGGTAATGCTCATCGCAAAAATCGTTGCATTGGAGAACGCACCACCGGAGAAGATATCCAGCATGCTGAACAGTGAGTTTCCGTCGCCGATCAATTGTTTTAACTGATCAGCACTGACGAAAGGCACCGGGATAAATGTTCCGAATCTGAATACTACCAAAAGCATCAGCGTGAACAGAAGTTTTTTTCTGATATCCGGGATTTTCCATGCATTTGCGAAAACCTTGAACATTTAAATCACCTCGTATTTTCCGCCTTTAGCAGTTATTTTTTCCTGAGCGGATTTGGAGAAACGTGCGGCTTTAACAACCACTTTCTTATCCAGATCACCTCTGCCCAGAACAACAATACCGTCATTGATTTTAGAGATAACACCGGTTTCCTTAAGCATTTCAGGTGTCACTACTGTATTGTCCTCGAATTTATTCAATTCTGATACATTGATTGCTGTAAATTTCTTTGCGAAAACATTATGAAAACCTCTTTTGGGAAGTCTTCTGTACAAAGGCATCTGACCGCCTTCAAAGCCCGGTCTCACACCGCCGCCTGAACGAGCCTTCTGACCTTTATGACCTCTTCCGGCAGTCTTTCCGTTTCCGGTGCCGTGCCCTCTTCCCTTTCTCTTCGGCTCTTTGGAAGAACCCGGAGCAGGAGATAGTTCATTCAATTTCATATGGCACACCTCCTCTTTATTCAGTCACGTCTACTAAATAAGAAACTTTTTTCACCATACCTCTGATGGCAGGGGTATCGGTAAGCTCAACGCAGTCTCTTATCTTTTTCAGACCAAGGGCCTTTACAGTGGCGATATGGTCTTGTTTTCTGCCGATAATGCTTTTGGTCAAAGTAATCTTTATCGTTTTGTTAGCCACGAAAAGTCCCTCCTATCCTAAAATTTCTTCTACAGTTTTGCCTCTTAATTTTGCAACGTCCTCTGCTTTTACCAAATTAGCAAGGCCGTTAATGGTAGCACTTACAACGTTTCTCGGGTTATTGGAACGAAGTGATTTCGTCCGGATGTCCCGAATACCTGCAAGCTCCAACACCGCACGGACAGGTCCGCCGGCAATAACGCCGGTACCTTCGGGAGCAGTCTTCAGAAGAACGCTTCCGGCACCGAATTTACCGATAATATCATGAGGGATTGACGTGCCTAAAATCGGGACAGTGATCATATTTTTCTTCGCATCTTCAATTCCTTTTCTGATCGCATCCGGTATTTCAGCAGCTTTCCCCATTCCGCAGCCTACATGGCCGTTTTCGTCACCGACAACAACCAAAGCGCTGAAACGGAATGTTCTACCACCTTTTACAACTTTTGCAACACGGTTCAAGCAAACTACTCTTTCTTTAATATCCAGTGTGCTTGCATCTATTCTTTCAACACTCACGTGGTCTTACCTCCTTTATTAGAATACTAAGCCACCTTCACGTGCACCATCTGCAAGTGAAGCAACTCTGCCGTGGTATACATACCCGCCTCTGTCAAATACAACGTTTGTGATGCCCTTTTCCGCTGCTTTTTTTGCAACAAGCTTGCCGACTTCGTTCGCGGCTTCTTTATTGCCGCCGTTTTTCAGGTCTTTTAACTCCAATGTGGAAGCGGCAACCAGGGTTACACCTTTGACATCGTCAATGATCTGAGCATATATATTGTTAAGACTTCTGTACACATTCAGTCTCGGCCTTTCGGCAGTACCGCTGATATGTTTCCGAACAGATTTATGTCTTTTATGTCTAGCGATTTCACTACTGGGTTTCTTAATCATTCAATATCGCTCCTTTCTTAAGGCTTATTTACCGCCAGTCTTGCCTTCTTTTCTCTTAATAAATTCATCAACATACTTGATGCCTTTGCCTTTATACGGTTCCGGCGGTCTCTTTTCCCTGATGATTGCAGCGTACTGACCCACAGCCTGTTTGTCAATCCCGCTGACAATAATTTTATTCGGCTGGGGAACATCGGTGGTAATTCCATCGATATCTTCCATTTCAACCGGATGAGAATAGCCAAGAGTTAAAACAAGTTTTTTTCCTTGTTTTGCAGCTCTGTAACCTACACCGTTGATTTCAAGTTCTTTGGTATAGCCTTCAGTTACACCAGTAACCATATTAGCAACTAAAGTTCTTGTCAAACCGTGCAGCGCTCTGTTTGTTTTGTTGTCATTCGGCCTTGTCACAACGATTTCGCTGTTTTCCAAAGCAATAGACATATTCTTATCAAAAGCCTGTTCCAAAGTTCCTTTCGGACCTTTCACCGTCACATGGTTGTCAGGAGTGATCTTGACGTCCACACCGGCCGGAACAGCGATTGGCATTCTACCTATTCTTGACACTAATAGTCACCTCCTAATATGATTACCAGACGTATGCTAAAACTTCGCCGCCAACATTTTCACTGCGGGCTTTTTTGTCTGTCATAACACCCTTAGATGTAGATATGATCGCGACACCTAAACCTCTTAAAACTTTTGGCAACTCTTCCTTCGAAGCATATACCCTAAGGCCCGGTTTTGAAATTCTTTTGATTCCGCTGATGACTCTCTGTTTGTTTTCCGCATATTTCAAAGTCACACGGATGATGCCCTGTTTTCCGTCATCGATGATTTGATAATTCTTTATATAACCCTCGCCCAATAAAATTTCAGCAATCGCCTTTTTCATATTGGAAGCGGGGATGTCAACTGACTCATGTCTTGCTGTGTTCGCGTTTCTGATTCTTGTCAGCATATCAGCGATAGGATCTGTAATTTGCATGTGTCATGCCTCCTTCCTTATAACCCAGCTTTACCAGCTTGCTTTTTTAACGCCCGGAATCTGTCCCTTGTACGCCAATTCTCTGAAGCAAATTCTGCAGATACCGTATTTTCTTAAATATCCGTGAGGACGGCCGCAGATTTTACATCTGTTGTAAGCTCTTGTCTTATATTTCGGTGTTCTCTGCTGTTTGATCACCATTGCTTTTTTAGCCACTTGTTAGGAACCTCCTTCCAACTACGCGCGAGCATACGGAGCGCCCATCAGGGTCAGCAGCTCTTTTGCTTCTTCGTCTGTTTTCGCGGTAGTAACGAATATAACGTCCATACCTCTGATCTTTTCAATTTTATCATACTCAATTTCAGGGAAGATCAGCTGTTCTTTGATACCGAGCGCATAGTTGCCCCTGCCGTCGAAAGAGTTGGGGTTGATACCTCTGAAGTCTCTTACTCTGGGCAGTGCGATGTTGAACAATCTGTCCATAAATTCATACATCTTGTCGCTTCTTAAAGTAACTTTGCAGCCTAATTTCATACCTTCTCTGACTTTGAAGTTTGAAACGGATTTTTTTGCCACGGTGATAAGCGGTTTCTGACCGGTTATCATCGCCAGTTCACTGACTGCAGCATCCAATAATTTGGAGTTGTCTTTGGAATCGCCTGCGCCGATGTTTACCACGATCTTCTCCAATTTTGGAATCTGCATCACATTTTTATATCCAAATTTTTTCATCATTGCCGGTGCAACTTCATTTTTATAGTATTCCTGTAATCTGGACATGGAAAAACCTCCCTTCCCTATTAGTCGATCTCTTCGTTACATTTTTTGCAGAATCTTACCTTGTCGCCGTTTTCCAGTACTCTTTTTCCGACTCTCGCCGGTTTTCCGCACTTACTGCAAAGGTACATTACCTTGGAAGCGTACATCGGAGTTTCCTGCTTCAAAATTCCGCCGGTATCGCCCTGTTTTCTCGGCTTGGTATGCTTGGTCGCAATGTTAATGCCCTCCACAATGATTTTCCCCTGTTTCGGCATAACAACCAGTACTTTACCCTTTTTTCCTTTATCTTTGCCGGAAATGACCATAACCTGGTCGCCTTTTTTAACCTGTACTTTTTTCATCATCTCTTCGCCACCTCCTACAGAACTTCAGGTGCAAGAGAAAGGATTTTCATGTACTCTTTGTCACGAAGCTCCCTTGCAACAGGCCCAAAAATACGGGTTCCTCTCGGATTCTTGTCATCACGAATCAGAACCGCTGCATTTTCATCAAATTTTATATAGGAACCGTCAGCTCTGCGAACGCCCTTCTGGCTTCTGACGATAACTGCTTTAACGACTTCACCTTTTTTAACAACACCGCCTGGCGTTGCTTTTTTTACGGTAGCAACTACAACATCGCCCACATTGGCATATCTTCTTTTGGAACCGCCCATGACGCGGATACAAAGAAGCTCTTTTGCGCCGGTGTTGTCAGCAACCTTCATTCTGGTTTCTTGCTGTATCATGGTTATCCTCCTTTTCAGTTAGGATTTTTATTATTTCGCTTTTTCAACGATTGAGACAAGTCTCCATCTCTTATCCTTGGACAAAGGACGGGTTTCCATCACCCTTACTCTGTCACCGATGCGGCATTCGTTGTTCTCATCATGCGCCTTCAGTTTATATGTCCTTTTGATAACCTTGTTATACAAAGGATGCTTTACGCTGTCAATAATAGCAACGACGATCGTTTTGTCCATCTTGTCACTTACAACTTGGCCGACTCTGGTCTTTCTGAAATTTCTTTCTTCTGACATTTCAAAACCTCCTTACTATTAATTAGCGTTTTTGATTTCCCTCTCGCGAAGGACTGTTTTGATTCTGGCGATTGTTTTCTTAACTTCCTGGATTCTCATTGGATTGTCAAGTTGGTTGATTTCGTGCTGAAATCTTAAATTTAATAATTCTGCTTTCAATTCGGCCAGCTTTTGAACCAGTTCATTGTCAGCCATCTCTACGATATTATTAATTTTCATTGACGTCACCACCCTTGTCTTCTTCGCGGGCTACGATTTTGCATTTGACCGGAAGCTTATGGGAAGCCAGCCTTAACGCCTCTCTTGCCACCTCTTCGCTCACACCGGCAATTTCAAACATCACTCTGCCCGGTTTTACAACTGCAACCCAGTATTCCGGAGAACCTTTACCGCTACCCATTCGGGTTTCAGCCGGTTTCTCAGTCACCGGTTTGTCTGGGAAAATTTTAATCCAAACCTGACCGCCCCTCTTAATGTAACGGGTCATAGCGATACGGGCAGCTTCAATCTGGTTGGAAGTGATCCAGCAGGGGTCAGTAGCGACCAAGCCGAAATCACCGTATGTTACTTTGTTACCTCTGGTAGCAACGCCTTTCATTCTGCCTCTGTGGACTCTGCGGCGTTTTACTCTCTTTGGCATCAACATAATTATTTTCCTCCTTCCGCTGCTTTTTTCACTCTTTTGTTTTCAGGAAGAACTTCACCTTTATAGATCCAAACTTTTACACCGATTTTACCATATGTGGTATTTGCTTCCCAGAAGCCATAGTCGATATCAGCTCTCAAAGTCTGCAGGGGAATGGTCCCTTCGTGATAATGCTCGGTTCTCGCAATTTCAGCACCGCCCAGACGGCCGGATACAGAAGTCTTGATACCCTTTGCGCCCAGTCTCATGGTTCTCTGCATTGCCTGTTTCATCGCGCGGCGGAAAGAAATTCTCTTTTCCAGCTGTGCAGCAATGTTTTCAGCAACCAACTGTGCGGACATATCGGGCTGTTTGACTTCCACGATGTTAATGAAAACATCTTTGCCAAGCCTTGCCTGCATGTCTTTTTTTAGCTTATCAATTTCAACGCCGCCTCTTCCAATGATGATACCGGGTTTGCCAGCATGCAGCGTGATGATCGTTCTGTTTGCTTTCTTTTCTATTTCAATTCTGGCAATCCCAGCATTGAATAATTTCTTTTTCAGGTATTTTCTGATATTATAGTCTTCCACCAGGCTGTCTCCAAATGTGTGATCCGGAGCATACCATCTGGAATCCCAATCTTTAATCACACCGACTCTTAAGCCGTGCGGATTCACTTTTTGACCCATAGCTTTCCCTCCTTACTACTCTTTTTCGCCGACAACAACCGTAATGTGGCTGGTTCTCTTGTTGATTCTGTTCGCTCTGCCCTGTGCCCTAGGCTGGATCCTCTTCAAAATCGGGCCGGGATTTGCATAGATTTCCTTTACATATAATGTATCGGCTGTCATGCTGTGATTGTTTTCCGCATTCGCGATTGCGGAGCACAGCAGTTTATCAACAATCGGGGAAGCTGCTTTCGGTGTGTTTCTCAGGATACCGATTGCTTCTCCGACCGGTTTGTTTCTGATAAGATCGATAACAATTTTGACCTTACGGGGAGATATTCTAGCATAACGAAGTATAGCTTTCGCTTCCATTCAATGATCCTCCTCTCTTCGGGATACTTCTTTTCTATTTTACACCTGATTTATTTCCGGCATGTCCTCTGTATGTCCTTGTTGGCGCAAACTCACCGAGTTTATGCCCAACCATGTCTTCTGTCACATACACCGGGACATGTTTTCTTCCGTCATGAACCGCAATGGTATGACCAACGAATTCTGGGAAGATTGTGGAAGCCCTAGACCAGGTCTTTAATACTCTCTTTTCCCCTTTTTCGTTCATCTCTTCGATTCTTTTATATAACTTCGCTTCTACGAAAGGGCCTTTTTTCAGAGATCTACTCATTGATTTGCCTCCTCTCTATTATTTGCTGTTTCTTGCTTTCACAATATATTTGCTGCTCTGTTTGTTTTTCTTTCTGGTCTTATAACCAAGAGCAGGTTTACCCCAAGGAGTAACCGGAGAAGGCCGGCCGATGGGAGATTTACCTTCACCACCACCGTGCGGATGGTCACAGGGATTCATAACAACACCACGTACGGTAGGTTTGATACCCATATGACGTTTTCTTCCGGCTTTACCAATGGTTACATTCTCATGATCGATGTTGCCGACCTGACCAATCGTTGCTTTGCAGACGGTCAGAATCATTCTCACCTCGCCGGAAGGAAGTCTTACCTGCGCATACTTTCCTTCTTTCGCCATCAGCTGCGCGCTGTTTCCCGCAGAACGAACCAACTGGCCGCCTTTACCAGGTGCAAGCTCAATATTGTGAATAACTGTACCTACGGGAATCGCAGAAATCGGAAGGGTGTTACCCGGTTTGATATCTGCTGCTGGACTGGAAATTACTGTGTCTCCAACCTTCAGGCCAACCGGTGCCAGAATGTATCTCTTCTCGCCGTCCTGATATTCAACCAATGCGATATGAGCGCTTCTGTTCGGATCGTATTCCAGTGTTTTTACCGTTGCAGGCATATCCACTTTATCTCTTTTAAAATCGATAATTCTATATTTTCTCTTGTTGCCGCCGCCTCTGTGACGAACAGTAATTCTGCCGTAGCTGTTTCTGCCGGCGTTTTTCTTTAAATTCGTCGTGAGTGATTTCTCTGGCTTAACATTGGACAACTCGGAAAAATCCGTGACCGTCATAAATCTTCTGGACGGCGTTGTCGGACGATAACTTTTTATAGCCATTAACATTCATCTCCTTATTCTAAAACTTACGAAACTGCCGCTTACGCCATGCTCTCAAAGAATTCAATCGGCTTGGATTCTTCTTTTAAAGTAACGACAGCTTTTTTGTAGTCGGGACGTCTTCCAGTATGCACGCCGACTCTTTTTTCTTTGCCGTGGATTCTTAGGGTGTTAACGCTTTTTACTTTTACGCCGAACACTTCCTCCACTGCGTTTTTGATTTCAAATTTATTTGCGCTGAGGGCAACCTCAAAGGTATATTTTTTATCAGCGATTCCCTGCATACTCTTTTCCGAAATAATAGGTCTTCTGATAATGTCGTGTGCGTATTTCATTATGCGTACACCTCCTCGAGTTTCTTAACCGCATCCGCAGTGATTACGCATTTGTCATGTTTCATAATCTCATAGGTGTTCAAAGTCGTAACCAATGTGGTTGCAACACCCGGAATATTGTTCGCGCTCTTGACAACTTTCTCGTCTTTTTCGCTTAAAACAACCAGGGTTTTGCCATCGCAGTTTAAGCTTTTGAGCATCTTGACGATCTCTTTGGTTTTGTATGCGTCCATAGAAATCTTATCTAAAACAATCAGATTTTCTTCATTTACTTTGGAAGTCAATACAGATTTCAGAGCCAACTGTCTTGTCTTCTTGTTCAAAGAATAGCGATAGCTTCTGGGTTTGGGCCCGAGAGCAATACCGCCGCCTGCCCATTGAGGTGAACGGATAGAACCTTGTCTTGCACGGCCTGTGCCTTTCTGTCTCCACGGTTTGATACCGCCGCCGCTTACTTCCGCTCTTGTCTTCGTGCTCTGTGTTCCTTGTCTTACATTTGCCAAATGATTCACAACAACTGCATGTAACGCATTCTGATTCACTTCTACAGCAAAAATGCCGTCATTCAGTTCAATGTCACCAACTTGTGAACCTTCCATATTATATAAAGCCACTTTCGGCATGGTGTTTCCTCCTTTCTACTCCATATCGGATTAAGCTTTCACCGAATTTTTTATCATTAAAATGCCGCCCTTAGGTCCCGGTACGGCGCCTTTGACGAGCAACAGATTTTTGTCGGCAATCACTTTCACAACGTCAAGGTTCTGAACAGTCACTTTATTGCTGCCCATATGGCCGGGAAGTGCCTTGCCTTTGTAAACACGGGAAGGACTGGAGCATGCGCCCATGGAACCCGGACCTCTGTGATAACCGGAACCGTGCGTCATCGGGCCTCTGTGCGTGCCGTCCTTCTTAATGGTTCCAGCGTATCCTTTACCTTTGGATGTGCCGGTCACATCAATCTTGTCGCCTTCGTTAAAGATATCCGCTTTGATTTCATCGCCAACGTTGTAATTTTCAATGCTGTCCAAACGCATTTCTTTTACGTTTTTTTTCAGCGCAACGTTCGCTTTATCAAAATGACCTTTAGACGGTTTGTTAGAATGTTTCTCTTTTAATTCCCCGAATCCAACCTGGATTGCTTCGTATCCATCGTTCTCTGCCGTTTTCTTCTGTACAACAACACAGGGTCCGGCTTCCACAACAGTTACGGGGATGAATTTGCCTGACTCGTCGAAAATCTGAGTCATGCCGAGCTTTTTGCCCATAATTGCTTTTTCCATATTCTTTTTTACCTCCTATGGTTATTGGTTGGCACTGCCAACATTACCTTGGTGCCTTCTGAAAATTTAAGGCATCGGATTCTTTCAGCCAGGCGGCTGAATCATTTTCACCTTACAGTTTGATGTCGATCTCAACACCTGCAGGCAAGTCCAGCTTCATCAGAGCGTCTACCGTTTTGCTGGTAGGGCTTAAAATGTCGATCAATCTTTTGTGCGTTCTCATCTCGAATTGTTCACGGGAATCTTTGTTGATGTGAACAGACCTTAAGATAGTCACGATTTCCTTTTTGGTCGGTAGTGGTATCGGACCGGATACTTTTGCACCGGTTCTCTTCGCTGTTTCGACAATTTTTTCAGCGGACTGGTCCAGAATCATGTAATCGTATGCTTTCAGCCTGATTCTGATTTTCTCTTTTACTGCTGCCATTTGTTTCGCCTCCTTAAGTTTTGATAGGCGCGACAATTTTAAAAACCAAACACTATGCCGGGTGTTTCGTATCCACTTCAAATAAAAACCCGAAGTTTCGCATGCAACCCGGGATATTCACCAAAAGCGCGCAGAATGTGCCCAGAAAGGCCACGCCTGATGTTCGACATATTGTATTGGTGCCTGTCGCCCGGTTTTATAATCGGACATACTCCGCGGAAACACCACCCTGCCGCATTCGGCAGACTGCAACCTCCCGCATCATCGCATATATTCATACTCGATTATTTTACCGTATTTTCCGCATCATTGCAAGTTTTTCAGCGTTTTTTTTGGCCTCAAAAGCATTTTCAGCACTTTGCACAAAAAATAAATTTATTCTTATGCTTATTATGTAGCTTTTATCCATTACTCCATTTTCTTCTGTCTATTAAATCCTGCTATTTTCATTGCTTTTTTGCTATTTTTTCTTTATAATAGACTTATCAAACAGAAAAGGATCCCGAAATGAATGAAAGAGATAACCATCAATCGAAATGACTCCCAACAAAGGGTAGACAAGTTTTTATCGAAATATTTGAGAACAATGCCCTTCCCTCTGATTTATAAATACATTCGCAAAAAGCGAATCAAAGTAAACGGAAAGAAAACGGAAATCGCCTACCGTCTGCAGGAGGGAGATTTGGTTCAGCTCTATATCAACGATGATTTTTTTGAATCCGCCGAAGATGAGAATGCATATCTCAAAATCAAACCGAATCTTCATATTTTATATGAAGACGAAAACATTCTGCTGGTTGATAAACGCCAAGGCATGATTGTTCACAGCGATGACAAGGAATCTTTTAATACGCTTATCAACCATATCCTGTCCTATTTGTATCAAAAAGGAGAATATAACCCCCAGGCAGAACATGCCTTCCGCCCTTCCCTCTGCAACCGAATTGACCGGAATACCGGCGGCATTGTAATCGCTGCGAAAAATGCGGAAACGCTGAAAATTATAAATGAAAAAATCAAGAACAATGAAATCGACAAATATTATTTATGTATTGCATTAGGGCAAATGCAAGATAAAAAAGGAATATTAAAAGGATATCTGAAAAAGAACAGCGATAAAAATATGGTCACTATATCGAAAACACCGCAAAGAGGCAGCAAAACGATTCTGACCGAATACCGGGTTCTTGATATAAAAGAAAACCTTTCCTTAGTGGAGGTTCATTTAATCACGGGCCGAACACATCAAATACGAGCCCACTTTGCCAGCATTGGACATCCTCTCTTAGGGGACACAAAATATGCCAAATTGGCACAAATGCCATTCAAGACAAAATATCAATATCTTTATTCTTATAAATTGAAATTTTCTTTTCGGGAATCCACCGGAATTCTAGATTATTTAAACGGAATGGAATTCCATATCGATCATGTTCCCTTTTATGAAAACTGGAAAACCGGAAAACCGTTATAACTGTGGACAAGATGTCCCCCGCCTCTTAAGGCGGCGGGTTCCATATCCGTGATCAGCGGGAGTGCAATCTCCCGCTGATCGCGGCACTGCTATGCAATGCCCTTGTCCTCGTTGAATGACGGGGCAAGCCCTTATTGAACAAGATGAAATCACTTTTGCAACAAAATGTTGCAAAAGCTGCCTTACAGGCGTTTCAACCTCGCGAAGCGGAGGATATATATGCCCGCCGTTTGCTTCGATAATGCGGTACCCTCCATCGAAAGAGGTGAGGGACATCTTAGCGAGGTTATAGGAAATTTGAAACACTTTTGCTATGCAAAAGAATAATGCAAATTGAAATGATAAGAATCATAGGAAAAGAGCACGGCGCATTAAAATGCCGTGCTCTTTTTGTCGTATCATTCTATTGTAAAGCGATGGTTTTTATCTCTCCGTAAAGAATCGCTTCGGTTCCATCTTCCTTTTCGTAAATCACATAGGTCCTTGTATAGTAAGTGGTATTCAGCAGAAGATCACCTTTGATCTCTATCCCGTAATGGCCGTTGGCGCTGAGCGCCTTTTCTGCCTTCAGCTTATAACAGTTCTCTTTTCCAATCTGAGGATCCGTACTGTCGGTTGCGGAATAAATGATGCCGTATTCCTTCACGGTTGTCTTGCTTCCCTCTGCAACCGTTCCGAAGGTGACACTGTTCGTCTTATCATCGGGAACATAGGTTTTGTCAAAGGTATGAATCGCCGGCGGTGTCTCTGAAAGTTCTGCAAAGGTCACCTCCACGGTGGTATCCGCGTCAACCGTCACGGAGAAGCTCTCCTTGATCGGCTGTTCTACACTGTTAACTGTGATTTTGCTGATTTTCCATCCGTCCTCCGGCGTTGCTGTGATGGTCTGCGTACTGCCCTTAATTACTTCCGTTGTGCCGACAGGAGACACCGTACCGTTTCCTGTGCTGGTTACTGTCAGATTCGCCTTATCTGCAAATTCTACAATAACATTATAGGTACTCAATGCATTCGTTCCGCCATAAGTCAAAGAAACCGTTCTTTTTGTCTCACCTTCACCAGGTACTATAAAGCTCTTTTTAAACACATAGCCTCGTCTGTATTTATGGTAATATAAGGTTTGCTTTTCATCGTAATCCGCTGTTTTTAAAGTATAAGGCGTTGTTCCGTCCTCTTTTTTCAGCATTTCCCAATCCGTCAAACCAGGAAGATACTGTGGGTCTCCAACCCAATCACCTGCACCGTACAGGATATATACATTTGCACTTTTATTGATGTCAAAGGTAATCCAGCCCTCGCTCTTATCCTGGGCATATCCATCAGGCATGACAGCGTTATGGAACGCCGTCTGGATATAATAGCAGTTATCGGAGTCAAACATCAAACCGTCCATATCCTCCCAGAGTATGGGGTAATCCGACCAACGCTTGGTCCCCACGCCAAATCCACTGATTAAGTTAGGTTGGCTTGAATCCTCTGTCTTAATGTTGGAAACCTTCGGTTCCAAAGACATTTGAATCAAACGCAAGGTATAAATTCTTGTATTGTCGCCTTTTGTTACTGTAATAGTTGCATCGCCCGGCAAGCTTGCAGGCTTTTTAACAATTACCTGTGCAGAGCTATCTGCCGGAGTCCCTGTTATTTCAGTCTCCAGAGAAGCAACTTCCACATCACTGTACTCTGTAGTCCCGGGCGCAAAGCCTGCCAGTGTGCTGCCGCCGACTGTAATACCAGAAAGGTCGCAGGAGGTATCTCTCCACTGAATTGCAAAACTATAGACAACACCGTTTTCTGTCCCCAAAGTTTGCGCATCAATTGTTATAGGATTTTCTACTGATGCTTCAATATCCTTTTTCAGCATAAACAGCCTGGTTTTTGTCCAGGAAGTACTTCCGCCGTTGCTGTTCAGCGTCCATTCCTTTGGATTGCCGGTGTCCTGCTCCTTTATCCAGCTCCATCCATTGCTAAGCCAGCTATTGACAAAATTCTGCATAGATGTGCCCGCATAGGTTCCGGTTGTCAGATAATACACAGTTGCCGGTGCTTTCAAAGTGAATTTCAGCCAGGAGCCTCCGTTGTTTGTCCGATATGTCGTGCTCGCTCCGCTTTTGTCACAATTAGTCTGAATGTAGGTAGAACCTATCAGTTCGGATGGCGCTGTATCAATATCAAAATTTGTTGTCTGATCCGTATAACGCTGTGTTGTGGCAGTCATATTTTCAATAATGTTACAGGAAAACGGTTCCGCTTCATAATCTCCGCCATAGTAATCAATTGTAAGTTTGTCTGATAATGATTCCGGAACTGTCGTGGCTGCAATCGCTGTCAATCCAAAAGTTGTCAGCAAAAAAGATATGCTTAAAAACAGTGCTAAAACTTTTTTCATACAAAACCTTCTTTCCGGCTCATTTTCTGAGCCATATATTTTTGGTATTCCATGATCCAAGCTGCCGCTTCTCCTGTCTATTTCAGGCGGTTTCATTTTCTTTTTATTTTGTTTTCCGCCTTCCACCCGGAACAGAAAGAGAGTGTGGATGAAAATCACTCCCGTCATTCGTTATCAAAAAATTACGGAGGCATATGCCTCCGTAATTTTCTTTCTGTTGTATGAATCTAAAATGTCAATCAATCTTGGAGAGCATCGCACAGACTTCCGCTCTGGATGCATTGTCATAGGGACGGAAACTGCCATCCGTATAGCCATTGATTACTCCAGCCTTTTGCAGTGTTTCCACCGCATTTGAAGCATAAGGCGCAATCGAAGAACTATCTTCGAAATCAATTTTGTCATTTACCTCGTTCAAAGTCATTTCCTTTGCAGAAAGCGCTCTGTCCAGCATGACCGCCATATCCTGACGACTAATGTTTTCACCGATTCCAAACTGATCCTCCGAAATTCCTTTGATGATACCATTTGCTACGGCAGTATTGATATAGTATGCATACCATTCACTGGTGTCTACATCAGAGAAAGACGCTTCGGATTCCGATGGTACAAAATCAAAGAAATTAACCAAAACTTTCACAAACTCTTCTCTGGTTATCTGATTATCCGGATAGAAATTGCCATCCTCATAACCTTTCACAACATCTTTTGCCGCCATCTTTTCTACGGCATCATATGCCCAATGGCTTGGCATCACATCTTCAAAGGTGCTTGTAACCGGATCTGGAGAAACCGGCTCATCTTTTCCCGGTGAAACAAAATTTCCGCCATTGCCGGAACCGCTTCCAGAGCCGCCTCCACCGTTGCCGCTGTCAGCCTTGGAGGCTGTCACAGTATATTGGCTTTCCGTGCCGTCATCCGCTATGACCGTATAGATAACTGGATTTGTAAAATTGTTTCTTGTCGTACCGCTTACCTGTTTTACTCCATTGACGTATGCAGCAGCTCCATCCGCCAATGTAAATGTTGCAATCAAGCCTGTCACATTTGTAAATTCGGGACCGGTAATTCGATTGCCGCTGACCGTACAATTTTTCCCGTTCAACTGGAAGGATTTTATCCTGGAATCCCCATTGGGCTCAAACGTAAATCTGGTTTGCGCCTTTTCGTCCAGCATGTTGCTGGTGGCTTCCATCTCGAATGTTCCTCTATTTGCTCCGATCGGGAAAGAAAAATGATAGTTTCCGTCTTTATCTGTTTTGGTTTCACCAATATAAATATGTTCATTTGGTGCTGCTGTGTCAATTGCAATACCCGCTTTCGCTACCCGAAGGACAACATAAGTTCCCTCCGGCACTGCCGCAGTTCCCGTCACTGTCACTTTTCCCGTCTCGACAATTGGCTGGTTAATCGAAATACCGGTCCCCGCCGCAAAAACTGTGCCGCAGAACAGAAGAGCGAAGCACAGAAAAGCGCTTAAACATCTTTTTATTTTCATGATTCTACCTCCTATTCCGCACTGTCCGTAAATTCAACTACAACACCATAGTTGCCGTAAGCATAGGTGCCTCCGTATGGCAAAGAAATATTTTGTACACTCTCTCCGTCAGCAGGCAGTGTGACGTTCTTCTTATATACATAACCGACCCTTAAAATCGTATCTGTCCTGCCATATGAGGTTCCCTCAACATAGCTTGCTGTTGTGATTTTCAAATCGGTTCCGTCTGCTTTCGTCATCTTCTCCCAGCCATTCGCGGCGTTTAAGCCAGGATATGCGGACGCACCGCCGACACCGCTTCCGTTGGTTGCCAAAATCACATAGATGTTTGCACTGCGGTTGACATCGAAACTTAACCAACCCTCGCTTTTGCTCTGTTTAAAATTATCCGTATCCCAATCACTGAAGTTGCATTGCAGATAATAGCTGTTTGCCGAGTTCACTGTAAATCCGTCCAGGTTCGCCCATGTATGGATATCCCATGTAGAGCCTGTATTAGACCATCTCTTCGTCCCTATTCCAAAGCCTTCTATCAAATTCGGCATAGATGCCGCAGACTGGATATTTGTCACCTGGCCGGGAAGGGCTTCTTCCGCTCCGCTTTCTTTCCACTGCACCAGGACGGAATACATCAATCCGTCTCCGTAGGGTCCAAGAATTCCCAAATCAATGCTCTTGATTTCCCCCGGAGCTACGGAAACCGTCTTTTTGTATACATTATAATTTTTGCTTGTCGAATTGGAATATAAAACTTTTACAGGATCTCCATTTTTATCAGTCACCTGCTGATATCCGTCTGTTGTAAGCCATTTCATATAATCTGTTCCCGGCGCGTAACGGCTCATCACATAAATATCAGCCGAATTGTTAATTGTAAAACTCGCCCATGTTTGTTGGGTTTTTGATGTGCAGGTTGCATTTGTCGCATCGGAATTCGCTGGCTGAATCGCAGTTGTTCCATCCAAATCCAGTCCACCCCAATCCCAAAAAGCGATATCGGAATCGCTGTACACCTTTGTTTTTTGCGCCTTCACATCCTCCGCAATGCTCCAGTTAGAAGGATTTTTTTCGAAAACAATTTGATTCTTTTGATCCGCTTTTTGTGTCAGATGCAGTGTGTAAACCTTGCTTTTGCCATCTTTCGTTACCGTAATCGTTGCATCCCCCGGAAGACTGCTGGGTTTGGACAGGGTTACTTTCGCAGTGCTATCGGCCGCTGTCCCCAGAATCTCCGTATCCAAAGATTCTACTTCCACGTTATACTCTGTAATATTTGCATCAAATCCGGAAATTGATTCGCCGCCGACTGTAATGCCCGAAAGACTCAGATCGGGTTCTGCAGCATCATCAATAAATTCTACAATTACATTGTAGTTGTATGCTCCCTTCAGACCACCGTATGTCAGAGAAACCGTTCTGACGTTTTCTCCTTCGCCCGGAACGTCAAAAGTCTTCTTATAAACAAAAGCAGATGTATATTTTGCGTAGTAGAGGCTTCCGGTATTGGCATTTTGTGTTTTGATGCGGTACAGACTGTCATCCGCTTTCTTCATCTGTTCCCATCCGGCAAGTCCGGGGAGATAGTCAGCGGATCCATAAGCATTGCCCCCTCCATACAGAACATATACATTCGCGCTGCGGTTGATATCAAAAGTGATCCATCCTTCGCTCTTATCCTGCTGATAATCTGCAGGAGTCACAGCGTTTTTAAAGGCGGTTTGAATGTAATAACAGTTATCCGACTGGAAAGTAAGACCGTCCATGTCATCCCACAGTACAGGATAATCCGTCCATCTTTTTGTGCCGGTACCAAAGCCTTCTACCAAGGTAACCGCATCTGGTCCAGCTGTTTTAAGATTTGTAACTTTTGGCTCATATGTCTTTTGAATCAAATGCAGAACATAAATTCTATTCTTTCCATCTTTCGCCACCGTAATGGTTACGTCACCCGGCAAGCTCTCCGGCATCGCAGATACCGTCACCACAGCACTGCTGTCCGCCGCTTCTGCTGTAATGACAGAAGAAGGGGCAACCTGTACATCATTATATTCCAAAGTTTCCGCATCAAAGTCAGGAATTTCGCTGCCGTCAATTTTAATATTCTTTAGGTTCAAATAACTGGTATCCTCCAGCCATTCCACAACCACAGAATACATCCTATTTCCATATAACCCCATGTTCTGCAAGGCAATCGTAGCCGTTTCGCCAGGCTCAACATGGAAGGTTTTTTTGAATACGGATTTCGCCTCTCCGGCAGCATCCTTCACAGTGCTTGCATCTGTATAATCTCGTACCTTTTCCCAATTTTGAAGCCATCCCATATATTTTCCGTTGCTCGTCGGGTTCAAATTGTTGACTATATACACATTAGCAGACTTGTTGATACGGAACGTAATCCAATCCATAGCAGCAACCGATTGCCCGCTCTCCGGTCTCTGAATATTGAACAGCGGATTACTCCAGTCATCTCCGTATGGTGCAATGTATGCCGCTCCCTCAAAAGGCAACCCGCCGAAATCAGCATACGCCCGATTGGTGTTATTATAAAACATAGGGGTTCCGATTTGCAAATCATATCCAATGGTATAATCCCCGCTGCTTTCATACTTGAGCATTTTAATTTCAGGTTCCAATTCCCCTTCTGCAATATGGAGGGTATAGACTCTGCTCTTGCCGTCCTTAGAAACGGTGATCGTCGCATCCCCAGGCAGAGCCGCAGGTTTCTGAATATGAACGGATGCCGCGCTGTCCACTGCCGTTGCTGAAATTTCATAATCAGCAGACGGAACAAAAACGTCATAGCTCAGCTTTTCCGGAGCAAATCCTTTCACTGTACTGCCGTTTATTTTAATATCCGTCAAGTCCAAAGCGTCCGCTTTCCATTGGACAGCAAAGGAATATACCGGTGTACCGCTGATATCTCCCATTGTTTTTGCACTGATCGTCACCGGTTTTTCCGGACTTGCGTCAATATCCTTTTTCAGAAGAAATAATCTGGATCGCATCCATTTATCCGAGTTAACAGTCCATGCATTCGAAGCATTTTTGGTATCCGGTTCCTTTCCGTCCGTGGTCATCCAGGTCCAGCCGTCCGCCAGCCATCCGTTCACAAAATTCTGACAGCTGGTTCCAACATACCCTGTAGTTGTTAAATAATAGACCGTCGCCGGTTTCTTTATCGTGAATTCCAGCCATCTTTCCGAATTATTTGATGTGTATAGTTTACTGCCGGTCCATTTATTGTAGCTGGGCTGCAAATAGGTGGAACCAGCCAGCCCGTCCGGCAGAGCCAGGCTGAAATCCGCATTGTAATCACTATAACGGTAAGTATCCGAATTCATATTTTTAACGATATTGATTTCGCTGACATCTCCGCCCGCAAAATAGTCAACCGTAAGCGGCTGCCCTTCAATCAGATTGATCGTGTACGTAAAGATTTCTTCTCCCTCAAAGCCTGACTGAATAACCAGCTTTCCAGGAATAGAGCTTGGCTGTGTCACCGTAACCTTTGCACCCTCCACCACAGTTGTCACATCCACATTCAGCGGCAATGCCGCTGCATAAGGCGCCTGCACATTGTTATAAGTATCAATATTTTTGTCGAATCCTTTGAGTTCTTCGCCATTGATTACAACAGACTTGACTTTTCCTTCATCCCCCGTAGGAAAGATTGCAGATTCTGCTTCCAAATGCATAGAATTATAGCTGTCAAATACCATAATCTTGATAAATTTATTGGTTTTATCCGAACAGTTCAGCGGAATTTCGACTGTTTTTGTCTCTCCGGCATCAAACGGGATATCATCCACATAGCTGCTGGACGCCACATTGTAATAATCCGGCGTTCCGTCACACAGAAGCGCCATGATAAGAGGCGTCTGCGCTTCGGTTGCCTTCAAAGCGGCCTTGACCGTCATATTACCATTTTGAACACTTCCGATATTGCTGCCGTCAGCGAATACTTCTAAATTGGTTATTGTGAAATTCAAAGTGTCATCCGCCGCAAATCCCATCATACCAAAGGACAGTAGGATAGAGATTGCCAGCAGGACACTGATAGCGCGGAATGTCTTATTCATAAACAATCACCTCCTGAATCACACCGCGGTTTGCACGCGCGATAACAAACTGCCCCGGCTGAGCATTGCTTCCAAAACTCTCCTCACGAATACCGCCGATGTCAATGGTTGAAACCGTTTCCCTGCCCAAGTTCACTTTATAGGCAGACACATCCTTGTTTCCAATCAGAGAAAAGGTGGAAACCACTCCGCTGTTCGCCATAGCCAAGGTAACCGCATCCGTTCCGCTGTACCGCATCGTCCCGCTCAAAACCTGGAACTCACGGGTATCTCCAACCCCATTCCCCTTGGAAGCAAGGTTTTTCTGTATATCCATGTCTTTGGATGGTTCAAACAAAACACTGTAAGTTGCCAGTTCCCCCTGTCCGTTCGTCTCATAGACAAACAGATCACCGAAGTTCAGCTCTCGGATATTTTTTGATTTTACCCACATAGCATCTACCGGTTCATCAGAGATAACGGCGCTTTCCTCCACGCCATTTTTCGTATAATAAATTTTATCCTTTGTATCGCCGTTCTTATCTATTACAGTAGCCATTCGTTTCATGATGCACAGAGGCTGATTCGGTGATGTGATGTCAGAAGAGGTGCCCTGCTGCATCAGAGAGACAGTTGCAACCCCTTTCACTCCTGCATCATAAAATTTTACATTGCTGTAATTTCTATCAGTAGACAGCATGTTTACTCCCGCCTTACAATCCTTCTCCACTATTTTTCCGGTTTTATCCAGCGGGATGGCAAATGTCACCATATTTGTTGTACCCATACCGTCTATGGAGCCATAGTTCGGCTGAAAAGAACTCGTCTTATACATATTCAGAGTAAACATATTTTCATAGTATTCCGGATTGATCGAAATCGTCCTTTTTTTGCCCTCTGAATCCGTAATGGTATTCCCCTGACGAATATCAATCGCAAACCGGATAGCTGTCACCTCTGATTTGGAATTTGTTTCGTATACAATCAGGTCGTTTGACAAGCTTTTCAGCTTTTCTGCCACCTCTTTGGCAGGTATTTTCTCGGATATTTCCTCCATGTGATAGGTCAGCGTGTCCGTGTCCGGCACAGACACGCCCTCGTAAACCGTCACCTTATCCGCCAAAGTCATAACGGAAAAGGATCCGCTCACTGTGAATACCTTTATTTTTACCGAATCTTCAATACCTTCTTCCGCCATCACACCCGCCACATAGGCATAGTTTTTATCCAGGGTAATATCCATATCCACAGCATAACCATCCGCATTCAGATAAACCGTTGCCGAGCGCCCGGCGGAAACCTTATCCCTGGCATAAAAATCATAGGACATGGGATACCTTGTGCCGTTCAATACAAGATTTCCGTTCTTTTCATTGTCAAATTCCTGAATTTCCCCTTTGACCGTTTTATCGCAAACGATAATGCTGACGCTTTTGCCATCACCGGAAACCGCATAGGTGACAACATTTCCCGCCGCGATATCACTGAAACCGATTTCCTTGCCGTCCTTCACAATGGAGATGTCCATATCGTTGTAATCATTACTCAGGTCCAAATAAGGACTGCTGTTTACCAGTGAATTTTCCAGATAAAGATATTTGTTTTCCAAATCTACACTGCGGACAATGTCGTTCGCTTCGGAAATGACAAAAACAACACCGTATTTTGCAGTAACATTTTTATCCTTGTTGTTGACAAATAAAATATTCCCTGTTGCCGGAAGGTTTGCAAGTACTTCCAAGTCATAGGCAATGGCTTTGCCGTTTAACAGAATGCTGGTTGTGGCATTGATATCCAAGGTACGGTCTTTTCCGCTCTCTTCATCATAGAAAATGAGCTTTCCATTTTCCGTTCTTAGATCACCGCCGCTTAAATCCAGCGTCATCTCTTCGTTTTCAAAATCCGTGATATACTTAATTTTCGGGATTTCCTCTCCCTTTTCATCTAGATAATAGCATTCCGCGCGGTAACCTAAGTAAGAAGCCGCATTGGTTCCGTTCACATCAAAACGTTTGCCTTCCATGATAATATTTCCAGCCGAGGCAGGCTCTGCTGTATCATAGATCGAGGAGACACTGTTCTCTGTCACAATTCCAGTCTCTCTGGCCAGTCCAAGGAATGACAGGGAGGTTTTATCCCTGTTGATCGTGAAGGTATTGTTGTCACCAAAGGAGGATTGTTCCACGATACCGATATCGAAGGTATTGTACATGAGTTTCGCAAAGGCCGCTCGGGTGATTTCCCCATTATAGTCCGTCACGCCTTTTAAGAAATCATACTGCAGCGCCAGACTCATATACTGGGCAACCGTTCCACCCATAGGGTCAGCCTGGTTATCATAGCCCATGGCACGCATCAGCATGATGACCGCTTCCATCCCCGTCACTTTGTCTGACGGCCGAAAGTAGCTGTCTGCACCGCGGACAAGCCCCAGCCGTACAGCTGTGCTGAGCAGCGCATAATTATCATCGTAAGGGGATACATCCTTGAAATACTGCTGAGAACCGGATGCAGATATCTCCGTATTCTTCAGCTTTAGAATATACCGTACCGCGTCTTCTCTGGTCAGCGGTTCATTCTCAAAAAAGTCCACGCTGTTCTCACTATCCATTAAACCCAGCGCTTTGATGACTTTTACCGCATGTGCATAAGGCTGGCTGTCAGCAGCCGAAGCTGATACACCCGGCAGAGCTGCGGAGAGCAGCATCAGAGCTGACAGCGCCCCGCAGAGTAATTTTTTCATCCTCATCATTCGCCCCTCCCGTTAAAATAATTCTTCGCATAAGTTAATACATCCTGTTCGGCAATGGGATCGAAAGCAGTGCCGTCCATATTCATAACAATAATACCGCTTTCATCCCAGTAGACCTGTTTCTGCATCAATTCCATAAAGGTGCGCACATGGAAGAACAGTCTGTCGTTCTTCATTTCCAAAGGCACCACCAGATTTTTCGTTTCGCCGTTGACCAATATCTTATATTCTCCGGCCGCTGCTTTGATGGTCGTATTATTATTATAAACCATCGCGGTCTGCTCATCATCATTCCAGCTTACTTTCATTCCCAGAGTCTGTGCCATAAAACGCAGCGGAACCATCATTTTATCCCGGTCTACATAGGGAGCAATTTCCGCGTCTTTGTCGATCGCATTTTCCGCACCGTCTATGATTGCCGTGTTGGAACCGGTTTTCATGATAAGCTTTCCGCGTATCACATAGCTGTTGTCATTGCCCCGGATAACCGGAAGCATCGTGATATGATAACCCTCGCCGATATAGTAGAAGTTTCCGTCGTCTCCTACAGCAAATTTATACCCCATTGATATGCCGGTATCCCTGTATTCCATGGTTTCCGGATCGATAATTAGAAGCTTGCCGTTCGGTGCGCAGAACATCAATCCGGACAACTCATCAAAGTACATCGTATAAGGCTTCCACACCTGCATTCCATTATAAAAGTCATAGGAGCCAGTAATCTTCGACTGCCTCACTTCCAGGGTGACCGGATCCAATTTCGCCATTACCCCTTTCGCCATTACCCAAAGTGTTCCGTCGGGAGCTACCTGAAGACCTGTAATTCCTTTGAGCGGAGTGCTTATGCCATCTACCCTGAACGTGATATCTTTCTCAATCTCTCGTTTCTCCATATCGAAGATTAAAATATGAGCGTCATTCTCCGTCGGATTGATACCCAGTCCTCCCGATACAGAAGTTCCTACATAGAGTTTGCCATCCCTATAAGCCAAACTTTCCACCATCTGTTTTGCAACCATGTCATAATGACTGACCTGATCGGTTTCCGGATCGTATATCGTCAAAGGTGCTCCTAAAATACCGTAATCCGGAACACAGCCGGCAACGATTTTATCGCCGGCGGTGAGCATTGCAAAAGGCCTGTCAAGACCTTTTCCCATAGAGCCCCAGATACGGGGATTGTTGTTGGGATCATTCGGTTTGCTGACCGGATAATAGGGTTTAGTGGTATCCAGTATGTAGAGCTCCGCCTGCGTATAGTTTCCAAAATACATTTTGTCGCCCAGCACGGTAATGCCTTCCGGCTGCGCCATATGGAACAGTTCAATTTCCCTGGTTTTCAGATCCACAGCCGCCGCCTTGGTGCCCATATATTCCCCCACATAAAACCGTCCGTCAGGGCCAAAACAAAAATCTCTGGTCTCACTGGGAACCCCTTTTAACATATTGACATAACTCTTTATTTTCTGCGTTTGAAAATTTACCAGATAAAATCCACCGCCGTATTGGATATTGAACAGGCTTTTCCCCGGGAAGTCCGGATCGTTTGGTATTTCAACCCATTTCGTTGCCCTCTGGTAGGATCCCCACGGCAGATTTTCAAATTTTTTGATGCTGTGATCCACCATGCTGAAACTGTGATAGTAACCGTCTTTTAAAAAATAGAAAGAACCGTCTAAGATATCTGAAATATACTGCCCCTTTACACCGGCAATCGGCTCATCCCATTTCTGGTTTTCAAAATCATAGACCGTAAGCTTTTGACTGCCGTCCAGATAGTTTGCGAAGCCAACCAGAAGGTTATCCCTTACAAAAAGTTTATCATAATTTTTGATGTCAGCGGATGGATAATCCACTTTTCCGGTTGATCCGTTTTCCGGATTCAGCGTATGGATACAAGAATCTGTCATCCCCGTAAAATAAAGCGTTCCCTTGTGATAAGCAAGAGATTGCAGATACTGCTGTCCAGACACCTGGTTACCATAATCGGTGAACTTTTCCGTTTCCATATCGAATTTCACAATTTTCGCACTGGGCATGGTTCCCATATAGATATCATTATTGTCTCCGTATACCATGGAGATACAGGCCCCCTCGCCTGCAATGGAACCATAATCCGTAATGGTTTTCGTCACCGGCGAGTATTTGTATAATCTGCATTTAATATAAGAGCCGAAATAGACATCTCCATTCGCCGTCGCCTCGTTCTGCCAGGCCGCAGAATCCATATGGGGAACCTCCAAATAGTTGATCAGCTTCCCTGTCTCCAAATCCACAATATTCAGAAGCGTCGGAGAGCCGGGAACAACCGTAAGCCCCACCGGTTTTCCATCCTGGATCGTCACCGTGCCTTTTACAAGGTTCGTATTTTCCAGTGCAGTACCGTAGTCATAAGGACTGCCGAAGCTGATGTCCTCCAGCTTCTGTTTTGCTGCTTCCGTGTCCGCCGCTCCCGCCGGCAGAACAGTGCTCAAAAGCACACTCACTGCCAAAAATAATCGCAGCACCTTTTTCATTGATTTCCCTCCCATGAATCAAATAATAAGTTTGTGAAAAACATAACGTAAACGTTTACGTTATAAATAAAAAAATATTTTTCACCTTCCAAAATAGTTCTGAGCCTGTGTAGTTATCAACATTTTGTTTGTGAAAAACAGCAAAATAAGCCAAAACGTAATCGTTTACTATGTTGATATTGTACCACGTTGTGCATTAATTGTCAACTGATTATTGTGATAAAGTCATAAAAACAAAAGAGCGTTGACATAAATATGGGGTTATGCTATAATAATGCTGGCGAAAACGTTTACGAAAAATACCAAAGAAAGTGGGGGCAGCTGTGAAAAAAACTTCCATTCAAGATATTGCACAAAAACTAAATGTCAGCGTTGCCACGGTTTCCCGCGCTCTGAACAACAAGGAAGGCGTCAGTGAAGAAACCCGGTCGAGGGTGCTTGAAGAAGTATATAATATGAAGTATCTCTCCAACTCCGCAGCCCGCAATCTGCAGGGACAAGTCAACAAAAATGTTGGCATTTTTATCAGTTCCCGCTATGAAGATCCTATTTTGCCTGATAGTCTTACCAAAAAAATGATGGGCATCGCCAGGGTAGCCGGCGAAAAGGGGTATACCATATCTCTTTTCTTTGAGGATTTTAAAACCGATAAAAATAAAATATGGGAGCTTATCAATCAAAACGATCTGTGCGGAATCATTGCATTAAACACGATGGATAAACAAGTGTATAAAATGATATCCCACTATGAGATACCTTTTGTTTCCGTCAACTGGTATTACCGCAGCGTAGATGTCGGTTTTGACGCAAAAAAATCTGCATGGGTACTGACCGACTGGCGCGCCGCCATAGAGATGTTTCTGGAGCATATGCTAGAGAGAAATTACAGTGATATCGGCGTGATTAACTGGCAGGACGATATAACCAAATCACCTGAGTACAGCGAAATTATAAAGGAGCTGTTTGAGCAATACCATATCACAAACGGTACAATCTGGAATACAGACATTTTTCGCACAAAAAAACAGCTTTACGAATACCTCGATGCGCATCCCAAGCGCGCTTATATCAGCATGTTTTATAAATACGGCTTTTGGATTCTGGACTATTGCCGCGAAAGAGGGCTTCGTGTTCCCGAGGACGTAGCGGTAACAATTTACGATTACGTAGCCATGTTTGAATATATGAACCCGCGGATCACAGGGATCATTCAACCGACAAAAAAACTTGGAGAAAAAAGCATGGAGCTGTTGATTGAATTAATAGAAGGAAAACCATTTTCAAAAAGTGTTAAGGTGGAACCGCTCTTTGTTCCCGGCGAAACAACTTAAGCATAGAATACCGTATTCGAACCCGCCGCAACCAACCAAAAACGGAATTTTTCTTTGTTGTCGGGCTTGTCATACGATGGTATGCCTGCACCCTTTCGCCTTGAAAACTTCTCGTTTTATGATTGCTTTCGGTTTGCAATTTTTTTGATTCGTTTTTTCGTCAGGACGAGGAAAAAGCACAGGGCATACTTGGAGTATGCACGAGCATTTTGACGATGTAATGGCGGAAAAACGTTCAAAAAAACGGGTTCGTATACGGTATTCTATGCTTAAGACTGTTTCTGCCGCTGAAAAGCGGATTTGATATGTTTTTTTCTAATTATCTTCTCCCGGAAAAGGCCTTGGCTTATCCAGCCAAGGCCTTTTCTCGTCCCGTATTTTCATAATAGAAACAGCTTGCTTTTCATTCCTATTTTTCTTCCTCCGGCTTTTTATCCGCCCCTTCCATATTTTTTCGGATCGTTGGCATCACGGAAAAAACCGACAGAAAGGCAGGCATGGAAGTGCCGATAAACACCGCTGCTATCACGCCGAAAACAGCAAACACTCTAGGATCTATTCCAGTCAACCCAAACATCGCAGACAGAAGTGCACTCAGGAAGTAAACAACAGCAAATACAATCGCCAGGACAAGCAAAAACGCCACAAAAATAAGAAGATTCATCGGTAGGCGGATCAATGCGAAAAGAAAGCCATTTTTCAGAAGTGCCGGAAAAGAAAGATCGTAAGTCACCATCATGGGCCAGATATAAAAATTCATAATCGCCGTCAGGATGGAAATCACCAAAAGCGGCATGAAAAAATTTTGCAGATGCGCGAGCTCTTTCACATTAAAATTCGCAATAACCAAAAACATCGAATAGCCTACCAGCAAATTAATCAGCGACATCAGAAACCCCTGCAGCAGATTCTTTCTGAAATGCTCAAAAAAGTCGGAGGCCACAAAGGAATGTTTTCCGCTTTCCAAAGTCTTAAGCACATAGGTATATCCCGCAGTAGCGGGACCGATCGTGATTACTGGAATGCATAAAACCAGATAAAGAACATTGGCAAGCAGTATCTTTCCATATTTTCCAAAGTATTCTGTAAAAAACAGCAGAGGACGAACCAGTGTTTTTGCGTCTTTTTCAACACCTTTCCCCGCCTTGCTGTAACTACCTTGATTAAAACTGAAAATCCCCATTCTCCTACTCCATTCTCTCTTAAAATTCAATACCCTCTCTGGCGGATATTCCCTGATCATAGGGATGTTTCACCGCCCGGATTTCCGAGACATAATCCGCTTTTTCTACCAAGCTTTCCGGTGCATTTCTTCCGGTCAGCACCAGTTCTACATGAGGATTTTTTTCCTGCATCAGCCGCAGCAGTTCCTCTTCGCTGATAAAGCCGGCATGTACAGCCCCAATGGCTTCATCCATGACGAGCAAGTCACAGCTGTGTTTCTTTGCCGTCTGAAAGCAATATTGATAGGCTTTTAAAACCTGTTCTTTTAACGCTTCCTTTTCTTCCTCATTCATATCCCATAAAAATTTATGGCTTGTCTCGAAATATTTTACCTCAATTCGTTCGTCAATTGCCCGCAGCATGGCAATCGCCTTGCACTCTCCACTCTGTGAAGACTTCAGAAAACGAACGATTTTGACTCTCAAGCCAGCGCCGAAAGCGCGGATCGCAAGACCGCACGCAGCAGTGGATTTTCCCTTGCCGTCACCTGTATAAATATGTATCAAACCAAGTGGCATGGCTTTTCTCCTTTCCTGATACAGTTCTGCAAAAACACGGCGGCTCCGCAATTAAAAAAAGATGATTATAAGTTTATTTTTATATTATACTATAAAGAAAATAAAAATTCTACACTTTTTATTCATTATTCATGATTTGTTTACCCTTTTTTTCGTAATTTTCGACAGGAACATACTTGAATTTTTATTCATTAAGATGTATAATTAGTAAAACAAATAAGTAAGCTTTTGAAAGCCGAATACAATATCGGCTTCCGATCCCAAATGTTTGAACGGAGGAATGTACCATGATAAACGTTTCTGTTCTGGGCGCCACCGGCTATGCCGGAATTGAATTGGTTCGCCTGCTTGCTTCCCATCCGGAGGCCTGCATAAAAAATCTAGTTTCCCAAAGTTTTGTCGGTGAAAAAATTTCAAAAATATATCCCAACTTTAAAAATGTACTGGATATCGAGTGTACTGCTCTGGATACCAAAAAAATCGCAGAGGAAAGCGATGTGGTATTTACCGCTTTGCCTCACGGCGCGTCTAAAACGGTTATTCCAGACCTGTACGGATACGGGGTAAAGATTATCGATCTGAGTGGCGATTTCCGCTATAATGACGAAAAAGTTTATGAAGCTTGGTACGGGGAGCCTCATACGAATCCAGAATTGATGAAAAAAGCGGTTTACGGTCTTTGTGAGCTTCACCGGGAAGCAATCAAAAAGGCGGAGCTCATCGGTAATCCGGGTTGCTATACCACCTGTTCCATCCTCGGAAGTGCTCCCCTGTTTGCCAACAAGCTGATCCAAACCGACTCTGTAATCATAGATGCCAAATCCGGTGTGACCGGCGCAGGCCGTTCCACCTCACTGGATAACAGCTTCTGCGAATGTACAGAAAATATGAAGGCCTATAAAATCGCGACACACCGCCACACTTCTGAGATTGAACAAGAGTGCTCTCTGCTGGCGGGCGAGGAGGTCACCCTCTCCTTCACTCCCCATCTGATTCCCCTGAAACGCGGAATTTTGGCCACCATCTATGCGAATCTGTCCCGAAAAGTAACGGAGGATGAAATTCTTGCCCTGTACAAAGAATTTTACAAGGATGAGCACTTTGTGCGGATATATGATAAAGGAAGCCTTCCGGAAACCAATCACGTGGCTGGATCCAATTTTGTGGATATCGGCGTTAAAATTGACCAACGGCTCAATCGGGTAATCGCGGTGTCCTGTATTGACAATCTGATAAAGGGCGCGGCAGGTCAGGCTATCCAGAATATGAATCTGCTGTTCGACCTGCCTGAGGAAATGGGTATTTCCAACCCGGGATTTTATCTGTAACAGAATGAAAAGAAGGAGCGTAAAAATATGAATGACATGGAGCTTTTGATCAAAAAGGCAGGTATACTGATAGAGGCCCTTCCCTATATTCAAACCTTTGCCGGCAAAACCATCGTGGTCAAATACGGCGGAAACGCGATGATCAATGAATCGTTAAAGAATGCAGTTATGGAAGACCTGACACTTCTAAAATATATCGGCTTAAATCCGATCCTGGTACACGGAGGCGGTCCTGATATTACGGGCGCCTTAAAAGCACATCGTGTGGAAAGCAAATTCATCAATGGCTTGCGGGTTACCGATGAACAGACGATGGAGATCGCGCAAATGGTGTTGGTAGGAAAGACCAACAAAGAGATTGTGGCTCTTCTGAATCAGAAAGGAGGACGCGCAGTCGGCTTGTGCGGCATTGACGGAAATCTGATTGAATGTGAAAAATGCTTCACCGAAGTGGACGGAAAGCAGCAGGATATCGGTTATGTAGGACAGATCACGAAAGTGAATACCAAAATTCTGAAGCACATGACACAGGACGAGTATATTCCTGTCGTTGCACCGATAGGCATAGGCCCTGACGGGCACAGCTACAATATCAATGCGGATACGGTAGCCAGCGCTGTAGCCACTCATCTCCATGCGGAAAAGCTGATCATGCTCACCGATGTGGAAGGAATCCAGGTAAACGGCGAGCTTCTGTATTACAGCCATAAAAAAGAACTTTTGAACCTAATCAGCCAGGGAGTTATCACAGGCGGCATGATTCCAAAAGTTTCGGGCTGTCTCGAGGCACTGGATCAGGGAGTCGGTTCCGTACATATCATCGACGGGCGGATTCCTCACTGTCTGCTGCTCGAAATCTTTACCAAATCAGGAATCGGCACTATGATTGAAAAGGAACCGCACAAATTTTAAACATTGTTTTTCTGCCAAAGAGGCTGGCGCAATTCGATTCAAAATCGTTTTGCGCCAGCCTCTTATTGGATCATTCGCAGGTAGCCAAACGAACAAACCACAGAAATACGCATATAATGTTACGGAACAAATAATCATTCGCAATAATGCGGCAGAACAAAACCGGAAAGGAGGTCTTTTGTTTGAAAAATTCCCGCCCGGAAATGGCCGCTTCCCTGCCCTACTGCCTGAATTTAATACGCAATGGGGTATATGCGGAGTATCATAACCGAATGCTTTACGAGTACTTACTAAACAATACCCCGGACGAAGAGAATAAAAATATTCTAACCGGCATTCATAACGAGGAAACCGCGCATGGAAAACTGCTGCGCCAGCTCTATTTCAATCTGGCCGGACAAACGCTTCCACCCCCTAAAAAAGGATCTTTTTCCCCGCCTGCTTCTTACTGTGACGGACTTTCCCGTGCGCTTAACCGTAAACGGGAAGCCATTGCCCGCAGTCATCAGACCGCCTGGTGCCTTTCCAATATCAATCAAGCCATGCGGATGGCGGACATTGCCTCCGACGAAATGCGGCACAGCCTGCTGTATCTCTATCTCTACCGAAACAGTCAATGCAGTGTATAAAAGAGAACGATTGGAATGCCTGGAAAATATCTCTCAGAAGCCGGAAGGCTCCCCGCAAAAGGGAGCCTTCCTTTTTTCGTTGACACAAAAATATCCTATGGCGGCTCAGCCGCCATAGGAATTCTTCTTATCCTAATCTTTTTTCGATTCTTCTATAATCTTCTGCGCCACATTGGCGGGTGCTTCCTCGTACCGGACAAACTCAAATTCAAAGGATCCTCTGGCCTGGGTCATGGAGCGCAGATCTATGGCATACTTATGCATTTCAGCCATCGGCACCTCTGCGTCGACCTGCTGTATCCCTTTTCCGATCGGATTCATACCCAGAATTCTTCCGCGGCGCTTATTGATATCGCCGATGACATCCCCCATATAGGAATCCGGAACCAAAACCTTCAAAGAACCGATAGGCTCCAGCAAAACAGGCTTTGCCGCCTCTACTCCCTTTTTATAAGCGATGTGTGCCGCCATCTTGAAGGCCATTTCCGAAGAGTCTACCGGATGGTAAGAACCATCCAGCAGAGTGGCTTTCAGGTTCACTACGGGATATCCCGCAAGAACACCGTGCTCGATACACTCCTGCAAGCCCTTTTCCACAGCAGGGAAATAATTCTTCGGTACACTGCCGCCGAATATTTTTTCTTCAAAAGTAAGCCTTTCCTGTTCTCCGGGTTCAAACTCAATCCATACATGCCCGTACTGTCCATGCCCGCCGGATTGTTTTTTATGTTTTCCCTCCACTTTCGCCTTGCCGCGGATGGTTTCACGGTATGCCACTTTTGGCTCCTTTAAGGTGACGGAAACCCCGTAACGGCTGGCAAGCTTATTCACGATAACATCCAAATGCTGTTCTCCCATCCCGGAGATGACCAGCTCATGAGTTTCCGTGTTATTCTGAAAAGTAAAGGTTGGATCTTCCTGACGAAGCTTGGAAAGTCCGCTGCTGATCTTTTCTTCATCGCCTTTTTCCTTTGGAACAATAGCAAGGGAAAGGGTTGGTTTTGGAAAATCAAAATATTTCACCTGTACTTTATTGGAAGGTGAACAAAGCGTATCCCCTGTCTTGGCAAAAGGCATTTTGGTGACTGCGCCGATATCTCCGGCAACCAGTTTTTTCACCTCGGTCTGTTTCTTGCCTACCATAGTGTACAGTCTGCCTATTTTTTCCGCTTCTTCTTTCCGGACATTATAAAGCTGAATATCCGGTGTTATGGTACCGGAAAGCACTTTGAAATAGGAAAGCTTGCCGATATAAGGATCAACCAAAGTCTTGAAGACAAACAAAACCGGCGGCTCTTTCTCATCACACTTGAGAGCAATCTCCTCATCCGTGCCAGCCTTGAAAGTCTGGCGCTGCGCAATCTCATTCGGCGCGGGGAACAGCTCTACACAGGTATCAAGCAAACGCTTTACACCGATATTGTGGGTGGCGGATCCGAATAAAACCGGAACGAGAGAGCAATCATCCACACCTTTACGGACGCCTGATATAATCTCTTTGGGTGTAAACTCTTCGCCGCCAAAATATTTTTCCATCAATTCTTCCGAGGTTTCCGCTACTGCTTCAAACAACATGTCGCGTACCTTTGCAACCTCACTTTCGTACTCGGCAGGAATATCCATCGGATCGTTTCCGCCGGGGATATATCTCCGAGCCTCCATATGTATCACATCGATAAACCCGATTACTTTCCCGTTTTCCCGGATCGGAATAAAGAACGGGGCAATAGATTTCCCAAAAGTATCCTTCAGCTGATCCACCACTTTGGTAAAATCCACATTTTCTTCATCTATTTCATTGATAAACAGAATCTTTGGAATGCTATGCTTGTCAGCGCGCGCCCAGGCTTTTTCCGTTCCCACCTGAACACCGGCCTTTCCGCTGACCATAATGATGGTTCCATCGGCGACCGAGCTCCCCTCCATCATTTCACCGATAAAATCAAAATACCCAGGAGTATCTATAATATTAATCTTACAATCATTCCACTCAATGTTTGCTATGGAAGTATTTACAGAACTTTTCCGTTTGATTTCTTCCGCGTCAAAATCCATTGTGGTGTTTCCATCGGCAACCTTGCCCAGACGTTCAATTGCTTTCACATTGTAAAGCATCGCTTCGACCAAATTCGTTTTGCCCGTACCGCCATGTGCAATCAGACAGATATTTCTGATTGCAGATGTGTTGTAATCTTTCATATGTTTTTCCTCCTTGTAGTAGTAAAAATAGGATTTTAGACAGAACTATTGAAAGCCCCCAAAACTCCTTATATATAATTTCGCCGGATATCAAGAAATTCCTGCTAACAAATCATACAAATTTGAAGTTTTTTTTGGTGCATTTCCACAATAAACAATCCTATTTTTCGTAAATATGCTCCTTTTTATCCAAATCAACCAAGATGATATCATCCCCGATCTTCTTGATCTCCTTCCATGGGATGACATAATCCTCATATTTTCCGAAAAGACCGAACATTTTTGTCTCGCCGGGCACAATGATAGAGCCGATCTTTCCTGTTGCCAGATCCACCTCCACATCATACACAAAACCCAGCCGCCGCCCATCCGAAATATTGATTACCTCTTTTTTTTGAATTTCCGATGCCCTGTCTATGGTAATCACCTCCAAATCCAATCCTGTATAATCCCATCCTATTCATTTTTTCCACAAAATATGTGAAAAGCACTTTAAATGCCTTGAATTTTATATCCGCACATGATAAGATGAATGATGAAAAATTCAATAAGGGACTGCGCCCTGAATGCAATTGTTTCAGTGGGAAATTATACCCGCCGCTGAAAAAAGCAGGCTGTGCTCAGTTCTCTCATACTCAGGATTTTTTTGAAAACAAAATAGTTAGGAGAATGTGAAATGAAAATGGCAGCAAAGGTGTCATTCTGTTGCCGGGAGAACAATGATCTGTACCGGGTTTTTGTCTCCTGCGGATTTGATGCCAAGCGGGGCGAATGCCTCGAAACGCTGGTTCAGGAAGCCGAAATGGGCAGCGGCGTCCTGGTGCTGGCAGACTCCTATCCCTATCTGGATACGGAAATCTCTTCCGGTGTCTTAAAACAGGCGGAGGAAAAAAAGCTGAAACTCTATGTGGAGTATCCGAAGCGGTTTGCGGGTATGAACTTCGGCGCGCCGACGCCTACCGTGGCGGAACGGGTAATTGTCTCAGACGGCTTCTTCGCTGATCTTCCATGCGGTTCTATTCTGATGGCCAACGATGTGTTTTTTCTTCCCTCTGAAAATGCAGAAAAATCCCATCTGCTGATTGGAAAAGTGGCTGGATATGATACGCTGGCTTTCGGTTTGCCGGATGAGGTTTATCCTGCTTTGTATCAGCAAAGTGAAAATGTCATGATCGCCACTACTTGTCTCTCCAAATTTGTCACCGGACGTTTTTCACCTGCCAAAAGTTGGACTGCTTTGTGGAAAGAGATTATATGCTGGTTAACCAGCGGAGATGTCCGTCCGCAGCTGCGCTATGAACTGACTGTACGCGCGACTTACGGAAAAGAAGATTCGCTGCCCCAAAGCTACGAGATGGATACGGCAAAGCGCAGTTATAACTGGTTCAAGGATTTTATGGTAGCCCAGGAGGAACACGGCGTAGGCACTTTTGAAGGTTTCATGTCCAAAATTGAGTTTGACGGACATCAGCGGGTACATAACGTGATGCGCTGTGATTGTATTATGGAAAGTTCCTTGGTATTCGCTCTGGAAAGCGTTGCAAACCATAATCCAAAGGCAGATGTTATCTTCAAAGAACTGTTGAATTACGGCTTCTCGGATGAATTTTTTATCGATGACAAAACCAGTTCCGAATATGGTTTCTTAAACTGGTTTAAAAATAAAAAGACCTTTTACGGGGACGACAATGCAAGAGCGCTTCTTGCGGCAATGTGCGCCAGAAGCGTGACAGGAGAAACCGCATGGGACGAAAAAATATTGAAATGTATTCTGGCAAACCTGCGGACCTCCAACGACAAAGGTTTTAAGGAAACCGTTCTGACAAGTGAGGATTTTAAGGACGGAAAGGACTGGCGGTACTATTATCATCTGGATCAGGAATTTCCTCCCCGCCCCCACTTCCAATGTTATGTCTGGGCAACCTTCCTGTGGGCATATGAACTGACAGGTTATACAGAATTTTTGGAAAAAGCAAAAAGCGGATTGAAAATTTCAGTGGACGGCTTCCCGGATACTTGGCAGTGGACGAACAGTCTGACCGCTGAAATTGCAAGGCTGATCCTTCCCCTTTCTTTCTTAGTAAAAGTGGAAGATACGCAGGAGCACAGAAGCTGGCTGAAAACGATGACGGATGCGTTGGCAAAACAGCTGGTGGAATGCGGTGCTGTACTTGATATGTTTGGTGATGTATCCAAGGGTACCTACCCGCCCCCACAGTCCAATGAAGCATATGGCACCACCGAAGCTTCCCTGGTGCAGAACAACGGAGATCCTGCCACGGATCTGCTCTACACAACAAATTGGGCTTTCCTGGGTCTTCACGAAGCGGCGGACGCCACCGGTGATCCGGAGCTGAAACGCATGGAAGACAAGCTTGCGGAATTTCTCTGCCGAATCCAGATCAAGTCCGACAGCCATCCGAATCTTGACGGTGCCTGGATGCGCAGCTTTGATTTTGACAAGTGGGAATATTTCGGCAGCAGTGCCGACCGTGACTGGGGCGCCTGGTGTGTGGAAACAGGCTGGACGAACGCCTGGATCGCTTCGGTGCTTTATCTTAGAAAGCTCAACCGGCCTCTTATGACCGACGAAGCAAAAGAGAATTTCCAAAAAATCGCACCGGATATCATCAAGGAAATGATGACAGAATAAATTTTATCATAATTCGAAAAATGAAATAAGATAAAAATGCCAAAGATTTTCATCTTTGGCATTTTTGTTAAATATAAAAATACAAAGAATTCTGTTTTTCTGCTAGCACGAAAAACTCAATTCTCCAGCTCCCCAGACATTACCGTTATCTCTGTTTGATCCGGCAGTTCCACCAACAGTCTGCCGTCTTCATCAACCCCGATAATCTTTCCCTCATACAAAGTTCCATTGCTCCAAACCCGTCTTTTCGTTCCAATGGAAGAAAGCTTTTTCCGATAGTTTGCAATCATCTCTTTTCTGCATATCCCGTCCGCATAATAAGCTTCAAAACAGTTCAGTATTCCAGCAATCACATCTGCACGGCAGACATTGCCGCCAATAAGCATTTTTATCGATATTGCCTTATCTAATAGCTCTCCCTGAAAACAGGATTGATTAACATTTACTCCGATTCCGACGATCACCCATTCCACTTTTCCGGATTCCTGTTCTACCGATGCTTCAGTCAAAATCCCGCAAATTTTTCTGCCATTTACAAAGATATCATTCGGCCATTTGATATCTGCTTTTATTTGGAAATCTATTTCAAGGCATTCTGCAACCGCCAGCGAGACTGCGGCGGTCAGCAGAGGCAACTGCCCCGCATACAGTTCCGGCCTCAGTAAAAAACTGAAATAGGCTCCTTCTGTGCCGTCTGACAAAAAGGTCCGGTTCATCCTGCCCCGCCCTCCAGTCTGTTTTTCCGAGACCAAAACAAAACCGTCTTCCTTTTCAAATGCAATACGCTTCAAGTCCGTATTGGTAGAATCAAGAACGGGAACCACCTTCATATTTTCTCCGAATTTACCGCTTCGCAGCCGCTTGCGGATCTCATATACGGAAAGGATATCCTCCTTTTCAACAGGGGAATAACAATACCCTCCGTTCTTTATGCTTTCAATTGGATACCCCTCGGCCTTTAATGAATTCACAGCTTTCCAAACAGCGTTGCGCGAGATCCCCATCTTCTGAGCGATTTCCATACCGGATATCACATTATTTTTTTCTTTCTCCAAAAAAGCGAGGATTCTATATTTCGTCATTCTTCTCACCTCTTTGTCCATTGTAACATGGCAAGCTTCCACCGTCAATCAATGGTTTCTTTTTGATCCTAGGTAAAAAGATAGGAAAACTTGTTATAAAATTGTACAAACTGGGCATAAAATACAATAAGAGCCAAATAGAAAAGGATGGTGAATCAATGCTGGAAAAATACAATCTGAAAGCGCTGTTTATAAAACCACAGATGAGTGAGGAAGAAATCCTTCGCAAAAACATTAAATGGGCCTTAAAAGAACTGAACTTCGCAAGACAAAATTTTGATATGGTCGCAGGTGCGGAAAATGTGGAACTTGCAATCTATGAACTGAATGCCGCTGAAAGAAGATATCAAAACCTGATGAATCAAGCGAAAAAAGCTGGTTTTACAGCTCAATATCATTCTGAAATGGAAATGGGTGGTGCGCAGGATGGGATCACAGGTTGATTTCGGCAATATCGGCATGCTACTTTTGGTAATCTCGGTTACCTTAATTGTTTTATTTGTATTTTTCAAACCAATCTTAACTTTATCAAAGTTTGTGTTAAGAGGCCTGTGTTACAGCGTTTTGGTCTTTTTATTTAATCTGGTGACACAGGCCTTCTCCTTCACAGTCGGTGTGAACGCGGTAACAGCGATATGTTATGGATTCTGTGGTATATACGGCGTTATCGGAAGCTATTTATTGCGGCTGCTGTACATATGAAAAATACGGAAGGCCTTGCTGCTGCAAGGCCTTCTAATCGAAAAACATCATCTAATCGAAATATACTCAAATGCTCCATTTTTCAGTATATTTTTCAAATCGAATAAATTGCAGATCCGGTTCTGTGTCCTGATACCGCTTCTCCCCACATCTTCTATCTCATGACAATCGGAGCCGGCGCATACCAGCAGTTTATTCTTTTCCGCGAACTGAGCCGCTAACTCATTATGAGAGTTGTGCCGCGGGTTTCCGTTCACCGCCTCCACACCGTCCAGAAGCCTTGCATCGGCCCGTTCCATCTCTGGACGAAACGGATGCGCCTGAAAAATAAGAATGTCATTTTGATCAGCAATCTTCCTCAATTCCGGTAAACTTTTGGCATATAAATCCGGATGGTCGTATAAAAATTTTTCGTTGATACCAAACAGCAGATATTCATTGACGCTTTCATCCAAACACAATTCAGCTCCCAGCAACACATCCATTCCGAGCTGCTCTCCCTCCGCTTTTGCAGCATGCCATCCGCGGAGAAAACAGGAGATATATTCCTTCCAGTTTTCAAAACAGTGATCACGGATATACCCCCTCTTTAAATGATCCGTGATGCATAGCCCGCTATAGCCTGCTTCATGATATAACCGCACGGTTTTCGCTGCCGAAACATTCCCACAGGGGCTGACTTCTTTTGTATGTACATGGGTATCAAATAAGAACATAAAACCAATCCTTTCCGAGATACTTTTCAATGCGTTCCTCTATCTGAACGTGAAAAATATGTAACGAATAAGCAATCGCCATAGAATAATTTAACTTCTATGACGATTCTTTTTTTGTATTCTTTTATCTTATAGAACCTTGCGTTTTTCTAAGAGCGTCAAAGCACAGTTCATTGCTTTATTTCTTTTTTTTCACCATATGAATAAAATCTATTCCATAGATGATGAATGCCAGGATGGAAAACGCCACAAAGGTACCGCAAAGCAACTGCTTCACAGCCGGACTGATATCTTTAAAAAGCATGATAACGGTAAAGACTACAAAATAGATCACACTGGCCAGTTTACCGGCCCAGTTTGCCTTGACAACGGTATCCTTGGTGAGCAGATTCGCCGCACCAATCACCATCACAATTTCCTTGGCAAATAAAAAGATGGGCACCCAAATCAAGCTGGGCTCAGCCACCGCTACACAGACTGCGACAACAATCTGCATCACTTTATCCGCTAGAGGATCCATAATCTTTCCAAAATCGCTGACGATTTGATACTTTCGTGCCAGATAGCCGTCCAGCGCATCACTGAATTCAGCCAGCAGGAAAATACCTGCAGCAATCATTCTTCCATTCTCCAAAGGAGAGAAAAAGAAAATAGCAAAAACAACCACCAACACAAAACGAAACACCGTTATGATATTCGGTATATTTTTATTCATAAGCGCTCCTTTGAACAAAGCGCCATGCAAAGATGCAGCATCCACGCTCTGTATCTTCCTATCACACACTGAATTTGCCTTATGTCTCAAGCCTTTTGACGAGTATACAAATGAAATATCTTTACAGCACCTTTGTCACACCGCAATAAACACATCCACGGCGGGAATCGATTGTGACGGTCATTCCATGTTCCAGGATATCAGTGGCATCCTTCACGCCAACAATAACCGGAATATCCAGTGTCAGTCCCACAATAGCAGCATGGGAAGTCAACCCTTCCTCCTCTGTGATGATACCCTTTGCATTTTTAATAATCGGAAGCAGCAGATTGCTGGTGGAACGCACCACCAAAATATCCCCTTCTTCAAATTTCGTGGTCGCTTCCTCGTCTGTCTTGGCAACACACAGCTTACCGCTTATCACCAACTCATTGACGCCTGTTCCGTTTGCAAGGCTGCGGCCAACTAGCTGAACTTTCAGCATATTGGTGGTACCGCCTGTTCCGGAGGGAAGCCCCGCGGCAATCACCACGATATCCCCGTTCTTTACAATCTTTGTTTCCAATGCCTTATCTACCGCATATTCAAACAGCTCATCAGAACTTTCCTTCATTTCCGCCAAGACCGGATATACTCCCCAGGAAAGCGCCAGCTGACGATAGGCCTTTTGGGAGGGAGTCGGTGCTATAATCGGACAGTTAGGGCGAAACTTGGAAGCCATTCTCGCTGTTGCACCGCTGATGGTGATGGCAATGATCGCGGACGCCTCCAGATCATGCGCAGTCATGCAGGTTGCATGGGAAATCGCATTGGTGACATTCTGGGCCGTGTCCATTTTATTCAAATTGAAATTTTCTTTATAATTGATGGATTTTTCTGTCCTTCTGGCTATCTTAGCCATGGTTTTCAAGCTTTCAACCGGGTATTTTCCCACCGCTGTCTCCCCGGAGAGCATGACTGCGCTGGTTCCATCGAACACAGCCGTTGCCACATCAGTGGTTTCCGCACGGGTAGGGCGCGGATTACGAATCATAGAGTCCAGCATCTGGGTTGCTGTAATAACAATCTTTCCGCTCTTATAGCATTTCTGTGTCAGCATTTTCTGAATGGTAGGCAATTCTTCAAACGGAACCTCAACCCCCATGTCACCGCGGGCAATCATAATGCCGTTGCTGACTTTCAGAATCTCATCAATGTTCCGGATCCCATCCTGGTTCTCTATCTTAGAGATCACCATGATATTAAGCCCGTCATTCTCTTCCAGTATCTTTTTGACTTCCATTACATCGTAAGCAGTTCTCACAAAAGAAGCCGCGATGAAATCGAAATCGTTTTCGATTCCAAACAGGATATCCGCCCGGTCCTTTTCAGACATATAAGGCAAATGAATGGCCGCATTGGGAATGTTGATGCTTTTATTGTTGGAAACGTCTCCGCCGTTCTTCACTTCGCAGACAATTTCCGTTCCCTGGATCCGGATAACATTCAGTTCAATCAGACCATCGTCGATCAAAACCGTATCACCGGCCTTTAAATCCTTGTTCAAGTCTTTGTATGTAACACTGACAATCTTATCGGTTCCTTCCACCTCATCTGTGGTCAGGGTAAACTGTTCTCCGGCTGAAAGGGTAATCTTCCCCTTTGAGAATGTTTTAATACGGATTTCCGGTCCTTTGGTGTCCAGCAGCAAAGCCACAGGAAGTTGTAATTCATCCCTAATCTTTTTGAACCGCTCAATCCGTTTCTTCTGTTCCGCATGGGTGCCGTGCGAAAAATTAACTCTCGCTACATTCATGCCGTTTCGCATCAATTGCCTTAATATTTCCTCATCGTCTGTCGCCGGACCTAAGGTACATATAATCTTTGTTTTTCTCAAATAACTCACTCCAATCCGGACTACTCGGTAACGACCTGTGACGCGTGTACCAGATCTTCCTCCACACTCTTGGTCATGTTCAATGCTTCGGTAATATCATAATCCACAACCTGGCCGCTCTTATAAGCGATAACTCGGTTGCCAACACCTTCCTTGAGTAATTCCACTGCTTTCACGCCCATACGGGTTGCCATAACCCTGTCCTGAACAGTCGGAGAACCGCCTCTCTGTATGTGTCCAAGAATGGTAGCACGGGTCTCCACTCCGGTGATCTCTTCAATTTGTTTCGCCATCATGGAAGCCTGACCGATTCCCTCTGCAAGAATGACAATAAAATGAGATTTCCCCTTGTCATCCGCTTTTTCTATTCGGTCTACAATATCAGCCTTTAAATCAAACCGCTTTTCCGGCACGATGATAGATTCCGCCCCGTTGGCAATTCCGACATGCATTGCGATGTGCCCCGCATGCCGCCCCATAACCTCCACCACGCTACAGCGGTTATGGGACGCACAGGTGTCCTTCAGCTTATCAATCGCTTCACACGCCGTATTCAGCGCTGTATCAAAACCGATTGTGTAATCGGTGCAGGCGATATCATTATCGATTGTTCCGGGTATCCCAATCGTGGGCAAGCCATTCCGGCTTAAATCCCGTGCACCGCGGAAAGATCCATCACCGCCAACAACAACAATCCCTTCAAGGCCCAGCCTTTTTGCCGCTTCCACTGCCTTGGAAACGCCTTCCTCTGTGGCAAATTCCAGACATCTAGCGGTTTTCAGAATGGTGCCGCCGCGGTTTATAATCTCGGAAACAGAACGGTATGTCATTGCTTCCACATTTTCTTCCAGAAGACCTTTATATCCTTCCCGTATTCCATACACTTCCATTCCGTAATGCAGGCCGCTGCGGACAACAGAACGAATCGCCGCGTTCATGCCCGGCGCGTCACCGCCGCTTGTCAATACACCTATGCGTTTCATACATCCATCTCCCATCAAAATAATTCCAACAGGCAAGCCCTTTTTACAGCACAGCCTGTCCAACATTGTTTAAATTTTAAATAAAGCCTTCAAAAAAACGCTTTTTCAAATATTATTTTCAATGATGATTTCATGTGCTTCGTTTACCTCTGATTCAGGAACCAAAATTTCATAGCACAGTTCACCTTCATCGTTGTTTTCCCCCATGGTACGCACTTTGATCAAAAGACCCTTTTCCTCCAGAACCTTACCGATACTGTCAGCATCCTCTTTATTCTGCGCCATATAAACAACAGTCCACATTCGAAAATCCTCCCGTATCCCGGACATGATTTTATCCGGAAAACTGTTTCAACGAAAGACTCCCCCATCGTTCCACATTTTTAGCACGGAATGAAGCTTTCCATTCGCAGCCGACAAATGCGGCAGAATTCTTTTTTATCAAAAGAGGGATCATTCCGCCATTTCATGCTTCCATAATAGCTCATTATGAAAACAAGCAATCGGTTCCCATCCCAACTTGCAGACGGTTTCCGATTTGTGAGCAAGCGAAGAATATATATCCTCCGCCTGACAAGGTTATAACGCTTTTATAATGAGCTTTGCAAAAGCGTTTTTTCTTGCTCAATAAGGGGCTTTGCTCCGTTATGCGACGATTCAGCGGAAGATGATACTCTCGCTGAAAAAAGAAAGTGATCCTCAACCGCTTGAAGAGGCGGCGAACATCTTGCTTTTCGTTTTAACGGCTATTTTTAAAAATTACCCCACGATAATCATTGTAATTATACTGAAAATTTCCTTAAAAATCAAGTGGCAAAAGCATATTTGTTTATTTTCCCCAGAGATTTCTTCCTCTCTTACTATATTATGCCATACACAGCGTATTTTATAACAAAATGAAATGCTTTTGCGCATAATAGGCGGCAAAATCCATCATACAAGCGTTTCAACTTTTCCTATCAGGAAATATCTTCCTTTTTCTTTCTAAATTAGAGCCCGGCCGCATATAGACCTAATGACCATATGAGCAATATCATTCCCCTTCTTCGCATCGTTTTTGTTTCATTTGACGATTTCTCTTGATTTTTTTTGGAAAACCGCTATAATAGTCTAGGGTCTTTTTGCAGTATGCAAAAACCTACTCAAATAATGGAGGTTTCTGTCATGTATGACGTTATCATTGTAGGAGCCGGTCCTGCCGGTATTTTCACCGCTCTGGAACTTCTAAAGTACAATGCAGACACAAAAATTCTGATTCTGGAGAAAGGGCGAATTCACAGGCAATGCCCTAAGATAAAAACAAAACATTGCGTCAGCTGTTCTCCCTGCCATATCACAACCGGCTGGGGCGGCGCAGGCGCCTTTTCTGACGGCAAACTTTCCTTAAATTCCGATGTGGGCGGAGAGTTACCCGAACATGTCGGAAACATTGATGAATTGATCCGTTATGTAGACAATATATATCTGGAATTCGGCGGATCACCGGTAGTACATTTTAATAAAGAATTTGCGGAAAAACTTTCCTATGAGGCCAGCAAATATTCTCTGAAACTGATTCAGTGTCCTGTCCGTCATTTGGGTTCTGAAAAAAGCGCGCAGATTATGCTCAGAATGTATGATAAGGTTGTCTCTTACCCTCATGTAACCGTGAAAGAGCTGACCTATGCCAAAAGTCTTATCCCCTCGGAGGACGGCCAAAGAATTACCGGCGTGCTGGCTTCTGACGGGAATATCTATCATGCTGCGAATGTGGTTGCGGGAGTCGGCCGGGTAGGCAGCGGCTGGTTGACACAGCAGTGCTATGACTTAGGGATTGAACTGAATTCCAAAGAAGTGGATATCGGCGTGCGGGTGGAGGTACCACGCTCTGTTATGGATCACGTGACCAACGAACTGTATGAGATGAAAGTGGTTTTCTGGGACAAAAATAAAGTGCGTAGTTTCTGTATGAATCCGGGCGGATTTGTGTCACAGGAAAACTATGACGATGATTTGGCTGTGGTCAACGGGCACTGCTACCAGGATGTAAAATCTCAGAATACAAACTTTGCCCTTCTTACTTCCATTCGTTTCAAAGAGCCCTTTAAGGACTCCATCGGTTACGGAAAACGGATTGCCAAACTGGTGAATGATTTGACCGGCGGAAAAATCATGGTACAGCGGCTGGAGGATATTAAAATGGAACGGCGCACCACGCCGGAGCGTTTAAAAAAGGTTGCGCTCGACCCAACTCTGAAGGACGCTGTTCCCGGCGATATCGGGCATGCTTTCACACCCAGAATATTAAAACCAATCCTCAAATGCCTGGAGGCAATGGATCACCTGTGTCCCGGTATCAACGGCAGGGACACCTTGCTATACGGTCCCGAAGTCAAATTTTACTCTGCCAAAATCACCGTGGACGAGCATCTGCAGACTCCGGTAAAAGGTCTGTATGTCACAGGCGACGGCGCAGGAATCACCCGGGGATTGATTCAGGCCTCCTGCAGCGGCGTTGTTGTGGCAAGACATATTGCCCAGGCCGGCGAGTAAATCATGAAATAAAACCGAGGCATCGTAAAAGCACATCTGAAGGAACAGAATACAAGAAATCGTCATGGAATTCAGAATATTCCATGACGATTTTTTCGTTTCCATTGGATTCTCATTTTTTCTTCAAGCAGACTATAACGGCGCAATTTCCTCTTATTGAAAAATTTCATTTATTCTCAAGAATCGCGGTCAAAACCAGCCGAAAGCTGTCTATACCGCAAAGATCTGTCTCAAAGAATGTCTGACGGTATGGCTCCAAATGCCAAAGGTAAAATCCTTCTTTTTCTATGGCCTGAATATTGTACTTTTTACCCTTGTAATAAAGATGCATGCAGAAATCATCATTATCCAAAAATTCCATCCCGCAAATAAATCCTCTCTGATTACAGAAAGAGTAAAAATATTCCTCAACAAACTGACTGATAAATTCCTGCAATACTTTCTTGTAAGTCACTTTGTACTGTTTCATTCATTTTCCTCATCTTCCAGTGTATTTTTAATTGCAATATTTACAAGTTTTGAAATGCTGACTCCATATTTGTCCTTTAATTTATCCAATCCTTTTAAATTGCTCTCTTTGACAAGCAAGCTATGTCGTATGGAAAGAACATCCCTTCTCTTTTCATATAGTGCTATTTTTTCCGTTTGAATGAGCTTTTTAATACTTGCATTGATCAAATCGGTAACGGATGCCGCATAATATTTTGATAATTCCTCCAACTGGCTGTACAAGCTTTCATCTATATCATAGTTTCTGCGATAAACCGCTTCTTTCCTTTCAAATTTTGTATCAAAATACTGATTCATTTATCCAAGCCTCCTATAAACTTCCTCATTATTCTAATACGAAATCGTCCCTATTTTAAGAGGAGTTTACCCCACATTTTTATTTATAAATATGCCTTTTTTTATTGCAATTTCTGAATTTTCTTATGTATAAATATGTTTTTATTATTTTTTAAAAACGCATATTTTATATAACACTTTCCAAAGGTATTCTTATTTTTCTTGTTTCATAATCAGAATACATTTTTAACCGACATTTGATATTTCTCTATATCTGTTTTGCTTTTATCATTATACTCTCTAATCATATTTATTACATCCATAAAAATCCCTCCATTTTAGAAAAGTATACCATAGAATAAAATCCTAGATTGATTTTTAGAGTGATATACTCTACAATGTTTTTATCATTTTAGCCAGCCACTATGACGTCGATATGAATTATATATGTGGTATTTCAAAAATAAAAAAGCCTTTTCCCAAACATTAGATTTCATTTTCATTCCCGCTGTTAAATGTAAAAGACATGTCATTGTATAAGATTTTACCGGGATGCCCGAGCCATAAAGAAAATATACCAATCGAAGTAACCCTTCCTTGACAAACCGCCACATTCCTCCTAAAATATGATCTAACAGGATCCTATTTTTCACATCGGAGGTCAAAAACGTTATGCATGCAAAACAAAAGGCGTTTCGCGCCGCCTTTCCCCTCACACTGCCCATTTTGGCAGGCTTTCTGTTTCTAGGCTGCTCCTATGGAGTTTTGATGGTCAGCAAAGGGTTTTCCATCTGGTATCCCATTTTTATGGCAACATTTATTTTTGCCGGTTCCATGGAATTTGTGACGGTTCATCTCCTGCTCAGCGCTTTTCAGCCGCTGTCCGCCTTTTTTCTGGCTTTGATGGTGAACGCAAGACATTTGTTTTACGGAATCTCTATGCTGGAAACATACAGAGGGACCGGGAGAAAAAAATGGTATCTGATTTTCGGTATGTGCGACGAATCTTTTTCTATCAATTTTTCCGCCAAAATATCGGAAGATGTCGACAAGGGCTGGTTTTACTTTTTCGTCACTCTGCTCAACCAGATTTATTGGGTTGGCGGCACAGCTCTTGGGGCTGTTTTGGGCAGTTTTATTACCATCAGCACCAAAGGCATTGAATTTGTTATGACGGCTCTGTTCACCGTGATATTTTTGGATCAGTGGATGGAAACAAAGCGGCATATTCCCTCGGCGATTGGTATTCTTTTCTCTGTGCTCTGTCTGGCTTTGTTCGGAGCAGAACATTTTATGCTTCCAGCTATGGCAGCAATCGTCCTGTTTTTCGCCCTGTTTCGCAATAAACTGCCGGTTGGTTCTGAGCAGGAGGTACAATCATGACGGTTACGCAAAGCATTCTGACCATTGCGGCGGTTGTTTTAGGCACCGTTGCAACCCGCTTTCTTCCTTTTTTACTGTTTCCCGACAGCAGAGAGCTTCCTCCTTTCATCCGGTATCTGGGGAAGATCCTGCCTTACGCTGTCATGGGGCTTCTAGTTGTCTATTCCCTGAAGGATGTCTCATTATTCAGCGGAAGTCATGGGATTCCGGAAGCGATCGCTCTGTTATGTATCACCGCACTGCATCTCTGGAAGAAAAGTATGTTGCTCAGCATTGCCGGTGGAACCATTTTTTATATGTTTTTAGTACAGACAATTTTTGGATGATATCACTGCAAAAAGCGGACGCAGCTTGAATTGCGTCCGCTTTTTATGACATAAGCATTAGAGAGTCGAACCCCATATGCCCTGCACTTGTTAAACTTTCGCCTTTTCGTATTGTCGGTCTTGCAAGGCGTCAGCCTTGCTGCACACTTACGCGCCAGAAAAACGAAATTTTTCCTGCATGCAGGGTCGCAGAGTTTCCACAGAGCAAATTTTTTGTAAGACAAGGAAAAAGCGCAGATCATCCTGACGGATTGACGAGCATTTTGACGCAGGATTGCGGGAAATTTGCCTGCGGAAACCATATTGTGTTCGACTCCCTAATGCTTAAAAGATTACGTCAAAATAAATTAAAATTTCTATTGAGAAAATCACAATTTAGGAAATTCCAAAAAACAGAGAACGAAGTGGGATTGTCGTTTTTCATTTTCGAATCCTCAAAATATCATTCTCCGTCAGAGAGCCTACAAGCATTGTAGACGAGGGGTCATGAAGCTTGCTGTTCCTCCGCACCCTTTCTTCCGTTCCATTCGCATAACAATAGTGACATCCATGGAGGCAGGAATGGTAAGCGCCGATATCCACACTCTGCATACAACCACAGGAAGCTCTTTGACTCTTATCCTTTGAAAAATTTATTTTCTTTCCAATCAGTTTTGTCACCAAGACCGGATCGATACAAGCGCTATGTGAAATACCACACTCTGACAAATCAATTTCCTCCGAGCAAGTGTAAAGCGGAAGTCCATACTGCCTTGCAATAACAGAAAGTTTCGCTGCCAGAATCCGATATTCCTCGGCAACTCCTGAATATTGCTGCATTGCTTTTCGGTTGCGGCGATAAATATCAAGGAAGCTGATGATACACCGACAGGTATACACCCCCACATCATGGCAAAGAGCATGAAAAGCCTGCTCGTGATACTGCAGATTGTACTGCCCGCCTAAAACAATTGGATCATACCGCCATACAAGACGTTCTTTTCCAATTTTCTTGCCCAGTACACGAAATGTTTCCGCCAGCGTTTCTTTGTCCGGAAGACCCGGCTCCAGTTCTCTGCCATAAGGCGTCAAGGTGAACTGAAAATAAAACGGACTTTCCATTTCATTCAGTCTCTTCAGCATGGGCGCCGGATTCTTTGTCCAAAACACAAACAAATCCGTATCTTCGGGGAGAAGAGATACTCTGCTGACTCTGCGGGGATTGATTGGATTGCGCACATCGGCAAATCCTGCCCTCAGCCGTTCAAAAAACCAATCGCTGTAAAAGGCTGGAAGATCTGTTCTGCGGCTTGCACTGATAATCAACGTTTTCCCTCCTTATCAATTCTTCGGATGGAAGGAGTAAGCACACATACGGCGGCCAGAAAAAGAATCAAAATGCCGGATAGCCCAAACCATCTCTCTATCCCCAGCCATTCCGCAAATAGACCGGAAGCCAACAATCCAAGCGGGGTAGAAAGCATCATCAGACTTCCGCTCAGAGAGAATACCCTTCCAAGATAATCTGGTGCAATTCTCTCCTGCAAGAGGGCCATATAAGTACCGGTAAAATAGGGAGCCGAAGCACCCATAAAAACAGCAAACACTGCAAACCATACAAAACCGCCGGGCGGAAGCAAACCTGTACCGGTCAATGCTAGTCCCATTATTCCAAAGGACAGAATCAGCATATATAACCTGTTTCGGAAACCTCCCCATATTCCCAGCAGAAGAGAACCCAAAAGAAGTCCTATGGAAAACAAACTTTCCGACAATCCTGCATGAAATGCGGTGCCCTGAAAATAAGACATACTCATCAAGGGAAATAAGGCATTAATCGGAGCATAGAGCAGACCAAAAATACACGAAATAGCGGTGAGGGCAAACAGTGCTCTCTGCTTTTTCAATACAAGAAATCCCTCTTTAATCTCCCGCAGTACATTCGGCATTTCAGTCTCTTTACCAGGATGGTATTCTGGCAGACGAATTCCCATCAAAATAAATACTGCAATGAGTGCTCCCCCCACATCCAAAAGAATAATAAACGGCAGTTTCCACACAGCAAAGAGAATACTTGCCAATGCAGGACTGACAATCAGCGAAGCTGACTGAAAACTTTGGGAATACCCCGCACACTTCGTCAGCATCTCTTCCGGAGCAATGGACGGTGTGAGTGCTTGTGCGGCCGGTGTATGAAAAGCGGATCCTATGGAACGAACCGCCAAAACAGACATAACAGCCCACATTGGAAGCTCTCCAAACATTCCCCAAACCGCCAGAAAAAATCCTGCTGCAGCAATGCACAAATCAGATAGTATCATCACTCTCTTGCGGTCATAGCGGTCAATCAATACACCTGCGAAGGGGCCTAGTATTCCCTGAGGCAAAAAAGCCATCAGAGATGCCAATGACAGCATTGCAGGGGAATCTGTTTTCTGTGTAATATACCATACAATTGCAAATTGAACAATGGAACTAGTCAGCAAGCTGATACTTTGACCTCCCCAGACGGCAAAAAACGTTCTTGCCCAAGACTTTTTGTCATTCATACAATTACTCCTTTTATGACCGTATCCTGTTTTACGCAGGAGTTCCACTTATTCTTGTGTGCTTCCGCAAACTGCTTTGACAAGTAATTTGACTGCTTCCGCTTCCGTTTCTACAAAGAAGAAATCTTTTCCTTTGTTACTCTCGTAAATAAAGTCTTTCAGCGGCTTACTGGAATAAACACTGAAATCACCGTAAACGGCCATTTTTATCCTATAATTGATAAAACGCTGGAGAATTTCCCCTGCGATGTTGGTACCCAATCGAAAAAAATTGTCGTCAATTGCTTTCTTATTCAGAGCGATGCAGCGGCTTCCGGTTTTATGATGGATAGACATCATAAAATCCAGCGCTGAGCTGACATCTGAAATTACGATTTTCGAGCTGGTCACACATGCTATTCGAATTCCGTTTTTTTCTATTGTTTGTATCTTCATCTTCTCTTTTCTTCTTTCTATCTTTTTCTCACAAAATGTTTCTTTTTTATTCTTTATTCATTTCACCATAATTTCAATCCCTATTCCGAAAATCACAAATCCGCTTCGCATGCAATTTTGGGAATATATACAACTTATACAAAGCAGTATTTTTCTTTCCTTCGAAAAGAAGGAAAATCATCACTGGAGCTTTAAACGATGAAAAAAGGCAGGGCATGAAAACATGCTCTGCCTCTCCTAATATCGTATCATTAAGAATCCCGGTTCATTTTATTATGGGAGATGCTCTCAATAAATGAGGGGATATCCAATTCTTCCACTGTATTGGGTTTCCTGTTTTGCCCCATTTCAGAGAAGAGATCAATCTGGGAATCGTTTGCTTTGGTTTCTAATTCCGGTTCTCTCTGCGTTGCAGGACGGAAAATTTCAGGCTGTTTCGGACCGTTGTCAAACCCGGTTGCAATCACGGTAACCTTTATCTGATCCTTCAAAGATTCATCTGTGACAGAGCCAAAGATGAAGGTTGCGTCCTCATCTACCTTTTCCTGAATCATACTGGAAACCGTGTTGATATCCAGAATGGTCATATCCAAACCACCAGTGATATTGACCAGAACGCCCTGTGCGCCATCAATTGAGGTTTCCAAAAGCGGACTTTCGATTGCCGCTCTGGTTGCCTCCTCCGCCTTGTTCTCACCGCTGGCACTGCCAATCCCCATATGAGCCAGACCGCTTGCCTTCATAACCGCTTTTACATCAGCAAAGTCGCTGTTGACGATACCGGTAATCTGAATGATGTCGGAAATACCCTGCACACCTTGGCGAAGCACATCATCTGCAATTTTAAACGCATCGATCAGGCTGGTGTTCTTGTCCACCACCTGCAAAAGACGGTCATTCGGGATAACAATCAGGGAATCCACCTGATCCTTCAATTCCGTCATCCCCCGCAGAGCTGATTCCGCACGTTTTTTGCCCTCAAAGGAGAAGGGTTTGGTGACTACGCCAACGGTTAAAATTCCAAGCTCCTTGGCAACGGAAGCAACGATAGGCGCCGCACCGGTACCAGTACCGCCTCCCATGCCGGCTGTAATGAATACCATATCCGCGCCCTTAATGATCTGTGCTATCTCTTCACGGCTCTCTTCCGCTGCTTTTTTCCCCACTTCAGGGTTGGCACCCGCACCAAGACCTTTTGTGATCTTTTCACCGATCTGAATTTTATAAGTAGCCAGCGAATGCTTCAGTGCCTGCTTGTCCGTATTAACCGCAACAAATTCCACACTGGAAAGCTGGTTGTCAATCATATTGTTAACCGCATTATTGCCGGCTCCGCCGACACCGATAACCTTCAGTACAGCAGTATCCTGGCTGTCTTCATATGAAACATCATAAGGCATAATATCAGTTCCTCCTACCACACTATATAAGCAGCCTGCAACGGTGATCAGGCTTTTTTCTCAGCGTTTTTTTCTATTTTATCACTTTTCGGCCATTTATTCAATAAAAATCTGCGGATAATTGCGAAATTTTGAAAAATTCTGATCGCAAATACAACACCAACTGCAATATACAGATCCAATCCAAGCTTCGTGCCCAGAAAAACAATCAGTACGGACAAAATAGCATTGCCGAAAAATCCAGTTATAAAAATCAGCAGTTTGAAGTTTTTGTTCATCATGGCCACAAAGCCGCCCAGCATGGAATCAAAAGCCGCCAGGATAGCAATAGCCACATAGATGGAATAGCTGGCGGAAACCGTATAGGGGATAAAAACGCCGGCTACCACACCGATTATCGCGCCAATGATTGGAAATAACATGGTCTTATCCTCCTTTTACTGTTTCGTGCCGTTTGGATCCGGCGTTGCTGTCGGAACAACTTTTTTGGCATAATTATTCTTGACTGCTCCTTTGTATGCGGCAATATTCATATTACTCTTATGCTTGAGTTCAACCTCAATTCCCCATTGTGTCAAGGTGTCGACAACGCCGCCCCGCATCATAAGCGCGCTTTCTAACTGCTTGGAATCCCCGATTGCCTTGATGACAAAAGGAGCCGCTGTACGGTTGTTGTTGACGCTGATCGTGGGACCTGCACAACGGATTTCACTGGTAGCGATAATGCGTTCCTCGTTGACGCTGATTGCTTCTGCACCCGCCGCGCGCAGTTCATTTAGCACCTTCAGGACATCATCATCATGTACCACATAGAGATTTTCATTGCCACTGGTCGGGTTGGCCATCTGACTGTCCTTCAGGGTGATGATAAGCCCAGGACCCTCCACTTCTGTCATACCGGCAAGAAATTCTGCCTTATCCAGATCGTTTTTGAGGATGCTTGCGGCATTGCTGTCCTGTGAAATGCTGGCTTGATATTCCGCAATCTCGTCCTTATACTCCATAACCTGTTTGTAGAGCGCTTCATTTTTTTCTTTTTCCAGCCGCAGCATATTCTGCAGTTGATCCGCACGGACGACACCCAACGTAGGATCTGCACTGTTTTTGTATACGCTCTTGACCTGCCAGGTGATAAAGAACGCAAGTACCATACATACAAATCCAATGGACAGCTGTGCTTTTCTGTTGTTCATGAATCCATACTCCTCTCATCTTTTTCAATCTGCTTTCCGTCTTCGTCCAAGCTATCTGTAGGCATCAGCCATCCGATGTCAGATACACCTTCTCTCCGTTTGTCATATCCAAAGTTCCTTTGCTTCCTTTTGGAAGATTTTCCAAAACAGCTTTCAGCATATTCATCTTGGCACTGAGTTTCTCCCCACTGCCAAGCTTTATTTTCAATGTATCACTGATTTTCATATAGACTTCTTTTTCCTCACTGTAGATATCGGTAATCCGATCGGAAAACTGATTGTTGCTAACCGCCACTGCTGCTTCTAATAATACAGGAAAACTTCCCTCCTTGGCAACTGTCAATTTTTCTCCAAGGGTATAATTTCCAATTTCCTCCTGGCTAATCAACGGAATTTTATACTTAGCACGATCTTCGGTACCTTCCAAAACTCTTGCCGTCTTATCAATAACCGCAAAACCTCCTCCGATGGAAACATAGGCTACAGGAACTGCCTCTCTCACCTCAACGGATAACACATTGGGATAATTGCGGCGCACCGTGACCTCATCTACATAGGGAATCTGTTTCAGGCGTTCAGCCACCTCATGGATATTAAAAGTAAAGATGTTCTGCCCCACCGAGACGCCGGAAGAAGCAGAGATCTGCTCTGCCGGCACCTGGTTTGTCCCGCTTACCCGAATCTCTTTAACGGAAAATACAGGGGTAAAGCAGATACCGATACACACACCTATAAGAAGCAGCAGGGTAACCGCTATCTTACGGCTTGTCCGTTTTCTTCTTTGTCTTTTACGGCGAGCCTCTCTTCTCTCTTCGACGCTCGCCGCCTTTTTCTTTCTTGACATGCTTTAATCAATCCTTTTTATTTCAGCGCCCAAGGAACTTAAGTCCCGGACGATATCTTCGTATCCCCGTTCAATATGGCTGATTTCGTCTACCGTTGTAAGACCATCCGCTCGAAGTCCTGCAATCACAAGAGCAGCTCCGCTCCGCAGATCCGGTGCGTTTACCTTCGCCCCATATAGCCTTTCCACACCCTTTATCACAGCCGTTCTGCCGTCTACCGTAATATCTGCGCCCATTTTAATGAGCTCATCAATGTGCTTAAAACGCTGGTCAAAAATACTCTCAATTAGAATACTGGTACCGTCTGCCACCGAAAGCAAAGTGGTAAAAACCGACTGTGCATCAGTGGGAAATCCCGGATAAGGTGTTGTTCTCAGAATATTCAGAGGCTGCAGTCTGGCATTGCCGCTGACTACCAAAGAATTCCGCCTAGTTCTGCAAATTTTCACACCCATTTCACGTAATGCCGCGATAATGGAACTGATATGCTCTGTATTTACATTGGCTACTTCCACCGTACTTGCGGTAATAGCCGCCGCCGCCATATAAGTTGCCGCAACAATGCGATCCGGTATCACGGTATGCTCTGCATCTCGGAAGCTGCCAACCCCCTGTATTTCAATAACGCTTGTGCCGGCACCTCGGACTTTTGCCCCGATTGCATTCAGAAAAACTTGCAGATCTTCAATTTCCGGCTCTTTGGCCGCATTGATAATACGAGTGGTTCCTTTTATGCCGACCGCCGCCAGCATGATATTTTCTGTAGCTCCCACACTTGGGAATCCCAGATGGATATCACAAGGTTTGGGATGTTCCATGATACAGTCAATGTAGCCAAACTGCTCTTCCACACGAACTCCCATATCCTTAAATGCCTTAATATGTAGGTCTATTGGCCTTAAACCCAATTCGCAGCCGCCCGGATAACTGGTACGCACCCTGCCGCAGCGCGAAAGAATTGCACCGGTTAAAATGATAGAGGAACGCATCTTGTGCATCCACTCCTCCGTCAGAATGGTGCAGTCAAAGCCAGAGGAGTCCACCGTTATGGAATTTCCTTCTATTGCCACTTCACAGCCCAGCTGTCTCAATATTTCCAAAGTCAGCTTAACGTCAGAGATAAGCGGACAGTCATGAATCACACTCTTTTTCCCGCTTATCAGCGTCGCGGCAAGGATGGGAAGGACTGTATTTTTTGCCCCCGGGATTCGGATCTCCCCCTCCAGTTTCTTCCCTCCTGCAACGATAATCTTACTCATTCTATAACACCTCCAAAGTCGGCATAAACATCCATGCATTCAAACAAGAGTTCAATGTTTCTGGAAAATACAAAAACCGCCTATTATGTGTTTCAACGAAGCGCCGATTATGCGTACGGATATCCGTTGAATCAAAATAGACCACTCTCATCTTGCTGCAACGAGAAACATCTCAGCCTCGTTATATCCTATGCAAACTTTGAAAAGAGGTGCTAAATGCGTATATGGTTCCTTGTATAGAATTTTCAGCAGAACATGTTCTGCTGAAAAGGGATTTAGCCTTTCATAAGAGATTCCCCTTGTATACAACGTCTCAGCACGAGACTACACTCCCCCTAAAAAGGAAGGAATTCTCGTAGCTGGAAGAGGCAAGAGGATATCTTCGCGGGCTTATAGATTAGACGGAGCAGCCTGCCCAAAAGTTATATATATTTTTGAAGCTAGCTTAAAAGCTGATGGATTTCCTTTAATATCTTCTCCGTTGCATTGCCCGTACCGATTTTGCGGGAGCTCTCCGCCATGATTGTAATTTCAGAAGGATGGGTAATTAATGACTCAATTGCCCGGTACAGCGTCTCAGGATTCAAGTCCTTTTCTGAAATCTTAATCGCCCCGCCGGCTGAAACAACGGCATCCGCATTGAATTCCTGATGATTATCCGTCACATTGGGGGAAGGAATGAGGATGGATGCCTTCCCCAGAAAATTAATCTCACTTAAGGACAGGGCGCCGGAACGGCAGATAACCACATCCGCTGCTGCCAAATATTTATGCATGTCATCCAAATAATTTTTCAGATATATCTTAGAATGACTCAAATCGATGTGACAGGCTTTCAACTCCTCACGCACGTCCTCAATGTAGAGATCTCCGGTAACCAGAAGCAGATGATACTTGTTATCCCGATATGTTTTTTTGATGTAATCGGTCATGCATTCATTGATTTTCTGAGAACCGAGACTTCCCCCAAAACATATAACAAAAGGAAGTCCGTCATCAATCCCCAGTTGGCGTTTTGCTGTTTTTTGCTCCACACCCTTGAAAGCCGCGCGGATTGGATTGCCCGTATAAATAATTTTTGAGGGATCCGCATCCAGTTTTTTCACTTCATGAAAAGCAATGCAAATCCGGTTCACATGCTTGGACAGGAGACGAGTGGTCACACCTGCAAAAGCATTCTGTTCATGGATAAGAGTTGGAATGCGCATTTTGCTGGCCATAAGAAGGACTGGTCCTGTCACATATCCTCCCGTACCGATAACGACATCCGGTTTAAAACGCTTTATGATCCTGCGGGATTGCAGCATACTGCGACCCAGCTTCAGCATCACCATTGCATTATGAAAGGAAACCTTTCGGATAAAACCCTCAATATCAATAAATTCGATGGGAAAGCCAGCCTTGGATACCAACTCCCCTTCCAACCCCACCTTTGCGCCGATAAATAGAATTTCCGCTTCCGGATCCTCCGCTTTTATTGCATTTGCAATCGCAATCGCAGGATTGATATGTCCACCGGTTCCACCGCACGCCAGTATTGCCCTCATCATCTCACCTCAATAAATTAATTATATGTTAAATACAGCATAAAATCAATGTCTTTCTGTCAATTTATGAAAAAAAGGTTCCGTCAAATCCAACAAATTTTCATCTTGTTTTTTGCAGATTATTCAGCACCTTTTCTCAATAAAGGGCATTGCCCCGTTATGCAACGATTCCGCGGAAAATTTCACTCCCGCGGAAAGTAACTTCTGATCATCTCAAAGGCTTGAGACATCTTACTTTTTCGTTATTTTTGAAATTCGGATTCTATTCTGCCGAACGTGAAATATTTAATACAATTCCCATCGCAATCATTTGAAACAGGAAAGAGGAACCGCCTGCCGAGAAGAACGGCAACGGTACTCCAGTCGGCGGTACCGACGCCGTCGCTACACCGATGTTGAATATTACCTGAAAAATGATTAGGAATCCCATACCAAAAGCCAAAAGAGATCCAAAAGTGTCCGGACACCGCGCCGCCACTACAAAACACCGCCATACCAATATGACAAACAGCACAATAACAAAAATCGCGCCAATATAGCCCAGTTCCTCACAAAGAATCGAATAGATAAAATCATTCTGCGGCTCTGGTATGTATAAATGTTTCTGCCGGCTTCTGCTCAGTCCCAATCCCGTTAGGCCTCCGGAACCGATGGCATACAAAGACTGCACAATCTGCCAGCCATCCCCCAGCTTATCCGCAAAGGGATCGGAAAAAGCAATCAGCCTTTGAAGACGATAAGGCTCTATGATTGCCAAAGCCGTCCCTCCTAGCCCTGCCGCCACAAAAGCGGGAGCAAAAAACCGGAATTTGACCCCGCCCACCACCATCATGGCGGCACATACAACACCAATGATCATAATCGCGGAAAAGTGTGGCTGCAGAATAATCAGCACCAAAGGAATACCTACCATAATCGCAGGCGGAACATATACCGTTGCAATTGTTTGCTTCTGTTTTTGCAGTTTTTCCAGATAGCTGGCCATATAAATCACCACGACCACCTTGGTCAGCTCGGAAGGCTGTATTCCAAAAGGACCGATCCCCAGCCAGCGCTGGGCTCCTTTTACCTCTGTCCCCACCGTGGCAACCAAAATCAAAAGCACAATGTTCAATACCATCAGAATAGACAGGGTATTTTTATAGGATTTATAATTGACTATGGATACAAATGCCAGCACAAACAATCCCATCACTACCCATGCCAGCTGTCGTTTGAAATAATGCAGACTGTCTCCAAACTCTTCAAAGGCAGAAGGTGCACTTGCAGAGAACACCATCATCAGGCCCATACAAACCAGCGTGAACAGCACGGCAAGCAAGATATGGTCGACTGGTTTTCTTTTTTTCTTCGCCTGACTTTTTTTCATGGTTTCACTCCTTTTTTAAAGTGCACAGAACAAAGCACACGGTACAAAAATGGTGCTCTGCACACTGTTCTTTGCACTTTGCAAATAACTCTATGCGGCTTTACAGTGAGAGAAAGGCAATCACGCACATGACAATCGTCACAGTGCAGAACACAATCACAATCTTGTTCTCTTTCCATCCGCACATCTCAAAGTGGTGGTGGATAGGTGACATTTTGAAGAACCGTTTTCCGGTTAGTTTAAAGAAGGTAACCTGAATGATAACGGAGGCCGTCTCAATCAAGTAAATCAGTCCAACCAGAACGACAATCAAAGGCTGCTTTAGCAGAACCGCAATAGCCGCCAAGGCGCCTCCCAGAAACAGAGAGCCTGTATCTCCCATAAAAACCTTTGCCGGATTCAGATTGAAAATCAGAAAAGCTACCAAGCTGCCCAGCAAAGCGCAGGCAAAGTAAGCCAGTTCCACCCGCCGCATAGCAAATGCCAGCACAGCAAAGAAAACGGACACCACACAGGTGATACTGGCTGCCAGGCCGTCAATTCCATCCGTTAAGTTGACACTGTTAACAGTGGCCATGATCATGATAAATACCAATGGAAAATACCAAAACCCAAAATCAACCTCCGCTTTAAAGAACGGTACATAAATGTTGGTATTTGTGATTCCCATGGAATGAGAGGCAAACATAAATGCCAGAATAGCGACAATCAGGCAAGCTGTTTTTTGTTTTGGATTAAAGCCCATATTCCGTTTTAGGCAAACCTTGATAAAATCATCCACAAAGCCGATAATCCCACAAAGCATTGCAAAACCTGCCGCCAAAATGACATCGGGTGAGAACCCTAGAATCAGACCAATTAAAATACTGCTTACAATAAATCCGATTCCCCCCATAGTAGGCGTACCGGACTTCTTTGCGTGCCAGTTGGGGCCGATTTCCAGAATACTCTGACCAAATTTTAAACGGCGAAGAAGCGGAATCAACACCGGCATTAGAATGACACAGGTGACAAAAGACAGTATTATCGGCAGAGTAATCGAAAAGATATTCTGTGCTTGAATCATACTTCTTCCCTCCCCTTCTCCAACAGATGCTGGGCTACCTCCTCCAATTTATAAATACGGGAACCCTTAGTGAGCACCACATCCCCCGGACGGATAAAGCCATCCAAAAAACGGTTTGTATCCGAATTGTTGCTGAAGTTGTAAATATTCTCTTCCGGGAATCCTGCACCGATTGCCCCATCACATAACGCAAAGCAATCGTCCGTGGTTGTCACCAGCACATCAATCCCCATAGATTTTATCTGTCTGCCGATATCAAACAGTAAACAGTCTCGGTGATTTCCCAGCTCGGCAACCGATCCGAGAACAGCGATCGTCCTGTTGCTGCGGTAATCCGCCAGCACGCCCAAGGAAGCGCGCAGGGAATCCGGGGAGGCATTATAGCAATCCACAATAACCTTGATACCGGCTTTCTCATTTTCCTGAATATCCAGTCTCATACTATAAGGTTTATATGCTTCGATTCCATCTTTTATGCGCGATTCTTCGATTCCATACAGCTTGCCGCATGTGATAGCCGCCAGTGCATTGTATACGTTATGCGCGCCCGGTGTATGGATGATATAGTCCTGACCATCGCAGGAGAAAGCAACGTGTTTTTCCTTTGCTTCAATATGGTCAGCAAGAAGATTACACTGGGAATTTTCAATCCCGAAGGAAATGGTTTTACAGGGAAGTTTTCCTTTTATGCCAAACAGCAGATCGTCATCTCCGTTTAAAATCAAAGTGCCGTCCGCGTCTAACCCGTCCACAATTTCCAACTTGGCTTTCAGAATGCCCTCCCGGCTTCCCAGATTTTCAATGTGAGAATGTCCCACATTTGTGATAACACCTACATGAGGCTTTGCAATATTGGATAGATAGGAAATCTCGCCAAAATGGCTCATGCCCATCTCCAATACCGCAAATTTATCCTCTTCCGTCAGCCGGAACACGGTCAGTGGAAGACCGATATCATTATTGAAGTTTCCTTCTGTTTTCAGTGTCTGTGCTTGCTGCGACAGCACATGGTACAGCATTTCCTTCGTGGTAGTTTTCCCCACACTGCCTGTCACCGCAACCTTATTCAACTCCAGTGTAGAAATATAAAAAGCCGCCAAATCCCCCAGTGCCCTGCGGGTATCCTCGACCTGTATCACAGCCAATCCTCCCGCTTTATCCGGTTCTCGTTCGCACAATATTGCGGACGCGCCGTTTTCAATGGCCTGATGGATAAAATCATGCGCATCAAAACGCTCTCCCCGTATCGGAACAAAAAGGCTGCCGGACGCTTTGATCCGGCTGTCGGTCTGAACCGAGGTCACCGAGCGCATATTACCCGGACGAAGCAATTTTCCTTTGACTGCCCTGCATATCTCATTGATTTCTAAATTCATTTTGATCCCCTCAGCTTTTGTGTGATATTCTGACGTTTTTCCAGCCAGCAGTATTATCTCTGCATATTTCTGATTATTTCGTTTTTGCATACTTTACCTGTAAAGTCTCAAACGTTATTTCCTGCTGGTCGCAATCTGGCTGTTCAGATAATCTGCAATCACTTCCCTCTCATCCAAATGAATGGTGCGATCGCGGAGAATCTGATAGGTTTCATGCCCTTTTCCCGCCAGTAAAACAATATCTCCAGGCTCTGCGATGTCCATGGCATGATGGATCGCATCGATGCGGTTTTCGATCACTTCATAAGGACATTCTGTTTCCTTTACTCCTTGTTCCACGTCCTTTAAGATGGCAAAGGGATCTTCTGTTCGCGGATTATCAGAGGTAACAATCAAATAATCCGAAAGATTTCCGGCAATTTTCCCCATGATGGGCCGTTTGGTTTTATCGCGGTCTCCTCCGCATCCAAACAGGGTAATCACCCTTTTCTCTTTAAATTCATTGATAGTGGAAAGAACATTGTAAAGACCGTCAGGGGCATGGGCATAATCAATAATCATCGTGTAATCCGTACCGGTATCTACGATTTCCAGCCTTCCCTTAACCCCTTTTTGTTTCTTTAGGGACAGTTTCATAAATCCGCTTGGAATTCCGCAAGCCATGCCGACGCCGATGGAAGCCAATGCATTGTAAACGGAAAACCGTCCGGGAATTGGAAGAAGCGCTAAGTAATTTTCTTCCGCTGTTTTCACTTGAAAGGTTACTCCGTTGCGGTTGATCTCAATCTCTGAAGCTTTGAGGTCGCAATCCGTGTCAATTCCATAGGACAGCACTTTTTTTGCCTTGGAGGCCATCAAATCATAGTAGGCATCATCTTTGTTAAGTACAGCAGTATCACACCGTTCAAACAGGATGGATTTTGCCTCAGCATACGCGTCCATCGTCTTATGAAAATCCAGATGATCCTGTGTGATATTTGTCAGAACGCCCACGTCGAAATGAATCTCCGCTACCCGATCCAGATACAGAGAATGGGAGGAAACCTCCATTACCACATAGTTACATCCTTTTTCTCTCATACTGGAAAGCAACTCATTCAGTTCCAGAGATTCCGGCGTGGTACGCTCGCTCTTGAGCACTTCCGTTCCAATCATATTCTGATTTGTTCCTATCAATCCTACTTTGTATCCGCAGTTTTCCAATATTCCTTTGATAAGATAGGTACAAGTGGTTTTTCCATTTGTACCGGTTATACCAATCATTTTCATCTTTTTTGAGGGATTGCCGTACCAGGCGGCGGATAAATAGCTCAACGCTTTCCGGCTGTTTGCCACCTTGATAACCGGAACATCCAGCTCTCCTATCTCATCCTGGCATACAATCGCCGCCGCTCCCCGTTCAATCGCGCTTTTGGTATATAAATGTCCGTCGCTCTGAAATCCCTTGATACAGACAAACAGAGTGCCTGGACGCACTTTTCTGGAATCGTATGCGATACCGGTTATCTCCACATCCTTGTTTCCGGTGACCGCAGTTGTCTCAATACTCTGAATCAATTTTTCCAATTTCATTTGATAACCCTCCTTTGAGTTTGCAGTTTCTGCAGAGCTCCTGCCTGATATTTATCATCATTAATGTGCTTTCTTTTCAAATGTGACCGTTACCGTGCCGCCGGGAGTTATCATCTCATCTTTCGCCGGAGATTGTTTGGTTGCCACCTTATCCCCAGTATCGCCTGCAGCACTGATTTTCAGCCCATATTCAGAAAGCTTCTGTTCCGCTTCCTTAAAAGTAAGGCCAGTGACATCCGGTACCTTTGTGGTTTTCGGAATCACTCTTTTTTCGGTATACAGGATAACGGTGGAGTTTTCAGCCACTTTGACGCCGCCCTTCGGAACCTGTTCCAAAACGGTATCTCCATTGCCTTCCACCTTGACATTCAATTTAAAAGTTGTCATGACCCCTCTGGCTTCGTCCACTGATTTATTCGTCACATCAGGGGTTGCAACTTCCGTCTTAGCAGCTTCCTCCTCAGTTAAATCCGGTTCCACTCCAAGATAGCGCAGAGAATCCTCCATGATTTTTTTAACAACTGGAGCCGCGATAACACCGCCGTAAGTATCCCCTCCCGTCGCCTCGTCCAGTGCGATCAGCACTGCAATTTTCGGATCGTTTGCCGGTGCAAACCCGATGAAGGAGGATACGTATTTTTGCTGGCCGCGAGGCAGCTTTTCACTGGTACCAGTTTTTCCAGCGACATGATATCCCTGCAGAAAAGCCCGGTTTCCGCTCCCCTCCGAAACAACTTTCTCCAGCAGTTCACGCAGCTGTTTCGAGGTTTCAGGGGATATTATCTGACGTACCACGGTGGGTTCTATCACCTGGGTTGGCGTGCCATTCTCATCATTAAACTGTTTGACCAGATGCGGTTTCATCAGATATCCGTCGTTTGCCACTGCCGCCGCGGCTGTTATCATTTGCAGCGGCGTAACCACTGGTCCCTGTCCGAACGAACTGGTCGCCAGCTCTACTTCATTGAACATTCCCTTCTGATAAAAGACGCCGGCTGTTTCCCCAGGCAATTCGATTCCGGTTTTGGAGGTAAATCCAAAACCCTCATAATATTTTTTAAACAGATCGGTTCCGATGCGCTCCCCAATCGTCATAAACGCAGGGTTACAGGAGTTTTGCAGCGCTTCTACAAATGTCTGGCTTCCATGACCCTGCCGCTTCCAGCAGTGGATCGGCCATCCGCCCACATTCTTTACACCGCTGCAGTAGAACGTATCGTTTAAAGTAACCAGTTTTTCCTCCAACGCCATGGCGGAAACAAAAATCTTAAAGGTAGATCCCGCTTCATAGCTGTCTACCACCGCTTTGTTCCTCCACATCTTTTGAATGGCTGCATTGTACTCCTTCTCCCTTTCCTCCTTGTCCGCAATGGTCTCGATGCGCTGTTTCTCCGCCTCATCATTCAGAGTGAAGGGATCGTTCAAATCAAAATCCGGTTTTGTGCTCATCGCAAGGATCTCACCTGTTTTGACATCCATAATCATACCCGCCGCGCCTTTTTGCAGCTTGTTTTCTACAACCGCGGTATCCAAATGTTTTTCTAAGAAATGCTGCAAGGTCTGATCGATTGTCAGAACAATGTCCGTTCCGTTTTCCGGCGTATAATAGCGTTCCTGTTTATAAGGCATTTCGGTGCCGTCAGCCTTTTTCGCAGTGACAACCCGTCCTGGTTTGCCTTTCAGGACAGAATCATAAACCATTTCGATTCCAAGCAAGCCCTGATTGTCTGTTCCCGTAAATCCAATAACATGAGACGCAAAATTTCCATAGGGATAATAGCGCTTAGAATCCTCATCCAGATAGACGCCGACCAATTCGGCCTCACGGATTTTGTCCGCCTCTTCTTTCTCTACTTTGCGCTTTATAATCTCATAGGATGTATTCTTGTTGATTTTCTCCAGCATTTTGGCTTCATCCAAACCTAGGGTCTCCGCCAATAGTTTCGCCGTTTTCTCCGGATCGCCGTCTTTTCTGACAGTAACCGGGGAAATGCTTACCGTTTCCACGGATGCGGAAATGGCAAGTACTTTGCCGTTCCGGTCATAAATGGTACCTCTTTTTGCATTGATCAGGCGATCTCGGGACTGGTCTTCCATAGCCTGCCTTTTCAGATCATCACCCTTTACAAGCATCAGGTAGCCCAGCTTGCCTGCCAGCAAAGTGAAGCATCCGACAACAACGAACAGCATAACCAGGATTCTCTTTTTGATTTTTTTGTTATTATTTGTCATAATTTGATGTCCCCCTGAAATACAACAAAAGAGGAATGACATTCATTCCTCGGAAACTCATTCATTCAATTATATGCGCCGCCGCCGTCTCATATTCATGGTAGCACACAGCCAAAGGCTAATTGCTGAAGGCGAACATGCCCATAAATGATTTGACAAAGGAGCCCCACATGGTATCCTTTTTTGCATCTTCCTCTTTGTTTGCGGTAACTACCTCTCCGTAGTTGCTCGCGTTTGTGTTGACATAGACGATCTGGCTGGGCAAAGGTTTATTCATTCCCAGCTTCGTGAGGGCAATATTTTCTACTTTTCTTAAATCAACTTCCGTGTTGATTGCCACTTCCAGCCGTTTGTTCTCATTTAAAATTTCATTGTATGCAGCTTTTTCCTGGTTCAACTGCTGTTTTGCCAAGGCAACCTGGGTAGACTTCATAATCGGTGCGCAGGCAATCGCAAGCAGATAGAGCGCACACAGAATAAAAAACCGGTATGCATTGCTTTTTTTCTTTCTCTGCTGTGTTTTCGGCGACGCAGTTTTTTCTTGACTGTTCTCCACATCGATTTCCTCGGTACTGTACGCCAGGCTTGTCCTATTGTACTTCATTCAAAACACCCACCTTTAAAACAAAACTAATTTTTCCCGATTTTTTCAATCGGTTCGATCTTTTCAATAACCCGAAGCTTCGCGCTGGTTGAACGGGTATTTTCCAGCATCTCTTCTTCACAGGGAATCACCGGTTTTTTTGTTATTAATCTTCCCCTGGGTTCCTTTCCGCAGATGCAGACAGGAAACTCTTTGGGACAGGTACACCCGGTTGCAAATTCCTTAAATGCTGTCTTTACAATCCGATCCTCCAGAGAGTGGAAGGTAATCACCGCCAGCCGTCCGCCGGTGCTTAGGCAATCAAAAAAATTCTCCACCGCCTGCCTAAGACCGTTTAATTCGTTATTTACCTCAATGCGCAGTGCCTGGAAGGTTTTTGCCGCTTTGTTTTTCCCGGTTGCCACATATTTCTTCGGCATGGAACCCTCTATCACCTTTACAAGCTCAAAGGTTGTTGAAATTGGTTTGTTTTCCCGCTGCTTTACGATATTCTTTGCTATCGTATGCGCGAATTTTTCTTCCCCGTATTCTTTTATAATCCGAAACAGCTTTTCGAATTCATATCCATTCACAATGTCGTAACAAGTAAGTGTCTGCGTTTGATCCATGCGCATATCCAGAGGAGCGTCGAAACGGTAAGAAAAGCCTCTTTCCCCGTTATCAAACTGATAAGAGGATACACCCAAGTCGGCCAGAATACCGTCCACGCTCTCAATCTGGTGCTTTTCAAGGACATCTTTGATATCTGTATAATTGGAATGTTCCAGGATAAGACGGCAGGAATATTTCGAAAGCCTCTCTCTGGACACCGAAAGAGCGTCCAGATCCCGGTCAATGCCAATAAAGATACCATTTTCCGAAAGCTTTGCACAGACGGCACCCGCATGCCCCGCTCCACCCAAAGTCGCGTCCGCATATATTCCGTCCGGCTTCACCTTCAAGTATGAAATACATTCATCCAGCATGATAGACACATGCCTAAATTCTTTTCCGGTCACATTATCACCTATCATTACAATCCGAGAAGTTCCATCTGCGCTGAAATTTCATCCGGGGACATGTTGTCCATGGTATTTAGCTCGTCAAACTTCTGCGCGTCCCAAATTTCTATCTTGCTGGATACTCCGGCAATCACAATATCCTTAGAAAGACCTGCGAAATCCCGCAGATGACCGGGTATCAGCACTCTTCCCTGCTTGTCAAAAGACACTTCCTCGGTATTGTTGAAAAAATACCGCTGAATTGCGCCTCCCGTACTATCAGGAAGAGCTTTGAGTTTCTCTTCAAATTTCAGCCATTCGTCTCTCGGATAGACAAAAAGGCAGGACTGAAGGCCCCGGGTGATATAGAACACATCGCCCAGCTTCTCACGATATTTCGCAGGGAAGATTGCCCTCCCCTTCGGATCAATCGTATGCCTGTTCTGTCCGTAAAACACCTTTTTGCTCACCCCACTTCAGGTGATATAAACCACTTTACACCACATTTATGTATTTTCAAACCACTTACATTCAAAATATATCACTTTTCAGCCCACTTTTCAAGTTTTTTTTGCAATTTCATAAAAGTTTTTTGACAAAAGTATTACAGCTTCATAATATTTTCCAATTATTTAAAAAGTTCAGAATGATAATCCAATCTTTTTCTGTCACGTGAAGGGAGAAAAAAGGAGATTTTTTACAGAAAAAAGAGAGAGAAAAACCCTTCCGTAATCGGACAGCATTTGTCCTCGGAAGGGTTTATACTAAAAGTTTATAAGATAAACCTATATATTACACATATGTTATATAACAGTTTTGCCGAATTGTTCTCATAACGTGGAACAGATATAATAAAAGCAGATTCAGTTAATCTTACTCTTTTTCAAATCTTCAATAGGTCAAAATCACCCTATTGTTTCATGAAAATAGAGCTAGCATTTATACGAGGTGATCCAAATGAACAAAAAAGAGCAATACATCATCCTATGAAAAAATATAAAATACTTGCGCAGGAAATACAAATTAACACAGAAAAAAATGGCGGAAATCTGCCATATCAGCGTTTCCTCCCTGCGGAAAATAGAAAGAAATGAATTACCGCCGCAGCTAAGCGTGGACATTATTTTCTACTTGGTATTCTATTTCAAACTAGTGCCGAAACAGCTTTTCTATTCGCTGCTTGAATTAGAAAACAATTAAATCTTTCGCGCCATTGGAAAAGCCCCCGAAAAGCATTTTTGGCTCTTTGGGGGCCATTATCCCGGTAAATGATGCAGGGGTATCCCTCTGTGGGAACCTGTGTTATTCTATTTAAATTACAATCTCCTGTTCTGTTTTCTCCCTTTATAATGAAAGAAGAAATCAACGAAATCGATCAGGAGTGGATGTATACCCTCTGTTTTACAAAAATAAAACCGCTTTCTACGGCAGCTTCACAAGCTTATCTCTTCCCTGCCCGCAGATAGGGCAGACATAATCCTCCGGTATGGTTTCCGATTCCAGAATATAGCCGCAGACGGAACAACGCCATCCCTTTTTTTCCGTCTCCTCCTGATAAGCAGGAGAATTCTTTGGAGTGACGCCTTTTTTCACCTGATGATAATAGGAATAAGTCATAGGCTCAGCGCCATTCATTCCTTCCGCCTCCGTCACCTCGCCGATAAACATGACATGGCTGCCTAAATCCACCGTCTTGACCACGCGGCAACTGATTCGGGCGGCGGCGCAATCCGTGACATATTGCACTCCATTGCCATCCATCGCTGTATGGAAGCCCGCAAATTTATCGGTTTCCGAACTGGTCTGAAAACCAAATTTTCCAATCAACTCCATATCCGCTTCCTGAGTAAGCGCTGTCACAGCAAAAAAGCAGGATTCTGCAAGCATCTTTTCCGTGGCATTCTCCTTGTTGACCGTGACAGAAATCTGCGCCGGTTTGGAGGTCACCTGCATCGCTGTATTAATAATGCAGCCGGCATATTTTCCATTATAAGAGGTGCTGAGTATGTACAATCCATAGCTCAGCTTATGAAAAGCTTTTCCATCCATTTGATACACTCCTTCGACATAAATTGATTGAAAATATTAAAATTAATATTATTTTCATATACAAATTTTTGTTTTTTTGATGCGTAAGGATACGGCAAGACTATCCCGGAATCTGAAAAGGCAATTGCAAATCATATTGGGGTTGATTCTTTCATTCTTATCCCTGCAGCCCTCTCGCCTGTCTATCCATATCCTCTATTACAATATCATGTATTTCTCCCAGAGAAGCACAATATTCAAGCACTTTCCATGGCTCATTGGTATGAAAATGAATTTTTATCAACTCTTCATCCCCGACCGCCAACAGGCAATCCCCTTGAAAATTCTTTTTAAAATGCTCGTTGATCCTGTTCTCATCAAGATTTTTTCCCTCGATCAACAGCTGTGTATCATATTTAAATTCAATCATTACGCTTCCCCTTTTTTGTATTATCAATAACAATTCTTATTTTTGTTTTATAGAAAGCTTCTCTTTTTGTCAAGCCTTTCGTCATACACTGCTTATCTCCTGAAGAAATTCAGAAAAACGGATGTCCAGCAAAGGATATTCCCTCCAGCCACGGTAATTAAAATGCCACCACTCCAGCGGAGAAACTTCAAACCCAAACCTATTCATAACACGAATCAGATAGTCCCTGTTTTCCCGCTGCTTCTGCGGCAGAGCCAGGAAGTCCGCATGGGCCTTCTCGGAAAAGTCGTCAAAACCAGTGGGCATAGCAAGTTCCTTTCCGTTTTTGTCCGCAAGCGTAACATCCACTGTACAGCCCCGCGGATGCGGCGCGTTCGCTGAGGGAGCCGGCACATAAGCCTTTAAGTCTTCCGGCGTAGCTTCATACAGCGCTTTTTGAACCGTCATAGGGCGGTAAGCGTCCAATATCTTCAACTGCAATCCATCCCTTTGAAACTGTTTTGCAGCATTTTGCAGAGCAATCAGAATATCATTATGAACCAGACACAATTCTGTTTCATAATGAACAATTCCGGTAAAATTGTCTTCGGACGCATATTTCAAGTCAATAAGGAACCCATCATCATCCGTTATCCGTGTCAGCCCATGATAAACAAAACGGTTCATAACTGGAATCCTCGAGGCAGCAATTCCTTAAGCAAATATTTTTTTGTTTCTCCCGCAATCACAAAGTCTCCGGTACAGAATTCCTGCATGGTTTGCAGGCAAATACCACAGGGAACCAATTCTTGCTTTTGGGGAGAGGAAACAGCGATCGCTTTAAAATCCCGCTCACCCGCATAAATAGCTGTCAGAAAGGCCATGCGCTCTGCACAGACGGTCACACCGAAACTGCTGTTTTCCACATTTGCTCCCATATAAATTTTTCCGCTCTTTGCGAGAAGCGCCGCCCCTACCTGAAATTTCGAATAGGGCGCATAGGCGTGACCGCTGGCCTCTTTGGCTTTTTGAAGCAATGTCTCATACATTGATTCTCCCTCGTTGTATTGCGGAAGATTTCCATCATATCTCATTTTTCTTATCCCGCAGCATCAAATTTGTCATGGATTGTTTCACATCGGCTCCCTCAAACAGAACATGGTAAGCTTCCTCCACAATGGGCATCTCCACATCATATTTCTTGGAAAGCGCATAGGCGGTTTTGCAGGAAAGAACCCCTTCCACCACCATATTGACCTCCTTCATCGCAGCCTCCACCGATTTTCCCTGCCCTATCAAAATTCCTGCGCGGCGGTTTCGGGAATGCATACTGGTGCATGTAACAATCAAGTCGCCCATACCCGTCAATCCGGCAAAGGTTTTGCTGTTGCCTCCCATTTTCGTACCAAGACGCATAATTTCCGCCATACCGCGTGTCATCAATGCAGCCTTCAAATTATCGCCATACCCTAGTCCGTCCGAAATCCCGGCACAAAGGGCAATCACGTTTTTCAAAGCCGCCCCCAGTTCTACCCCCAGCACATCGCTGGATGTGTAGACACGAAAATAACCGCACATGAATACGTCCTGAATTAATTTTGCAATTTCTAGATTCTCGGAAGCCGCCACATTGGTTGTCGGCATTTTCCTGCCAACCTCCTCCGCATGGGAAGGTCCAGACAGCACACATAAGCTGATATCCTCCCCTAACTCACTGCGGATAACTTGGGAAAGACGCATGAGGGAACTCTCCTCAAAGCCTTTGGCAATGTTGACAATAATCTGGTTTTCCCTGTCAAAAAAGTCCTTCATCTTTCCGATTGTGCCGCGCACCGCAAAGGATGGCGTTGCGCTCACCACAATCTCTTTTCCTTCCACCGCTTCCCGGATGTCCGGTGTAAAGCGGACGGAATCCGGCAGGATAACGCCCTTTAAATATCTTCTGTTCTCATGAAACTGTTTTAACTCCTCACATTCTTCCTCCAAAAAGGACCAAAGGGTAACTTCATGCCCGTTATCCGCGAGAAGGCTGGCTATCGCTGTCCCCCAGCTTCCGGAACCGAGTACTCCGATTTTTTTCTTTTCCGTCATGATGGGAATCTCCTTTTCACAATAGTTATTCAAATATGCAAATGATTTATCACAAAGGACGGACAAAGTCCGTCCTTTTTATCCTTTTTTCTTTGCACCCAGCTTGGCCTCTTCCCCTTTTATCAGCCGCTTGATGTTGGCGTGATGCCGAATAACGGCAAGAACTGCCAGAAGGGCAATAAACCATATTTTCAATGGATCGGCATCAAACAGAAGAATCAACCCCACATTTGCGATGCACCCAAGGATAGAACCCAGAGAAACATATCTGGTCAGCGCTATAATCAAAATACTTACCGCCAATGTAATCAATGCTGCACGCCAATCGATGGCAAAGGAAAGCCCAAGGGAGGTCAGAATCCCCTTTCCGCCCTTAAAGTGAAAGTAGAGGGGATAGTTATGCCCGATAACTGCGGCAAATCCGCAGATACAACCAAACAAAACCGGCTGTTCAAATATACCGCCCACCAGGTAGGCGATAAAGTAGGCAGCAATCCCCTTCAGAAAATCTCCCAGCGCCACAAAAGCCGCAGCCTTGGATCCGAGCGTGCGCTGAACATTGGTTGCCCCCGCGTTGCCGGAACCATGCTGACGCACATCCGTTTTATAAAAAAGCTTTCCGATGATAACCGCAAAATTCAGGCTTCCGAATAGATAGCCCATCACCGCCATCAGCAGTAAGATAAAATAAATCATCTCGATTTCCCCTTTTTATCAATTTCAGCAAGAAACGCCCGCGCTATCCCACTGTTATCCATTTGTAGGGCAGGGGCTTGCTCCTGCCGGATTTCTTTGATACAGTTATCCGAATGCCGTTACTGCTTTTCCCCGTTGCGCTCCCGCACAAAGAACCGGATGGAGGTTCCTTCAAACCCAAACACGGCCCGCAGCTGATTTTCAATATACCGCTCATAGGAAAAATGCATCAGCCGTGTATCATTCACAAACAGAACAAAGGTCGGCGGACAAACGTCCACCTGCGTTCCGTACAGAATTTTCAAACGGCGCCCCTTATCCGTGGGCGGCTGAACCTTTGCGGTCGCCTCCGCCAAAATATCATTGAGCATTCCCGTTTTGATCCGCAGATTCTGCTGCTGGTGAACATGGTTAATCATATCAAACAATTTATCCACCCTGGCACCGGTTTTGGCGGAGATAAACATGCATGGCGCGTACATCATAAAGGGCAATCCTTCCAGCACCTTCTTTTTATAATTGTTCATGGTACTGGTTTCCTTTTCCACGATGTCCCACTTGTTAATAACGACAATGATTCCCTTGCCCTGGTCGTGGGCATAGCCGGCTACTTTCGTATCCTGCTCGGTAACACCTGCGGTTCCATCGATCACCATCAGACAGACATCCGCTTTTTCAATGGCCTGATAGGCCCGCAGGATACTGTATTTTTCAATCTTATCATTAATCTTGCTCTTCTTGCGCATTCCTGCCGTATCCACGAAGGTATAGGCAGTGCCTTCCCTCTCATATCTGGCATTGATTGCATCCCGGGTAGTGCCCGGAATATCGCTCACAATCAGCCGGTCTTCCCCGAGAATCCGGTTAATCAGAGAGGATTTTCCTGCATTCGGCTTTCCTATCACAGCAACCTTGATGCTGTCATCCTCATTCTCTTCCAGCTCTAAGCCTTCAAACTTTGAGACAATCTCATCCAGCAAATCGCCTACCCCCAAACCGTGGGTAGAGGAAATGGCAATTGGATCGCCCAGCCCCAAGTTATAAAATTCAAAATGTGCATAGGTATCACGGCTGAAATTATCCGCCTTATTACATGCCAATACCAATGGCTTGCCCGACCGGCTGAGCATAGACGCGACCTCTTCATCCGCCGCTGTCAGTCCATCCCGCACATCGGTCATAAAAACGATGACATCGGCCATCTCAATGGCGATGTTTGCCTGAAGCACCATCTGCTTCAGAATAGGGTCGTCATTGTGGGGCTCAATGCCTCCGGTGTCAATCAAAGTGAATGTTTTCCCGCACCACTCCCCTTCCGCGTAAATGCGGTCGCGGGTAACGCCCGGAGTGTCCTCCACAATAGAGATCCGCTCTCCTGCTATTTTATTGAATAAAGTCGACTTTCCTACATTCGGACGGCCGACAATCGCAACGACTGGTTTTGCCATAGTTTCCTCCGTTGTATTTCTTATTGATCGGATGCTTTACGATCAGCTGTGTAAATTCTTCCTCTTTTACAGTTTACCATCATTTCAAAATTTTATCAACAAAATCTTTGCCCTCGTTTTCAACAAAGACCACTTTTACACCTAATTTTTCTTCCAGCTCCTGCGGCGTCATATCATCCAAAAACAGATCTCCCTCCGCCCGCAGCATGGATCTTGTCAAAATCAGCGTGTCCCCCAGCTGTTTTCCGGAAAGTCCAGCCAGCAAATCGCCGCCAGACAAAAGTCCCGCTACATTGACTCTATGACCGAACAGCCGGTTTTCCACCGGATGGACATCAATTTCCACCTGAGGATACCGCTGCTGCACCATATCCGCAAACCGCCTGATATAATCATATGCGCACAAGCCGGTTGCAATACTCCTTTTTCCAGGACGAACCTCTTTTCGTTCTGTTTTCAGTTCGCAGCACAGTTCCTCCTGCATGGAGGACAGCATTCCCACTCCGTTTTCAATCTGGGGAAAATCCTCATACACCTCAATATCCGGGATCTCCTGTTCGGCTTTTAGATAAAATTCATCCGCAATGTACACAATGCGGGAGCCATACTTTTTCCGGTTTTCCTCCTGCAATTTTTCCAGTAAAGACACGACTTCTTCCGCATCCGCTTTTTCGAAAGGAGACAGCGGATACAATCCCTCCCGGTGATCGCTGATGCCCACCGGAACTACTGATATACTGTGAACACCCGGATAAAAATCCGACAAATCCCTTACCGATTTCTCCAGATGTACGCCATCATTAACCCCTTTCACCAGAACAATCTGGCAATTGACCGTGATTCCGTTTTCCGTCAGCTTCCTGATATGCTCCATAATCCGACCTCCAAACCGGTTATTAAGCATCTGTTTGCGCAGTTCCGGCTCGGTAGCGTGCACAGAAACATTAATAGGAGAAAGGCGCAGACGGATCACTTTATCAATCTCTTCATCCTTGACATTGGTCAGCGTCACATAGTTTCCGGTCAAAAAGGACAGCCGGGTATCGTCATCCTTAAAATAGAGAGGCTTGCGCAGTCCCTTGGGAAGCTGATCGATAAAACAGAAGATGCATTTATTGCGGCAGGAACGCGGCTCGTCAATCAAAGAATTTTCAAAGGACAGACCAATGTCCTCATAGGGTTCCTTCTCTATCTCGTAGACAACGATCTCGTCCCCTTGCAGAATCTCTAGTTCCACATACTCTTCCGCTGTCAGAAATTTATATTCCAAGGCGTCGGTAAACTGTTCCCCATTGACAGAAAGAAGAATATCTCCCTTCTCAATGCCAAGCTCCTGGGCGATACTGCCCGGATCAATATTAAAAATTGTTACACTCATTTGATTTCTCCTTCTGAATGGACGAGGTATCCCTCCCGATAAATAACACCGGCTCTTTCACACAAATTACTTGCAGACGTCAACCCAGCCAATGCAGCAAGAATACTTCTCCAGCTCCTCTATCGTCATCTCCACCGCGCTGTTGCTGCTACCGCAGGCCGGAAAAACGGTGTCAAACCGTTTCAGGGATACATCCAAATAAACTTCCGTCCCCTCTCTAACCGCAAAGGGACAAACGCCGCCCGGTGCATGTCCGGTAAGCTCTTCCACCTGCGAAAATGGAATCATCTTTGCTTTGGTATGAAACTGTGCTTTGTACTTTGCGTTGTCTATCTTGGTATCCCCAGCCGCCGCGATTAAAATCACGCGGTTATCTGCCAGAAAAGACAATGTTTTTGCAATCCGTGCCGGTTCGCATCCCACTGCCTGCGCAGCCAGTTCCACTGTGGCGGAGGATTCTGAAAATTCCAATATGTTTTTCTCAAAGCCGTGCTGTTTCAAATATGATTTTACCGTTTCAATCGACATAATCTATCTCCTATTGTACTCTAACTCAATTTTATTTTACAATAGAACTGAATATTTTTCCAGTGTATTTTCAAAGATTCCGCAAAAACAAAAAAATAGAGAGGAAAACTCCTCTCTATTTCGGATAACGGCACTCCGTTATATTATTTCGCGTCAACTTTGATAACTTCTTTTCCTTTGTAACTACCGCAGGCTTTGCAAACCCTGTGAGGTAGTTTATATTCGTGACACTCTGGGCATTTTACCATACCCGGAATCAGCAATTTCCAGTTTGCCCTTCTTTTATCTCTTCTTGCCTTGGATGTTTTTCTCTTTGGAACTGCCATTTACAACACCTCCCCAAACTTTATTTCAATAAATTTTTTAACACTGCAAAACGAGGGTCGCCTTCCTCTTTTTTACAATCACATTGCGAAAGATTCCGGTCAACTCCACAGCTTGAACACAAACCCTTGCACTGCTCAGAACATAATACTCTCTGCGGCAGGTTCAGGAGCAGGTTCATGTAAACAGCATCCGTAATATCCGCTTTATTATGCTCGATTTTTAAATATTCCTCGTTTCCCTCTTTGGAAAACCGCTCGTCCATGGAAAAGGTTACGGTTTTTGTGAATTCCTTCAAACATCTTGCACACTGAAAGACCATATCGGCCTCCCCCTGGGCGTGAAAATCAAACACGCCGCCAAGGTTTTCCATCACACCTTGAACGCGCACCGGCTTTGCCAGCCTGATGTTTTCGCCAAAATCGGTTTCCTCGGAAAAGACGACTTCACCTTCAAACGATTCCTTTGCACCTTCCAATTTAATGATATTGGAAATATCGATCATCATATGAATCACCTCATGCAAAGAAGTTACAGAAAGACGCTTACAATATTGTAATACAATCCAGTTGGTTTGTCAAGGTTTTTTGATTATTTTTTCATTTGTTCCACTGCTGTTTTCCGTCCTCTTTTCACGGGAAAGAAGTTTTATTTTCCCTCGACCAGCCTCTGCGTATCCATGGCGATCATCAGTTCTTCGTTCGTCGGCACAACCAAAACCTTCACCTTGCTGTCCTTTCCGGTGATGTCCATAATGCCAGAGCTTCTCTTGCTGTTTTTCTCTTCGTCAATGAAAATGCCGAAGAATTCCATATCACCGCATACATTGCTTCTGACCGGCGCGTCATTCTCACCGATTCCTCCGGTGAAGACAATGCAGTCCAAGCCATTCATAACAGCCGTGTAGGAACCAATATATTTCTTGATTTGATAGTTGAACATATCACTTGCAAGCTTTGCTCTCTCGTTTCCTTCCGCAGCGGCTTTCTCCAGGTCGCGCTTATCGCTGGAAACACCGGAAACGCCCAGGAATCCAGATTCCTTATTCAGGAGTTCAGAAAGCTTGTTGCCATGGATGCCGGTGATCTCTGCCAGATAACAGGCAACACTGGGATCCAGATCGCCGCAGCGGGTACCCATGATAACACCTGCCAAAGGTGTCAGCCCCATGCTGGTATCCACGCATTTCCCGCCGTCAACCGCCGAGATGGAGCTGCCGTTGCCCAGATGGCAGGTTACCATTTTCAGCTCGGAAGGATCTTTGCCCAGATACTCCGCAGCCTTCATGCTGACATAATGGTGGCTGGTACCGTGGGCGCCGTATTTCCGGATAGCATTCTCCTCATAGAATTTATAAGGAATTCCATAAACATATGCTTTCGGGGGCATCGTCTGATGGAAGGTGGTATCAAAGACAACCACGTTGGGAACCTCTTTTCCGAACACCTTCTGGGCACAGCGCAAGCCCTGCACATGGGCCATGTTGTGCACCGGCGCCAGAGGAGCAATCTCCTCAATGGTATCGATCACTTCGTCCGTCACAATCTCGGATTTATGGAAACGTTCCGCACCCTGCACCACACGGTGACCGATTGCGGAAATTTCGTTCTTATCTTTGATGACCGCACCTTCGCCGGTTGTCATCATTTCTACCATCTTCATAAAAGCTTCGGTATGGGTCGGAAATTCCGCTTCCACTTTCCATTCTCCGCCATGTGCTTTGTGGGTGATGGCGCTTCCGCCGATGCCGATCCGGTCGCACAATCCTTTTGCCAGCGCTTCCTTGGTGTCCATGTCCAGCAGCTGGTACTTCAGAGAAGAGCTGCCCGCATTTACAACTAATATTTTCATCTGTGTACTCCCTTGTTTCATTATTTATTCTGATTCTGCGCCTGTACGCAGGTGATAGCGACAACCCCGACGATATCCTGCCAGGAGCATCCCCTTGACAGATCGTTGACCGGTTTTGCGATACCCTGCGTCATGGGTCCGTAAGCTTCTGCCTTTGCCAGCCGCTGTACCAGTTTGTATCCAATGTTGCCGGCGTTCAGATCCGGGAAAATCAAAACGTTCGCCTTGCCCGCCACCTTGGAGCCAGGCGCTTTGGCCTGTCCGACAGAGGGGACGATAGCGGCATCGAGCTGCAGTTCTCCATCCAGCATCAAATCCGGGCGTTTTTCCTGTGCCAGCTTGGTGGCGGTGTTCACCTTGTCAACCAGTTCGTTTTTCGCACTGCCGTATGTGGAATAGGAAAGCATTGCAACAGCCGGGTCAACACCTACCAGTGATTTGAAAGAACCGGCGGAAGAGATAGCGATCTCAGACAAATCCTCCGCAGACGGATTTTCCACCAGACCGCAGTCGCCGAATACAAACACGCCGTCCGCACCGTAGTCTTTGTCCGGGCAGACCATCACAAAGAAAGCGGAAACAATCTTTGTGCCGGGCGCTGTTTTCAAAATCTGAAGAGAGGGACGCAGCACGTTTGCCGTGGCGTTCACCGCACCGGCGACCATACCGTCGGCAATCCCTTCTTTGACCAGCATAACACCATAGTAAAGAGTGCTTTTCATGGTTTCCACCGCTTTTTCCATGGTCATGCCTTTCGCTTTTCTCATCTCACAGAATTTTTCCGCAAATTCCATGAAGTTATCCGCTTTTTCCGGATCAATGATGGTTGCGCCGCTGATGTCATAACCGTTTGCAACCTCTTTGATTTTGTCCGCATTGCCCAGAAGAATAATGTTGGCAATCCCTTCCTTCAATACCTGCTGGCATGCCTGTACTGTACGCAATTCCTCGCCTTCCGCCAAAACGATTGTCTTTTTATCGCTTTTGGCCATGGCTTTGATTCGTTCCATGAAAGTCATATGTGAGCTACCCCCTATATATTTTTCCAATTTTATTTTAGTAGTTTGCCCAAATTTTACACAAACATATATATTATAGTACGAAAAGCCGTGATTTTCAAGGGATTTTTGAGGATTTCAGCAAAAATACGAACAACGGGAACAAAAGATTCTTTTTTCCACCCGCTTGAACAAGAGGCAATATTGGAAGGGCAGGGTTTCCTCCCTGCCCTCCGCGCGGTTCAGCGAATCAGTATTTCACGCCAGCACCTGCAAATGTTTCAGAAGGGCTATACAGTCCTGTATGCCCTGCCGGTAGAGAAACTGCTCTTCTCCCATATAATAGCTGCGGTATTCCGTTAAGCATTCCTCCAAATATTCCTGCTCCTGCTGGGAATAGCGCTTTTTCCACTCAAAACCGATTTCCTCAATGCTGGAATTGGTATACGCATACCGAATATCATTTTTAAACGCTTTTCTTGCCTTCTGATACAGTTCCTCAAATAATTCCTCCAAATAATCTTCCAATTTCATCTCAATCACCTTTCCTTTTTTTACGTTTTTGCGCCAACCGCTTGCAAAGGAACAGGCACATGTGGTATCATATTCATGTACCGCTGCCTCTGGCAGTGGGTGCATAGCGGAGGAGCGATTGTTGCTTTAGTCGGGAACATTGCTTCTCCTTTTTATTTGAGGTACGCCTTTAACAGCTTGATCCCCCGCCTTGCCGCTTCCATCTTGTTCACATTCTCCTGCGCGCAGTACGCGTCCAGAATGTCCTTGGATTCCTGATCCATCTTCACAGCGATACGGTACGGCTTTGGGTTATCTGTAGGGCGCCCCATTTTCCCCTTTGCCAAAGAATCACCTCCTAAAGACTAAGGGTCACCTTTAGTATACTATGGGTGACCTTTAGTGTCAAGATAAAATTTAAAAAAATGAAATTCCTGTCTTTCAATATAAGAAAACAGTTAAAATCTTAATGACGCGCAACTCCCATTTGTAGGGGACGATGCCCACATCGTCCCGCCATCATACAAATTGAACTTTGTTTGACTGAAGCTTTACAAACAAAGAATATGTTTCATAGAAATATATCTGTTTTCTAAATTACAAAGGGCTATCCAAAATGGATAGCCCCCGTTTTATAACAAGATGAAAAAATGTTGCAAAAGCTGCCTTGCAGGCGTTTCAACCTCGTGAAGCGAAGGATATATGCCCGCCGCTTGCTTCGATAATGCGGTACCCACCATCGAAAGAGGCGGGGCACATCTTAGCGAGATTATATTTTCTCCACGCCGATGGTAACCGCTTCCCCGTTGATATCCCAATCCTTGGTGAAACCGTCCATCGCGTCAAATTTTACGGTTTCTGCCAGAACATCCTCCTTGACGGCATCCAGATTCCGCCCCACAATCTCGCCGATCGTTTCACTGCCCTTCACATAGACATGGATGTGATCCGTGACGTCAAAGCCGGCTTCCTTCCGCATGGTCTGGATTTTGCTGATGACTTCGCGGACAAAGCCCTCCTCAATCAGTTCCGGAGTGAGCTGCGTGTCGAGAACCACCGTCACGCCGTTGTCCTCCTCGGTTGCATACCGATCGGATTTTGCGGTTTCAATCAGCAAATCCTCCGGTGCCAGTTCGATTTCCCCGCTCTGCAGCGCCAGCTTCAGGACTCCGGTGGTATCCAGCTCCTTCTTGGCTTTTCCGCCGTCCAGATTCTGCAGAAGGGCGCGGATTTCACCCAGCTGTTTGCCGTATTTCGGCCCCAGCGTCCGCATCTGCGGCTTGAAGCTGTATGCCGCAAAGTCGGATACATCGTCGGTAAAGGAAGCCTTTTTCACATTCAGTTCTTCCTCGATGATCTGTTTATAGAAATCACTCAGCGTTTCCTTGGATTTGATGAACATTTCACCGATGGGCTGGCGGTTCTTGATGTTCGCGCTGTTGCGGGCAGCCCGTCCCAGCACCACAATCTCCAGAACCAGCTCCATATCCTCTTCCAGCTGCTTGTCAATGAGGCTTTCGTCCGCCGCCGGGAAATCGCACAGGTGCACGCTTTCGGGCGCGCTTTTATCGATACTGCAAACCAGGTTGCGGTAGATATCCTCGGTCATGAACGGAATCATGGGCGCCGCTGTTTTTGCCACCGTCGTAAGGGCGGTGTACAGGGTCATATAGGCGTTGATTTTATCCTGCGGCATTCCTTTCACCCAGAACCGCTCCCGGCTTCTTCTGACATACCAGTTGCTCATCTCGTCCACAAATTCCTGCAGCGCTCTTGCCGCTTCCGGAATCCGGTAGTTCGCCAGATTGCCGTCCACGGTTTTCACCAGCGTGTTCAGCTTGGACAGAAGCCATTTGTCCATCACGGACAGCTTATCATACTCGATCTGATATTTTGTCGCGTCAAATTCGTCAATGTTTGCGTACAGCACAAAGAACGCATAGGTATTCCACAGGGTTCCCATGAACTTTCTCTGTCCCTCGGTCACCGCCTTGCCGTGGAACCGGTTGGGCAGCCAGGGTGCGGAATTGATATAGAAATACCAGCGGATCGCGTCCGCTCCGTAAGTTTCCAGCGCGTCAAAGGGATCCACTGCATTACCCTTGGATTTGGACATTTTCTGCCCGTTCTCATCCTGTACATGTCCCAGAACGATGACGTTTTTATAAGGCGCCTTGTTGAAAATCAAGGTGGAGATCGCCAGCAGGGAATAGAACCATCCCCTTGTCTGATCCACCGCTTCCGAAATGAAGTCGGCGGGGAACTGCTGTTCAAACAGATCTTTATTCTCAAAGGGATAGTGATGCTGCGCGAAGGGCATGGAACCGGAATCAAACCAGCAGTCGATAACCTCCGGCACCCGCTTCATCTGCTTGCCGCACTTCTCGCATTGGATGGTCACCGCGTCAATATACGGGCGGTGCAGCTCGATCTCGTCCGGACAGTTGTCCGACATGGCTTTCAGCTCCTCGATGCTGCCGATGGCATGGCGGTGTCCGCACTCGCACTCCCACACATTCAAGGGGGTTCCCCAGTAACGGTTCCGGCTGATGCCCCAATCCTGCACATTCTCCAGCCAGTCGCCGAACCGGCCTTTGCCGATGCTCTCCGGAATCCAGTTGATGGTGTTGTTGTTGCGGATCAGATCGTCCTTCACCGCTGTCATTTTGATAAACCAGGAATCCCTTGCATAGTAGATAAGCGGTGTATCGCAGCGCCAGCAGTGGGGATAGCTGTGCTCGAAATCCGGCGCGGAGAACAACAATCCGCGCTCCTTCAAATCCTTCAGGACTTCCTTGTCCGCATTCTTGCAGAAGGTTCCCGCCCATTTGGTTTCCGCCGTCATCTCGCCTTTTGCGTCCACCAGCTGAACAAAGGGAAGCTCATATTTCCGTCCTACATTGGCGTCGTCCTCACCGAAAGCGGGAGCAATGTGAACCACGCCGGTACCGTCGGTCAGAGTGACATAGGTATCACAGGTGACATACCAGCATTTTTCCTTGGGGGATACAAAATCAAACAGGGGTTCATACTCTTTGTATTCCAAATCTTTCCCCAGATATTTTTCCAGAACGGTATAATCCTCGCCCAGAACAGTCGGAGCCAGCGCTTCCGCCAGGTAATAAACCGTGCCGTCCGCCTGCACCTTCACATAGTCCTCATTGGGATTTACACAAAGCGCCACGTTGGAGGGCAGGGTCCAGGGCGTGGTTGTCCAGGCCAGAATGTATGCGTCCTCATCTTTTACCTTAAACTTGGCAATCGCGGATTTCTCCTTGACGTCCTTATAGCCCTGCGCCACCTCGTGGCTGGACAGGGGCGTTCCGCAGCGGGGGCAATAGGGCACAATCTTAAAGCCCTTGTAAAGCAAGCCTTTCTCCCAGATTTGCTTTAAAGCCCACCATTCCGATTCGATAAAGCTGTTTTCATAGGTCACATAGGGGTGCTCCATGTCCGCCCAAAAGCCGACAGTGGCGGAGAAATCCTCCCACATCCCTTTATACTTCCAGACGCTTTCCTTACACTTTTTCAGGAAGGGCTCCAGACCGTATTCCTCAATCTGTTCCTTGCCGTCCAAGCCCAGAAGCTTTTCCACCTCCAGCTCCACTGGAAGCCCGTGGGTATCCCAGCCGGCTTTTCTTGGAACCATCTGCCCTTTCATGGTATGGTAACGCGGGATCATGTCCTTGATGACCCTTGTCAGCACGTGCCCGATATGGGGCTTGCCGTTCGCCGTGGGCGGTCCGTCATAGAAGGTGTAAGTCTCCCCTTCTTTCCGGTTTTCCATGCTCTTTTCAAAGATGTTGTTTTCCTTCCAGAACTGTTCTGTCTTTTTCTCTCTTTCCACAAAATTCAGATCTGTAGAGACTTTCTTATACATATCATCAACCTCCAAGTATATCCTATGCTTATACCAAAAAACCTCCGCCCTGAAAACAGGGCGAAGGCTAACTTCGCTATACCACCTATTTCAGCATACCATCATATGCGCCCCCGATAACGGCGGGAAACCGGCGAGGCTTACTTGCACTGCGTTCAGCCCGCGACTCTGGAGTGATGTTCGGAGAAAAATTTACTCACACCGGGCTCGCACTGTCCCCGGCTCGCTTTGGTTTTCTCTTTAACCCTACTGTCTCCATCAACGTCGTTCTGTTATTCTCGGACAGTATACCATAAAGTTTTTCTTTTGTCAACAGTGGAAAAGTGTCATTTTCTGAGGTCCACTGTAATTACAACGCCGTATTCGGTATGAGGCAAGCCATCCTGGCCGGTGTATGTGACGTAGGTTCTGGTATAATACTGCTGATTGTCCAAAACGGAGCCCGTGAGGAAAACACCGTAGAATCCGTTGGCACTTTTTCCGCCGTAATTTCTTGCGGAAAAGGTAATGCAATCATCCCCATCTAATAAGGGAACCGCATTTGAAGCAGAATAAACGATACCGTAATCGGTGATTTTCGCTTCCTCTCCGGTTACTTTACCAAACGTTATGTTTCCGGAAGCTGTTTCGCCGGACGGAACATAGTTCCACTTGACATCGGAAACAATCTCCGGCGTCTGCACCGGAGCCGTCTCAAATGCCACGGTGATCGCCGTGTTCTTGGCAAGCGGAGAAGTCTGATAGGTGAAGCCGCTCACGTCCTGAATGACGGCCGGCGCTTCGCCGCAGAGAACGGAGCTGATAATATAACCGTCATTCGGCTGAATCTTTACCGAAACCGTATCTCCTGAGGTCACATATCCGTCTTTCTTGGACACGGTGCCATTCTCTCCGCAGGTAAAGGTCACCGGAATCAGCACGGTACCCGGCGCATTGTGCGGATTACTTGCAAACTGCGGATAGGGATATTTATCTGTTCTGTCACCAATATCATAATCAAAGTAGTCACTTAAGGTATCATACTTCGCATAAAATGTATCTGCATCGGAAAGCTCTTCTGCTGTGATAGCAGAAGCATAACTTAATGTGCTTGTCCCATCCTTAAGAATAAAGTTTGAAGCCGTCGGGCAGGACCATTTTGCTGTTCCGCTGGTACTGGTAGAGTTATATCCTGCCATTTTCTGATAACTAGACACAGCGGGCGCTGTACTGTAATTGCGGCTGATAGCGATATTGATCGTACCAGTTCGATTGTTGACAAAAGGAGTCCCTACCATCGCTCCGATACGGCCGCCTGACAAGGTGCCAGCAAAATAATTTCCCGTGATATTCGCACTGGTTTTTGTGGTGTTGACAACCACAAAGCAGGCTCCCATACCACCCGCTGATGTTGTTGCGGATATCTTTCCGGTCGCATAACACCTTGTGATATTAATGGTTCCGTCTGTAAGACTGTATGCGGATGCGCCGAAGATTCCTCCCGCATAATCCGTTGTGGCGGTCACATCAGCAGAGGAGGAGCAGTATCTGATATCCAGAGTCCCGTTCAGATTCTGATTGAGTCCGCCTATTATGCCACCGGCATAGCTCCCTGCCTGAATATTTCCGCTGGAGTGACAGTTGTTTATTACCAGACTGCCGGTAACACTTCCGGTAACAGCGCCGACAATGCCTCCGGCAAACAGTTTACCCGCCGTCAGATTGCCGGTGGAAGAACAATTGCGTATCGCATAATCGGCAGTGGAATAATTCACACCGCTGACGATACCGCCCACATAATCCTGTGCGGAAAGATCGCCGCTGTTGGTGCAGTTCTCAATCACAGCACCTTTTCCCATAAATGCGGCAATTCCTCCGACATTGCCGCGCTGCCCGTCAGAATATGTCTGTGTGCTTGTAACATCTGCAGAGTTATGGCAGTTTCTCACAGTTCCGAGCAGAGAATAAACAATCGGGGCAATTGAATTTTGTCCGCCTGCAATCGTCCCCTCCGTGTATAGATTTTCTACCACACCTCCAGCCTCAATTATCTTAAAGATACTAAACGCAAAACCGGCTTCGGTCGTGTTAAACGTGATCTTTTTACCGTTCCCATTATAATGACCGGTAAATGAGCCGGAAATCAGCGCAGCGTTTTCTCCGCTGGCGTCAATATCCGCCGTCTGGATATAATATGCGGAAAGATTATCTGCTACTGCCTTCAAATCGTCCAAGGTCGAAACCTGATACGGATTTTCCTCCGTTCCGTCCCCCTTATCGATTGCAAAAGCCGATGGTGCAAAGCTTAAAAGCATGAGGCAGATACAAATAAATATGCTGCATGTTTTTCTCATAGAAACCATCCCTTTCGTACAATTTTCACAAATAGTATATCACGTTTGAAAATAAATTTTTGCATTTTTTCATTCACTTTTTGCACTATCCTACTCATTTTTTATGGCACAATGGACATTTCAGTCTTATTAAACGATGGATATTTACCTGCCGTTTACTCATAAATGGAACCCCAAGTATAAGCAGAAACGGAACATATAAAGATTTGAAAATGTTATTATGGATGGACAAATGAAGGATTTGCGTATAGAATAGTGTAAAAGGATATGAAGTCATTCTGTCTCTTTGACAAATAACAATTTTTTTAATAGAATGAAGTATTGGTAGTGTTTAAGGAGTCTCTATGAAAAATAACATTTTGATCAACCATGCGGATGCATTCCGCTGCCCCCTTTGCGGGGAAGCATTTGCTGCAAAAGAGCAAAGCTTTCTCTGTCAAAAAGGACATTGCTTCGATGTTTCCTCCAAAGGCTATGTAAACTTTTTAACCAATCCGAAAAGACAGCCCTATGAAAAATTTCTCTTTGAAAGCCGCGGGCGTATTTTTGATTCCGGATTTTACGATCGCGCTGCAGAAGCTGTGCAGAATATTCTAACTGCATATAGCAGTGATACTGTCTGCCGTTTTCTGGATGCTGGCTGCGGAGAAGGTTTTTATGCCTCCTTTTTGACGAAAGACAGCCAAATGGACGGATTTGGATTAGACGTAGTAAAAGAAGCTGTTACCCTCGCTGCCAAAAGATCGAAAAATGTCAAATGGATGGTCGCTGATCTTGCCAAGATTCCATTGAGAAATGATTCCATGAATGCCGTCCTCAATATTTTAACGCCGGCAAACTACCGTGAGTTTCAGCGGGTTTTATCTCCCCAAGGTATTCTTATTAAAGTCGTTCCGGGAGAAGACTACTTAAAGGAGATTCGAAGCGCTGTATCCGGACAGTTAAACGCTTCCAGATATAAGGGCGGGGATATTATCAGCCATTTTAAGAAATATGCAGAAATTCTGAAAATTCAAAAATCATCCGCCACCTTTTCCCTCACGCCGGAACAGCGCATCGATTTTTTGAAAATGACACCTATGACTTTTCATGTGGACATTCAAAAAGCCGCTGATTTTTCTGAGATAACAGTCGATCTGGATATATTGGTCGGACGAATGAAAAATATTTAAATTCTGATTTCACGGATTAGAGTCAGCGAAAAAATGCTTTTTTCCAGACGCACCACCGCAAATGGCTTCCAGAATAGAAAAGCAAGCAATGCAAATGGATTCACTCCATAGCGCTGCTTGCTTTTTCATCTCTTTCTTTTTTACAGATTACGACAGTTTCACAAAGCGGGATTACACCAAGAGCATCCCTGCGCCGATGATTCCCGCGTCATTTCCCAGCTCTGCCTTTTTAAATTCCGGCTGTGGAATTTTCGTGCTGGCATAGGAGTAGCCTTTTGCAAAATTCTTAAGCTTTTCCATCAGGTAGTCTCCTTCGTTGGAGACGCCGCCGCCTACAATAATAACAGCCGGCTGAAACAGATTGATCAAGTCCACAATGCCGCTTCCCAGATAATACACAAAGGTATCCACCACTTCATTGGCTGCCCTGTCCCCCTTGCGCGCGCAGTCAAAAGCAGTTCTGCCGCTGACTTCGCCGCCATGTTCTGATACATAAGCATGCATTTCGCTATCCGGATTTTTTTCCATAATCTCCTTTGTCAGTTCAATCAATGCGGTTGCGGACGCATACCGCTCCCAACAGCCAACACGACCGCAGTTACATTTCTTTCCCTTCAGATCGATGCAAATGTGCCCGACTTCCATCGCAGCACCGTTAAATCCGTTATAAACCTTTCCATTACAGACAAAGCCACCGCCAATACCGGTACCGATGGTGATCATAATGACATCGTCATATCCCTTTGCAGCCCCGTAAGCCGCTTCTCCCAAAGCCGCACAGTTTGCGTCATTCGCCATCATCATTGGTTTATTGATATATCTTTTCAGTTCCTCAAATAGGTTGAACCCGGAAAGATTCATATTATTTGTCTCAATAACCACTCCGGTATCATTGTTGAAACAGCCCGGAATCCCCATACCGATACCGCCGATTTCAGAAAGTGGTGTCCCGGTTTCCTGCATTATCGTTTCAATCGTTTGATAGATATCTTTCGTGATTTCTTCGGGCGCTCGATCCCCAAGCGTTTTTACAGATGTTTTGGTAATCATCTTACCATCCTGCGAGATTAAGCCTGTGGCAATATTGGTTCCGCCCACATCCACACCTATGTAATACATGCTGCCATTCCTCCTTAACATTCTGATTTATTTTAACATTTTCGTTTTCTTTTGTAAAGCTATTTTAGAGCTGCCGAAGTGAATTTTTTCTTCCTTGACAGTCTCCGGTTTTCTGTGATAAAATTTTTCAGCACAGAAAAGAGAAGGAGAGCATTATGGAACGGATTATTTTTCGAACAATTTTCCAAAAAGAAATTTCTCCCCAATTATTTTCCGATTTCGATCGTTTTCAGAAAGTAACCCAGTGCTGGCGGAAAGAAGAATGTGGCTGGATATTAAAAAACATTTCATTTACCGAGCAATGGGGAGAAAAAGAATATGAAATCTTGTGCCATTGTCTGAAAAACACCATTGATACAGGCGGCGGCGTATTCGGCGCTTTTTATGATAAAAAGCTGAAAGGATTCTGTTCCGTGGAAAGCAGACTTTTCGGAAGCCAAAAACAGTATTTGCAGCTCTCCAGCCTTCACGTCTCTGCGGACATGCGCGGAAAAGGTATCGGCAGACACCTGTTTTATCTGGCCTGCAATAAAGCAAGAGAACTGAGCGGCCGGAAACTGTATATCTCTTCTCATTCCGCAAGGGAGACACAGGCCTTTTATCATGCGGTAGGCTGTTTGGAGGCGGAGGAATATGATCCATCATTGACCGAAGCGGAACCATGTGATTGCCAATTGGAATATAGACTGGAATAACATTGTCGAAAAGTCAGACATATAGTCCGCTATTGAAAAGATCGGTGCAGAATTGCACCGGTCCGCTTGTCGCCTTTATCAACAAGCGGATCTCAGGCTGCAAAAAGCAAGCAATGCCAATGGTCCCTCAATGGAGCCATTGGCATTTTGAATAGTGAAATTCATTCAATATATTTCTTTCTATCTTTTCTCGGTTATTGTTTGCGGTAGACCGAGTTTTTCGGCAGTCTGTTTTATTTCTCTTCTTTTTTGTTTCCCTTGGGCGCATTGGAGTAACGGTAGCTCACCACCAGACGACGGTTTGGCTCCTCTCCAATACTGTGCGTTGAAATGCGGTTATAATCCTGAAGGGTTGTGTGAATGATTCTTCTCTCGTATGCCTTCATAGGCTCCAAAGCTACTTCTTTACGGGTCTTTAATACTTTTTTTGCCAAGCCCTTTGCCAGAATAATAAGTGCCTCTTCCCGCTTTGCACGGTAATTTTCCGTATCAATACGAATTTTATAATATTCTTCATAAATCCGATTGACATACAGCTGCGCAATTTGCTGCAGGGCATCCAGAGTTTCGCCGCGGCGGCCAATCACGATTCCCATATCAGGACCTGATACATCCAGTGTAATACGCGATCCATCTATGGCTGCCGCGACCTTTGCCTCGATCCCCATTTTTGTCAGAATCGTCTCTACAAATTCAGCCATTGTTATTTCGGGAGACTCTTTCACTTTGACAAGAATTTTTGCATCTTTCTGTCCAAAGATACCCAGCACACCCTTTGCCGGATTTTCTATAATTTCGATCTCTACATCGTCCCTGCTTACTCCCAACTGGGACAACGCAGTCTCTATGGCACTGTCAATCGTTTTTCCGGTGGCTGTAACTTCTTTCATCACACGGTTACCTCCTTTTTTTCTTCTTGACCGCTTCTGTTGTAATCGATGAAGCGGCAATTTCAGTCGCTATTTTCATTTTCGCTTTTTTATCAATTGTAAAATACTGCAGAATCTGCAAAGCACTGTTCACTACCCAGTAAAGGCTTAAGCCCGCCGGCACGCTGAAACCAATCCAGAGAATCATCAGCGGCATAAAATAGGTCATCATTTTGGTGGTGGAAGCCATTGGGTTGTCATCATTGCTCTTTTGTTTCGGCTGCATAATATAGCTGGATAAAAAGCTGAGACCTGCCGATAATACCGGCAAAATCCAAATGATTGACGGAACGGAAAAGCTGGGGGTCTGTGCCAAATTTAATCCCAAAAAATTAAAATCAATGGCATGTACATTGGGCACCAAAGCCTGAATATTCGCAATATTCTCCGGCAGGCTCATCTGCTGAGCCAAACTCATTTCAGCGGTAAAGGAATTGGCTGGCATGTTAAAATTCAGCGCCTGCGCAATCGCTGTGATCTGTTCTGCCGTCAGCCGCAGCATGTAAGTAAGCGGCTTCGCTACCGCCGCATAAAGACCAAACAGAATAGGAAACTGAATCAACATTGGCAGACAGCCGGACATGGGGCTGATATTGTACTGCTTATACAGTTTCATCATTTCCGTAGACTGTTTCTCTTTGTCATTTTTATATTTATTCTGAATTTCTGTCATCAATGGCTGAACCTGCTGCATCGCCGCCATAGATTTTTGCTGCTTAAGTGTAAGCGGCAACGTACAAAGTTTCACAAATGTGGACAGCAAAATAATTGACAAACCATAATTCCCTATGAAATCATAAATAAAATTCATGACAAAGCCGATAGGGGTACCTAAAAAATACATAGATTCACTTCCTAATTTTCAGTAATTTACGGGTAATCGACGCCTCCCTTACAAAAAGGGTTGCATCTCAAAATTCGATAAACCGTTTTCACACCGCCCTTTAAAAGTCCGTACTTCTCAATTGCAAGCACGGCATACTCCGAACAGGTGGGCAAAAAACGGCAGGTAGGATATTTCTTCAATGGCGACAAATTTCTTCTGTACCATTGAATCAAACAGATAACAATCTTTTTCATCTCAAAACCCGATTCGTTTCATAAGGTTTTTCCCGACGATTCCTTCGGAAAGCCTGTCCAAAAAGCGAACAGGCAAGCAAAATTTTAAGCTGTGCTGCAAACTGCCAAAATGAAAAAGAAAGCCCCGTCCTATTTACAAAAGGGAGCTTTTCCGAAGGAGGTATCTGAGACATCCGCCTATTTTCTGATAGTCGCTGCCGGCAGCTTTCACACGCGCAACGATGACAAGATCATAGGAAAGCGGTATCTTGTCCTCCAGAAGGCGGAAATTTTCCTTAATCAGTCTTCTGACACGGTTGCGGACAACAGCTTTGCCGACTTTTTTACTGGCGGTCAACCCCAAACGGTTCATCCCCAGATTATTCTTTCGGTAATAAAGTACCAGACAATCTCCGGCAATGCTTTTTCCTCTTCGATAGACACGGCCGAAATCCCTGTTTTCCTTTAAAGATATGGTTCGCTGCATCCTAAATTTCTCCAAATGTGAAAAAAATGCCGCAGAAGATACGGCACTTTTTATAACCTCGGCACCCCGCGGCGCAATGCCGCAGTTTTGCCGGTTTCATAAAAGTCCAAATAGAAATGTGTCAAAGCACATTTTACGACTTTTGTGTATTAAGCACTTAATTTTTTTCTGCCTTTCAATCTTCTTCTGGCCAGAACCTTTCTTCCATTTCTGGTTCTCATTCTTTTCCGGAAGCCATGCTCTCTGCTTCTCTGTCTCTTTTTCGGCTGATATGTTCTTTTCATCTGCGCACCTCCTTTTAATCCCATACACGCTGTTTTGCGCGCACGAAACCTGTAAAACACATTTATTATAATGAAATTCACTGTGATTGTCAAGAGATTTTGCTATTTCCGTACAAATTTATCTTATTTCGAAAATTTTCGAAAATTTTTGGGGAAAAATAAATCAAGGAAAGGCAAATCTTATTTTTCGGATGCCATTTCGGCAATAAATGTGAAAAGAAATGATTGTGAAATCCATCCGAATGTGCTAATATAAATAAATAGGAAAAGCATGTAAATAAAATTTATATTTTAATATAGGAGAATGTGTCATGTCGAAAGAAAAATTAAAAGAATGGAAACAGTATTATGAAGATGCCCTGCTAAACGATTGTATTCCTTTCTGGCTGAAGACCGGAGTGGATTATGAGTATGGCGGTTATTTTACCTGCCTGGATCGGAAAGGCGAGGTTTATTCCACCGACAAATCCGTATGGTTTCAGGGGCGGATGCTCTGGACACTGTCCAAGCTGATGACCGAGTTCGGCGTCCGTGACGAATGGCTGAAAGCTGCGGACTGCGGATATGAGTTCATCAAAAACCACTGCTATCTGGAGGATGGCAGAATGCCGTTCACAGTGACAAGAGAAGGGACCTATATCCAGAAACGGCGCTATTACTTCTCGGAAACTTTTGCCGTGATTGCGCTGGCGCAGTATTTTATTGTGACAAAAAAGCAGGAAGCACTTGATTTGGCCAAAAAGACCTATACCTTGGCCCTTGATCTTTTCCTTCACCCGGAAAAACTTCCTCCGAAATTCAATCCGGATCTGCCGGGTTCTATAACGCTGGCAAACCCGATGATTATGCTGGCAACCACTCAGATTCTCCGTTCTGCTGATCCTGCGAATGAAGCGGAATACAATAAGAACATCGACATGTTTCTTTCGGAAGTCAAGCTCCACATGCAGCCGCAGCTGAAAGCGGTTCTGGAAAATGTCTCTCCAAAAGGACAGTACTTGAATTCTCAGAAAGGTCGGCTCGTCAATCCGGGTCATGCGATTGAAGCGTCCTGGTTTATCATGACAGAAGCAGAATACCGCAAAGATAAGGATTTGTTGGAAACGGCTCTTACCATCTTGGATTGGTCTTTTGAAATCGGCTGGGATAAGGAATCGAAAGGAATCACTTATTTTGTAGATGTCGAGGGCAAGCCGGTGGAACCGCTGGAAGCCGAACTGCGTCTGTGGTGGCCTCACAATGAAGCGCTCATCGCCTTTATTATGGCATACCAGCAAACCGGAAAAGAGGAATATCTGAATAAGTTTGAAATGGTTCACGATTACGCATTCTCCCATTTCCGGGATATGGAGTACGGCGAGTGGTACGGATATCTGAGAAAAGACGGCACCGTGTCCAAAGATTTGAAGGGTTCCATCTTCAAAGGTCCCTTCCACTATCCCAGATGCCTGATGCTGGTTTCCAAAGAACTGGGCAAAATGATCGAAGAACAGTAATGCAAAAGGCGCGCAGTGCGCGCCTTTTTTTCAAAACCGAACAAGAGAGGATTGCGTATGACAGACAGAGTGACAAACCCTAAAATAGTCAAAGAACTATGTGAACGGTATGGGTTCCGTTTTAAAAAAGGACTGGGACAAAATTTTTTGATTGATGAAAGCGTGGTGGAGGACACCATTGTCGGCACTGGTATCACAAGAAACACCAGCGTAATCGAAATTGGACCGGGATTTGGCAGTCTGACCCAATCTCTTTTGGAAGCCGCAAAGGATGTAACCGCTATTGAATTGGATTCGAATTTGATTCCTGTTCTTACCGATTTATTTGGTTCGGCAGAAAATTTTCATCTAATCAATGCCGATGTGCTGAAAACCGATCTGAATCAAATCATCCAAAATGAAGATACTGTCGTCGTCGCAAATCTTCCCTATTATATTACTACGCCCATCGTATCCGCTCTGCTGGAAAAACGATACCCGCTCAAAAGCATCACAGTAATGGTGCAGAAGGAAGTGGCAAAACGAATGGTAGCGACCTGCCGTGAAAAAGATTACGGCGCTCTGTCCTGTATGGTGGACTATTACACCAACGCCTCCATTCTCCGCGATGTGAAACCCCACTGTTTTACACCGCAGCCAAGCGTGGATTCCTCTATCGTTCTGATGAAGCTCTTAAAAACACCCAAGGTGAATCCCAAGGACGAAGCCGTATATTTCAAAACCGTCAAAGCCGTTTTTCTGCAGCGCCGCAAGACATTACTGAACGGGCTGTCCAACAGCGGATTTTTCTCTCAGACCAAGGAGGAAATCACCTCCATTTTGGAGGAGCTTGGCTATTCCCCCACCGTGCGGGGGGAAACCCTATCCATTCAGGATTTTTGCCGAATTTCCGATCAGTTGTCTCAACGCTAAAAGGAGAATATGGAAATGAAAAAAGAACTTCGCTGGGCAGTTTTAGGGACCGGTGTCATTGCCAATGAAATGGCACAGGCTCTGACGGCAATGGGAAAGCCTCTCTATGCAGTTGGAAACAGAACGCTGGGGAAAGCGCTGGCGTTTGCTGAAAAACATCAGGTGCGAAAGGTATATCGGGATTTTCATGAAATGTTTTGGGATCCCCTGGTGGATATCATTTACATCACAACGCCCCATAATACGCATATCGATTTTCTGCGTACAGCACTGAAAAATGGTAAGCATGTACTGTGTGAAAAATCCATTACCCTCAACAGTAACGAATTGAGGGAAGCTGTCACTTTGGCCGAAAACCATGATGTGATACTGGCGGAGGCAATGACGATTTGGCATATGCCGCTGTATCAAAAACTGTGGAATATGGTAAAAAGCGGAACCTTGGGAAAGGTTCAAATGCTTCAGCTGAATTTCGGCAGCTTGAAAGAATATAATATGAATAGCCGTTTTTTCAATCTTCAGCTGGCAGGCGGAGCGCTTTTGGATATCGGCGTTTACGCCCTAAGCTTAGTGAGAAGCTTTATGGACAGCCAGCCTGAGGATATTTTAAGCCAGGTGAAATTGGCTTCTACCGGCGTTGATGAGCAAGCTGGAATTTTACTGATGAATCGGGAGGAGCAGATGGCGGCGATTTCTTTAAGCCTTCACTCAAAACAGCCAAAACGCGCTGTCATCAGCTGTGAAAGGGCATATATTGAAATCATGGAATACCCCCGCGCAGACAAAGCTGTTATTGTGGATGCGGAAACCGGAAAACGGCAGGAAATCACAGAAGGCAAAACCGCTCATGCACTGCAATATGAAATAATGGATATGGAAAAAGCGGTTCTGAACCACAGTGTTGATTCCATGCATCTGGCGGAGACCATAGATGTCATGGAAATTATGACAAAACTCCGCAGAGATTGGGGGCTGCAATATCCGGACGAATAAGATGAAACTGGAGATAAATAAATGAGCTGTTCATTTAAGAAAACAAGAAATGTGAAGAAATTTTCGCTTTCCATCCATATTATTTAGGAGAAAATAAATGCCACAATTAAACTTTATTTCAAAGGAACCAATCAACAGGGGATGGTCCTGTGATAAAAAGTACTGTGTAACAACTCCCGATGGTACAAAATATCTTTTGAGAGTTACACCCGCAGAAAAAAGCGCAAAGCGGCAGGAAATGTTCCATATGCAGCAGAAAGCAGCTTTCCTTGGAGTTCCAATGTGTAAGCCCGTGGCGTTCGGAAAGTGTGATGACGGTGTTTATAGTATTCAAACATGGGTGAATGGGAAGAATGCCGAAGATATTATACCTTATCTTTCTGATACAGAACAGTATGCTTATGGTCTCGAGGCGGGCAGAATCCTTAAAACAATTCATTCTCTTCCCGCCCCTGAAGCACTGCCCGATTGGGAAGCTCGCTTTCAGGCAAAGATCGATCGTAAAATTAAAATGTATCATGAATGCCCCATAAAATTTGATGGAGCAGAAAATTTTATTGCTTACATAGAAGAAAACCGCCATTTGCTTGCAAACAGACCGCAGACCTTTCAGCACGGAGATTACCACATCGGCAATATGATGATTGAAAATGGAAAAATTGTAATTATTGATTTTGATCGTTATGATTTTGGGGATCCATGGGAAGAATTTAACCGTATTGTATGGTGTGCACAGACCTCTCCGCTGTTTGCCTCAGGTATCGTCAACGGTTATTTTGACAGCAGGGTGCCAAGCGAGTTTTGGAAGTTACTTGCTCTTTACATCAGCACCAATATGCTTTCCTCTATTCCATGGGCGATCCCTTTTGGTAAGGGAGAAATAAATACAATGCTTAACCAAGCCAGGGATGTGCTTCGTTGGTACGACAATATGCAGAATTCTGTCCCTGTTTGGTACTTCAAAAATCAAGGAATCGAAAGGGATCGCTAACGCAAATTAATATTCACTTGATACCTTTCCGGTATAACTCTGTGTCACGATAGAAACAGCTACCCTATCTCTCTCACAAAAACGGTCGAATATCCGGTGAAGCGAGGCAAGCCAGGCCTCATATTCGGTATCCTCCGGCTTCAGAGAATAGGAGGAGGAGAGAATCCTTCCGATGAAGGTTTCCCTGTCGGCGGAGTAGGAATTGTCAAATTCGCAGTGTTCATATACTCCGTCTTCAAAAAATGTTCCAAAGCTCTCCCCCACAAAACGGATGCCCCCGCTTGCCCCCTGATAAGCAGGGCAATATTGCTTGGCAGCCTCCGCCGCTGCACGTTCAAGCGCGCTGTCCCGCCTTGTATTCCAGACAAGGGAGACAATCCCTCCCGGTCTTAAGATTCTGCCGCATTCTCTGCGGAAAGCCTTCGCGTCAAACCAATGAAACGCCTGTGCGGCGGTCACCAAATCCACGCTGTCTTCCGGCAAAGTTGTCTGCTCCGCCGCGGCATTGATAATCCAGAAATCTCCCGCAAGCGTTTCAGCCGCTATTTTTCTCATATCCGCATTCGGCTCCACACAGTACACGGCGCACCCTTCTTTCAGCAACGCTTTGCTCAGAATCCCTGTGCCCGCTCCTACATCCGCGACGACGCCATTCACCGGAATTTTTCCGGTCAGATACCGAATATAAGCCAATGGATAAGCAGGTCGGAATTTTTGGTAAATTTCCGCTTTTCCCGTAAATTTTTCGGTATGATTCATCCCTAAATTTCCTTTTTATTATTTTATAATCTTATTGGATCCCTTTCGACTATTATATCATGATTCGACGATAAAAATCCGGTTCGCTATTCTCTCCGCAGCCTGCAAAGGGGTAATATCCGTCACATCTATTTTGGTGCTGTCCATTTTCTCATATAGCTTTAGTCGATTGACGCTTTCCTCCACTTTCCGTGGAATATCTGTTTTTCCTTCCGCTTGCATCCTGCTTGTCAAGCGGTCCCTGAGGGTATCTTGCGAACAGGTCAGCGTAAACAGAACAGGCTGGAAAAGCAGACCTTTCATTTGTTCCAGTATCTGCTTTACAATTTGCTCTTGATGCATGACCCAGCAAAAGATGACATATTCATAACTAGAATTCTCCAAATAAGACCGCAGCAGAAAACCGATATTCCGCAAAACCATCTGTTTGTTCTCTTCATTGACCACAAAGGGATTCATATTCCAGCACCAATCCCCGTCCAGATAAACCGACGGCTGAAGCCGCTTCATCAGTTCTTTGCTCACAGTGCTCTTTCCAACCCCCATTGTCCCGTTTATCAGGATCAGCTTTTTCATTTTTTCATCAAATCCTTTATCACTTCTCCCGCCAGAATCAGACCGGCTACCGAGGGAACCCAAGCAACGCTGGCCGGCGCAGGACGATTGTTTTTCGTCTCCCCCAAGTCCAAAACCGGCGTGAGCGGCGGTTCGTCCGAGCAAACTACCTTAAGCTTTGGAATACCAAGTTTTTTCAGTTCCCTTCGCATTACCTTAGCAAGCGGATCCATAGCGGTTTTATAGATATCTGTCACCCGAAATCGGGTTGGATCCAGCTTATTTGCCGCCCCCATAGAGGAGATGATTGGAATGTTTTCATTCTTTGCGGTTTGTATCAGCAGCAGCTTGGAGGAAACGGTATCGATAGCATCCACAATATAGTCAAAATGACCCAAAGACTGTGAAAAAATTTCGTTCTTTGTTTCTTCACAAAAAAACACCGAATGGCACACTACTTCTGCGTCTGGATTGATATCTGCAATTCTCCGCCTCATCAAATCCGTTTTCCGTTTCCCCACTGTACTTTGCAGGGCAATCAGCTGGCGGTTGATGTTGCTTTTTGTCACCACATCATTGTCAATCAGAGTCAGCTTGCCAACTCCGCTCCTCGCCAGTGCCTCCGCTGTAAAGCTGCCTACGCCGCCTAAGCCGAACACAGCTACAGAAGCTTTTGTACATCTATCCACCGCCGTTTCTCCCAAAAGCATCTTTGTGCGATTCAAAAACTCTACCATTTTCATCTCTCCGTTTCCATCTTTTTGCCGAATTTCTTTTATGTGAAAATGATTTCTCTACAACCAGGGTCTCTGATCTGTTGGTCATCGCTTTACTGCAAAATGCCTTCCTGCTGATAAAAAACAGGGATACTCGCTGCAGAAATCCCACCGTTCATGTAAGCGGAGGATATTTTCATCAAGATTTCATCCCCCAAAGAAATCACCCTGCTTTATTGAAACTTCTTCACAAAAAAATGCTAGGTGTGAACCTAACATTCTTATCTCATTATGTATATCCCCGCCGAGCCGTTATAAGCCTTATACAAACCTGCCTAAGCAGGTGGGTGTCCTCCTGACTGCTTATCGGTCCCCTAAAGCCGGCAATAAAACCGGGGGGCATGCAAGCCGCAGGTCAGAGAACGGACTCCCTTATTAAAAATGTTGGTTTATATAACGCGCTTACTCACGTGAACGGCAGGATTTTTTGTTGTTTTCTGTTATTTATTATAGCATTTCAAATGATAAATTGCAATGCTTTTCGGTGTGATTTCAGAACTTTCCAAGATCTAGTTCTCTTTCAGCAACAATAGTTTATACAGAAGCAAAGCTGCGTCTGCACGGTTTGTTTCCCCGGCTGGTTCAAATTTATTATTCCCCACTCCGCTGATGATATTCGCCTTTTGCAATTCATTGATTGGTTCCACCGCATAATATTTAATCTGATACATATCATCGAAATGAGTGGGATACTTTATGTCCGGAAGCTGCAGTCCCACCCTCCGCACGGCGCGGTATGCAACCGTCACCATCTCTTCTCTCGTGATCGGCTTTTCCAGTTCATAGGGCCATTCATAGTAGCCAAAAGACAATCCATAAAATTCTCCGGCAGCTATGTAAGGCTCATACCATGCCCCGGAAGGATCCTTGAAATATTCCTTTGTATAAACATCATTTGTTTCCAAAAGTACTGAAACCACTAATTTTGTGAATTCCTCTCTCGTAATATTGGCTCCCGGTGAAAAGCAGCGCTCCTGGGTACCTCTTATCATTCCCCTCTGAGCCATTGCATCCACAGCTTTCACTGCGTACTTATAATCTGCCATATCGTCAAAATACTTTGATTTCTCCTCCTCCGGCTGTGTTGTAGGAGTCGGTTCTGGTTCCTGCGGCTCTTCTGTTCTTGCTGGTCCCACCTCTATGATAATTTTTCTTCTCATGGCGACGTCCATAAAATTCCCCATAACCTCTGGAACCTTACGGTATTGCAGCATATATGCAATTTCTTCCGGAAACATTGCGTCAAAAGCAACCATAACAGGAAGATGTTCTTCGCGTTGCATGACCTGTAACAAAATTGTGATAAAAATGGTATCTGCGTCCGATTCATAGATATTTTCTTTAAAACTCGCTATAAAATCATCTATGTCATCCATGAAAGACTCCACTTGCCCGGCAGTCATACCTTCATATTCCATTAATCTGCTGACAAAAGGATCATCGATAAAAACAAGAGCCGAATAAGTCGAGTTTTCATCCTCTGCCGAAACAAAAATCGTTCCCGCCACCAAGACAACTGTCACCAAAAAGGCTGTCCACTTTTTCAGCAAAGGTATACATCCCCTCTCTCTTGCATTCTCTAAATAACATATTGTAATCTGCGCCGAACGAATTCCATTTTTAACCGGATATTTTTATTATACATGATTTTTTTCGGAAAAGCAAAGCTTTGTGCAGAAAGATCACAGAATATTCACAAAGTGAATTTTTGAACCGAAAACAATCCATAATACTATAAATAGAAACAGCGGTAACACAAACAGCTGATACCGCTTGCTTTTTATGAAGAAATTCTTATATATTTCTTATATTTTTCCACAGAGAGGAGATTTCTATGCTTGCAATCGTTGTGAGAACTGTCATTCTTTATCTTCTTGTTGTGTTTTCGCTGCGTTTTATGGGAAAGAAACAGATTGGCCAGCTGGAACCTTCCGAACTGGCTGTAGCTATCATGATTTCTGAATTAGCCTCCATTCCGATGGAGTCAAAAGATATTCCCCTTGTAAATGGTATTGTACCTGTATTAATTCTGGTATGCTGTGAAGTGCTGATATCCTGGCTCATTTTAAAAAACGTCAAAGTCCGCAAATATATTTCAGGGAAACCTAGTATCCTGGTGGAGCACGGTGTCCTGCAGCAGTCTGCCCTGAAAGATCTGCGCTTTACCACGGATGATCTGTTAGAAGAAATGCGAATGAACGGTATCACCAATATTTCCGATATTCAATATGCCATTATGGAGACAAACGGACAGGTCAGCTTTGTTTTAAAAAAATCCGCATCCACTCCTACTGTGGAGGATTTATCTCTTCCCATTCAGGATGATCAGATGCCCTTCCCTATTGTTGTAAAAGGTGAAATCTACAAGGATAATCTCAAACGGATTAACCGCACGGAAGACTGGCTTAACGGCGAACTAAAAAAATTGCATATTACAAATAAGAAGGACATATTGTTATTATGCGCAAATGACAAGAAAGTAATGTTCACACAGCTGAAGGAGAAGAAACAAAAATGAAAATGATTGTGATAACCCTTTGTATCCTGCTTTTGATGATAGGGTTCGCCATAGGTTATCAGGCATATTTGGAGGATACGATGAAAAAATACATTGCTGTTGTGGAGGAAATGGACCGCTCTATGGATTTAGGCGATTATGAAGCGGCGAAAGAGGAATACGCCCGGCTGAAAAAGGACTGGCTGAAAAGTGAAAAAATCCTGACCATTTCCATCGAACACAACGAAATCGACAGCATTATGGAACAGTTTGCAGAAATAGATTCCTACTTTATCAAAAATATATATGAAGACTATTATCAGACCAGTTATAAACTAAAGTTATATTTCCGGCATCTCATCGAAAAAAACAGGCTGAATCTGGAAACGATCCTTTAATGAATAACGAAGCGGTTTTCATTTTTGCCAAACCGCATTTCACAATGCTTTCATTCACCGAATATAGGTACGTTTCATATATTAAACTGTAAATACCATAGCTGTTTGACAACAGCGGGCCGGCTTGCCGGCTTTTCAAAGAGGAGAAGAAAATGAATTATTATATCGCAGTTTTTTCATCCATTACACTGGCAAATAAGCTGAAAAAGCATTTTCAATATGACGGCAGCTTTATGGCGCTGATGCATGCGCCCACTTCGATTCCCATGAATGGCTGTGCGTACTGTCTGCGGTTTCGTGAAGAAAAACTCAATGATGTCATGGAAGCGGCAAACCGGTTTGATATCCCGATAAAAGCGATCTACCGGGAGATGCCGAACCATGCTTATCAGGAGTATCGCATTTCTTGATTTATCTGGATAATGCGGCGACCACGCGTCACAAACCGAAAAGCGTTTTAAAAGCTGTTGAAAATGAATTGAAAAATTCCGCTAATCCTGGGAGAAGCGGTCATAACTGCTCTTTAAAATCTTCTGAGCGTATTTACAATGCAAGGAAAGTTCTTGGCGATTTATTTCATATTGAAAATATTGAAGACATTATTTTGACTCCGAATGCGACCTATGCCCTGAATTTCGGTATCAAAGGAATCCTGTCGGAAGGCGATCACGTCATTACCACTTCCATGGAGCACAACTCCGTTTTAAGGCCGCTACACGCGCTTTCAGGAATTTCCGTAACACGGGTAAAGGCGGATTGTTATGGATTTGTGGAACCCGCCTGGATCGAGGCGGAAATCAAACCGGAAACCAAGCTGATTGTGGTTAACCATTCTTCCAATGTAACGGGAAGTATCCAGGATATCTGCACCATTGGCCAAATTGCCAAACGGCATGGAATTCTTTTTATGGTCGATGCTTCTCAGAGCGCCGGCGTATTACCCATAGATGTAAATGAATTTCAGATTGATTTACTGGGATTTCCCGGTCACAAAGGACTTTACGGTCCTCAGGGAACCGGCGGGCTTTATATTCGTCCCGGTTTAAATCTGAAAACCATCATAGAGGGCGGCACAGGCAGCGAGTCCTCCCTTCTGAATAATCCTGATTTTCTGCCGGATAAATTGGAAAGCGGAACCTTGAATACGCCTGGCTTCTACGGATTGTCAAAAGGAGTGGAATATGTCCTGAAGGAAGGCGTTTCAAACATCCTTTCCTATGAACATTTCCTGTTGGATTTGATGAAAGAAACGCTTTATAATATGGAACAGGTAACGGTCTACGGCCCAGTGGATTCCAAACGTCAGACGGGCACCTTAAGCATCAATCTCAATGGAATGGACAGCGGCGTTGCCGCCAACATTTTAAACGATGACTATCATATAGCTGTCCGCTCCGGTTTTCATTGCGCCTATCCGGCTCACGAAACCATCGGCACAGAAAAGACCGGAACCGTTCGTGTCTCTGTTTCCGCCTTCACCAAGGAAAAAGAGGTAAAAAAATTTTTGGAAGCGATCCATAAGATGTCCAAAACAAAAATATAGAAAATAGCAAAAGAGGGGCTTTTCAGCTCCTCTTTTAAAAATTTTGGTTTATCCGAGTTGTCAATAAACTGTCTCTTTGACATCTCTCGTCTACTGTAGGGGCGGGGCTTGCTCCGCCCGCATTACGGCACATAGAACAGCGTGCAGTGTGCATTGCCCTCTGTCCTCCCCAGTCTCCCTTGTGTAAAGGGAGGGGAACCGCTTCAGCGGTGGAGGGATTGTCAACCTATGCACAATCCTTTACAGCAGGAGCAAGCCCGGAACTGCTGTTTTCGGAACGGTCAAGACCGTTCCCTACACCAGATTTCCCAGCATTCCCATCGTAGGGGCGGATATCATCCGCCCGTATAAGTAACGAGTTTACAGTTGACAGTTAGACTGTTCTGCCGAGAGAACAAACCGCACCCACAAAATACTGTTTACCGTATACCGTTTACCATCTACCGTAGGGGCGAACTGTGTTCGCCCGCATTATAGCGCATAGTACACTGCGCAGTGCTTTCTGCTCTCCCAATTCTCCCCTGACATATCATTTATTTTTTATTGCAATCGTATACAAAACCGGAATAAAAGCAAAAAACTTTGCGCCTGAACAATTCTGAAACACTTGCATACCGCTATGCAGCTGCATTTCAGGATTATTCAGCAGTCATTAAATAGGGACGGCTATGACAGCCGTCCCTTAAAATCCTGATATCCAAAGTGTTTCACCACGTGAACACCCATTTCATCCTTTACCGCGATATCCGGCAGCCTCACCCCGTTAAAGGTATTATTTTTGACCATGGAATAGATCGCCATGTCGCCGAACACCAGCTTGTCTCCGATTTGAAGCGGCTGGTCAAAGGAGTAATCGCCGATGATGTCCCCCGCCAGGCAGGTAGGTCCTCCCAGCCGGTAAGTATAAGCCTTTTCCCCGGGCATCCCGGAATCCAGAAGAGGCGGACGGTAGGGCATCTCAATCACATCCGGCATATGGCATGCCGCGGAGGTATCCAGAATTGCAATATCCATTCCGTTGCGGACAATATCCTCCACCCTCGTCACCAGAAAGCCGGCATTCAGCGCCACCGCTTCCCCGGGCTCCAGATAGATTTCCAAGTCATATTTCTCCTTCATGTGAAGAATGCAGGAAACCAACGTCCCAATATCGTAATCCGCCCGTGTAATGTGATGTCCGCCGCCGAAATTCAGCCATTTCATCCGATACAGAAACCTGCCGAATTTTTGCTCCACCGCTTCAAGAGTCTTTTGCAGCGCATCCGCGTTCTGCTCACAGAGGGTATGGAAATGAAGTCCTTCGATTCCATCCAGATTTTCTCCCTCAAACGCAGAGACCGGAATCCCCAGCCGGGAACCGGGCGAACAGGGATCATAGATAGCGTGATCCTGTGTGGAACACTCGGGATTGATGCGCAGACCGCAGCTTTTTCCGCTTTGCAGCGCTTTTTCCTTGTATTTTTTCCACTGGGTAAAGGAGTTGAATACGATGTGATCACAGAGCGAAAGCACCTCGTCAAACTCCCTCTCCAAATAGGCTGGAGAAAATATATGCGTTTCGCCGCCCATCTCCTCTTTTCCCAGCTTTGCCTCATACAAAGAGCTCGCAGTTGTCCCTTTCAGATACCGTCCGATCAGCGGATAGAAATAGAACATGGAAAACGCTTTCTGTGCAAGAAGAATGTGACAGCCTGTCCGATCCTGCACCGATTTCAAAATCTCTAAATTTTTTGTGAGCAAACCTTGATCCACTACATAAGCGGGCGTCTGTACCTGTTTCAGCGCTTCCGTCATATCAGTCTACCAGCTGGGGATCAAAGGATTCTCTCCAGGGAAGTCCCCATTTGTTCAGCGCGTCCATAAAGGGATCCGGATCAAATTCCTCCATATTGTAAACGCCGGGCTTTTGCCATTTTCCCGTCATAACCATCATCGCGCCGATCATGGCCGGTACACCGGTGGTATAGGAAACCGCCTGGGATCCTACTTCCTTATAGCACTCCTGATGATCGCATACATTATACAGATAATAGGTTTTGTCCTTTCCATCCTTTTTGCCGCGGAAAATACATCCGATATTGGTCTTGCCCACGGTCCGAGGTCCCAGAGAAGCAGGATCGGGAAGAACCGCCTTTAAAAACTGCAGCGGGACAATCTCTTTCCCCTCGAACAAAATCGGCTCAATCGAAGTCATCCCCACGTTTTCCAGGCATTTCAAGTGGGTCAGATAGCTCTGCCCGAAGGTCATAAAGAAGCGAATCCGCTTGATGCCCGGAATGTTCAAGGCCAGAGATTCGATCTCCTCATGGTGCAGAAGATACATATCCTTCTCCCCCACCTGGTCAAAATGGTAAACCCGTTTGATTTCCATCGGCTCGGTTTCCACCCATTTGCCATTTTCCCAATAGCTTCCCTTTGCGGATACCTCTCGGATATTGATCTCCGGATTGAAGTTAGTGGCAAAAGGGTAGCCGTGGTCACCGCCGTTGCAGTCCAAAATATCAATATAGTTGATCTCGTCAAAGTGATGCTTTAAGGCATAGGCGGAAAACACGCTGGTGACGCCGGGGTCGAAGCCGCTTCCCAGCAGGGCGGTAATTCCGGCTTTCTCAAATTTCTCCCGGTATGCCCACTGCCATTTATATTCGAACTTTGCAGTATCCAGCGGTTCATAATTGGCGGTGTCCACATAGTGAACCTTAGTTGCCAGACAGGCGTCCATAATCGTCAGATCCTGATAAGGAAGTGCTAGATTCAGCACCACATCCGGTTTTACCCGTTCGATCAGCGCAATCAGCTCGTCCACGTTGTCCGCGTCCACCTGGGCGGTTTCGATTTTTACCTTTCCGCCGGACAGCTTTTCCTTTAACGCGTCGCATTTGGATTTTGTCCGGCTGGCAATCACCACCTCATCGAACACTTCCGCATTCTGCACACATTTATGGATGGCAACGCCGGCAACGCCGCCGCAGCCGATCACCAATACTTTTCCCATTTGTTTCAACCTACCTCTCTGTCATTATTTTTGTATCCCCAAAAGAATTTCTCTTATGATTTTGCAGGCAACCGCAGTGGATGCTCCGCTTGGATCATATACTGGACTCAGTTCGTTTACGTCAAGCCCCACAATATTTAATCTGCCCACCTTTAAGACAGCATATAACAAATCCAGGAAGGAAACGCCGCCCGCCTCGGGGGTTCCTGTTCCCGGAAACACCGAAGGATCCATCACGTCCAGATCCACCGTAAAATAGACCGGCTTTCCCTCCAGCTTTTCAACCACTTCCTCCAGCCCGTCGAAATTGAATTTCTGAAGAGCGGTGTGCCCTTTGCTCCACACAAATTCGCTCCGGTCACCGGAGCGGATTCCAAACTGAAAGATCTTTCCATCCCCCGTCAGATCCCAAAGCCGCCGGATCACCGACGCGTGGGACAATATCTCACCCAAGTATTCCTCCCGCAGGTCGGTATGCGCGTCAAAGTGGATCACGTGTACCTCAGGATATTTTTCAAATACCGGACGAAATGCTCCAAGTGTGACCAAATGTTCCCCGCCGATCATCATGGGAATTTTCTCATCCTTCAGAATCTTCTTTGTCAATTCACCGATCTGCCCAAGTGCTTTTTCCGGATTTCCAAAACAGAGTTCCAAATCACCGGCATCAAAAATCCGATAATCCGTCAAGTCCTTGTTCTGATACGGACTGTATGTCTCCAAGCCAAAGGACTCAGAGCGGATCGCCTTGGAGGCAAACCGGGTTCCCGGACGAAAAGAGGTTGTGGAATCAAAAGGGGCACCAAACAGGACAATTTCTGCCTCCCCGTATTCACAGTCACATCCGATAAAAGTTTCCACGTTTTTATTCAACATCTCTGAGCAGCTCCTCTACATAATTGGGCAGATAAAAAGCACCCACGTGAAGATTCGTGTTATAGTATCTTGTTTTGAACCCAAAGGTATTCCAGCGCGCCTTATCCAAATCACGGATCGGATGATACTTCTTGGAGGAGAAGCCGAACAGCCAGTGTCCGGAGGGATACGTCGGAATATGTGCCTGATACACCTTGCTGATAGGGAAAGATTCCACAATCCGCTTGTGGGCCCGCTGCATTGCCAGCGCATCCCCCGCATAGAAGGGACTCTCGTGCTGGTTCACCATAATGCCATCCTCTTTCAGCGCCTTGTAGCAGTTGCCGTAAAACTCTTTGGTAAACAACCCTTCTCCTGGTCCAAAGGGATCGGTGGAGTCCACAATAATCAGATCATATTCATTTTCGTGATAACGGATATACTTCAGACCGTCCTCAAAGTGCAGGTTAACCCGCTCATCCATAAACCCACAGGCAGTCTGAGGCAAATGAATCTTGCACACCTCCACCACCAGCTCATCGATCTCCACCACATCAATGGTATTCACCTTCTGGTATTTTGCAAGTTCACGGACAACGCCGCCGTCCCCTGCCCCGATCACCAGAATTTTTTCCGGGTCGGGATGCACCGCCATGGGTACATGCACCATCATCTCGTGATAGATAAACTCATCCTTCTCAGTGAGCATCATATAGCCGTCCAGCGTCAGAAAGCGTCCGAACTCTTTGGAATCAAACACATCAATCCTCTGAAATTCACTTTGTCCGGAATACAGCTGGCGATCCACCCGGATGGAAAATTCCACATGGGGGGTATGCCGCTCAGTAAACCATAATTCCATATGCACGTTCTCCTTTCTTTCTCAATACTCCTTTACGATATTCAACCGTTCCGTATTCATATCCTCGGCCCCGGTCAGGCTGCAACCCTTCTCCTTTGCGTACTCGATATAGTCAAGAATCTGGCGGGTGATCCGTTCCCCCGGCGCCAGAATCGGAATGCCCGGCGGATAGCACATCACAAATTCACTGCACACATGCCCCTCGCTCTCTTTAAGAGGAAGGGAAACCTTTTCGCTGTAAAAAGCCTTCTGAGGTGTAATCACAACCTGAGGGCTCAGATATTCCTGTTTCATCAGACCGGTTTTATCCCGCTTGAACCGCCGGCGGATTTCCGACAGAGCACTGACCAGCCGCTCAATATCCCGAATGCGGTCTCCCACCGAGACATAGGCAAGGATATTGCCCAGATCGCCGAACTCCACCTGGATATCATAGTCATCCCGGAGGATATCATAGACTTCAATCCCCGCCAGCCCCACATTCAGCGTGTGAATTGACAGCTTTGTCACATCAAAATCATAGATGGAATCCCCGTTTATGATCTCTTTGGAATAGGCGTAGTAATCCCCAATCTGATTGATCTCATACCGGGCATACTCCGCCATGTCACACACACGGGAAAAGATATCCTTTCCATGCAGCGCAAGATTTTTTCTGGAGATATCCAAGCTGGATAAAAGCAGATAGGAACCCGAGGTGGTCTGCGTCAGATTAATCACCTGCCGTATATAATCCGGATTCACCCGTTCTCCTGCCAGAAGGAAGGAACTCTGTGTCAGGGAACCGCCGGATTTATGCATACTGACCGATGCCATATCCGCCCCAGCGCGCATTGCGGGAACAGGCAGATTTTCCCCGAAATAAAAATGTGTGCCGTGCGCCTCGTCCGCCAATAGCAGCATCCCATTGTCATGCGCCAGCTTCGCAATCTTCCGAATGTTGGAGCAAACTCCATAATAGGTGGGATTATTCACTAAAATTGCCTTTGCCTCCGGATTTTCCTCAACCGCTTTTTTCACCTTCTCCAGGGACATTCCAAGCGAAATGCCAAGCTCATTATTCGTCTCGGGATTGACATAAACCGGGATTGCGCCATTTAAAATCATCGCATTGATGACACTGCGGTGCACATTTCTGGGAAGAATGATCTTTTCTCCCCGCTTTGCGGCAGACAGAATCATGCTCTGCACTGCGGAGGTTGTTCCGTTGACCATAAAAAAAGCGTGAGCCGCCCCAAACGCCTCCGCTGCCAGCTCCTCCGCTTCGCGGATAACGGAAACAGGATGGCAGAGGTTATCCAGACACTTCATGGAATTCACATCGACCGTCATACACTGTTCGCCTAAAAATCCGGTCAGCTCGGGATTTCCTTTTCCTCTTTTGTGGCCTGGAACGTCAAATGGCACCACACGCTGCTTTTTAAATTGATTCAATGCTTCCAATATAGGAGCTCTTTCCTGTCCTGACAATTTCTAACCCCTCTCTAATAGATATTCTTCCCGCTGAATATTTCAATCATTTCGCTGTGCAGATTGTTCATGATGTTCAGTCTGGTTTTGGGCGGAATTTCATAAACATCGGTATTAAACAGATAGTTCTGCAAGTCAATTTCCTTGATCAGCATCTTTGTATGATAAATATTGGACTGGTAAACATTGATGTCAATGGCATCGTAGTGCTCCAGCGTTTTTTCATCAATATAATCCTGAATGGAAGTCATTTTGTGATCCATAAAAAGCTTCCTGCCCGAAATATCGCGGGTAAAGCCCCGCACCCGGTAATCCATGGTGATGATGTCCGAATCAAAGCTGCCGATCAGAAAATCCAGTGTGGAAAGAGGCGTGATCTCCCCGCAAGTTGCCACGTCGATATCCACTCGAAAAGTTGCAATCGAAGTGTCCGGATGGTATTCCGGATAAGTGTGTACCGTCACGTGACTTTTGTCCAGATGCGCTACCACCGTATCCCCGCAGGGTATCATGCTTTCCTCCGCAATCAGAAAAGTAACGCTTGCCCCCTGCGGCTCATAATCCTGCTTGGATACATTCAGCACGTTTGCGCCGATCATTTCCGTCACTTTATATAAAACATCCGTAAGTCTGTCCGAATTGTACTGCTCATCAATATAAGCCACATAGTCCTTCTGTTCCCGGGGCGATTTCGCATAGCATACATCATAAATATTAAAGCTCAAGGATTTCGTCAGGTTATTAAACCCATATAATTTCAGTTTATCTTCCATTTCATCACTCTTTCCCCTGGTTTGTCTGGATAAAAAAAACTCAAATGCCTTTTCAGGTATCAACCTAAAATACACTTGAGTTTCAAAATCTATAAATCGGTGGCCGAAGATTTTAAGATTAGAGTCCATAAGAATACCTTTGACTACTCTTATTGATTGATTCACAAGTGTGATTTCTCTATGAAATTTGAGCATTCGCTCAATCAATAAGGCAACAAAAGTTGCCAGTGTCGGCATTTGACCCAGCTGTCCGCATGGCTATATATTTTGTACAGGAATCTTCCTAAATATACAAAATGGTCAAAAAATTCTTAATCCGCCTGCATTTTAAGACGGCAAAAGGCCCTAATCATTTTCAGAAAACCTTCCACAACGGATTATACATCAAATATCCGTCAAAATCAATAGATTTTCCAAAATAATTAAATATTTTGCGCTTAATCGTTAAAACTTGGAAAGGCGGTATTTTTCTATGTTTTTGTGAATAAATCACTGTTGTCTTCCAATACTATGGATAGGACAGCGAAGTGACAGATTTCAAAAAGGAAAGGAGATGTCTGTGTTGAAAAAGAAACCTCTCTATGACAGCCAGGTAAGCCTGCAAAAGAATAATCAAGAAACAAGCGGTGAAGTAAAAAATCAAAATGAGCATCACAATGCAAAAAAAGAAGCTCTGGGACCAAACACCAAAAGATAGGAGGAATTTTTATGCCAAAGGACAGTCAACCGGACAATAAAAAGGCCAGAAAGCGCAAGTCCAAAGGGCAAACACCTCTTACAGAGGAAAATCATAATCATAATCCCAATGCAAAAAAGCAATCCATAAAAAACAATGATGTATAAGGCGTAAAGTATATACGGATCCAATATCGTTTGCAACGATATTTCAGAAAATCAGAGTTTTTATGCCACAATTCCATTGATACTTGTTTTCCTTCACAGAACAATCATAAGACAGCTATTCCTATACGTTTTTATTACGCGGCAGGCATTTAAATAAAATCATAACCACCGGTCGTGCCGGTGGTATGCACTGCCCCCTTAGGGCTTGATACCGGCTGGGCCTATAGGCCCGCCGAAAGGTTCGCCAACCGCGAAGCTTTCACCGGCTGCCCCTAATGGGGCTTTTTTCTAGCCTTCTTTTACCTGCTCACCCGTGAACGGGTCTATGTATTCTTTCATGCTCATTTGGTCACTTGTCATATCCTCCTGTAACTGATTTCGTATGT
>NZ_JAHLPV010000004.1 GCF_018918095.1 Acetivibrio sp. MSJd-27 | reverse complement strand
ATCTGGTATACTTTAGCCATGAAAACTCGTCTCCTTTCGGGAGGTACTTGGATTTGTGGTGAAACCATTGTACCAGAAAGGCTGGCGGGTTTTCAACTTTCATTTAACTTTACAGAACGAAATTATTGATAAGGAGGATTTCATCATGAAAAAAATACGTTTGGGAAGAACCGGCCTGATGGTCAGTGCTTCCTCCTTCGGCGCTCTTCCGATTCAGAGACTCAGCTTTGAAGAGGCCGGCAGATTGCTTCGCAAGGCTTATGACAACGGGATAAACTATTTTGACACGGCAAACGCTTACAGCGACAGTGAAGAAAAGATTGGTGCCGCGCTCTGTGACGTTCGGAAAGACATCATCCTTTCCACCAAAAGCGGTGCTTCCGATAAAAAAACGCTGCTCTCCCATATTGAACTGAGCTTAAAGCGCATGAAAACAGATTACATTGATATTCTTCAGCTGCACAATCCCTCTATCCTGCCAGATCCGGAGGATCCTCAGAGTACTTATGCAGGTCTCCTGGAAGCCCAAAAAAAAGGTTGGATCCGCTTTATCGGCATCACCAACCACAGTGCTCAGAGAGCAAGGGATGCTGTCCTGTCAGACAAATATGACACCCTGCAGTACCCGTTCTGCTCCCTGTCCTCCGAGGAAGATATCGAAATTGCGAAACTCACCTGTGAAAAGGATATGGGATTTATCGCCATGAAAGGGCTGGCTGGAGGGCTTATCACAAACGCGGCCACAACCTTCTCCTTTATCAAACAGTATCCCTTTGTCGTCCCCATCTGGGGAATCCAGCGGGAAAAAGAATTGGATCAGTTTTTGGAAATGGAGGAAAATCCTCCTATTTATGATGATGAGATGAAGCGGTTGATTCAAAAAGACCGGAAAGAGCTTTTGGGGAATTTCTGCCACGGATGCGGCTATTGCCTGCCCTGCCCTGCAAAGATTGATATTCCCCAAGCTGCCAGAATGAGCCTCCTTCTCCGCCGCGCGCCCTATCAGCAGTTCCTGACCGAAGATAATTATAAGGAAATGCTCAAGATTGAAAACTGTGTTCACTGCAACAGCTGTAAATCCAGATGTCCCTATGGATTGGATACTCCCCAGCTGTTAAAGGAAAATCTCAATGATTATCTTGTGTTTCGAAGGGAGCATAGCAGTCAGCTTTGATAACATGGAATTTCCCTGAGCTCCATTTGCTCACTCTGAAAATGCTAAGCGATGTTTCACAATGTTTTCATATATCTTGTCATCTTTTGTATTACAGTATATTCAGATAAAGCGGCAGATATGGAAAAAACGAACACAAATATTTAATATCTGAAAAATATTTAAAATGAACCTTTCAGAAGCATCGCAGTCTATCTGATTTTATTATTAAAAATGCAGAAGGAACCACTCTATCTGAAAAAATGAATTAGATTCTATTGAAATTGCTCTCCATACATATATTAGCAAAGAGACTGTAAAAAAACTTCCTTTTTTACAGTCTCTTATTCCATATGGATTTTCTTCATTTTTAATACGAAAGCTACCAGAAAATTCACTCCCTTTATCTTAAGCTTTGGAAATATAAGGAAACTCCAAAAAATTCTTTTTTCAGTTGATTAAACAAGTTTGGATCAAAACACATCAACTTTCACCAAATACAAACCCAAACAGATATAGTAAACTGACCAAAAGAAGCATCTGTCCTTTTCTGATATTTGTGAAAAAAGATGAAACTCTTGCTTTCATTCTCTCCCTGAAAATATCAGTTTTGTGTAAAAATTTATCAAAAACAGATAAATACAATTGGATTTTATTATGCTAAACTATTGATAGTTCCTAAAACATTACACTGGGATCCAGTCATTTTTCATAAAATTCAAATTTATAATTTATAAATAGTAAAGGAGGAAAATCATGAAAAAGCTTTTGGCAATTTTGATTTGTTCCATTTTAAGCCTTTCCGGTTTTTCCGGCATGATACTGACTGCCGGAGCAGTAGACGGAGTCCCCGTTGAAGTCAATTCAGCGGCTGCCTTTCAGGCGATCTCCGGAAGCGGAGAATACTGGATAACCGAAGACATTGTGCTAGATGACACATTTGAATCCCTGGCATCCTTCAGCGGGAAAGTGCTTGGAAAAGACACCCAGGGAAATGACGTGCAGCGCAAAATCACAACGGTAAAACCGCTTTTTGAGGAACTGAACGGGGCGGAGATCAAAAATCTAATTACCGCAGGAACGCTTTCTTCCGACACAGCCAGCTTCGGATCTTTGGCAAAAAGCGCGAAAAACGACGCAAAGATCGATTCCTGTATCAACGAAGCTTCCGTGACCAGCAGTGCTGGGAATGTTGGCGGCTTGATCGGAAACGGAGTTGCTGCCATCACAAACTGTGTCAATAAAGGCAATGTTAGCGGCGGCGCGACAAATGTAGGAGGCATTATCGGATTTATCAGTACCGGAGGTTCCATCTCCGGTTCTTCCAACGAGGGAACCGTAACCGGAACAAGCAATGCGGCTGGTATCGCAGCCTCCATATCCTCAGGTACCTCAATGATATCCGGATCCACAAACCGTGGAAAAATCACTGCGGACAAAGCCGTTGGAGGCATTGCATGTGTGATTTCTGAAAACCATACTATTAAAAACTGCACAAACGAAGGCAATATCGTTTCAAAAGGAACCCACAGCGGCGGAATTGTTCATCAGAACGGTGGAACCATAACTGGCTGTGACAACACAGGAAAGGTGGAGGGTTCAACCCATAACGGCGGAATTGCCGGCATGCTGAAGAACGCTTCCAGGACAGAAAGCTGTTATAATTCCGGCGAAGTGTTAAGTTCCGCCACATACGCAGGCGGAATCGCAGGACAGCTCGACGAATCCGCCACAGAGATAAAAGACGTTATTCTGACCAACTGCGGCAATGCCGGAAAGGTGTCCGCCACAAGCCACGCAGCAGGAATCATCGGAAGACCGTTTACTGGATTAGAACTGTCCAAATGCTACAATACCGGTGCGGTCGAAGCAACTCTGAGCGGGTCCGCATATGCGGGCGGTATCACCGGATGGTACAAAGGGGGCAGCATTTCCGATTGTTACAGCGCCGGAACATTCGCCGCAGGCCCTTCAACCACCGATCTGCGTACCGGCGGTATCATTGGCTATACAGAAACAGCGGTCAATCTCACACGCTGCTACAGCATCTATTCGCCTATTCCGGGCGCTACCCGCCAGCGTGCGCTGTGTTATCCAAAAACTTCCGGACTCCTGACAGCAGTGGACTGCTATTTCGCAGAAGGTCTCACAACAACCGATGGCGCTGGAACAGCACTGACGACCGAGCAGATGAAGTCGATTGTCAGCTTCAACAATTTTGCCGCAAACGGCTGGGTAGAGGGTAACGCTCTCTATCCCTATCCTCAGCTCAGCTCCAATATGCAGCAGCTTGAAAATCCATTCGCAGGCGGAAACGGAACACAATCCGATCCCTTCCGGATCGAAACAGCGGAGCAATTCAACGCTATCGCAAGATATCCATCCGCCGTCTACAAGCAAACTGCAGAATTTACTTTAACGGCTCCCGTTGACTCTTTCAGCGGCATCTATGACGGTGACAATAAGATCATCACATTGAATATCAATAACACGGACGAAAGTATCCTGGTTCTGGGCGGTCTGTTTAAACAAGTGACGGGAGACGCCGTACTTCGTAACATACATACGAAGGGCAGCATCACAACAACCTCCACAGAGGCGGGAACCGGTGACGAGCAGAATACCACCGGCGGAATCATCGGTTTCCTCAATTCCATCACCGCCATAGTGGAGAACTGTGTCAATGAAGCCTCTATTAACGCGCAGTATAAAATCGGCGGTATCATCGGGCGGACAATAAATAAGGAAGGCGCACAGCTTAACCGCCTCATAAACTTTGGTAGCCTTGCCGGTTCCCAGAGAATGGGCGGCATCATCGGTTTGTGCTATACGCCGGTGACCAACTGTGCCAATTATGGACCCGTTTCATCTTCCTCCACCAATGTCGGGGGTATTGTCGGGCAGGCATACTGCTCCATTTCCAACAGCTTCAATTCCGGAGACATCGTTGGATCAGGCAATGTAGGCGGAATCAGCGGAACCCAGCGCTTCACGTCAAATATAATTGAAAATTGCTATAACACAGGAAATATCACCGCAAAAACAAACGATTATGCCGGTGGTATTACCAGCGGCTGCAGTACATTTAGCGATAAACCTCAGCTGACCTTGACAAACTGCTATAACCTCGGCAAGATACAGTGTAAAAATTCGGAGCCGTTCAACCCTCTGTTCTCTTTCCCGGGAGGAGATACATCGACACCTACAGTGATATCCACCCCAATCATCACCAATTGCTATTACCTGTCTCCAAATGGGCAGAATGATGGATGGGATGGAACAACCGCAAAGAATATGGCGGAAATGAAAATACTCGCCGACGATTTGGGCGACGCTTTTGAAGCTCCCTCCTCAAGTTACCTGTTCCCTGAACTCAAAGGAAATCCAAACGAATCCGGTTATCAGCTGTTTGTTGTTTCCGTAACAGCGGGATCCGGCGGGACAGTTAATCCTCTGGGAGACAACTATATCCGGCGTGGAGATACCTTTACCGTTTCCCTGCTGCCGGACGATGCGTATATGATTGGAAAAATATTATATGACGGAAACGAAGTATCCGCCACCACGGAGGGAGTTTATACGACACCCGCGATTGAAAAAGATGTAACCATTTCGGTATCTTTCAGTGACAAGCCTATCACTCCTCCAGCTGTGGCACCCTTCCAGCAAGTATACATCCCTGCTGAAAAAAATGGAAATATTACCTTTGGAACCATCACACTGGGATACGGAACAACTATCAAAGAATGGGGTATTGTTTATTCCGCAACACAGAGTCACCCCGAGATCGGCGTCGGAGATGCGCAGACATTGAAGGCAGAAGGCAAAGCTCATCCTCTGAACAGCAAAAATCAATATGGAATAGAATTGAAAGGCACTGTTTTGGCCGGAACGAGCTACTATACCAGACCATATGTCATTTACACAGATTCTGCAGGAGACCACATTCAATATGGGGATCCGGTTCCCGTTGATTTGAGATAATTTTTTTGTGCAAGCGGCACATATGGTTTCCAGTTCGTAAAAAAGAATAAAAACAATTTTATAACAGAAGGGGCGTACAGCAGAATACATTCTGCTGTACGCCCTGTTTTTATGAAAAAGGAACATTTTTCCGGTAAATCGTTAAAAGAATTTGCTGTGAATTGCTCTGACCGCTTTTTCGCTGTCTTCTTCCCCCACAATCAGACTGACTTTAATCTCGGAAGTGGACACCATATTGATATTGATCTGTTCCTCATAAAGTGCCTCAAAAATCTTGGAAGCCACACCGGGATTGGATGCCATCCCTGCCCCAACTACCGATACCTTGGCAACATCCTCACGGAACTTAAATTCTCTTGCACCAATATAGTCCCGATTTGACTGGAGGATTTCCAGCGTTTCGTCCAGATTTTCCTTAGAGACTACAAAGGATATGTCCTTGGTGCCGTTGCCGCCGATTGACTGCAGTATGATGTGCACATCGATATTTTTCTGCGCCAGCAGATGAAACAGCTTATAGGCACGGCCCGGTTCGTCCGGCAGTCCCACGGCGGACACCCGTGCCACATCGTTGTCCCTCGCAACTCCTCTGATTACCATCTTTTCCAAAAGTGAAACCTCCTTTACGGTCGTCCCGGCCATATGTTGAAAGCTGGATTTTACCTCCAGATTGACATTGTATTTCTGCGCCATTTCCACAGCCCGGTTATGCAGTACGTTCGCCCCTGCCGATGCCAGCTCCAGCATTTCTTCATAGGAGATATCCCGAAGCTTCACTGGATTCTCCACAATGCGTGGATCTGCCGTGTACACTCCATCCACATCGGTATAAATTTCGCACACATCTGCACTGAGCACTGCTGCAAGCGCTACCGCTGAAGTGTCCGAGCCTCCCCGTCCAATGGTAGTGATATCGTGATTTCCGTTGACGCCCTGAAAGCCTGCCGCAATCACAATTTTATTCTGATCCAACTCGCTGAGCAATCTCTGAGGATCCACCGATTTGATCTTCGCCTTGCCGTTATTCCGGTCTGTCAGAACAGGAAGCTGCCATCCGGTCAGCGATATGACTGGATATCCCAGCTTTTCCAAAGCCATGGCCAGCAGCGAGATGGTAATTTGTTCTCCGGTGGACAACAAAACATCCATTTCTCGTTTGGATGGTTTTTCATTGATTTCCCGTGCCTTCTGCAGTAACTCATCTGTGGTGTCACCCTGTGCGGAGACAACTGCTACCACTTGATCACCTGCACGGTATCTCTCAGCGATTCTTTCTGCTACCCGAAAGATACACTCCCTGTCGGCAACAGAGGAGCCTCCGAATTTCTGAACAATCAATCCCATAACGGTTCTCCTAAATCTTCATTTCGTCTTTAACTTCCCTGAATTTTTGCGCCGCATACTGAATTTCCTCCTTGGTCAGCGCGGCTGTCATCTGTGTGCGGATCCGTGCTTTTCCCTTTGGAACAACCGGATAGGAAAAAGCGGTGACATAAACCCCTTTTTCAAGCATCCGCTCTGCCATTTCTGTAGCGATGTGCTCGTCATACAGCATGATGGGAAGAATCGGTGTTCCTGCGTCGGTCACATCCAGCCCGATTTCCCGAATCAGCTCACTGAAGCAGGCTGTATTTTCAAACAGCTTATCCCTGTATTCCGTGGTGTTCTCACACAGCTCCAAGGCTTTTAAAGTTCCCTCTGCAATAGCAGGCGCCAAAGTGTTGGAGAAAAGATATGGCCTGGAAGCCTGCCGGAGCAGATGAACAATTTCCTTTCTGCCGCTGGTATAGCCGCCGCTGGCGCCGCCCAGCGCCTTGCCAAAGGTTCCCGTGAGGATATCCACTCTTCCCATCACGCCGCAGTATTCCGGCGTGCCTCTTCCATGTTCCCCCATGAATCCCACAGCATGGCTGTCATCAACCATGACAAGCGCGTCATATTCCTCCGCCAAATCGCAGATGGCTTTTAAGTTTGCTACCGTTCCATCCATGGAAAATACACCATCGGTGGCAATCAGCCGAATTCTGGCATCCTTTGCCTCCTCCAATTTTGTTCTCAAATCAGTCATATCATTGTTTTTATAGCGCAGCCGCCTCGCTTTACAAAGGCGAACTCCATCTATGATGCTGGCATGATTCAGTTCATCGCTGATAACCGCATCCCGCTCTCCTAACAGTGTTTCAAATAAACCGCCGTTGGCGTCAAAGCAGGAGGAATACAAGATGGTGTCCTCCGTTCCCAAAAACCGGCTGACAGCCGTTTCCAACCGCTTGTGCACGTCCATCGTCCCACAGATAAACCGGACGGAGGACATGCCGTACCCATATTTATCATAGCTGTCCTTCGCAGCTTTTCGTATCTGCTCATTGTTGCAGAATCCCAAATAATTGTTGGAGCAGAGATTGATAACCTTATCTCCGCTTTTTACTTTAATATTTCCACTCTGCGGCGTGATAATAACCCGTTCCCGCTTGGTGAGCCCATCTTTCTCAATTTGTTCATTTCTCTGTGTAAAATATTGATATGCCGTTTTCAACTAATTTCCGCTCCTCTTTCGTTATTTACTCCAGTTCAGAATCACTTTCCCGGATTTTCCGGAATTCATAGCCTCAAAGCCCTTTTCAAAATTCTCTGCATCAAACCGGTGGGTGACAATGTTTGAAATGTCTAATCCAGCCTGTATCATAGCCGTCATCTTATACCAGGTTTCATGCATTTGTCTTCCGTAAATCCCTTTCAGCGTAAGACCATTAAAAATAACCTTGTTCCAGTCGATCCTAGTATCGGATTTCAATAACCCCAGAAGTGCAATTTTTCCCCCATGCGTCATATGATCGACCATCGTTTCCAATGCTTTTTCATTCCCCGACATTTCCAGACCGACATCAAAGCCTTCCTTCAAGCCTATTTTCTCTGCCACGTTATGTAAGTCTTCGTGGGCAGTATTCACTGTATACTTTATCCCAAGCTTTTTCGCCAATTCCAGCCGGTAATCGTTCACATCGGTGAGCACAACATTCCTGGCGCCTGAAAACTGACAAACCGCACCCGCCATAATTCCAATCGGACCAGCGCCTGTGATCAGCACATCCTCCCCAATTAAATCAAAAGAAAGCGCACTGTGCACTGCATTTCCAAAAGGATCGAAATAAGAGTATATCTCCTCGTCCACATCTGGCGCGCAGCGTCTGACATTAACCTCCGGGATGACCAAATATTCGGCAAAAGCTCCGCTGCGGTTGACCCCGACTCCCAAGGTTTCTTTACACAAATGACCATTTCCCGCCAAACAATTGCGGCACCTTCCACACACGATGTGTCCTTCTCCTGACACAATGTCGCCGACTCTATAATTCCGGACATCCGAGCCAACCTCCACCACTTCACCGACAAACTCATGACCGATTACCATGGGCGTGCGGATGGTATTCTGAGACCATTCGTCCCAGTTATAAATATGCAGATCCGTTCCGCAAATTGCCGTTTTATGAATTTTAATTTTCACATCGCTTTTTCCCGGCTGGGGTTCTTCTACCTCTTCCATCCAAAGACCTTTTTGAGGATACTTTTTCAATAAAGCTTTCATTTTCATTTCACTCTCTTTTTCTATACTCCGTTCCGCAATGAAATGCGAGGCAAGCCCATAAACAATGAAGCGGAACCCGCCCGCCTAAGAGACGGGGGCATCTTCATTTCGTTATATTCTATGGTTCCGGAGAGGGTACCGCTCTCCGCGAATCAAAATACCGGCTTCCCCTTATTTCTCATTGCCGAACCTTCCCGACAGGAGCAAAAACACTCCAGCCAGAAAACGAATCAGAATCCGCATGCAAATACGGAGACCTCTTCATTTTAATATCAGTATACCTCAATTTCGTATTCCAGTCAAGGACATTTTTTTATTTTGTCTTTTCTATAAGAACACCTTTCTGTTGTTTGTGGCCTTCGGATATCTTTTCCTGCTGAAACGCGGAAACACCCCATACACCAGCCAGTATCATAATCGTCCCCACCGCATGATACCATAAAAAAGATTCATTTCGAAAGATGATACCAGCAAGAATGGAAACCACAGTACATACACCAGCATAAATAGCCGTGCTGGAAGCTTGTATCTTTGACAGCATAAAAGCATAGAGGACATAGGCAACCGAAGAAGCCAGAACGCCGAGATAAAGAACTTCCAGCAATACCGTTCCATCCAAAAGCGGTACAAAGTATTGCGCTGCCGTTCCCTGAGAGATATGAATGACCAGGTTAATTCCATTAAATGCAATTGCGCTGACCATCATCAGAACATAGGTGATCTCAATGGAAGTAAATTCTTCCGTATTTTTTCTGGTAAATGTCATAAAAAAACCTTCCGATAAAACGGCAAGGAAAATAAAAAGAACGCCTATAAAGCTGCTGGAGGTATCTTGTTTCCCTGTCATAGCCGCAATAAGCAGTACCCCGGCTGCGGACAATAAAACAAATAGCTTTTGTTTTATGCTGGATTTTTCCTTCAGGATAATAGATTCTAAAACAATCACAATAATAGGGGAAAAAGAGACGATGATACCGGACAGTAAACTGGATGTTTTCGAAATGCCGATCGCCTCAAATATGTAATATCCAATCGGCTGAAACAATGCGATAACGATCAAATTGCCAACGTTTTTCCCTTTCAGGCGGATTTTAATCACACCAAAAAGTTGAAATAAGAGAAATGTCAGTGCCGCTGCCGTAAACCGGTATGCCAGCAAATCAAAAACGCTTATTTTCTCCAAAACATCACTGACAGCCAAATAAGTAAACCCAAAGATAGTTGCTTTAATGAAACCGATTATTGTCACCCGATCCAGTTTCATAGTCCCCCTCCTTCAATCTTCAATATAAAAAGTTTTTCGTTGTGAAAAACACAAACTGGTTTCTCCCGTCATTCAACGTTTCTGCGGCGGATTGTCCCACCGTAGAAAAATGAGGCGGCACCCGCCGCGCCTAAGAAGATGGGACCATCTTCATTTCGCTATAACAAAAATTGCCCTCACACTGCCGAAATTTCTTGTTTTTTGCCTGTATTTCAGCAGTATAAAAGCAATCTTTCAGCCCATATAGAAAATTCTATATGCTAATTTTTTAATAAATACCTCAACAACGGAGGTGGCGGGATGTCATCGGAATATTTCATTTCAATATTTTCAAGAAACTCCTGGCATTTTCAATGTCTTAGAGTTTCGTGATATTATTATACCTCTTGTACAAATCCGGTCTTCTCTCATGCAAATACATATTCTTTCTTGTGGTGTAAGAAGGACAGGAAAGCCAGAACAGATAATATGGCTTATTTAAATCGATGGTTGCAATGGCATATCCTTTTTCCGATGCATCGCCTAATGTTTCTCCTTCCGGACTGATGATCCGTGATTCGCACCGCTCGTGTACCGCGGAGGTAATGACAAATGAACCATTGTCACAAGCCCGAACATCGACCCGTTCTTTGTCGAAACCAGCAGTGGGATAGCAGATAATATCAGCTCCTTCCAGATGATAGATCTTTGCCATTTCCGGGAAAAACATATCCCAGCAAATTGCGATGCCTACTGTGCCGAAATCGGTTTGAAAGACAGGGATATCTTCCCCTGGTACCAATCCTTCTTCATACTCAGACAGGGTTAAATGTGTCTTGCTGTAAGTTCCTGCGATATTTCCCTTTCTGTCAATCAACACCCCTGTATTATACAGCCGGCCATCTCTTTTTTCCCGGATAGAAAACGCGAGATATGTCCCGTGTTCCTTCGCTTTCGCCTGAAATCTGCGGATCGGCTCGTCTGTTAAAGAAAGAGCTCCCTCCTCAACCGTACATTGTACACATCTGCTGTATACGCATTCTGTGAGAACAACCAAATCTGTCTTTTTCTCCCGCATGATATCGTCAATTCGTTCCAGGTTCTGCGTCATATTTTTTTCAAAGGTACGCGGAACATCGGTCTCATAGTCAACGCCGACCGTTGCAACGGTAACCAATCTAGCTTCATACGGGCCGATATAGTCAAGTTCTATATTCTCAGCACTGACGACGCCTTCCTGATTTTTAGCAAATCCAATTACTGAGATTTCAATAACAGTGGTATTCTCCGGCGTGACAATGCGATCCTTTTCTTTCAGATATCCTCTGGTTAGCTGAACTTTCTTTTCATCCAAGCAGGTGAACACAACCTTGTATTCCGCATTTTCAGCTTTCATTGATATATGAAAATGATACATGCTGTCCCCTTTGATGTCCTCAAAGAGTTTTACTGCTTTTCCATAGGAATAGATCGATTTCTGAAGAAGAATACGCAGGCTGTCCCCATCAGTGATCACATTGGAAGCAATACATTTACAGGCATGATTTGTTTTCCATTTGTCTGATCTCATTTTTACCCCTTCTCTGTCAAATTCTTTTAAAATGAATAAATTTCCATCAGCCGGACGACCGGAGCAAAAGCTTCCAAAACGTTTTGAATGGGAAAAGGAGGATTTCTTTTCCTCCGATCATCAACGGTCTGCATGGGGCGAGCCTGTAATATTCAGAACTCCCTAATTTGCATCATATCTTTTCTGTGCCTCATTATAGATTTTAACCATCTCGTTTGCCCCCAGGCTTTCCGCCTTCTGTATCCACGCATTCCAGGCACTTTCCCCAGTCTCATTTGCCACAATATATTTGGATGCAAATTCTCTTCCCGCCGTATCAAGCTTAGTCATATAATCGTTTACAGCCTTCTGTTCTTCCGCCGTAAAGGGGAGAATTGGATCCATCGGTTCCATATGGCTTGGATCTTTTGCGAAATCCTGCGCTTCCTGTTCTCTTTCAGTGAACTGGAAGTAGATGCTTCTCCTGTCAAATTTCAGATACATGCCCTCGGTAAACATACCGTATTTTTGAAGAAGCTTGCTCATGTCAACTTTTTCCCCTTCAGGGAATTCAATGTACTTGGCCATTCCTTTTTCATCCAGCACATAAGTTTCGCCTTCAATACCCATCGTGATCAGCTCTGCACCTGCAGGGGACAGACAGAAATCCAGAAGCTTAAAGGCCGTTTCCGCCTTGTCATTGTTGGCTACATATCTCGCCCAGCAAATCTGATCCAGGGTTTTCATGGTCTGCTTTGGACCGATCGGATTGCCAAATCTTAAATCATAATCCGGAACCATAGTAGCTTGTTCCTTAAACATATCCATTCTGCCAATCCAGTCAGTCGTCACAAACGCCTTATCTGGCTGCGTCATTTTCGCTGTCCAAGCGGCCTGTGTGTTGGTCAGAAATTCTGGATCGATCAGCTTTTCGTCATATAATTTTTTCATATAGTCCAGCATATCTTTGTATGCCGGATCTGTGTCGGAATATTTCCATACTTTAGCTGTTTCATCATAATAAGGTTTAAACGGGACGATGCCCCAGCTGTATCCCAAAGTTTGGAACAAGTCATCTTTTGCTTTTGAGGTGTAGGGCGTGGAGGATGGATATAGCTCTTTGAGCTTTTTCAGAACCGTATAAAATTCATCCGGACTGTTCCACATGGTAAGACCATGTTTGTCAAAGATGTCCTTCCGGTACATTGTCGCGCCGGTATTTACATCCCGGTTCCAGTCATACCCGTAAAATCCATACAATTTTCCGTCACCGGCAGCATAGGATTTAAAAATCCAGTCATTATCCTTGTTGTCTACAAAGGTCGCTTTAAAGTTGGGCAATTTGTCTATATAATCTTCCACTGCAGCAAAAGCGCCCTGCCTTGCCAACTCATTTGCCTTTGTGATCTCAAAGCCATTCCCTATAATATCCGGCAGATCCTTCGATGCAATCCACACATTGAGTTTTTCCTCAGCTGTTGCGGCCGGAACAATGCGAAACTGAACATCAACCCCAGTGATTTCTCTTAACTTAGTTGCAACATAAGAATTGTTGAAGTCTTCATGATCCGACACTACTGACCATTCAATGGTTTCATTTTTGTCGGAGAGGGGAAGTTTCAGCCCTCCGGTATCTCCGATTTTCGCAGCTGTTTCCTTGTTAAAGCTCGGATTGGTTTCTCCTCCGCAACCGGCGAGAAGCGTAAGTGCCGTTACTCCGGCAATTAAAGCAGCAAATTTTTTCATTTTGTTTCTCCTTTCATGAATGCCTGTATCGGTAAAGCGATACTCGATCATTAAAATCAGGTTAAACGCAGGGAAGCGTTTCTGCAGCGCTGTCAGAACAGTCAACACTGCACTTCCTCTTATGGTGTGTCTTAATTATAATATGGTTTTCCGTTCAATGAAATAGATAAACACTTCGTTTTTTTGTATTTTTCCAACATTTTAAGACCACTGAATTTATTTGTATACGATGATGCCGATCAGCTGTCCATAAGCAATATGCAGCACAATCCTGTCCCCTTTTTCCACATCGGTCGTGCTCCCTGCGCGGATATATGGTTCCCTGCCCTCGCGCTGTTCTACAACACTAATACCTCCGATACTCAAGGTCTGTTCCCGCAAATAGACAACGCCGTAATCCTCCCCGTCAACAAACCAATGTGGTACAAACACATAATCTCCGCTTCTTCTGGAAACATTGGTAGGAAAAATGCCGTTTTTGTCTCCCGCCGTAATGGTTCCGGTCCACTCGTCGGCACTGTCATCCCGATAAACCTCAAGTAAACGGATATAGCCGGAGCTATCCTTGCTGTAACGAATGATATCTCCGATACCCAGATCGTTTACCGAGATGGTTCTTTCCTCCGGGGTGCCCTCCTTCACAACGCAGCTGGCCGGAGCGGCCGCGTCAATATCGAAAAAGGTTTCCTTGGTGCCCTCCTGAACTTTCACACGCTTGACAATATCACCGTCTTCATTAACGGTTTGCACCATTGATTTTACGACCACTGCAGGTGTCTCCAGCTTAAATTGAGGTGCGCTTCCGGATCCTGCTGCCGTGCGTACGATAATAACCTCGGGAATCTCATAGTTCTTTGTACGGTTATATGCTTCCGTTAAGTAATCGGAACCCTGCGTCAAATAATCCAGAGTTCCAGTCTTAAAGTCTTTGTCGGTAGCGCTCGCCAAATCTTGAGGAATCATCAAAAGCTGGGTGGCATTGGTTAGATAAATCGAGCGGCTGAACGTCCAGGGATCTTTAAACAGGTTTCTCTCCATCAATTTATGTGTCCGGCAGAAGCCGTCCGTGAAATTGTCCTCCAGAACCTTTAAATCCTGTGCCGTATCCATCTGAACAATCCGGTTGTTCTCGTCAAATTTAACGCTGACCAACTGATCAAGCGGAGTTCCTAAAAGCCCTCTCAGTTTATCCACAGTGAGGTTCTTATGGGAAGTGCCGTTGATCCGCAGCGGATCCTTTAAGTCATGGATGGAAATTCCTCTCCCCACACTGTAAAATTTTGCTCTGAGCTGTAAATCAATCTCACTGTCGCTGCCGTCTATCTGAATAAGATACATGTATTCAAGGCCGTCCTTATTCAGGATGGTGATATTGGCGATGTAACCCATATGATCGATACTGGCCTTGACCAGATCCCCTGCCTTCAGCTGGTTGTACTGCTCCACAATATATGGATTTACCTGATAAACCGTCTCACCGATCGTCACATAGCTGTCCGTTCCGTCAGCCGAAACGGAGATTACCTCGCCGGAAACCGTACTGCTGCCAACATAAACCTCAATGTAATTCTCGTTGTCCATATAAGTTAGAACATCATAGGTACTGATAAAAGAAAAGTTGACTTCCTTTCCGTTTGCATCGTATACCAATACCGTTTTCTCACTGTCATCCAGAGAGATTTTAATGCCAGTATCCCTCTCATCGGTCAGAATTTTGTTGTTCCTGTCAATCTGACCTACCGTCATCACACGGTAATCCCGGATGATAACCAGATCATAGGAACTGTTGGTTGTACTGATGAACTCATAGATCCCTGTCTTCACCTTATCAAAGAGCTCCTGGGAATAGACCGCTCTCTCGCCGTTGTATATAATATCTGCTGTCACATCAAAGGTCACTCTCTGCTCGGAGGAAGCGTCATCCCTGTAAAAGTACACGGTATTTCCGACCAAGCGGCTATACTGGCTGCTTTCCACAGTCATTTTTTTTGTGTTTCGCTCCACAATACTGACGATCTGATGTGCTTCCAAGTCGTCATCCAGTTTGTAAATATAGGATACCTGCAGACCAAGCAAATTTCTGTCCTTCAGAGAACGGGGCGTGTAGAAGATCCCGTCAATCGAGATCTTTCCCTCCGGCGCCGCGTCATTTCCCTGAATACCAGCCAAATCATTCGCGGTTACCACACCTTTGGCTCTCTGCATTTTCATATATTTTGTAAGCAATGTCACATCCGGATTTATCTGATATTTTTCGTTCTCCCCGACGGCAATGAGATCGACCAGAGGGATGTCCAGAGCATTGCTGAGCAGTTTAACCAGTTCTCCCCATTTCAACGGTTCCGTGTAGGAAAGAACAACCCCCTTGGAAAGACCGATATCGTTGGCACACGCAAGATATCCGGCTGGATATCCCCCGCCTGTCACCGCTTTGTATTTATATCCCAAAATATGTACCAGGATCTTTCCGGCTTCTATTCCGGTAATGGATTTTTCCGGCTGGAAGGTCCCGTTCTCATATCCGGACATATAGCCCAGATTTACCATAGCCATGATCGGATGATACGCATCCGTCTGCGGCGTTACATCGGAAAACCTCTGTCCGAATTGCCCATTCTCTGGCTCTATCTTCAGAATATTTACCAGTATTTTTGCCATCTGCGCTCTGGTAATCGTCGAATCCCAGTCTGCCCGCGTCTGCGTGATTACGCCTATATTGACAAGCTCCGCAAGCTCTGTCTCCGGCGTTATAACAGAGGAGGTTCCCTCTGCCGCGAAAGCCGCTCCATAGAAAGCCGCAATGCCGATTACAAGAGTCAGAAACAGGCAAATTATTCTTTTTTTCATTCCGTATCACACCTTCCTTGAAATATACAGACACACTGTTTATTCTGCCGTCACCGCATTATAAATCAGCTGTGCCGCCTCTGCTCTTGTCAGACTTGCAAAAGGCCTGAATGTATTGTCGTCAAATCCCTTGATCAAATGGTTTCCAGCGAGCAGGCCAACAGCTTCCCTTGCATAATCGGAAATTTCTCCCTCGTCGGTAAACGTTGCTGTTTTCTCTTTATCAATCTGGATTCCTTTCTGTTCCAGCGCCCTCTTAAGCAGCAGCGCCGCGTCCTGCCTTGTGATGGAATCATCCGGATAAAACTTATTTTCATCGGTTCCTTTGATGATTCCGTTCTCTGCACCCGCAGCGACATAACGGTAATGCCAGTCTTCTTCTTTTACATCTTCAAATGAACAGGAGACCCCTTCAAGGCTAAATTTAAGCGCCCCCATCATAATTTTTGTAAACTCGGCCCGGGTAATGGTCTCTTCCGGGCAAAACCGCTCTTTGTCCCTGCCGGATACAATTCCTTTGCCGGAAAGATAAGCAATCGCCTCTTTGCCCCAATAATCATCCGGAACATCCTGAAATCCACTGGAGGTTATCAGGTCATCCGGTATTTCCGTCTGGCCGATATCCGGATTTAATTCCACTGTTCCGGAAGGTTTGGAAGAGGAACCTCCGCCTCCGCCTCCGCCCCCTCCGCCGACGTTAGTCGGATCTGGGAAATATTTCGTGGGATTCGCAATGATATCGTTTAGTTTCTCAATAATTTGGTCCAGAGAACGGAATTGGGACATCATTTTTCCCAGATAATTTTCGATTTTCTGTTTATATTTGAGATAAACAGAATTGGATGGATCAAATGCAAGATAGTCTTTGTACTTTTCAATCAATCCACCTATCTGCGAACTGGAATGGATAGACTTAAAAGATCCAAACACTACATTTTTATTAAATGCCGTTCTCACATCCGGGAGTGTCCCGTATGTTTCATTCAGCATTCCGCTGTATACATTATTTTTATTATCCAGCGCATTATAATCACTGTAAAGCGGCTCCCCGCTCAATTTAATATACTCTTTATCATAATAGGCGAGGATATTTTTCACCGTATCCTCTGTCTGCGCTGTGTCAAGCCCATTTACAATCACGGCTGTGTCAAAAAAGGTCACAAACGCGTCCACTGTAAACTGCTTAAAATCTTTGATGATTGCCTCACACACCGAGAGCCTCCCAAGCTGATTCAGACTTTTATATATGGTACCATCTAACCCCAGCTCTCTGTGCTGTGTATCCAGTTTGTCAAGCAATGTATTTTTATCTAGCGACCCTGCCTCCAGCTGTTCAAAGAGCGCCATAATGTCATCGATGGAGGATACAAAAAAATCATAAGAGACCGGTTTCTCCATCGTATCAGCCATAATAGATGCCCGGTAATCGCCGGCAGGCGCATGAAAGAGGCAAAGAAATGTAAAACTGCCGTCCTTTTCAATAACAGTTTCCCGGATTCCCAGATATTTCTCTAAGTCTTCCCCTTCCGCTGCCTTCGGATCCGAGATCGTCAAAGTCACCTTTCTTCCTGCAAAATCAACCGGAAATGCTCCGGTCACCTGTATTTTCTGTGTGATGTCCCCAGATACCGTATCGGTTTCCCTGACGATTTTTACCTTCGCCGCCGGATCGGGATCCGCGGCAGCCACGGTGAAAACCGCACTTGACAACAGTACTGCCGCCGCAACGGCAGCGGCCGCAATTCTGCGGCCCGCCGTCTGATAGAAATGTCTCAGTCCGTACATCATCCTGCCTCCCTTTTTTCTTGGTTCTCTTTACTGCAAATTGGTTACAACCGTTTCACCATATGTTGTATCGGTTACCCCGTCCTTTTCATAGGTTACATAAGTTCTGGTGTAATATAATTTTCCAATCAAATAGTTGCCCTGCAGCTGAATGCCGTATTGCCCCTTACGATTCATAGGCGTTTTGTGCGGCAGCTTTACGCAGCCCGCACCGTCCAGCATCGGGCTAGGGTTTGTCTCGGAATATACAATCCCATAGTCCTTTATTGTCCAGCCAGAGCCGAGTGAAATACTGCCGAAGGTAACACTTCCCTCTTTCTCTGCCGGCACATAGGTTTCATAAGATTGCGTAAAGCTTGGTTTGACATCCGGAATTTTCTCAAACACGACATCCAACGCGATGTTTTCGGTGACCGCGTCAATGTCAAACTCATTCAGCACCGGAAGTGCGGAGCCGTTCTTTGTGATGGACTTTATATGATATCCTTCATTACAGATAATTTTTACACTGACGGAATCATTTCTCAGTATCTGTGTTGTTCCGCTGGGTGTAACCGTTCCGCCTGGATTTGCAGTCACCGCGAAATCATAATAGGTTCCCGTGACGGTCAAAGGCGTTGTAATCGGCGTGACCATAGTGTCCGCAATCACATTGACCTGATAGATGCCGGGACGCGCATAAAACGGATTATCAAAGCGGTAAGAGCCGTCCTCGTTGATGAATCCCTGACGGATTCCAAAATACTTTTCGCTGTCCGCAATTGTGGAATCGTTTAAATCCACTGCCGGATCTGTCACAAATAGGATAATTTTCCTGCCCGCATACTCGGTCGGGAAACTTCCGATTACCGTCAGTCTTCCGGTATCCAAGTCATCCCAGTTCATGACTGCCTGAAGGGTAGGCTCTGCCGCAAAAACCGTTCCAAAGGATGTGAAAGACAAAAGAAGCACAGTTATCAAGAAGAATGATATCGTTCTTTTCATTGTTATCACTCCTTTCCTCTAGTCTTTATAGTAGGTTAGTTCCAAAACCGGAAGCTGTGCTGATTTTACACCGATCATTGTATACTTTTGATCACTAATAGAACTGCAATATTCTCTTGTCCGAACCGCAATACCAAAGGAAGCTCTGCCAGAAATCTTCTCCGGTTTCAGCTGATAGGTCTTTGCGCTAAGCTCAGTCGCATGCGGTAAATCATTGTCGCTTACATTGATTCTGTCCGCTGACACTGCCGGGAATGAACCTGCAACCGCATAAGCCGTAGGATTGCTCACCCAGCCAGTATCTGTGTTTTCAAGAATATCTATATGCAAAGGTGTCGCGGTGTCTTTACCGTTAACCGCTCTTAAGTATGCCGTTAATGAAGCCTCCGAGACAACACAGTCCGAGGCTAAAGCGGTATCATAATAGAAGAAGCTGTATGAAGTTTGTCCATCATATGCAGAACCCCGGCTAAGATTTAGCATTGTACCAGGAACAAATCCATAATTCATTCCTGTATAGCTTTCAAAGTCACCGTTGTTCCCCGTTTGAAATGGCATTCCTGCCTCTTGCTCGTCAAAACGCTTCTGTGCGATCTTGGTAGGGGCAACCGCAATGGTCTTGGCTAACTTAAACCGGTAAGTCAGACCGCCCGATGTCACGATCGTGGCCGTGCCGGGCAGCTCCGTCGCCGGAGTGTAGGTTGCGGTGGTATTGTCCGCCAGAGCATATTGGATCTCCGGCGCTTCCGTGGCGCCCGCATCCGTTTTTATAACATATTCATACTGCGCCGGATTGAACTCCTCCAGTCTTTTCCCTCCGACGGTAACCGCAGTGACCTGACCTTCTTCGGCGGTGCTGTCTTCCTTGTAGTAGTTGATCCTTAAAGTCGGCTGTAATCCTTCTCTTAACTCAAGAACCGCATAATTACTCCAGCTTCCTCTTTCCCTCGTGAACGCAGTGAAGGATATCTCATTGCGCCCCTCAAAGCCGAGAGAAGGATCCAACTGATAGGTATAACGATAATAATTTTGATCCGCTTTGATCTCGATATCACTGTTCAGAACCTTGGAGGAATCAAAGCTCGGACCTGCCTCTTCGGTTGTACCGGTTGCATTGCCTTTCCACGAGGTATCTGTATTCTCGTAAACGTCAATATGACGGATGGAACCCAGCGCGGATACGCTTAAATCCAGTTCCGCACTGTCCACCACTGCATCCAATGGAATTTCCGGACGGAACAGCAAATGTGCCTTGTCGTCAAAGCTGCCGTTAGCAAGAAAAATCCTTCCGGGCTGGTTAATCCGTCCGGCGGATCCGTCCGCCAGCTTTTTATCATACAGATAGGTACCGACGTCTGTGCCCTGCGCGACGCCCAGATGCTCTCGCTGACCGGTTGTAAAGGACGCGGCCGCGGCGACTGGCGTCACCTCAACCGTCTTCATAAAGAGAAACGTATAAGTCAGGATTTTTCCGTCCGCAGCCTCGGTTGTCACCGTCGCTTTTCCTGGGAAACCGGAGGCCTGTTTTACAGTTACCTTTGTGGAAGAAGCGCCTGCTGTTGCTGCGATAACCGGAGACGCGGTCTGTCCGTCCGCGGAAGGGATTTTGTATTCCAGTGTGTCGGGATCGAAAGAGCCGTAGGCCTTGCCGTCAAAGGTGACGAAGGCCAGTTTTTCCGGTTCCACATAGTCTTTATAGTAAGTCAGCTTCAGCTTGGGAAGTTTCTCTGTATTGTTCAGCGGTATCGTGATAAACGAATTGTAAGAGGTGGATGGCTCTCTGATTTCCGCTGCAAGTCCGATGACAGATTTCCCCTGCAATCCTGCCGGATCCACCTGATAGGTGATCGTTTGCTCATAGGTTTGTTTTGCCATTTGCGCTGGTATATCAACCTCATTGTTGATGACCGAGCTGGTATAGGCGGGTTTGATGATTCCATCCCGATATTCCCCGGTGGGCTGTTCTGTCCAGGCGATGTCGGTATTTTCATAAACGTCCAGATGAAGATTGCCGTATTTTTGAGCGCCGGACAGCGAATTATCCGCTCTGTCCTCCGCCAGTAAGGTAAAGGTTACTTCCCCTTTTTCAATTTTTACACCAGCAGGCAAATTGGTTTTAAATCCGAAATAGCCATAAGTTTTCTTGATCAGCATCATTTGCCCTGTGGTACCATAGGTATAATCCTGATTTTCGGGGCCGTTCGGCCGATTTGCGTTAACCTGTTGAAAATTAGGAAAAGCCGCCGGTTCGGAGGCGAGCTGCAAGACCTTATATCCATTGAAATCAAGGGATCTTGCAACGCTGCTTACCGGAACCTCAACCGTCTTCGTAAACTGGAATTTGTAAGTGAGCTCGCTTCCATCCGCCGCCTTGGTTTTGACAACGGTGGTTCCGGGCAGTTCCGTTGCCGCGATCACGGTTGTCTGCGTTGTTTCCAGCGCTTTTTCAAAGGCGATGACAGGAACGGTTGTTTTTCCGTTGATGCGATATTCCAAGGTGTTCGGATCAAAGCCTTCCAACGGTGTTCCGTCCACCGTGACGCTTTTGAGGGAGGCCGGTTTCAGCGTTGTGATATTCAATGCGATGTTATACTGTACGGTTGCTTTCCCGTCGTGAGACACAGCCGTTACCGTCGCTGTTCCGCTGTCGCCGGAAATATTGTTCACCGTGATATCAGTGGATAGATCATAGGGGATAACCTCGATTGCAGGAGACATTTCACTTTCCATGATATTCAGATCCATAGAATAGTCGGTTTTCCCAGCTTCCAAAGGAACCTTGTTTCCTGCAACCGTAATAGAAGCGATATCGCAGGTGCTGTTTTTAAAGTTTGCGGGCATCGCCAAAGGTGCCATGGTTGTCATGTCGGAAACCAGCAAAGCTACAACTTCATACTTTGCTGTGTCCTGTCCCAGCGCCGCGCTGGCAACGGAAATTGTTTTTTGCCGTCTGCAGCAGAAATGGAGCCGGTGATCTTTTTCAGGTCAATCAGCTTTCCATTGTCAATCACCTGCAGAATAAAGCAGTAGTTCTGTGCACCTGTACCGACTGCGGTACGTTCCAGTTTGCACTCAGCTGTCACTGTTTTTCCCGGTGTCAAAACTGTGGTTTCGGTGCCGTCCACCAGGAAACGGAAATCGGTCACCTTGACATTGGCAGAGAGATCTGTGCCGGCCGCCCGGGCTGCCATCCCGGGCACGCATGCAAAGAGCATCGCGAACACTAAAAATAACCCTAAGAACCTTTTTTTCATGGTATCACTCACTTTCTATTTATTGAATAGATAATGTATAAAAACCCTTAAATAGTTTCGCTGTGAAGCCTGCTGCACCGATATCCCACTGGATCCCATAGCTGTTGTCCAGACGGGGGATTTCCTTCCCTTCCTGTGTTGTCACCGCTGTAATTCCATGTGCTGTATCCACGGTCACAGCCACGTCCTGGCTGCAGGAAATGCTCAGCTGTCCGCCGCCGTACGCTGCAGAAATCTGTTTATCCGCATGGAAGATCGTATTCCCGTCCACTGTGAGGAAGGTTCCGTCCGCCATCAGATAGCTTCCGTCTTTTACAATGACTGCGGTTGCATCTGTCGTGATATTTTCCACTGTCATACGTTCCGCGCTGTCAGTCTTCACATAAGCTGTTGTTCCGTCTGCAAAGCTTATTTTCAATGCGTTTCCAATTTGTATGGATGACGGCGCTTCCGCTTCCGTACCGGAAGGATGCACCGACATGGTTGCAACGATTTTCGTGCTGTTTGCCGGCGGCATGGAAAACCATACCCGCTGGTGCACTGGCTGATACGCATATTCTCCGGAAGGCGTATATGCCGCTCCGTCAGGTCCGGAAAATTTGTCACTGTAATGCACCGCCATATTTAAGGGGTACTGGATAACGGTATCCATGGCCGCCCTCCCCTGCTGAATGAATGCGGACTGATTCGTATAGCTGTCAATCGCAAGCGCATTCAGCCACCACTCGAAGGAGGAGGTCTCCTGCCCGCTTCTCTTTAAATCGTCAATGACAAGGAAGGTATCCGGTCTCAGATAAATGAAATGCCGTTTTGCCCGTTCCAGCCGGTTGACTGCGGTGGGAATACCCGTATTGTAATTGAGAGCATAGTTGTAGGCCTCCGCCGCATCCCCCGATGCCAAATCAAAGGAAGGATGATGGACAAATCCAGTGATGTCTCCCTTTGACACCATAACGGTCGGTGCCTGCCCAATCCCGCCGTCCATCGTCACCCCGTTGTGGGCATATGTCTTTCTGGTATAGCCCAGATCGAAGGGAGAAAAATAATAATCATAATATCCGCTGTCAATGGCCAGTCTTTCCCCATAGGCCTGAATCACAAAAGAGTTCTGATCCGGATGGGAATGATTGTAGGATCCAAAGGGACTGGATTTGAAGTAGGCGGATATCCGATTGTCATAATCCGTCAGACTGGAGTGCATTGCTGTCCAGCCGATATCCGGAAACACTTCCGCTTTCGGGAGCTCCTCCGGTGATTTTTCCGCAGGCCACGGAAAGGACAGCATATAATAGTTGGCGTAGGTTCCTGCCGCTCCGTATCCGCAATTTGTTCGCAGCCATGCCGAATAAGGAGATTGCAGCAGGTAAGCCTGCGTTTTAAAGATAAGCGCCCAATCCGGCGAGAAAGCTCCGGTCGAACCATCGCCGAATTCCGCCCCGCCGTATTTCCCTGCGAAATAGATTCCGAATTTATCAATATTTTTATAGAACGCCTTGTTGTAAACATTTGCTATGCCATGGGTGTACAGGGTAAACCTTAAATCCTCGCCCATTGTATAGGATGCAGCGGCATATCCAGTACCCTGCGCCCATCCTCCATCCTGATTGCCCCAGACGGGAACCATATTCAGATACATTGGGAGGTATTCCCGCAGCCATTGTTCAGCCTCCGGCAATTCTCCATACAGAGCGATAGAGGTAAGCAGAATATAATCCCGTCCAGTTCCCCCATGAGACATATACGGGCTTTCCTTCAGCTTGTATGCCGCATCCGATAGACCTGCCGTGGGGTGCTCCAAGGTGATCGCACGTGTTCGGATAGCAGAAAGCACTGTTTGTCTCTGTTCCGGTGTCAAAAGATCATATAAATAGTCATACCCTTGTACCATTGCAATCATAATATCGCGGAAAGCCTGATCCTGATTGACGTAAGAAGTCGTTCCCTGCGGATCCCAAGCAGCCAGTGACAGCAGCACTGAAACACCGTATGCGCCAATATCGGGATCCTGCTTCAGCAGATAGGAGATCGCGCTGCTGTTCACCCGGTTGGTCATAGGCGCGATCTGCGTCCGCAAATCCTCGGTTGTTGTTGGTTCCGTCGGCATGGGCTCTTTCATATAAGCGCGAACATTGGCCGTCATTTCATCGGCATAGTTCTGCCCCCCGGGCAGTTTGCGGAATTGTTCCAAATTTGTCTGCCCTACCGCAATGCGCGGGTGGGACGCGGGAATTTTGGAAAGCATCGTATCAATGGAATCCACCCTATATTCTGCCGCATCCGGCAGGATCAGAAATCGGGACGCCTCAGTCCATGCGGACACACCATTTTCGGTGTGGTATCGAACACTCCAATAATAAGTTCCCGATTCAAAAGGGGCTGGGAAGTTATAGTAATTTGTGTTCAAACCTGTTGCCTGATAAGCGATCTGCTGTAGCTGTAAATCCCTGCAGATCTTCAAGTCATAGGCTACCGCCTCCGGGATATACGGCCAGGAAAAGTCCGGAGGATTCTGCCGGCTTTGATAGTCTTTCTCCGGCCGGAACGGCCATTCCGTACCAATCGTTCGATAAACACTGCTTCTGTCTTCCCATTTCAGGAGATTGGTCTGGAAGAGATACTGCACGCTTCCAGTACCGCTGTTAGAAGTTGCTGTCACTCTCATGATACCTTTATCCTGCGAAACGGAAAGTCCTGTTCCCTGATCGTACGGCTCTATGACCAACTTTAAAGGCAACGTTTTGTCTGCCGTTTCAAACTCGTATTCATAGACACCGTCCGTAAGGGAAAACTCTTGGCCATTTAACCAGATGGTATGCAGTCTGGCATCCGTACTCCCCAGCTTCGCGGGGGAAGCCAGAGGAAGCATGGTGACAGGATCCGCTGTAACGTACGCCTCCACCTCACAGCCGGCGATGTCTCCGATGGGATCGGAGGTCACGCTTAATCTGTGGGTACCACTGTTTGTATAAAGGGTTGTGTTTGTTTTTTTAAGGTCAATCACTTTGCCGTTTCTGGTGATTTGCAAAAACAGGTAAGCGTCCTGACCGCCGCTGTACGGCGTTTTATTCCAAAGCTCGCATTTCACCGTGACCGCGTCGCCTGTGTGCAATGTACGGATTTCCTGATCATTCTGATAGAAGCGAACTCTTCCGACTGTAATCCGATTGGAAAGATCCTCTTCCGCCGCATAAACAGGAAGTATCCCCAACAACAGGACAAGTACAAGAAGGAAAGAACAATAACGTTTCATTTCTTCGAATCATCCTCCTTACTCATTGGAGGGAACCAGCCCAATCCAATCAAAGTTCCAGCTGCCCATCTGCGGATAAAGCGTAAGGATGTTCTCGCCCTCTTCTAGGTGAATTTTTGCTTTCACCCGGCTTGCGATCCACTCTGATTCACTCTGCCCATAGTTGTTTGTCGCCGGCAGATACGCCGTGCCCACAACACCGTTTATCTGGAACAGCCTCTGGATTGCTCCGTCTGCGCCATCCCATCCAACATACTTCATAACCAAATCATAATCTCCGGTCTTTGGAACTTTTATTTTCCAGCTCATGGAATCACCGAAGGTATTAAACTCGGTAAGCCCCGCACCGCCGGAAAGAAAGCTCCTGGTAGTATAGGGAACACCGCCGCCCGATTTTTCATAAAAGTTTTCCGCTTCCACAATCACAGAGCACTTTTTCCGGAATTCTTCCGGATTGTCAATTTTTTCGACTTCCAGCTTTTCGCCCCCCGCTGCGGATTTCAGTTTCAGATAAGGTTGGGCTCCCTCCGCATAGACGGTTTCATCATTGGAAAGCATTAAAAGCTCGCCTGCTTTGGCGCCGCTTCTCAGATTGACATCCCGTATTTCTTCCACGGTATAGAAACCCGCCTCATTGCCGAGACTTCCGCTCAAAACGGTTTCTCCGTCGTGATTGTAGTAGCCCTTCATGGTAATCTCTTTGGAAACTCCGTCCATCTCATACGAAAGCATGACGTCATTGGCTTCCGTTCCAGGAAGCGGTTTTCCATTCAGATAGAAGGAGTAAAAGCCTTTATATACATTTGCTGTAATTCCATTTTCGGTATTGTCCCAGGAAAAGCCGTAAGCCCCGTTATTTCTTTCAATCACCGTTGTCTTCTCGTTCTTTATGGAATCAACCTGCCCGATAGACAATTCAATCTGTGCGTCCTCATAGGCGGATACACCCAATTCATTGTCACCCCATGTAATGGAGACCGGTTTATCCGAACGCAGAATCTCTTTTCCGTCGACCTGAAAAACCGTTGCGTCCACAACCATATAGCTGTCCTTTTTCCTGACCACGGCAAGACCGTCACTCTCAATACCCTCTATCTCTATTTTTCCGGCTTCGTCTGTTCTCACATAAGCAACCGTACCATCTTCAAACTCCAGCTTATTTACATTGCCTTCCATGGCGGACTTCACATAAGGAGCTTCCTCATCTGTTTTATGGGTTGACATTGTGGTAACAATCTTCGTCTGCTCTGCCGGCTGCGTGGAAAACCATACCTTTTTATGCACCTTTTCATTCAAATAGGAGCCGCTGGGTGCGAAAGCGACCAAATCAGGACCGGAAAAAATATCTGCATAGCTAGCCTTGATATCCTGCGGATATTGAACTTTTACATCAAGAGCCGCCCTGCCCTTTGTAATTCTTGCTCCGGTTTTGCTCTCATACAAGCTGATATTATCCGACGCGTTCAGCCACCATTCAAAGGAGGATTTCTCCCCATTGTTTCGCTTTAAGTCGTCGATAACGATAAAAGAATCGGGCCGGACATAGATGATATGCCGTTTCATTTTGTCCGCCTTGACATCCTCCGATACAACTCCTGTTGTCATATCCGTTTTCAAGTTGTAAGCCGCAGTTGCATCTCCGCTTGCCAAATCAAAATTCGGGTGGGTCAGATAATTGACGATGTCCCCGTTGGCACCTTTGGCGTTGGGTGCTTGCCCCACACCGCCGTCCATTGTAATACAGTTGTGGGCATAGGTTTTTTTATAATAATTATTGTAATAATCAGACCACATGGCATCATAGTATCCGGAATTGATCGCCAGGGATTCCCCGTAAGCACTCACCGTAAACCCGTTTTGATCATTGTGGGAGTGGTTGTGGGATCCATACGGACTGGATTTAAAGTACAGAGAGGTTCTTCCGTTGATATCAGTCAGGTCCGAATGCATAGATACCCAGCCGATATCCTTAAAGTAAGCGGAGCGGGGAAGATCCACCGGCGCTTTGCTCTCCGGAGCCTGGAACATATTCAAATAAAGATTTGAAAAGTAGAGCATCAGAGAACTTCCGAATTTCTCCATCAGCCATTTCATATATCCTGACTGCTCGCTCTGGGCAATCATATTTAAAACAATGCTCCAGTTACCGTCCGTCTTCCCGGTGGAGCCGTCGCCCCACAGCGCTCCGGTGGAAAGCCCTAGATTATAAAGCGGATAGCGGTACATATTTCTTAGAAACGCCTTGTTATACATATTGGTCATGCCATTTGTATACAGAGTATAAACAATGTTGGATTCCTCAAACAGGGAAACCCCCGCATAGCCTACTCCTTGCGACCATCCGCCGTCCTCATTTCCCCAAGGGGGAAGAATATTTATGTACATCGGAAGATATTTGCGCAGATAAGCCTCGGCCTCCGGCAGATCGCCGTAAGCTGCAAAGCCCGCTTCAATCAGGTAATGGATTGCCGTGAATCCATGGGACATGAACGGGCTTTCTTCCAGTCGGTAAGCAGCATCTCCCACCAGACCGTCGGTAGGATGCTCCAGCGTAATAATCCTTGTCTGCAATGCGTCCAGCACCTTTTTCCGCTGGTCCGCTGTCATCAGATCATATAAAAAGTCGTATCCAAAGGTCAGCCCTTTGATGATATCACGGAAGGCCTGATCCTGATTCGCATAGGAAGCAACCCCGTTCGGATCCCATTCCGTCAGCTTCATCAGCGCTTCCACACCAAACTTTCCAACTTCTAGATCCTGCTCTGCCAGCCAAACAATACCGAGACGCTGTATCAGATACATATATCCCATACAAACGCTTCTCAGAGAAGCCACATCTGTGGGCTCCTCCGGGATAGAACTTTTTAAATCGTTATCCACCTGCACGCGGTATGCATCATACATATCCTTGCCGTCGCCCTTTACCATCTCCCGGAATGCCGGCAGATTATCCTGATTGAGGACAATGCGAGGATGGGATTTTGGAAGCTTTTCAAGCATTGTGTCGATATCGTCTACCGTGAACGCCGGAGCATCCGGCGTAATGATGAAACGGCTGGACTTTGTCCATTCGGAAAATTTTCCGTCCATTTTATACCGGACACTCCAGTAATAAACGCCCGGCTCAAAAGCAACCAAAAAATTGTAGTAATGTCTGTCCAGATTCCGATTTTCATAGGCGATATCGGTCATCTGTTCATCCCGGCAGACAACCAACTCATAACCGGAAGCTCCGTTGACTTTGGGCCAGGAAAAATCCGGAGGGTTCTGCTCGCTTACATACTGAACCGGCGGACGGAACTGCCACTCCTGCCCGGTAGCCTTGAAGGTGCTCTCCCTGTCTTCCCACTTGAGCTCGCCGGCGGCGATGGAGGACACCGGGACCGTGCTGAAAATCAAGGCAGCGGTCAAAAAAACAGATATTATTTTCTTCATTCTTCCTCTCCTCCTATCGCCTGATAATGACAGTCTGGTTTTCATTATCCCAGTCGACCTGCGCACCGATACTCTCCGCAATAAACCGTACCGGCACATACATCCTGCCGTTTATCACAGGCGCTGGGGCATCCAAATTTTTTTCGCTGCCGTTGACTTTCGCGGTCGCACTGTTTTCCGTGACTTCTATCCTGCAGCTTTCATTGCTGATAATCGCAGTTCTGGTTTCCTGGTTCCAATCCACTTGCATGGTGAAAAGTTCAAAAATTTTCCGAAGGGGAAGCATTACCCGATCGTTTATCATAATAGGAGGATAGTCAAAATAAATATACTCGCCATTGTAATTGACATTGATCCTATCCGGTACCGGTCTGGGCTTTGGATCCTCCACAATTGGAGCCTGGATTGGCTGTATCTGTGCATTCAGATTGTCTCCTGTCTCCACGGTAACAAAATCGACAAATATATTCGGCGTCCCTTTTTCCGTCTTAAACAGCAGATAGTCAAGGCCGCTTGAAGAACAATCTTCTTTTGTGGAAAGTCCGGTAACCAGTTCCTGATTGATGCGCACATCCGCAGTCCCTTTGTTCGGATTGATGACAATGCGGATGCTGTTCCAGTTGTTCAGCTTGGCGGTGGACTTGGTATACTGCCGGGTTCCGTTTCCCGCAGTGCTGGTAAAAATACCGTCCATTCCGGCGGTAATCCGTATAGCTTCTGCAGAACCGCCTCCTATGACAAAGGACAGATCTCCCATCTGTTTATCAAATTTAAATCGGGTTTCAAATGCGGTTGTCCTCTTTTGAGGAGAAAACCGAAGCATCGCCGCAACTCCGGAAGAACCGTTTTTGTCGGTGTCCGATAGATTCAAAGCATTGCTGTCCTGTGTTGTACCGGCTGCCGAGCCAATGGATATCGCCCCGCCGCTCTCCTTGAGGATCCATCCTGAGGGTTTTTGACCAGCTTCCTCTGCAAAAGTTTCATTGATAAGATATTCCTTCTGCGCAGCTGCCGCATTGTATGGTGGTAAATTTAAAAAACATACTGCTGTCAAAACCACAGCAAATGTCTTGCTCCATCTTTCCGGCATACCTTCCACCTCTCCTTTTTCTGTTCTATTTTTATTATAATATCTTTCCTTATATAAATAAATAGATTTTCTATGTATTTTTTGTATTTTTTAAACATTTTCCTTTTCATTTCCTATTTGACAACAATATCATTATCTGCTATGATAAAGGTGTATTTTTGGGAAAGGAGCACAATATTATGAAAACCAACAATGAGAATATGTTGAGATATGCCGAATCAGATTTAAATATTACATATATCGATGCTGTATTTAATCAACATCTGACAAACAGCTGGAAGCATACCCCTAAGGTTAACCCCTTTCACCGGCTTTTCTTTGTATTTGAGGGAGAATTCATTGCTTATATTGACGGCGCTCCTATCACTGTGAAAAAGAATCAAATTCTCTATGTTCCCAACGAAGTTAGTTATCAGTCGGAAAGTCTCTCCTCTGAATTTTACTATATTGGCGCAATGTTTTCACTGGGAAATGATGGACCGAACGACTATCCCTTTAAATCCCTTTATAATCTTCAGTTTCCTGAAAAGTTTTCCAAGCTTTTTGAAAGCCTGGAAAAGGGTTGGATATCCAAAACCTTTGGCTACCGCCTCCGCACCAAGATGACGCTTTATGATATCTTCCGCAATCTATTAGCAGAGCATTTGATGATCAATGACATCCTTCACGGGTATAACACCATCAAAAATGCGGTTCACTATATTGAGGAAAATTATTACAAGGATTTTATTGACCTGAATGATCTGGCAAAAATGTCAGACATCACTCCTACCCATTTCATCCGGCTTTTTAAATCCATCTATTCAACCACGCCCATCAAATATATTAATAAGCTACGGATGGACAGAGCCGTCGAGCTGCTGGATCATTCCTCCATTCCAATCAACGAAATCGCACAGCAGCTGGGATTCCATGATGTTTCTTACTTCAGCAAGCTATTTAAACGCACCTATGGAAAAAGTCCTCTCCAGCACCGTATGCATTCTTAAGTTCGAAGCATGAAAGCGGAAACAGTCCATACACATAAAAATTGCCGGGAAATCGTTGAAAATTTCCCGGCAATTTTTCAAAAAACCGAAACGATACGCTTCCTTTTCTACAGCTCAAATGTCACTCTCTTTTTCTCCGGCTTTTTCATCCGCCGCATATCCTTTTTCAGAATGTCATACTGAAATTTTTTGCAGGTTTCGTCCTCGGCGAATTCCTTTTTCTTTTTCTCGCAATAAACCGTTTCTTCTTCCCGGCGCCTTGCAAAAGCACAGAAGCGGCAGATATCGGGCCCTTCATTCTCCCAGATTGGGACAATCTCTTCCTTCACGTTCTAGTCCCTCCGATCCCTTGCAAGCAAAATCAAGCGAAGCAGGTTCATCAATGCCACCAGCGCGGCCGCAACATAGGTAAATGCCGCGGCACTCAATACTTTCTTGGTTCCGGCCAGATCATCATTTTCCATAAATCCATTGGACTTTAGGGTTTCCATCGCTCTGGAGGAAGCGTTGAACTCTACCGGCAAAGTCACCAGCTGGAACAGGACGGTGACCGCGAAGAGAATAATCCCCACTTTCAGAAGAATATTCCCGAAAATCAAGCCGATCAGCGCCAAAGGAATCGCCGCATAAGAAGCGATCTGTGTGACCGGCACCAAGGCGTTGCGAACCTTAATCGGCGTATAATTCTTACTGTGCTGAATCGCATGCCCTACCTCATGCGCGGCAATCCCGAGGGTGGCCACCGAGGTACTTGCATACACATTATCAGACAACCGAACCGTGTTGCTTCTCGGATCATAGTGATCCGTCAGATTACCGCCGATCCGTTCAATCTGCACATCCTGCAGACCGTTGCTGTCCAATATAAACCGCGCCACCTCCCGGGCGGTATATCCGGCTTTCGCCGGGATTTTAGAATATTTGGAAAAGGCTGATTTTACTTTGATGTCCGCAAACAGCGCAACCAGCAACGCGGGTACCACTAAAATCAAGTAATAAATATCAGTCGGATAAAAATATGGCATATCTTTTTCCTCCTATTTTACACAATTTATTCAAACCGATCGCCCAGTGCGATTTTGTGTCCGTTCAAACAGTCTTTTACCGGCATCCGTTTGGCTTTTTCAAACTGTAATTCCCCGGCATAGAGAATACCACCTTTGGCGGCAATTGCCAATCCCTTTTCCGTATCATAGGAAAGAACTTCTCCTGCTTGTTTTCCTTCACAGGGTTCTCCAAGCCTTACGGCGCTGAATTTTACCATCTTCCCGCCGAGATAGGAATAAGCGGACGGAAAAGGGCTCAGCCCCCGTATCCTGTCATACAATTGCCGATATTCCGTGGACCAGTCGATTCGTCCGTCCTGTTTCGAAATCATGGGCGCATAGCTGGAAAGGCTGTCATCCTGTTTTTCCGGCTGCAGCTGCCCTTTCTCTAATTTCTCAATGGTATGCCGTAACGCGCAGGCGCCCAACTCCTTCAGTTTGTCATGGAGTGTCCCGTAAGTTTCATCGGGTTCGATCGGGATTGGAAATTTCAAAAGCATATCTCCCGTGTCTATCCCACCGTCCATCTGCATCGTGGTGATGCCGGTTTCCTTTTCTCCATTTATAATGCTCCACTGAATCGGAGCCGCTCCCCTTAGCTTGGGAAGCAGGGACGCATGTACATTGATGCATCCATATTTCGGATAATGAAGAACATAGGACGGGAGTATTTTCCCATAGGCCACCACTACAATCAATTCCGGATCCACTTCGCGGAGCGTTTCCAGAAATGCCTCGTTTTTTAAAGTCTGCGGCTGTCCCACCGGAATATTGCGGGAAAGCGCAAATTCTTTCACCGGCGGCGCCTGAAGTTTGTGCCCGCGGCCTCTGGGTTTATCCGGCTGCGTAACGGCCATAGCCACCTCATGCCCTTCCTCCACAAGCATTTTCAGACAATCCACCGAAAATTCCGGCGTTCCCATAAACAAGATTCTCATGCTGTCCCCTCTTTCCGTTATTCTTCGGTTTCCACATATTCTTTGACATGCTGCCGGAAGAGGATTCCCTCCAGATGATCAATCTCATGGCAAAGCGCCCGGGCCAGCAGATCGGTTGCTGTAATATGAATTTCCTTGCCGTCTCTGTCCTGCGCAATCACCAATACCTCCTTGGGCCGTACCGTGACGCCGTACACGCCGGGAACGCTCAGACATCCCTCCACATCCTCACTCTCTCCCTTCGCACCGATAATCTCAGGGTTTACCAGTTCCAGACACCCGTCTCCAATATCGATGGTGACCACCCGTTTCAGAATGCCCACCTGAGGTGCGGCAAGCCCCACGCCATTTGCCTGATACATGGTTTCCTTCATATCGTCGATTAAATCGTGAAGACGTTTGTCAAACTTCTCCACCTCTCTGGATTTCCGAGTGAGAACCTCATCGCCCTCCAACACAATTTTCCGCAACGCCATTTTCATACCTCCTAAAGCATATTCGTGGGATTTACATCTATCGTCAACGAAACTTTTTTGTTTTTAAACCGGTCGTAATGCCTCTCAAACACCCGGTTGAATACCTTCTTTAAATGAAAAGAATTTCTGCACTTAAGAAGAATCCGGTACCGAAACTTATCCTTTATTTTCCGCAGAGGAGCAGGTCCGGGCGGAAGAACTTTCAAAATCTCGCCCTTTTTCCCGTCTGCCAGGATTTCTTCCCGGAGGATCCGGTAAGCGCTTTTTATGCTCTCCTTCGCCAAACTGTCCTCTCCGCTTTGGGAGACGATATTGATTATATCACAAAATGGCGGATAAATCATCTCTTTTCTGAAAATTATTTCACTCTCATAAAAGCTTACAAAGTCATGCTCCCTAGCATTTTGTATCACATAGTTTTCCGGATTATAGGTCTGCACCACCGCCCGCCCGGCAAGTTCATCCCTGCCCGCCCGGCCGCAGACCTGGGCAATTTGGGAAAAGGCCCGCTCATAGCTGCGGTAATCGTCAATATACATGGCGGAATCCGCGGCCAGCACAGCGGCCAGCGTCACTTTTGGAAAATCCAGCCCTTTCGACACCATCTGGGTGCCGATGAGAATGTCAATCCCCTCATCCCGAAAGGTATTCAAAATTTTTTCATGAGCAAACTTTTTTCGCGTCGTGTCCACATCCATACGGATCGTAGTTGCCTGCGGAAACAGACGATGCACTTCCTCCTCGATTTTCTGCGTCCCGGTTCCGAATCGTTTGATATATTTACTGCCGCATTCGGGACAGGACAAGTGATTTGGAATGCTATAGTCACAGTAGTGGCAAACTAGCTTATCCACACTGCTGTGATACGTCAGGCTGATGTCACAGTGGGGGCATTTCGCCACGTATCCGCACATCCGGCAGCTGACGAAGGTGGAGTATCCTCTCCGGTTCAAAAACAGGATGGTCTGCTCCTTCCGTTCCAGATTCTTTCGCAGTTCCTCCTGCAGTTCCAGACTGAGGGGAGAAAAATTCCCGTTTTTCAGTTCCTGTTTTAGGTCCACCACGGAGACGGAGGGAAGGGGGCTGTCATTGGTTCGGTTATGCATGCACAACAGCCGGTAATCACCCTGGAGAGCATGGTAATAGCTTACAATGCTTGGTGTTGCAGAGGCCAGGATCAAACTGGCGCCATGCAGCTTCGCGCGGTAGCGGGCGATCTCGATTCCGTCATAGCGCGGATATCCTTCCGACTTATAGGACAGCTCGTGCTCCTCGTCCACAATGATCAGGCCAATGTTGGTCAGAGGGGCAAAAACCGCTGAGCGCGCTCCCACCACCGTATCAATCTCTCCGTTTTTGATCCGTTTCCATTGATCATACCGTTCGTTCAGCGTAAGACCGCTGTGGAGCACCGCAACCCGATCGCCGAACCGGCGGTAAAACTGGTCGACCATCTGAGGGGTCAGTGCGATCTCCGGTACCAGCATAATCGCCTGCCTGCCACAGGAAATGACATTTTCTATTGTCTGAAGATAAACCTCCGTCTTTCCGCTTCCGGTCACGCCATGCAGCAGAAACACCTTAGAATCCCGCAATTCGGCGCTCCGGTTGATCTCCTCAATGCATTCTGCCTGCTCCGGCGTAGGATTTCTTTTCTCCGACGACTTTCCTGCCATATGGGCGTATGGGTTTCGCAGTACCTCCACCCTTTCCGCCGTGACATACCCCTGCTGTTCCAGAAGCGTTATCGTCTTTCTGGTGCATCCCGCAAACAGAAGCAGATCATTCATCTCCAGCTCCCTGTTGTCCATCAAAATTTTCAGAACACGGCACTGCGCCCGTTTTTTTGTACGGTTTTGTTCTATAAAGACTTGTGCCTCCTCCGGTTCAGCCGACAGGCTTACCAGGCTCACAAACTTATCCTTCAGACTGTTTTTGTATTCCAGTGCCACCTCCGCAATTCCTTGCCTCTGATACTGTTCCACCTGGCGGCGCGCATCGGGGAACCGTTCCTCCAAATCCACAAGATAAATCCCATCCCTGTTCTGGTACAGCAAGAAGAGAAGTTCCTCCTCTTCCCTGGGCTCCTCTTTCCCTTTATAGGATACTTTCTCTTTCAAGAGCGCTTTTAAGCCCGGCGGCATGGTCAGCTTCAACGCCTCATAATAGGTGCAAAGATACCGCTCCTTCATAAAGTGCGCAATCAGAAATCCCTCTTCGGAGACAACCGGCTCCCGGTCGATGAGCTCGAGCACCTTCTTCACACGCTTGACCCCGACCGCATCCTCCGTGAGACTTACCACAACCGCCTCATATTTTTTATTATTCGCCCCAAAGGGGACAAATACTCTTTTCCCCGGCATTATATTCCGTTCCATAGCTTCCGGCACCTGATAGGTGAACAGGCGGTCTACGCTGTAGGATGGATTATTCAGTGCAACCTGGGCATACATTCTTTGTCCCCTCCTTTCCATGGTTAACTATTGCTTATCGTTCAAAAAGGGGACATTCTTTCAGAATGCCCCCTCTCCGCCTTACATCTTAACCTGCAGTTTGTTCTGCGCAAGCTCTTCCGTGGCAACGGTTATGACTTTGTCACTGTCTGTTCTGACGAGAGGCTGCGAACCCTCCATCAATTCTCTGGCACGCTTGGTAACAGCAATCACAAGTCCGTATCTGGAACCTGTCTTGTCAATCAAATCTCCATACACCGGATACAGCATTATTTCAGCACCTCCAATTCATCGATACAGCGCTCCATCCGGAAGCGTTCCGCCGCAACAATACACAGGATATTGTTGGCGGTATCGTCCACCGAATGGTTGGTGAGTATATAATCATATTCTTGGGCATATTGAATTTCTTTTTTCGCGGTCTCCATCCGCAGTGCGATGACTTCCTCCGTCTCCGTACCCCGCTTGCGGATCCTGGACACCAGCTCATCCAGCGTGGGAGGGACGACAAAGATAAAAATACTTTCCGGAAAATTTTTCTTCACTTCCATCGCTCCCTGAATTTCAATCTCCAGAATAACGTCCTTGCCCTCGTCCAGCATCTTCTGGACAGGGGTTTTCGGTGTTCCGTAATAGTTGTTACAGAACTGGGCCCATTCCAGAAATTCGCCTTCCTCCAACATTTTCAAGAATTCCGCTTCCGTTTTATAATAGTAATTGATCCCTTCCTCTTCCCCGTTCCGCTTTGCACGGGTTGTCGCGGAGACAGAGAGAAAGATGTCCTCTTTCTTCCGCAGCACCTCACTGACAATGGTGCTCTTTCCCACTCCGGACGGACCGGATATCACAAACATTTTCCCCTTAACCATCCACTTCATCCTCCGTATTGTAGTCATCCAGACGGTTCGCCACCGTTTCCGGCTGTGCCGATGACAAAATGATATGATCGCTGTCGGTGATGATCACCGCCCGCGTCCTTCTGCCGTAGGTAGCATCAATCAGGGATCCCTTGTCTCTGGCATCCTGAATGATACGTTTGATGGGTGCCGATTCCGGACTCACAATTGCCACGATACGGTTTGCTAAAACCACATTTCCATATCCAATATTGATCAGCTTCATTTCGTCACCCCTATTCTATATTCTGAACCTGTTCGCGGATATTCTCCACCTCAGATTTCAGCTCAACCACCATTTTCGAGGTCTCCAGATCGTTCGCCTTGGAACCGATGGTGTTGGATTCCCGATTCATTTCCTGGACGATGAAATCCAGCTTCTTCCCGACCGCGCCGTCTTTGGTGAGCAGGGCGCCGAATTCCTTGATATGGCTTTTCAAGCGCACCGTCTCCTCGCTAGTCGTAATCTTATCCGCGAAAATGGCGGCTTCGGTGATAATCCGCTGTTCATCCACATTGTTTAAAATGGACTTCAGCTTTTCAACCAGACGGTTTTCATAATCCCGGACAATCTGCGGAAACCGTTCTTCCACAGCGTCCGCCAGCTTTCCAACCTGGGCAAGCCGCACATCCAAATCCGTCTTGATTCGTTCCCCTTCCCGTTTTCGCATCGCCACAATGTCGGCAAGCGCCGCTTCCAGAACGGTCAGGGTGAGAGAGGTTATCTTTCCCTCGTCGACCTCTTTGTTCTCAATTTCGAAAATATCCGAAAAACGTGTCAGGGTAGAGAGGGAGATCTCCTCCGCAATGCCATAGTCCGACCGGAGCTTGGAGAGAACGCTGACATAGTTGTCACAGAGCGCCTTGTTGACACTGATCTCCTTTTCATCCTCTTCTTTTTTCTTGATATACAGATAGATTTCTATTTTTCCTCTTGTTATGTAGTTTTTGGCAGTCTCCCGAATTTTATCCTCTAAAAAACTGTAATACTTCGGCAGCTTGATCGTGCAGTCGAAATATCTGTGGTTTACGGATTTGACCTCTGCGCTGATCTCATACCCGTCAATAAGCTGTTTGCTTCTGCCGTAGCCGGTCATACTTTTAATCATACATATTACCCCAGTTTATTTATTGTGATTCTTTTATTTTACCAGCTTTCCCCGAATTTTTCAAGGTGAATTGAGAAAAAGAACAGAGTATTTTTATTCTTTGTTGTCCAAACTAAATAACAAATTGCTTCGCATTTTCAATAATATATTTCATCGACTTGCTTTTTTCCTCCATTTGGTATATCTCATCCAGGTTGGTTACTTTGGAACTCATAGAAAATAATATAGAAAGATAGCTACCATCCACTCCTAAAATATCAGAACAGTAGATTAATTCAATATATAAATGACATGGTTTCTTCCAAGCTAACAGCAAATTAAGAATTCTTAAATCAGTATAACTACATAAATTGCAAATAAAATAGCGGTATCCTTTATCAATTAACTGCATCAACTTTTTCTTCAAATTTAGAAATTCTGTTTCATCCAATTTCACCATAATACCATGTGGGACAATCGCTACTTTTTCTCTCGTGCTTTTCATTTTTATCTCCTTTTCTTTGTTTTTTCAAAACGCTCCTATATCGGAGCAATTATACCACAATTTGGATTTATAATCAATGAAAAGTTCTTATATCGGAGCAAAAAGAAAGGAGATTCTCACAGTGAATAAGATTATATTAGATAAGGATATCGGCAAAAATATTCGAGCATTAAGGAAAAAGAAAAACATGAAACAAGATGAGATAGCGGCCAAACTGCAATTGGAGGGAGTGGATATTTCAAGAAGCACTTATGCAAAAATTGAATCAGGTAACCGAAATGTCTTCGCCAAAGAACTCATTGCTCTCAAAAGAATTTTAAATTGCACTTATGAGCAAATTTTAGAAGGAAAATGAAGTTTTCAGCCTTGTAGGGAAGAGGCTTGTTCCTTCCGAAATACAGGCCAAATCCTGCACTCCATCAGGCAACAAAAAAGGGACGGCAAGTTTCCCTTGCCATCCCGCAAAATTTCAATTAAAACAACGGTGTCTGACGGTTAATCAGATGCATGATGTTGCCGTCCAAATCCTTAAAGAAAAAGGTTTTCACCCCGGAAGCAGAAACCTTTGCATCAGTGACAACCTCCGCGCCTGCCGCTTTGATGCGGTCAACCATCTCCTCAAAATCATCCACATAGAAAGCAATATGGCGAAGCCCGCCTTTGGTAGGGGTAAATTCTCCGGGTTCTTCCACCTGCTGGCAGATTTCCAGCATGGTATTATCCGCAAGCTTTAAAAAATAAGTTCCCTTCTTGTTGTCATAAACCTGCTCGAAGTCAAATACGTTTTCATACCATTCCTTCAAAGCCTTGCTGTCTTTGGCATAAATGCCGATGTGCTCCACACCTGTAATCATAAAGATATCCTCCTTATTTTTCAGCGCAACCTATGCGCAGTCTTTTGTATTCTGATTTTTGCTGTGAAAAATTTTATTCATCTATTTTATCTACAAAGAAATGTGGATCCCGTTTCATAACCTGCAATGCCTGCTTCCACATCTCGGCCGAATCGATCAGATAGCTTTTTGCACCGTGTACCAAGCCTTCTATGATATACAACTGGTTCAGGACGGTTATCACCCTGTCATAGCGCTGTGCATACCCGTTTTGCGAAATCCAATGGCGGTAATAAGGCTTTTGATACTCCCCTTCCGGCGTTTTGATGGTATAGAGAAAGGGTTCCGGTGACAGTACATAAGGCGTGCGGAAAGCCTCCTCCACCCCATGCATACTGGTGTTTGGCTTCAAACCGCAGCCCAGCATAAGAATTTTCCCGCCATTCTCCTTCAGTTTAAAAAAGGGGGAATGTTCTCCTACTGGTGTATTGTCCAGATGATGGCTTTGGGTATAGGTATCCGCTAACTTTCCCAAAGCCGCGCAGGAATGGGTAGGATGGACGCTGCGCAGGCTCTCGCCCAAAGTTCTTACATATTCGCTGACTGCTCCCACACAGGAGGGCGTTTCTGTCTGACTGAAAACAGGCGATTCAGGCGTCACGCCGGCATGGGTCAGCGTGGGAAACACCAGTGTTCCGCTGTCCTTCACAACAGAGCGGAGTGCGTCCAGCAGCGTCTGGATTCCCCCGTCTATTTTCCCCATCGCCTTGAATGAGGAATGGATCAGCACGGAATCACCGGGCTGCAGGCCCAGGCAGATCAAATCTTCTTTCAGCTTTGTGTAATCCCTGTTCATAAAAGCCTCCTGTTTTCAATATGTCACGAATATGAAATGCTTGGCAGCTGATTTTGGAACAAATCGCAAAGATAAATCAAAGCACGCGGCAGATGAAAAGGATCCTTGACCGGCAGCGCCGCGCTCTCCCCCACGTTGCCATCCTTGTCCAGCCAGTTATACCAGTCCCCATGTCCGTTGGGATAATGGGAAAAGGCAAACTCATTTACCTTTCGGTGCATATTCAGAAACCAGTCCTCTTTTGTGTGCTTGTATGCATAAGCAGTAGCGACCAGAGTCTCAACCTGCACCCACCACGGTTTGTAGGTTGGCTTGCCCCAGAAGACGGGCTCTTTTCCGTCGATATCCAACGCCAAACGCATTCCGCCTTTTTCGGCGTCCCAGCCGAGTTCAATATGTCGTTTTATAATTTGACAGCACTTCTGAATCTTGTCGGTCTCACCGCGATCCTCAAAAATATTGATTAAAAACCACATGCACTCGATGGCATGCCCGGGGACGCAGCTCCGCCCTTCCGGTGTATCTGAGAAGCCGCCTTCTGCCTTGACAAATTCGAGGATGGCATCCTTTTCTTTCACATAAAATTTATTGAGTACCTCCAACGCTAATTCATATCCTACATCACGGATATCCTCTCTTTCGATCGCCTTTCCAAGCTGGTCATAAAAAAAGGAAAAAATCATGTTGACTCCATGGGTTTTCAGCCCTTCGGGAATCACATAGGGTGCAACCTGATAACTTCCGAGGTGCTGTTGGCGGTACCAGGTGTTTTCAAACGTTTCCACAGCAATTTGTTTTGCTCTTTCATCCTTGGTAGCCAGGTAGTATTCCGTCATACCAATCAGCACGAAACCGTCTACATAAATGCTGATGTCCTTATCCAAAAGGGTTCCATGCTCATCATACCGATAGTTCCATTTTCCGTCTGCATCCCGCCCGGTGTGAAGGAGATAGTGAAACAGACCGTTCGCGATCTCCAGATACTCCGGTTTCTTTTCAATGCGGTTATACATGGCAGAAAAAGTCCATAATGCCCGCCCCTGTGACCAGATATACCGATCTTTGGACAGAATGGTCCCATCCTCTGCCATACAATTATTAATGGCTCCGCTGGGATCCGGGGCGTATTTTATCCAATACGGCATAACCTGCTTGTTCAGCGTGTCACTGTACTGTCTCCAATACGCTTGAAAAAGCTCCTGATTCAATTTTAATCTCCCCTATCTATTGCAGTGAAAACTGCAAAATATATTCTTTATCAGTATAGCATTTTAAGTATTGTTTTTCCAGCCTTTTTCATAATTTAACGAGTAAATTAAAACGAATGCTGCATAAAGAATAAAAAAGTTTTTCTTTCCGAAAAACGCAGCCGCGCTTCGCACGCTGTTTTTTGAAACATGCAATTGCGCACGATCCCGCGCAATTTCCTATGTTATCAAAAAAGAGCCGCCATACAGGCAGCCCTCTCTCACAACACCTTATTCAGGAAAGATTTTGTCCGGTCATTCTTCGGAGAACCGAAAATTTCATCCGGGGTTCCCTGCTCCATGATAACGCCCTCGTCCATAAACAGAACGCGGTTGCCCACTTCACGGGCAAAGCCCATCTCATGGGTGACAACCACCATGGTCATCCCCTCATTAGCCAGACTTTTCATAACCTCCAGAACCTCTCCTACCATTTCGGGATCCAGCGCTGAGGTAGGTTCGTCAAACAGCATAATATCCGGATTCATTGCCAGAGAACGTGCAATCGCAACCCTTTGCTTCTGCCCTCCTGACAGCTGTACCGGATAAGCGTTGGCTTTATCCTTTAGTCCAACCCGCTCCAGAAGGATAAGCGCTGATTTTTCCGCTTCCTCCTTCTCCGCTTTTTTCAGCATGATAGGAGCCAGCGTCAGATTCTGCATCACGGTCAGATGCGGGAACAGGTTAAAGTGCTGGAATACCATGCCCATCTTTTGACGAATCTGATCCACGTTGCATTTCGGGGCGGTAATTTCCTCCCCCTCAATAAAAATTTGTCCTTTTGTCGGCGTTTCCAAAAGGTTCAGGCATCTTAAAAAGGTGCTCTTTCCGGAACCGGAAGGTCCGATGACAACAATTTTCTCTCCCTGTTCAATATGGATGTCAACCCCTTTCAGAACCTCCAGATTGCCAAAATATTTGTGCAGGTTTTTAACGGTAATCACCTTGACGAAGCCTCCTTTCCAGACGCGATAATAAGGATGTCAGAATCATAACAATAATCAGATAGATCAATGCCGCGCCAACCAAAGGCAGGAAGGAGCTGTATGTCGCATTTCGGATATTATAAGCGCCGCGCGTCAGATCATGGCCTGAAATGTAGCCGACTACGGAGGTTTCCTTCAGCAGTGCGATAAATTCATTTCCCAGCGCAGGCAGAACATTTTTAAAAGCCTGCGGCAAAATGATTTTGCGCATCGTCTGGGAATAGCTCAACCCCAAACTGCGTCCCGCTTCCATCTGTCCGTTATCGATCGCCTGAATGCCGGAACGGAATATCTCGGCAACATAGGCGCCGCTGTTTACTCCAAAGCCGAGAATTGCAACGGGGATCGGATTTTTCGCAAACGCCAGAACAATATAAAACCAGATCATCAGCTGCAAAACCACCGGGGTCCCGCGGATGACCGTCAAATAAACATTTGCGATGACATCCAAAAACTTTAATTTTTTGTTCTTTTCAGCAGAAACCTTACACAGTGCCACAATCAAACCGATTACTATGCCGATCAAAAGAGCAAAGAACGTGATGATCAGCGTATTGCCAAGGCCTCTTATAATTTCAAGATATCTGTCCTTGTCGATAAAACAGGTGTAGATATCCGCCATCAATTTGTCAAACATAAACCATTCTCCTTTTCCGGCGCCGGGGAACCGCACTCAACAAAAAGGGGCGACGCAACAGCCATCGCCCCTTCCAGCCAATCGGATTTATTCCTTTACGAACTGATCGGTGAATTTGTCGATAGAACCATCTTCCTTAAGCCTCTTCAACACTTTGTTGACTGTTTCCAGAAGCTCAGTGTTTCCTTTTTGTACAGCAATCGCATACTCTTCGCTGGTCAGCTCTTCATCAAGCACTTTAATGTCTGCGTTTTTCTTCGCCAGTGCTTTCGCGGTATAGCTGTCGATGATAACCGCGTCGATCTTGTCAGATGTCAGTGCCATAACAGCATCCATACCGGTGGGATATTTGCTCACATTAGAAGACCCATATGTTTCGGATGCATAGTCATCCCCGGTTGTTCCGTCCTGAACACCAATTTTTTTGCCGTTCAGATCTGCGGCAGTAATTGTGCTGTCCTTTTTCACAATCACCAGCTGAGATGCCTTATAATAGGTATCGGAAAAGTCAACCTGTTCCAGTCTGTCAGGTTTGATCGTCATGCCTGCGATCCCCAGATCCACTTTACCGGACTGAACAGAAGTGACAACGGATGCAAATTCCATATCGGAAATTTCCAATTCCTTGCCCATTTCTTTGGCAATTTCTTTTGCGATTTCGACATCAATCCCGACGATCTCTGTTCCCTCTTTGTACTCAAACGGCGGAAACCCTGCGTTGGTCCCCATCGTCAATACCTCTTTGTCTTTTTGTCCGCATCCGGCCATGACCGCGATAACCATGGTCAAAGCCAGTCCCAATGCCATAAGCTTTTTCATTTTCATTCCTCCGATTTTTAATAAATTGTTTTCAATAAGGGGTGTGCCGCGCCGTACAGCGATCCGATGAAATAAGAAACCACTTCCCTCGCTTAAAAAGACGCAAGCATTTTCCTTTTTGCTGTAATTATACCACTTGTATTGCATAAAATCAAGATGTTTTGCATTGTTATTCATTCAAATTGATTAAAATAACGGATCCGGGAAACAAAAGAAGCGGGATGCCATCGCAGCTTTTTTCTGTGTTGCTTTCCGCAACGACTGCTGTCCGCTCAGCTATTTCCAGTTTTGTTTTCTAACCTTACAGACAATTTCCACATTGCTTTGTTTTGTCCAGTACGTATTCAGCAACGTAATCGTTTTCTTTTCACCCATCCATTCCAGTATTTCGTGAATAGGAATCGTAAAAATAAACTATAGACAAAAAGGACTCGTTGCAAAACGTGCCCTTTTTGTCTTTTTCTTATTCTTGATTCACAGCAGATCGGAAAATGGAAATTTTCCTGTTTATGGCTGCAGCGCGGCCGCCTGTATATCGCCGTCCCACACAAAGGCTTTCACAGTTTTATCCGCCTCAAGGCCGGGGTCGCATGTCAGCCGCAGAGTTTTGCATTCTCCCGGGGAGAACGCCTCGTATACCGTTTGGATATCCACAAGCTGATTCCCCGTCTGATTGTAGACGGCGAGGATCAGACCAAATTCTTTGGATTCGGCGGTACAGTTGGTGACAACCGCCTCATAGCCGTCTGCGGCGGCGGTGATTTTGGCTGCGCTCTGCCCATTGAGAGCGACGGGGATCCACTGGGTTTGCACCTTATCGTAAGCAGCGCTGTAAACCTCCGCCCGGTAACTCCCCTCCTGCAGCGGGCCAACCACCGCGCTGACGGAATAGTTACCATCCGTCCTGCAGGAAAATTCGTTCATATAGATGATCTTCTGATCCGGCGCAGTCAGCCGCACCGTCATCACCCGATTCTCCGGCGCGATGCCAAGTTCGCCTTTCAGGCGGAGGATCTGCTCTGCCGCGTACACCGTGACAGTGAACGCCGGCAGTTCCGGTTCCTCCGCCGTAATCTCAAGGGAAATGCTTCTCCCATAGGACGTGTGGCTGACATTGACGCTGTAAACCCCAAAGCCGCTAAGCGGAATCTCCGATTCATAGGAACCGTCTGCAGAAACTGGAATTTGCCCGCTCCACACTGTGTCCCCGCTGTCGGAAACCACTGCCGCCGTCACCGGCGTTTCCGTGCTGCCGGAAACCATGCCGCTGACCTGGATGGTCTTTGTGTCAAAGTGATACGCCGCCTGCACCGGATCCGCCGGCTTTACTGTCTGGCTACCCGGGTCAACCGCGATCACCTTGTCTCCAAGGACAAATTCATAGATTCCCTGCTGGGTTTTGTTCAGCTTCACAGATGCGGGAGTCGTGCTGCCCGCCGCCCAGGTGATCGCCGTGGCTTGAGTCCAACTATCCGCAGTTTTCTTCACCTGGATAAACTGGCCGCTGCCTGTGACATTTTTCCCGGTATAGACCGGCAGAGAGACGCTTGCGCTCTCCGCCCCGCTCTCGGCGAAGGGGAGAATCCGCAGATTGCTGTTTGTGCTCCGGCACAGATAGCTTCCGTCCGCCTGAGCCGCGATGGCCGACCCTTCCGGCCGCCAGCGAAAGGTCAGATCCGTCTCCTCCTGAGCTTCCACCTCGTCCAGCACCAGCAGAGCATCCTGCTCTTTTAAATAGACGAAATGGCGATAGAATTTTTCAAGACCGGACTGAGGATGATAACTCCCAGTGCCGTCTGACACCACATAGGTGAATGTGGGATAACTCTCCATCTTCACCACTCTGGGATTCGCCTGATACCAAAGCTTGTTCATATCAAGCTGATTCAGGCCATAGCTCGCCTGCATGGAGGGCAGATCGCCAAGCTGGCCCTGACCGCCCACCAGCAGAGTGTTGTGCTGCCCGGTACTTCCGGTCACATAGCCGTCGTCCTTGAACAGCCATTCCCCATTAGCAAAGATAACGGGGCTGTTGATATCGGGATGCTGGTGCCCCGCCCCCAGATCATACTGATTAGGATCCGCCAGCACATACTCCGCCGCCTTTTTTCCCATCACCCTTCCGCTGCGGAAGGCGACAACATCCTCGCTGCCATCCCATCCACTGCGCAGATAGGTAAAACCGGTATCGGAGAAGGTTTTGTCCAGCGGCATATTATCCGCCGAAGGCGCCTGCTCCGAAATGGCGGGATTATAATGGATCATTAGCTGCCAGGAAAGGGGCGCATTGATCTGGTTCCGCCAGTTGTAAAGCCGGTCAATACACTGGTTGACATACCACTGGATCACCGGGTCGCCGGTCTTGCTTGCAATGGCAGCCATAAAATTTGCCATGCTATAATAGCTGTAAACCGGCGCGTCGCCGCCGTTAAACTGGTCGGTGTCGTATCTCCATGCGTCCCGGGGGATGGCGTTGTAGAACCCCCACTTCGCCGCGTTCCGGAAAACCGGAAGTTGGAACATCTGAGTGTTTAAGAACTGATCCGACAGCCTGCTCACCATAGTTTGCCACCGCATGGTGATACTCCAGTACATATGCCCTTCAAAGCCAGTGCCGTCGGCGGGGAACAGCTCCAGCGTTTTCTGGAAGTTGTCGGAGATCTTGGTCATCCAACCCTCTGCGGCCGGATATACGTCATAGATGGCGGTTGCAGCCACGAAAAGAGAGCCCCAGCAGGACATCATGTGATTCTGCAGCCAGGAGGTTTTCCACCAGCCGCCCTTTATCATGTCTTCTCCCCGGACTGAGAGGGCGTTGACCGCCGCATCCCGTTCCTCCTGTGTCAGATCGTGGTAAAGCCAGTCATAGTACAGAGCAATCCCCAGAAAGGCGCCCTGCCCGGCCATCTCGTTGTTTGCGGTTGCGCCCCGGCTTGCCCAGACGGGGTAGGAAATCAATCGATTCACATACCGGGTAGCAGAAGCTTTATAGCCCGCCTTTTTTGTCTCATCCCCGGTGAGCTTATAGACAAAGCAAAGAGTGGACAGCTTTTCTCCCCAACCGGAGATCCAGAGGTTTTCCCCCTGATTGATCTCCTCCGACCAGTCAGGCGGAGTCTGGTTCACATAGCTATCCGCGTCCTGTTCGATGCCTGCCCAGATTTTTCCATAGTTGCCTGTGCCGGTCTGTGCCTTCAATGCGTCAAATCCCTGCTGATCCAGAAGCAGGCAGAGGAAAAGAGATATTATCTTGTTGCATTTTTTCAATACCATCACCCTCTGTTATTCTTCCTTCATGGGTTTCAACGGGGTCAGATTGTTATCGCCCGACCACAGGAAGGCGCGGATTTTCACATCCCCCTCCAGAGCGGACACGTCAATGGAATCCGTGGTGTAAGTCACCTTGCCGCTGTTGGCGGCAACCAAAACATTTTTGGACGCCATGGCGTTCATCTTCTCCACGCCGTTTTCCACCGTGTAAGCCGCCACCGTCAGCACGCCGCTTTCAGAGGCTGCAGTCTGATTCACCGCGGTAAAGCTTGCGGTGACAGCCGAAAGATCGCTTTTGTCGATGAAAAGCTCACCGATCTCCATCATCGGATCGCCGGTGGTGAAGGTCTTGGTGATGCTCAGGGGTCGTCCGTCGATATCCTTCACATCCAGCGTAATGTCATAGGCTGTGTTGGGCATAAGCAACTCGTCAAACGCCAGGGTGTACTGCCGGACAGTGCCATTGGAAACCGGATTACCCGCTGTGGTGACAACCTTCTCAGTGCCCGCTTCCTTGACCGAGATATTGGCATTGGTCAGCGTGCTCACATCCGGAAAGTAGCTGAAATCCACGTCAATGCCACCGGCGGATACCCCTTCCTCCTTGGGGAGCTTCATGCTGAATTCGGGATAGGTATAAGCACGGATATAGTCAAAATCAACATAGTTGATATTTCTGAAATAACCTCTCCACTGGAACGCAAAGATGGTATTGGTCTGATTGTTTCCGTATTCAGTGCCTGCCGTACCGTTTCCGTCGGTGGTGGTTTTCATCGGTTCTCCATCTACCAGGATGGTACGCTCCTGTTTTGTCCCGTTATAGATGATGCTGACATTGTGCCATTCGCCGTTTGCGGCGTCAGCAACCTTCTTGGATGTGTCTGCCGTATTTGCTCTTACTGCTGTATGCACCCCGCCGTGATAGAGACAAACGCCGGGAGCATTCCCATAGTTCACAAAGGGTTGAAGCCGATCGGTTTCTGTGTTAAAACCGTCGGTACGGTAACGGAATTCCAGCACCACGTTGGGATTACCGGCAATCGAGCCCTGATTTTTGGCAATCTGAGGAACCGCAGCACCTGCAAAGGGATCCCCTTCCACACCGGTCATCCGCAGATAACCTTCCTCCTCCTTGATTTCGATAGCTCCGTCTCCGGGAGTCGTGGTAAAGCCGCTTCTATTCTCGCCGGCTATAAAATTATAGTTATATAGATAATTTATCGTATACGCCGGCGCTTTGGGAACTGCAGCAAAGCTTTTCGCCTCTGTGCTGACAGGGGTGCCGTCCGCCGAGGTGACAGCCGCATCGGCTGTGACTGTGTAATTCCCTGCCGCCAGAGGGGTTTCAAACCCCAGGGTATAGGTGTTGGGCTTTTCATAATTTCTCTCCACAGCCACGACGGAAGCGCCGTCCACCGTGAAGTTTGCAGGAATCATTTTGCCCGGATCCGGCAGGCTGTTGAAGGTCAGGTCCACCTTCGCGCCGTCGGAACCGGAAGGCGTGTAATCAAAGCTTTCGGGACATGCCGCAATACGAATGTAATCAAATTCCAGAGGTACATTGTCACGGATGCCCGCTTTCAGACAAATATTAAACATGCCGCTTGCAGACCAGGTGTTGCCGGATGCAATCTCTTCCCCCGCTGCCCCGTTGATAAACACCGTTCTCTTGTTTTCAATATTGTCATACAGCACGGAAATAGTATTCCAGACATTTGCCCCATTGATTGTTCCAATCTGCTTCCTGTCATTGACATTGGCCATATCGAACACCGTATTACTGATTGAACCGCCGTCGTTGAATACCGCGTGGCAGTGCCTTGTCTGATCGTTATAGAGATCTTTTTGCCCCAGAGAGGTATAGCCATTCCAGCCGCCGTTTTGTGCAAACCGAAACCGATATTCAAACAGAAGCTTCGGTTTATTTGCCGCGGTATTTTGAATTGTCTTATTTAATTCGACCGTCCCGGTGCCTGATGGCAAGCTTACCTGCAATACACCGTTTCCGGTTTCTTCATCCATTTTTCTTTCAACCTGATACGCTACACCGGAAACAGTTTCCCACTCGCCCGCATCATAGGATGTATCAAAATCGTTGAAATACAGCACATTGACGTCCTCTGCGACGCCTGTCAGAACCAGGCTTCCCGAGAACACCGACAGCGCAAGGGCTGTCAAAACCAGAAGGGATATTATTTTTTTCTTCATTTCAACACCTCCCATCAGTTGTTTACAGCGATAATCTTATCGCTGTAAATGGTATGGAGTTCAGTTCTATCAGTATAGGTCACATACGCCCGGATATAATAACTGTCGCCCAGGAGAGACAAGTTCCCTTTAAACTGTATGCCAAACTGTCCTTTGCTGTTGGCATTGTTTTTGGCGGCATACTTTTTACAGCTGTCTGCATTGTCCCGCACCGCCTCTAAGGTGGAGCCGCAGATAATTCCGTATTCGATAATTTCATATCCTTCTTTTTGGGTGATCTACCCAAAGGTGATCGACTGAGTCTTGTCCGCAGACTGAAAAGCAACCTCTGCAGGAAGGGTAATTTCCGGCGGCAAAGCCGCGGCTGCTTTGAAGGAAACTTCGATGACGGTGTCCCGCGTTACGGTGATGGTTACCTTCCCCTCGTTGTTTGCGGGAGTATCCGCGCCATTGACCAGAATCTTATCCAGCTCGTAGCCCTGGTTGGGAGTTGCTGTAAGGGTGAAGCTGCCGTTCTCCTCCACCGTTGTTGTTCCCCCTGGGATTACCGTGCCGTTTGCACCCGATGACACCGTAACGGTGTAGGTCTTCACTGACGCCTTGATGTAAGAGGTTGTAGCGCCTCCCTCGGTATAGGACATTGGTCTGGAAGAGCCTACCGCCACATAAAAGGGAACCTTCTCCCTTGGAAAAAACTGAAACGTTGCGCTGCCTTCTCCATCGGCTGTCGCCTCGTTGACATACAGCACTTTGCTAGGATCGGTTTTCAGAACGGAGGGATCCTCCCCTTCCCTGATAACTGCAGCCGTGATCGTCTCCCCGGCAAAATAAGGATTGGAAACGGTGACGGTATAAGCGCCGTCCGCCGCCTTGGTGACGGTCACAGGATTATTGGCGGAGGTAAAATCACTCTCCGCTGCAAAAATCGTTAAGGATGCCTGAAGCATGAAAACGCCGGTTGCCAGAAAGGCGGCAAAAGCTTTTTTCAACATAGATATCCTCCCTTTTATTTTTTGCCTGTCAGATGACGATCATGGCGTCATAGTCCAGGCTGTAAATTTGGTAATAGAACATTTTGCAGTAGTTCTTCGAATCGGTGTAGTAGTCCACAATCTCCGCCGAGGCGGCCTTCCGCACGGTATTTTTTTCAGTGTCAAACAGATAGAGATTCCGGGGCAGTCTATGAATTTCATTCGCATAATCGTTTACAGCAACGGGATCGGTGATCTGCGTCACATCACCGTTCACGATGGCCACCATGTCCCCCTTGGTGTATGCCACATTACCATAGATAGTTCTGTACTGCCCGTTATAATCGGACATATTGGGATTTGTAGCGTCATCGTATTCTCCGGTAGTTTCATTGTATTTCTTCAGCTTTTTCTCCTTGCCGTCGAAATACAGCCGGTAAGCGAAAATCTCATTGTTGACGTTGAGCTTGATCATCATTGCGTCTCCCACCGAACGATCCTTGAACAGCTTATCATCCACCGTTCTCGCCTCCGATGCCACGCCGCCCTTTAGGTAGTAAACCTTGTGGATCACATCCCCCTTATCGTTCACCGCTGTGGTAATCTTGGAGATGTAGCACAAAAGTTCGTACTGGGCAAACTGCACATTGTTCCCCATCTCACTTTCGATGACCAGGGAGGAAGCGCTGATCTGCTTGTAATCCTCATTGTATGCATAATAGGTATAAGGTGAACCGTTCCCCAGAGCCGCCGGAGTCAGGATGGCAAAATCCTCGTCCTGCGCTGTCGCCGGTTCTGCCGGAACAGAGAAAATCACCGTGTCCGCCTGCAGGAAGGTGGTTCCTTCAAACACCATCTGTCCGGAATAGTATTTCTGGGAGGTGCCCTGGTTGATTTTGATCAGCCGCACATCCCCCTCCGGGTCGTTGGCTGCTTTACCGTTAGCTGTGTCGATGTAGGTGATGCTGCCCTTCTCGTTCATCTTGAACCGGATCAGCTGGTTTTTGAAGTCGCCGTCATCATACAGTTTTTTGAAGGTTTCTGCCGCAGTGTCTCTCACCCCGTCCATCTCCACCTTGTCGTGAAGGTCGCGGATCATCATTTCACCCTTCTCGCTGAAGATTTTCACCTGATAGATTCCCGAAAGGGTATCCTCCTGCCGGCCGGCAATCAGATAACCCAGCTGAATAGAATCCGCTGACTGAACGCTGTAGCCCACAACATCCCCGTAAATGTTGGTGGTGAAGGTGCCGTAGCTCCCCACCGCAATGCCGGGATAACGCGCCTTGAAGCCTTTGTCCGTGTAAGAAAGGCTGGGTTTTTCCTCCCCATTGTCAATGGTCAGGCCGATTCTGCCGTCCTCCTCATAGATGGCGGTGATGGTGCCGCTGAAAGTCTTCTCGTTTCTGTACAACTCGGTATAGCTTCCATCGTCACTGGAGAACCGTGTGACTACATCCCCCGGTTTCAGCATGGCAAAGCTCTGCTTTTCACCCGCAGCGTCCTTCAAGATCACGTCGGCGCCGCCCTGACCGCAGTCGATTCTGGTGCCGTCGGTGAACAGCACAATCTCCTCCGCGGTGTTCAGTCTGTCCACAATATAGTTCTGATAGGACTCCACAAAAACCACGTCATACTGTCCGTCCTTGTCGCCGTCCACAAACTCCAAAGATCCCTCCTCCGGAGTCAGCAGCTCCGCGCTGAAACCGGTGGCTGCCTTCTTGTTGTATATCACATACAGGCTGGCGGGGACGGTGAAGCGGTATTCCTTCCCGTCCTGCTCATAGGTCAGGGTGGAACCGCTGTAAGACACGATGTCATCCGCGTCAAGCTTCAGCGGCAGCTTGTTGACAACCTCTTCAAAGAAGATAACCGTCTCCTCTTCCTCCAGATAATAGGCCTCCACATAGCGTCCCAGCATATCGCTGATGCCGGATTCGCTGGCGTTTAGGATCAGCCTGCCAATCTGGATTTTTCCCTCAGGCAGGTTGGCGGAGCTGTTCAGAAAGCTCACCTCGTTGCCCATAATCTGGCCTTCCGCCTTGAAGATTCTGTGGTATTCGCTCAGCAGGGTTTCCCCTTCCTTGACCGTCTTGCTAACCATCCCATTCGCAACCGACATGACCTGATAAAGCTCTGTTTCCAAAGTATTTCGCACCAAGATAGAAAGATTACCGCGATTGATATTTTCCATCAGGTTTATGTTCAAACCGGAAGTTAACCCCAGATCCCTCGCCAGAATGTAATAGTTATAGGGATATTCTCCGGGGGTATTATCTGCCAGTTCTTTGTATCCCAAGATTCTGGCGCAAATCGCCAGTGCGTCCCCATGGGTAATAAACTCTTCCGGATAGAAGTTTCCGTCCCCTCTGCCCGCCATGATCCCCAGGGCACTTATGACCTGAATCTCGGCGGCGGCGTAATAGTTTGGCGGGACGTCCTGATAGCCGGTATTCCCGGAAAACTCCCCGATGGCCAGATTCATCATCTTGGCCGCCAGCACAGCCATCTCGCTGCGGGTGATGGTCACCTCAGGCGAGAAGTTTTCGATGGTGTTGGGCTCCATAATCCCCAGCGTCAGCAGAAACTCTGCGTCCTTCTCAAAGGACTGACCTGCAATGTCCGCCGGGAAAGCCTGAGCGATCGCCAGGCATCCCAGAAACAAGGTCAGCGCCAGGAACAGGGACAGGGTTTTGCGCAGCTTTCTGTTATTTTGCATCTTCATGATACCCTCCTATTGTTTCGTTATTCCGCATAAAATCCCACTTCAGAGATACTGTTCCAGCTGTTACTACTGTTCCCCTTGCCCAGGATTCTGATATATCTTGTCTTTACCTTCTCCTTTAAGGGAAAATCTTCCATCTCTTCGCTGTTTCCGGAAGACTCCGCGTCCAGCACGGTGGCGAAATTCTCCCCGTCGCCGGAAATCTGAACCTCGAAGAAGGTTTTTCTGGTCTGGCCGGAATAGAAGGCCGCGGAGACTCTGCCCACTTCAACCTCCTTGCCGAAATCAAACAGAAGCCATTGACCGTTCCCGTCGGCAGACCATCTGGAAGTGAGGTCGCCGTCGATGGTGTTTTCCCCCACGTTTCCGTCGCTTCCCGAGTAGGTGAGGTTGGAGATACCGATCTCGCCCAGCCCCATATAGGGCTTCGTCTCAAGGATATACTCCTTCGTCTGCTTTCCGTCCGGGGAGGTCAGGGTGATGTGCTGTTCGCCGTATGTCCCTTCGGTATATGCAATATCCGCCTTGGTGCCGTTAACCAGCTGCAGGATATTAATGGACGGTCTGCCGGTGTCAAAAATCGTGCTTTCATAGCGTCCGCTTTCCTCGTCCACCAGCTTGGCGGGCATACCGTTTACAAACATGCCCAGGATTCCAATCTCCGCCGAAGCGTCCGTCATGATATTCGCAACCGACGCCGCCTCGTCATAGTAGATCCCCAGCTCCAGCGCCTCGCAGATAGCCCGCAGGGGAATATATACCGAACCGTTGCGCATGATGGGTATGGCTTCCAGCGTCCGCTCCTCCCCGTTGACCGTCATTCTGTTGGAGAGCAGCTTCATGCCGATCTCCTTCTCCGGGGTTCTTAAGCGAATCTCTCTGGTATCCCGATTGTAGCTGGTGTTCATATTCATCACGTCGATAAATTCGGTGACCGGAATCAGAATCCGGTCGTTTTCCATGATCGGCGTGTCATTAAAGTGCATGAAGGTTCCGTCATATTTCACGTTCAGGTCAAAGGACATCTTTTCCATCTCAGTGGTCATCTTTTCCAGATCGACAGTAACCGTGGTGTCGTCGATGGTAAAGCGCAGCTCCTTTCCATTTCGTTTCATATCCACCTGCTTGGGATTGCCCGCCTTGTCCGCCCAGGAGATTGCGGTGGCCTGCACCCAGTTGTCGGTAGTATTCTTCACCTGGATGGCCAGCTTATCCCGCTTGCCGCCGGATTTGTCGGCATTTTGGGGGATCATTGAGCTCTCCGAGGTGACCCCATTCTCCAGAAAAGGCTTAACCACGTATTTGCTGTTGTTGCCAAAGAAGATGTAACCGCCGTCCGCCTGCTGGAAGCCCGACTGGCTTGCCGGGTGGAACCGCAGCTCCAGCGGAGTAGGGTTGTTTGCCTCCACCTCGTCAATCACAATCAGCACATCCGGCTTAACATAGAGGAAATGCCGCTTGTATTCCTTCAGACCTGTGGCGGAGGGATAGGCCGCCGTGCCGTTAGCTACCACATAGTTCAGCTCCTTGCTCTCCTGCAGGGAGTCGATGGTGGGCATGGCCGCGACCGCCTCCTTGGTCCAGCTCCCCATCCCATATTGCCCCTGACCGTTGACAATCAGGGTGTTGTGCTGGAAGGAGCTGTTGGTCACATAGCCGTCATCGGGGAAGAGCCATTCCCCGTTGGCAAAAATCAGAAAATGATTCACATCGGAATGGGAGTGCCCCGTCCCCAAATCATAGGGCGAGGTATCCGCCGCCGCCGCTTTTCCCATCACAGGGCCGCAGCGGAAGGCGATGGCCGACTCGTCGCCGCTCCAGTCGGAGCGCATAAACACATAATTCAGCTCTTCAAACTGTCTTGTCGTGGGCATACTGACTGCAGGCTCTTCCTCCTTCATGTCATAGCTGTAGAAGACGAAATCCCGCCAGGTAGGCATCTTTCCTGCCTTCAGATACATATCCACGCACTGGTTGGCATACCACTGGGAAACCTTGCTGTCGCTGACCTCTGCCATGTAAGAGAGAAAGGCCAAAGAACCCTCCGCGTTGCTGGCCGTTGCGTCGCCGAAGTTGAAAACGCCCAGGGTATTCGCATTCTCCATAGTGCCGAAGGGCAGAGTCATATACAGAGCGTACTCCCAGCTTTTCTGCATATAGGGCTGCTGGGTGTAGTCGATGTTCAAAAATTTGTTTCCGATCTCACACAGATAGACCAGCGCCTGCATCCCATACTGCCAGTAAAGATATCCCTCGTGGGACGCGCCATCCTCCAGAAAGGTGAACACCTTGTTGAATTTTTCAATGCCATAGGAAAACCATTCCTCTGCCTCCGGATACACGTCATAGATGGCAGCCGCGGCAGTCATCAGACCGGAGACGCTGATCCACATATGGTTCTGCATATACGCCTGATTCCACCAGGAGCCTTGGCGCATCCGGCCGCCCCGGGCCTTGAACACATCCACAATCTGGCTGCGCTCGGCTGCGGTCAGCTCGTCATAGCACCAGTCATAAAAGACCGAGATTCCCACCAGCATATGGGCACAGGACAGGTCATTATTTTCATAGGCGCTCCGTCCCCAGGTAGGGTAGGAAATTGCCGTGACAATCCACCGTTTCCCCGCGTCCAGATATTTTTGATCCCCCGTCATCCGGTAAGCGAAGGCAAATTCGCCAATGCGATCCCCCACATTCCGCATCCAGAGATCCTCCAGATCGGCGATGTGATACTCCGGCGCGTCCTGCTCAGCATAGGTATTCAGATTAGCTAGATATCCCTCCAGCAGAACCTTCATGTCCGCATTATTTACAATCTTCTGCTTCAGTTCCGTGAAGCCGTCCTCATCAATAAAGAGCCGGGGATGCTGATTCGCATACTGCTTCAGGTTATCGCCCTCCAGCGCCATGGCCGGCATAGCCGGGCAGATCGCAAGCAGCGTCACTGCCGCCAAAAGCAGGGCAATCCATTGTTTTCGTCTCACAAGCCATCCTCCTTTTATTCAAACAGTCCCATGGCGGCGTAAATCATCTGCGCCGCCTCGGCACGGCTGCACACAGCGCTGGGGCGGAAAGTCTGATCCTCAAAGCCCCTGAGGATATTGTGCCCGCACAGACGGCTGACTGCCTCCTTGGCGTAATCGTTGATATCAGCGCGGTCTGTAAAGTCGTTTTTCTCGTTGACCAGTGTTGCGTCAATCGCCTGAAAAGCGCGGTAGATCATGGTCGTCGCCATCTCTCTGGTCACCTGCTCCTCCGGACCGAACCGGTCTGCCTCCAGACCGCTGACAATGCCGTTTTGGTAACCGTTTAAGATATAATCATAATACCAGTCGTTCCGACCGATATCCGCAAAGGGATTTTCGCCGTCCTTGCCCGGCAGGCGGAAGGCGCCCACAATCAGCTTTAAGAATTCTGCGCGGGTGACCTGATCCGCCGGAGCGAAGGTGTCCTCGGTTTTCCCGGCGACGATTCCCTTCTTCTCCAGAGCGAGTACCGCAGTCCGCGCCCACTCATACCCCTCCATATCATTAAATTGCTTTTCCGGTTTAGCGGTGGAGGTTGGCTCCGGGGTCTGTTCAAAAGAGATCTGGGGCGGGCGGTATCCTCCGCCTCCGTTGCCGCTGTTCCCCTTGCCGCTGTCATCTTCCGTCTTTTTCTGCCTATCGACTGCGGCATCAAATCCGCTTTTTAAAGCAGTATAATCGTTGTATGTCTTTCCGCTCAAAGCCATGCTTATCTTCTCAGGATTTTTCAGTGTATTGTATGCGGCGAAATTCAAACCAATGGTATCCTTCATTTTTTCCAGAATAGGCCGGGTCTGAATATAACTTTCCGCCTTCGCAATTCCGTCCAGGACAACCCGCTGGGTATAGGCTTCCGCCACCTCCGCCGGCAAAAGAAATTCCTTTCCGGACAGATTCTCGGCAACCGCCTTGGCCGCCCCCTTGGAAATGGTGCCCGCATAGAGCTCCGCAGCGGTTTTGTCCAGTTCAAGGACATCTTTATTCTCTGTCAGCAAAGTTCCCACTTCGTCTCCGTCCAGAATACGGCCCATCAGCACCGCAGTCTGCAGATCCTCATTCAGCTCAGCAGTCGATGCAAACACCTTGTCTGTCCGCTCGTCCCGCAGTGCCAGCAGCGCTTTATAGGTTTGCTGTTTGCCCGCGTCGCTTAATTTTACGAATCCCTCCATATCCAGATTACAGGCTTCTCCGTAACCGTTGATGAAAGCCCCCACATCATTTGGATCAGCCGTCTGGTTTACCTTTGCCAGCTCTCCGTCCAGAATGGTCTTGCTGAAGAAGGTGAAAGATTTGTCCTCCTCCGCCTGAGCAGCGCCCCGGATATAAGCTGAAACCCGATACTGACCGTTTGCATCCGCCATCTTGAAGGTGGCGGCCGCTGTTCCTGCCTCAGTTTTTGCCAAAGCCGCGTAGACGAGGGCTTCCGTTTCCTCCGGTTCCGGCACAGTGTACACCGCAAAGTGCACTTCCCGCTGGATATCCGCCTCGCCGGTGTCCGCCAGCAGAGTGATCTCCTCCGTCTCAGGATTCGGTGTCACCGTCACGATGCAGGTTCCATCATAGGGCGGAACAACCGGACTGAACCCGGATTCCTGCTTTCCGTCAACCGTATAGATAGATTTTCCGGAAACCGATTCCCAGACATTCTCCCCTCTCAGGTAATACAGCTCCAGCACGTCGGTCTGTTCCGCGTCCGGTGGGACGGCAAACTGGTTGGTAAAGGCGGAGGTCTCACTGTTGTCCTCTGTGATCAGCCCCACCGCATTTGTCTGTGTCTCAAAGCTTCTCATGCTACCGTCGGCGCGGTAGAATGCCGCGGCCAGCACGGGATTAAAAACTTCCTTCTCATTGACAAAGGTGCTGGTTACCGTGATCTGCTCTGCCGAGGAAGCAGTAACGTCGATGTCCTTTGCGTACTGCATCAGGCTCCGGGTACGGAAGCTCACATCCCCCGTGAGGGAAACGCCATAGATATTTTCCACATTGTCAATATGTAAGGTGTAATCGGTCTCCGGCGCCAGAGGAGCCGCCAGCTCCAGTGTGCAGCGAAGGTTGTTGTCAGGATCCGGCGTGATCCCTGTCACTGTGTTTCCATCCAGCTGGAATTTATCTGCCGTTGCCGCGGCCAGATCCAGCGGTGTGTTTAACTCCAGCGCGATGCTGTCCATCTCCGCCGCTCTCTCATTGACAACCTGTGCCGTAAAGGTTTCCGGCACTTCAAATATTTTTAAATAATCATAGTCTACCTCTGCATTGCCTCTGGCATAGCTTGCCCAATGAAACTGGAACTGCTTTTGATTAAAGTAATTGTTTCCCGCCACCGTGACAGGAGGCTGATTATCCACCCTGATAATCCGATTGGCGCTCTCGTTGTCATAGATGATTGTTACAGTGTGCCATTCTTTTATCGGAGCGTCGCCAATCTTGGTGGTTTTGTTGATGTCCGACCACACCTCGTTATCATAGATTGCCACAGTAGGGCTGTTTGGATTATACATTGGTGTTTTATCCTGCATCCGTCCATACATATAGCCCAGCGTGGTGTTGACCCGGTAACGAAATTCAAACACTAGCTTTGGAAACCCCTCTTTTGGTTTCACAGGTGCAGACAAATAAAATCTGTCGCCGCCCCAGGAAGCGTCCGTCTCGCCGCTATTGAGCGTGCGCAGAAAGCGCAGAACAGAGGCGCCGTCCTCTGTGGTTGCAAGGCTGACATCCCCCGATGTAAAACCGGGATCTCGAGTCAGCCCATCCATATTCTGATCAAACGAATTGTAGTACAGGTATTCCCCTGCGTCTGCCTCCGGCCCGGCGAGAGCTGGAAAGCCCTGCAGCAGAAGGCAGATGGTGATTACTACTGAAAAAAGCTTATGAAATTGTTTCATATAAACCCTCTTTTCCCATTTTTATTTTTAACAAAATGTTTTTCTGCATTAAAAGGTTATTTTGGATTCATTGTATATCCGGGTCACCTCTTCAATCCCCAGTTCTTCCGCTGTCTGCAGCCACTCTGTCCAGATTTCCTCCGGCTCACCGCTTTCAAAGATATACCGGCTGATAAACTGATCAGCCTTTACACGGATGGCATACTCCAACTCCACATAGCGCTCCCGAAATTCCGGTTTGACGCCGACTTCCTTGACAGGCTCGGCGGTAAGATATTGATTCTGCCGAACCAGTTCCTGCACCTCACGGACTTTTGGCGTATACTGATAATATACGCAGCGGTCGTCATACCGCAGGGCAACCGATTGGGTGAACAGTCCGTATTTCTTTTCTAAAGAACGAATGTTAACCATCTCTTCCGGCTGGAATCCAAGATATTTGACCGTTCCGCTGTCATCGAAGACATAAGTCTCCCCTTCTACGCCCAAAGTGGTCAGCTTCGCTCCCGCAGGGCTCAGAAGAAAATCAACTAGTTTTAAGGAGAACTCCCGGTTGGCATTGTTGGAGACGGCAATGTTCGCATTCCCGATTTTGGATTGCCGCTGATATACCATCTTCGGACCCACAGGGGGTGCAAAGCGCAGATCATAATCCGGTATGTTCTCCTTAGCCTGTTCATAAAACAAATCCATGCGGTCGATCCAATCATAGGTAACAAAAGCATTGTTGTCTTTTATCATTTTGAACATCCAGCTGTTTTCTGTACAGGTCAGAAAGTCAGGGTCAAGCAGTCCTTCCTGATACAGACGCTTTACAAAGTCCAGCATCTCCCGAAAGGCCGGCTGCACCGCGCCGTACAGAAAAGATTGGCTCTGCTCGTCAAAGTAAAAGCCTCTCCCCTGCAAGCCCCACCCTACTGATAAATTGTCCAGAAATTTCATCTGTTGTTTCGTGGCGAAGGGAGTGGATTCGGGATAGATATCCTTGAGTTTACGCAACACACTATAAAATTCATCCGTATTGCTCCACAGCTTTATCTGGTGCTTGTCGAAAATATCCTTCCGGTACAGAAATCCATGGTTCACATCCCTGGCAATGTTATAGCCGGAAACATAGTATACATGCCCGTCATTAAAAGTTGCTCCTGCCAGCGCCTCCCGCGCGGCAGGATCATCAAAAAATAACTGTTTGATGTTGGGGAGTTTATCCAGATTTTCATCAAAGCTTGCAATCATTCCCTTCTGTACATACCCCTCCATTTCCTTCCTGTCCAAAGAGTTGTTAAAAAGATCCGGAAGCTGTTTTGTAGCAAACATAATCTGTGTTTTTTGCCTCATGATGGAACCGGGGACAACCATAATTTCCAGTTCAATTCCGGTCAATTCCTTCAGCGTGCGGGTAAACACAGTATCGTTGAGCTCTGTGTTTTCTCCCTCGGTAAGCAGCCTCAGCTTTACCGGTTTATCCGTGAAGGGGAGCTTCAAGCCGTTGGTCTCGTTGAACTCTTCCATCAATTTGCTTTCCGAGGAAGCAGTGACGCTGCTGGAAAAGTTGCAGCTCCCGCATTGAAGCGCCAGCAGAACGCTCAAAACAAAGCCTGCTATTTTTTTATTTCTCTTTATTTGGATAACCTCCTTTTGAGTGCCTGCAATGACACTCTATTTGTCATGCAGTTTTCAAAATACAAATATATCTGAAATCCATTTCTGCAATTCATTCAATATATTTCATTTTTAGCCTTGAATTTTAATCGTTCGTCTTCCTTTGATATATTTAAGATTAGATCATTCTCAAAGGAAAGTAAAGAGAAATAATTCTCAATTTTAAAAAAAGAAAAAACGCCGGTCATAAAAAAGGAAAAACCCTTATATGCCAACGCTTTTAAAGATTTTCAGATTTTTTAAACTCAGGAATTTTATAAATTATCTTTCCGAAATTGTCCCGGCGTTTCGCCGCAATATTTTTTGAAGGCGACAATGAAAGTCGCTGGGTTTGCATATCCTGATTTTTTGCTGATTTCATTGACAGACAGATCTGTTTTCAGAAGCAGCCTTTTCCCTTCCTCCAATCGAAGTTGTGTCAAATACTCGTTGAATCCTATCCCGAATTCCTTTTTAAAATAATAGGAAAAATACTTTCCTGTCATCTGATAATGTTCCGCAACCTGTTCCATATAGATATTATTCCGGTAATTACTTTCTAAAAAGCGGATAATCTCTCTCTTATCCAGTCTGTTTTCCCCTTTCTCCGCTTCATCCATGAAAGCGTTGAGTACATTAAAAAATACATTTTTCATCCGACCCATATCAAAATTAAAATAGTTTGTCTTTAGACCAGTGTAGAACATCACATCAATCGGTTCAAAAATTTCCTTCTTGTCAGCGACAGCAGTCACCTCCGCAAGTTCATAATACAGATGGAACAGCAGATAATACAGGCAGTCAAAAGCAAGTCCGGCCTTAATGTTTTCATCAACAATCCCGGTTAAATAATTCTTTAAGCCGGTCCGGTTTTTGGATGCAACCAATTTTGTGACCGAGGATCGGAAGTTAGAGGGAATCAGCACGTTTCTTCCTCCTGCCTCCTGTCCTTTCAGTTCGTATGTGCCAATATTCATATACATTGATCTGGCCGCCTTATTCAGCTTCTCGATTCCGGCAAAAGACTCCCCTTCCGCAAAACGAAATCCATGCTGCGAACTGTATTCCGCTATTTTTGAAATTTGCCGCTGCCGTCCTTCATCATCCCGAAAGGTAATTAGCATCATACAAATTGAGGAATTCCAATAAAAAATGTTTCCCAGTCTTCCGGCTTGCCTTGCCTCCTCTTGAGTAAGAGCATTTTGATTAGAAAAAAGGCAGCAAACCGCATAACTCGCTCCCTCCTTTGCCATCAGAACGCTGTCTGAAAGCTGACGATTTGAGAGGTAATATTCACTGTCAATAGCAGATGTTAGTAAAATAGGATAACCAATGCGTTTATCGCCGCCCCCGAAAAGCCCCGCTTTCTTGTCGGCAATCTTTATAAAATAAACTCCTGCGCCACAGACTGCAGCGAAGAAAACTAGCATATAGATGAAGAATCCCATCATCAAAGGATTCCACTTTTCAAAGGAAAAGATGCTGTTCTCATAGTCAAACCACTTTAGGCAGGAATAGCTGCCGTAGATGCGGTTTTTCGTAATTACAGGTTTTTTCTGAAGTTCGTCAATATTCAGCTTTGAATTGACTGCATCATTGGCGTTGCTAAGAACCAAATATCCCTTGTCGTCATACAGTCTGATCTTGGCGTGAAGCTCATCGCTGGACAAACCCGAAAAGCTCAAAAAGTTCTGTTCGTTCACAAAGAGCAACACTCCCACGTCATATAGTGCGCAAATCTTTGGTACTACAAACAGCCTCTTGGCACTCTCAAAAGGATCCGTATAGCTGGAGAGAGGTATAATCGTTGGCGTGTTATATTTCAGCATAATTTCGTCCCAAAATTCAATGCCGGTGTCTTCATTAAAATAGGCATAATTGAAAAAATCCCGTTTATCGATGGTTCCCTTCGTGGTAATTAGCCGGTCATTGCCTACCTTATAGAACACCACGTCTTCTATATATGTATTGTATGTCATCATCTCCTTAGCCAGCTGCACAATCCGGACCATCTCTTCGCTTCCGCCAGTCTCTGAGTAATTTTGGAAAAAAGCGCCGTTATCGCGGATAATTTTTTCTGCCGAACGAATCACCGTATTTAAATTTTCAAAACCATTGTATAATAACTTTTCAATTGCGTACATCTCTTCTTGATTATATTCTGTCACCTTCATTCTTAAGAAGAATCCAAGCATAGCATTCACAATCAGAAAAAACGATAACAGAAATGCAAAAATTTGAATAATATAAAATTTGAGCGTATTTTTTTGAAACAGCATCGCGGACATCTCCCCCCCTAAAATCTCTTCCATATTATCACAAAAAAATATTTTTATCAATGAAAAAACTGATAATGGAATTGTTTTTACAGGAAATAAATAGAGGCGCGGCATACAAGAAACAAAAAAAGTCCCATCAGTTTCATGTCTGACAGGACTATCTGGTGAGCCATCGGCGATTCGAACGCCGGACAACTTGATTAAAAGTCAAGTGCTCTACCGACTGAGCTAATGGCCCATATTTCGTCTGAAAACAAAAAAATAAAATCTGTGACAGATTTTATTTTGGTTGGGATAGCTGGACTCGAACCAGCGAAATGCAGGAGTCAAAGTCCTGTGCCTTACCGACTTGGCTATATCCCATTATATGAATTAAATGGGGTGGGTAATCGGATTCGAACCGACGACCCCCAGAGCCACAATCTGGTGCTCTAACCAACTGAGCTATACCCACCATATTTAATAAGTCTCCAGCCCTTTCAAATTTTTTGTTTTGAAGGGATCCGGAAAAATAGTGGCGCGCCTGAAGAGATTCGAACTCCTGGCCTACTGCTTAGAAGGCAGTTGCTCTATCCAACTGAGCTACAGGCGCATAAAAATGGAGCGGGTGATGGGAATCGAACCCACGCAATCAGCTTGGAAGGCTGAGATTCTACCATTGAACTACACCCGCACTATCAAAAAATCATCATGTCTCTCACATGTGACTATCATATGATATCAGTTTTCAGGGGGTTTGTCAACAGTTTTTTGAAAAAATAAAGAGATTTTTTCAGTTTCACATCTGTATGGAAATCCTTAGACAAAAACCTGATAACATTTAAAATGTTCACTTTTCCTATTTTTATTCATGAACCTATTTTAAAGGGTTCTTTTTTATTGTAATATTATGAAAACGAAAAACGTTGAAGTTGCAATAATACACAAGAATAGCTATGAAATATATATTTTAACAACATGATGGTAACAATGTTTGGAGAACAAACAAGATTTTAAGAAAGTCATATCGTCTCAATCAAAAGAATTGAGCCAATATACTCCATGTTTCCAAACAAACTGTTTCGAACTGAAAAAAACACGATACAACCCTCTACAATCAAAACATCCGCATTTTGCTGCTGGATTCCATTGACAAAAAAATCCCGCAGGACAATCCTGCGGGAATCATTGTTATATACATTAAGAGCCTATCAACGTAAATATATTTAGTTATAGGGAAAACTAAAATAAAACTAAAAAGGATAGAAATTTGATTGTACAGTGAACTTTTTCATACAAAGATAAGCTCTTAATTGCAGTGTAAAATAGTACAAGAAATCTTGTATCTGTCCTAATTATAGTAGATAATACAAAAAAATTCAATAGTTATTTGAAATTTTCTCAAATAATTCACAAATAATTCATGATTATTACAGGTTTGGATCTTCCTTTTCCTGAATTCTGCCTTGCAGCTTTCCGGATTCAAAGTTCTCTATCTGAACGTTTTGGAATTCCCCCTCCAAATTTTTTTCCGTTTTCACATAGACATGAAGGTAATTGGGCGTCAGTCCAAAAAAATAACCATCATGAGGCTGCTCAAATAAAACCTCCTGCATTTTTCCAACATAACTTTTTTCGAACGCTGTCTTTGACTCAGCGGCCAGCTGCATCAACATTTTGCTGCGCCGCTCTTTCGTTTCCGGAGGAATGTGCCCCGTCATCTTTTCTGCAGCGGTTCCCTTGCGGACAGAGTATTTAAACACATGGATCATATAAAATCCAATTTCCCGGGCAAAACGAAGCGTGTCCTCGAACTCTTCCTCCGTCTCACCGGGAAACCCTACAATAATATCGGTGGTGATTGAAACATCCGGGAAAACCGCGCGCAGTTTTTTTACAATCTGACGATATTCTTCTGCAGTATACTTCCGGTTCATCCGTTTCAGCGTAGCGTCACATCCGCTTTGCAGGGACATGTGAAAATGATGGCATACTTTGGGCAGAGATTGAATGATCTGAATAAAACGATCCGTGAACGCATTCGGTTCAATCGAACTTAACCGAATCCGCCGGATTCCCTCAATGTCGTGTATCTTTTGAAGAAGCTCTCCCAGTCCAAACTGTTCAAAATCCTTTCCATAAGAGCAAATATGGATGCCGGATAAAACAATTTCCCGAAATCCTTTTTCCGCCAACGCACAGCATTCCCGGTATATACTTTCCGGATCGCGGCTGCGCACCCTTCCCCTTGCATAGGGAATTACACAATAGGAACAGAAATTATTACAGCCGTCCTGTGCTTTTATGATTGCCCTGGTTTTATTCTCATAGGTAGTGACCTGCATATCCTCAAAGGATTCTTCACCCAGTTCGGAAACAATATTGTATTTTTTATGATCCCGCAGACTTTTTGTAATAAGCTCGTAAGCTCTTCCCTTCTCTTTTGTTCCAATAACGATATCCACGCCTTCTATGGCTGCGACCTCATCCTTTGCCATCTGTGCGTAACAGCCGCATACGGCGATCACTGCATCCAGATTTGCCTGTTTTGCCCGCCGGATCATCTGTCGTGATTTTCGATCGCTCAAAGAAGTGACTGTACAGGTGTTTATGAGATATGCGTCGCAGCTCTCTCTGAAATCACCGGTTTCCCATCCCTCATCTGTAAACAGTTTCGCGATGGCTTCTGTCTCATATTGATTCACCTTGCATCCAAGGGTGTAAAATCCAATTTTCATTTTTCATTCTCCATTCTGCCGCTATGCCCGGGCACAGTCTGATTTTATCCTGCAGGCATCCTTCTGGTCTTTCAAATGTAGGAAGAAAAACGGATTTCTTCTCCGTTTTTCAAAATATATAATTAGTCAAAAAAATTTCGGTTTTTTTATCCATTTTGCCTATTGACTTATTGAAGGTTTTTCTATAATATCATAGATAAATAATGTGCGCTTATCTGTGCACATAATAAAAATACAGGAGGCTGGTAATTATGAAAACAGTAAATATTATGTTGAACTCCATCAACGACGTCAAAACATTTGTAAATGTTGTAAGCAAATACGACTTTGACGTTGATTTGACTTCCGAAAGATACGTTGTCGATGCAAAATCTATTATGGGTATTTTCAGCCTTGATTTGTCAAAACCAATCAAAGTAGAAGTGCACAGCGACGACTGCGAAGCCTTTCTCTCTGAAATCAAACCTTTCACTGTCTAATCTTTCAAAAGGCCAATAAGAACGCATCCTTCCCGGATGCGTTTTTTGTTGCATCGTTTCATATGAAATCACATCACTAAAAAATAGATGGGATCCGATGGCGCGCCCATCTTGCTTGCCATTACTTTTGCGTGTACGGACACACACTCATACAGATTCCGCACACAGAACCTCTTCCGATCTTTTGGAATGCTTTTTTCATATAATCGGAACAGCTTTTTCGATCCACAAGAGACTTTTCTGGCTGGGCAATATCGAAAGCTTCCCCACTCAAACACATTGCTGGACATGCCTGAACACATCTGCGGCACGCACCGCATTTGGATGGTTTCGGATCGTTCGCCGCATGCAGATCGAGATCCGTAAACAGCGTCCCCAGTCGGACACCAGTCCCCCATCTCTCCGATTGGAACAGTCCGTTTTTCCCCACGGTGCCCAAGCCGGCGAGCACCGCCCCTCTTTTATGAGAATATAACCCAGCATATGTATCGTGCCCGCCTACCGTTTGAGATGCTCCGATTGGAAAATAGCGGTACCCGTTCTTTTCCAGAAATATGCCCGCTTTCAATAGGATTCGATCGATCAAAGCATTCACAGTGCGGTAATGATGAAAATATGCGTAAGTAGGCTTGTCGTCAATCTCCGCTATCACCGCAGAAGACAGTTTGACGCTGAAGGAAATACCATTGTTAAAATTTTTGAAAGAATCCTTGAAACAGCCTGCTTCAAATGCTCCTTCTTCTATCATTATATTTATAATTTTTTCTTTTAGATCCAAAAGTTGCACATCCATTTCCAATGATGTTTGTGAGGTTATGATACCATAAAAGCAAGGCTTTTCATGGTATCATTGTCCATAGGCTTCGGTTGTCCAGACTTGTTCCGGACGAGAAGCCCGGACATCCTGTATAATATGCCCTGTGCATATTATACCACACTATCTATTTGACTACAATAACCGTTTTCGTCCTGTTTTCAACAAAAGCTTGTCCTGTTATTTTACATTTCACAGACAGTTTCAATCATCGCTGAAAAGAGGGTTCTCATCCGTCTGCAGGGAGCGGGGCATCTTGCTTTTCAACCTTTCACCAGATCCGATTGCCCCTCATAAGATAAAGAAGCGAAAACTTATCTTTAACGGAGGTGCTCTTATGATTCCACTTATTCTATTTGCATTATCGGCCACCAGCGACAGCTTTATCATCGGGTTCAATTACGGTGCCCGCAACATAAAAATCCCGTTTCTCTCCAATATATTTATTACACTCATCTGCTTTACCGGTACATATCTGGCGATGACCGCGGGTAGTTTCCTGAGCCGGCTGCTCCCTGGGAACGCCTCGGACCTTATCGGAGCCTGTATTTTGTTTGGCCTTGGAACCTATATGTTGATGCAAAGCCTGCGCACACATAAAAAAGATCTCTGTGACAGCGAGACAATTGATGCGGATCATTCACAGGTGATTGAAGGCAAAGAATCCATCCTTCTGGGCGCTCTTCTCTGTATGAATAATATAGGGATAGGAATCGGAGCAAGCATCAGCGGGCTATCCCCTGTCTTCACCTCTGCCGCGTGCGCGCTTTTAAGTTTCTTTCTCATTTTGGGCGGGCATTGCATCGGAAGCCACCTCACAAATCACATTCTAAAAAAGGTTCTGGAATTGTGCTCCGCGGGTATCCTGATCGTATTAGGCGGATATGAAATTTGTGTGTTTTTCTGAATCGGTGACTTTCACAAATACGAAAGGACCGTTTCAGAAATTTTCATTCTGCAACGGTCCCTCACTTTTACTTATCCTTGTTAAAGTTCACTTCTATTTTGATATCCTTTAAAATCACGTCATTGCATACATTCTGGCTGGTAACATAAAACAGTCCTGTAAAGTAGGTCGCATCCGAAGGGATTTTGTTCCCCTCCACCTTAATGGTAAACGGCATAAATTCGTCAGTGACAGGGATTTCTACAGCCGTTGTCTGTCCCAGATTGGCGGAAGAATCATTGCCATAGCGTATCCTCGCGGTGAAAGCAGAACTCTGTCCTTCTGCCGAAGCCGCCCGTTTTGCCAGGAATGTCATTTTATAATCACAGTCCTTGGTATAGGTCTCGTTAAAATACAGTGTAGGCATATACATATTGATTGCATTTCCAGGGACAGGAGAGTTGATTTTTAAAGCTTTTGTCCCGCTGCCGTCAATGATTTCAACGGTTTGCGGATTTTTTGAATAGTTTGAATTCTTGATGGAACCGGCATTCATCAGACGGAAGGAAAGCATTTCGGCATCTTTTCCGAATACCATTCCCGGTATTTTGTAATAAGCTCCTGCCGCGCCTTCATAGCTGGTGTCGTCTATCTGTTGGATAGGCTTTTTCAGATCCAAATTGGAGAATGGAACCAATTCCCAGCTGGATGTCCCGGCCTGCTCTATCAGTTTGACCGCCTCAAACTTCACCGTTTTTTTACACTCCTCGATAAACGGGGAAGTAGAACCGCCCTTTTGCAGATCCTCCAGGAGTTCCGGCGCGATTTGGTACCGGATGCGGTCAATGAGCTCCCGATCCTTCTGCCCGTCATACGCAATCCCGTCACCAACCAAAATAAAGCCCCGTTCATCCCAGTAAACTGTTTTCCCAAGCGCTTCTACAAAGGCGCGAAGCGGAAGCAATGTCCTGTCATTAACCGTCTGGGCAGGCACATCAATCGCCTTTTCCTCTCCGTTCACAATGATTTTTTGCTCACCGAGGACAGTCTCTATCACCGTGCTCCCTGCCCGGACAGTAACCGTTTGGCTGGCATCATCCCAATCCACCGAAGCTCCCACCGATTCCCCTACAAACCGGACAGGAACAACAGTGCGGTCATTGATGGTTCGCGCTGTGACAGAACCGTCATTTGTATCAATCGGCACGGAGGTACCGTTCACCAAAGCTTTGCTGTTGTCAAGCTGCAGCACGATCGTCTTCGCCAATTTTTCGGTTACCTCCTGATCCGAAGAAACCGTCTCCCCTTCAAAATACAGGGGTATTTTTCTCAAATCATACAGAGTGGTATAGTATATATTTCCATCGCCGCCTACGGTCAGACGGTATGCATTGGAAAGAATCTGCTTTGATTCCAGGGTTTCCGGATCCACCAAATGTACATTGGAACTGGACTTAGAGACCAGCAAACCGTTTTTGAGCCGGTACAAATCCTGTGGGAACAGAACAATCCCCGTGGAGGACATCAAATCCGGCCATCTTTTATCATCCAGCACCTTGGATTTCTTTACTTCCAGAGTCTGCGGATCCAAGGCGTATATTCCGCCTATGGTATTTCCCCATAAAAGGCCGTCATCCCCGAAAATCAAATCGCCATAGTTCAAAATAGGCTTGTCGTACCCCTCTATTTTTGGCTGCGCTTCCCTGATAATCTTTTTGTTCACCATATCATAGATGAAAATCTTCGCATGCTCCACAACAGGCTTTGTCCCCAGGCCGCCCCAAACATTCGTCCCTACATACAGCAATCCGTCTTTGTACACGGAGCAGGTGATGGAATGCCCGTCCATAGGACGCACCACTTCTAGATCCCCTGTCTCCGGGTCATAGAAGGAAAGGGCTCCGGTATGGGAAGTGGTGATCGGATAGGAGGAAAGGGCGATTTTATCTCCTGCTTTCGTCATGTCAAAAATACGGTCCTGTTCATTGTTCAAGCGCGCGACCTGCTTTGGATTTTCCCCTTTTGCGGGCGGTTTCGATGGATCAAACTCAAACAGCTTGGCGCCCGCATACTGACCGTAATAAACCTTCCCGTCAATTCCCTCCACATCTTCGACCTGCTCGATAGGAAAATCAATGTTCGTGTTGGTGTCCGTGTTAAAAACACCACCACTTCTGGCTTTATAACCGCCATAGCCGATCAGGTTTTCCCCCGCATAGCCAATGGAGCGCAACTTAACGGGACGGGTGATCAAATTCTGGCTTCTCAGTTCTTCTTTTAAAACAGTCACCGTTTTATTCTGCAGATTGATGATGGCGGGAACGCCGAATTCAAAGTTGGTGGTGACAATACTCAGTCCCGGATAGGTTTGCTGATCTTTGAGCCTTAAGAGGCTTGCACCCCTCAAGCCGTCCCCGGACCCAGGTTCCAGATACGGGATTCCCGTATCAAACTCTTCGCCGGTTCTCAGATTATAGCCTGCTATACGGTTGTTGCCGGATGAAAAGCTTGCCTCTTCGCCGGCGGAAACCGGAAAATTCTTAACGGTATAGATAACACCGTTATCGGTAGTGGAAGGAGTACGGTATCCATAGCAAACATTGATGGTGTCAATCCATTTTTGCTTGGACAGGTCGTAAATCCCCGTAAAGGATGAGCCGTCCAAAGGGGTGACAAGAGCTGTAAGGAAATCCCCCGCCTCGTCGTCATGCACGGTATCCATAAACCAATAAAGCTTGATTTTATCCTTGTTTACAACACCTTCAAAGTTTGGATTCTCCAGCATTTCAAAGGCGCCGGTTTTCACATTCATACGGGCAAACTTTGTTTCATTGTGATAACCGCCGCAATAAATGTAACCTCCATGATAGCTCAAAGCCCGCACATAATTCTGCCCTGGAAAAGGGGTTCCCATGTCCGTCAGTTCTTTTTTTACCGGATCATATTTAAAAATTTTTGCATCCGGATAGGTTCCCACATACGCATTTCCCTCCTCGTCAAAGGTAACGCCATAGGAGGCGGACTGTCCGGGCAGATCACCGATAACGGTAAACTCTTTGGCAGAAACCGAATAGCGACAAAGCTTTGCAGTGCTCTGTGTGGTGACATATATGTCGCCGTTGGGCGCTTTTCCAAAACCGTGCGCGCCGTCGGAGACACCATCTACCGGATATTGCCCGATCAATTTGTTATTGTCCAAGTCATAAACATAAAAAACCGAGGGCTTTCCTTCAATCATAGCGCCGAAAATATTGTTTCCATCCATGACAGAACAGACCGAACTATTTGTCTGAGCCGCCTGTATAGGATATCCGAAATGCTCCATAGATCCCACTTTCACACTTTCAATCCGGCTCTTTTCAGCAGATCCTGCCGGAAAGGCAAGGGATAGCATCATCCCTGCGCACAGCAAAAGCGAACACACTTTTTTTCTCACTTTTCTTCCTCCTTTTTTCAATAAAGGCCTGTGTCCCATTATTCAGCGATGAGAGACATCTTGCTTTTCGTTATTCAATTCATATGAACGATATCATTATAGCGCCGTTCGCCTCATTTGTATTTGCCAAAAACCAACTATCTTTCAACATATCTTGTTTAAAATATTAAATTAAGTTTTAATAGAAAAAGCCCTGCTTAGCAGGGCTTTTCGATTAACCATTATAGGCTTCATCATCCACAATGACAGTCACGTCATGATGGCCTTTCAGAAGAGTGACAGGAGTTTGGGTACTCATTCTATCCCCGAGAATTTTGGTCACCACGTCGTGTTTTGATTTGCCGGAGATAAGGACAAGAATTTTTTTCGCTTTCATAATAGAGCCCATCCCCATGGTGAGCGCACTGGTCGGAACCAGATCAATCGAATCAAAAAATCTGGAGTTTGCCTCAATGGTAGACTGCGTTAACCCGGTCAAATGTGTTTTTTCATATAATAGCTCTTCCGGTTCATTAAAACCAATATGCCCGTTTACACCGACGCCGAGAACCTGAATATCAATTCCCGCGGATTCCTCCATTGCCTTTTCGTACCGTTCACATTCCGCTTGATAGTCGTCTGCCTGCCCATTCGGAATGTCAATGTTGTTTTTGTCAATATCAATATGGGAGAACAGGTTTTCGTTCATAAAATAATAATAGCTCTGATCATTGGTTTTTTCAATTTTATAATACTCGTCCAAATTGAAAGTGTGCACGTTTTTGAAACTGACCTCACCGTTTTTATAAGCCTCAATCATTTTCTTGTACATGCCAATTGGAGTGGACCCTGTAGCAAGTCCCAAAATACTGTCCGGTTTTTCCTTTACCTGATCCACCATAATTTTTCCTGCAATTGCAGACATCTCATCATAATCTTTGCATCGGATGATTTTCATAATATAACACCTCTAAAACTTAATTTAATTATTTAATATTCTTTCCGAATAAACCTTATTTATATTTATTATACTACCTTTCCTTCAATAATACAAGGGACATCACGGTTATTTTAATGTTTTTATTGTTCAATTGTCAATGATGGGTGACAGTTTCTCCAAAAAAATATAACGTCCTGTTTTATCTTCACATAATTCCTAAATATTCTGCCATAACCTCGTTTGGTGTTTTGAATTCAAGGCATATCTTAGGAATGTCATTCGATTTTTTATTATATTTGGCAAGCTGTTTCCTGCCATCTTCAAGATTATACATTTTCATTTTCTTGTAAAAACGCTGTTCATCGGTTCTGTGCTGGCGTTCCACCTTGCCGTTGTGCCGCGGCGTTGCTATTTTAATCCGGTGGTAGATAATATCCATCTTTTGCAGTAACAACTCAAATGAGGTTAACGGAGCATCCGGACGATCAACATTGGCGTTGGTAAATTCACTGCCGTTGTCTGTTTGTATTTCTCTTATTTGAAAAGGAGCTGCTGCTATCAGTTTAAGCAAAAAATCTCTTGAACTGTAAGTGCTGTGTTCATCATACATCTCTCGGAACGTCCATCTTGTGCACTCATCTACTGCTGTATACTGATAATATTTCTGTCCACTTACAACGCAATATGACGGCACAAATTTCACATCAACCTGCACTTTTTGTCCCGGATAGTCCGCTTTTTTATATGGCTTCCAGTTCTTTGCAGCCTTTTTCTTGATTTCAGGTTTTATCCACTTGTTTACCACCCGTACCAAGCTTGTGTAACTGCGTGTATACCCGCTTTTTCTAAGGCTGCCCCACAGCATAATCATATCGTCTTTGTATCGCGGATACCGCCTTAAAATCATTTCTTTCTCGGCTTGTGTATGCTCGTTTGGATGATGAGCCGGTCTGTGACTTTTGTCTATCAGGCTTTTCCAATTCCCATCATATTTCTTTCGCCACTCGTAGATTGCATTCCGGCTGATTCTGTAGTATTTTGATGCCGCCGTTACTCCCACTTTGTAACTTTTTTTAATTACCCGTTGACGAAAGTGCGCATTTGATGCTACTATATTCATATGAAAATAGCTCCTTTGGCATATGTTTGGTTTAGTCACTTAACATTATATCATATTGGAGTCTATTTTCTTTTTTTATTTGTCTCCCATCTATTGTATCGTAACACATCACGGTTATTTTAATGTTTTTATAATCTATCTGCGGCTTTCATGCCCCGCCTCTGCTGATATACAAATTTATGCGCAAGCGACGGTTCCTGCCCCACGTTTCGCAGTCTTCAGGCGGCTTTTGCATGCAGTGTCTGACAAAAGCGCTTCATCTTATTATTCAATAAGGGCTTGTCCCGTCATTCAACGAGGACAAGAACACTGCATAGCAGTGCCGCAATCAGCGGGAGATTGTACTCCCGCCGACTGCGGATATGGAACCCGCCGCCTTAAGAGGCGGGGGACATCTTGCCCGCAGTTATATCCGAATACGGTTGAAAAATGAATTTCATATCTTGTATAATTCCCCCAATCATCAGGCAATACTAGAAGAAACGACTGATGAAAGGAATGGATTTTTACATGAAGGCAGTTATCATGGCAGGCGGGGAAGGCACCCGTTTAAGGCCCCTGACATTGAACGTTCCAAAACCAATGGTCAACGTTTTGAACCGTCCGATGATGGCGCATATCATCGGACTTTTGAAACAGCATGGCATCACCGAAATCGCAGTGACGCTGCTCTATCTTCCCAATGTTATCCAAGACTATTTTGGAGATGGCAGCCGTTTCGGAGTGCACCTTGAATACTTTGTTGAGGAAAAACCTCTGGGTACTGCCGGCAGCGTAAAAAATGCAGAAGATTTTCTCTCAGAGGACTTTTTGGTTATCAGCGGAGATTGTCTGACCGATATTGACCTGGAAAAGGCGGTTTCTTTTCACAATGAAAACAATGCAGCTGCCACTATTGTTCTGTCCGAGGTGAACAATCCGTCAGAATACGGAATTGTCGTCACCAATGAAGAAGGACGGATACAGCGTTTTTTGGAGAAGCCCAGTCCCAGCGAGGCGTTTTCCAATACAGTGAATACCGGAATCTATATATTGAATAAAAAGATGCTGTCCTATTTTGAGCCCGGGATCAATATGGATTTCTCCAGAGATCTATTCCCGGCCATCTTGAAAAATAGGGATCGCTTTTTTGGGTATAACGCACCTGGTTATTGGTGTGATATGGGGGATTTAAGAGCTTACCTCCGATGTCACCGCGATTTGTTGGATGGCAAAGTAAATATTTCTCTGGAGGGAATCATCCGGGATAAAGGGGTCTTTCTGGAGGAGGGTGCCTTTCTGGAAGTGGGGGCAACCATAATGCCTCCGGTTTACATTGGAAAAAATACTTATATCCAATCAGGAGCGGAAATTATGCCTTATTCGGTTATCGGCTCCTCCTGCGTAGTGTCTGACAGGGTGAAAACCAGCGGTTCCGTTGTGGACTGCGGCTCTTATCTGGATGAAGGCAGCTATGTCGATGGTGCCGTGCTGGCGAAAAAGGTGACACTGAAAAAAAACGCAAAGGTATATGAGGGAGCGGTGATCGGGGAGGAGACTGTGATTGGCGTAAATTCCATTGTCAAACCCGATATCAAAATATGGACCAATAAGCAAATTGAAGATGAGAGCATTGTCAGCCTAAGTATTATAAACAGCGAGCGCCTCAACCGGAACCTGTTTGGTTATCGAGGGATTACAGGCACACCAGGCGTAGATTTTACACCGGAGAATATTGCAAAGCTCAGCGCCTGCTTCGGTGCCATGAATAAGATGGGAAAGCTTGCTGTGGCCTACGACGGACACGCGGTTTCCTATATGGCAAAGGCAGCGCTCACCGCTGGAGCGATGTCCTCCGGTGTGAAGGTTTATGATTTCGGACAGAATCTGCTGTCAGTCGTCCGGTCCGCTGTCAGCTTTTATGGGTTGAAAGGAGCAATGTATGTCTCTTTTCGCTCTAAAAAGCTGCAGATTGAGTTTATTGATGCGGACGGAGCCAATATTGACCGAAAGACAGAAAAGGCAATAGAGGGCTTGATGGGACGGGAAGATTTCGCACGGGTGGGCAGTCATCTGATTGAAACGCCTCTGAATCTTGAAAACTATAAAAACTATTATTTTAAAACCATGTCAACCCGTTTCTATCTGAATAAAATTGACCGTTTTGTCTATCTAAAAGCGGAGTCTCCTCTGGTTGATCAATACTGTGATCAGTTGTTTGAAGAAGTGCTGATCAAACCCATCCGGTTAAAGGATAAAATTATGAAAAACGGGGAAATCACCGCTCGCATATCGGGAGACGGTGAACGCCTCACACTGTATGCCGAAGACGGCAGTGAAATCAAGGATGATAAAATGTTTATGCTCATAATCCTGATATTGATGGGCGACCGCAACAGCGGAAAAATTGTGGTTCCCCCTTATCTGAGTCAAAAGGCGGTCACTCTTGCGGAAAACAACGGCGCCGAGGTGATTGTCAGCAAAAACTCTGACGCCGCTTTCATGAAGGAAATGCTGCGCCAGAATGCACAGGAAGAATTCCGGATGTGTTATGACGCAGTATATGCCCTCTCAAAAATCATGGAGTACTTGGCAGTGAAAAATCTTCAGCTTTCTGACATCACGCGCAATCTGCCGGAAATTTTCAAGACACACCGAAAGGTGCGCCTCGAACACGATGACAGGGCCTTGGTTATGCGAAAAATCTTAAACCAGTATGAAAAGGAAAACCTTCAGCTTCTGGACGGCATTAAAATCAACAAAAAGGACGGCTGGGTTTTCATTGTGCCGGATAATAACAAGGCATCCTTTACCATCATCACCGAAGGGATCAATGAAGAGTACGCCAATGAGCTATGCGATTTTTATGAATTGGAATTGAAAAAGCAATCGTAATAAAAGCAGGATCTTTCGCTTTATTTTAGGGATGAATTCCCGTATTCTGCCACATAGTTAAATATACTTTAAACCGTATCTCCGGCAAGAATGCGGACGAGCGCAAAGGGATGATATACACTGCTGTGTCATGCAGCCGTTTTCTTGTCAAAAAATGTATTGGGGAATCCAATTGAGAAATATTAGAAAAAAGTGTTTCTTTCTGCCGCGATTTGTGCTATACTATTAAATGAGTGATTTTATGTTCGGATAATTCTGCGTTGACAGGCCGGTAAACGGGGACAGTTCGGAATCCTTTTCCCAGGGCCTGCCTTTCAAATATGATGATTCGGTAATGAACGGATTCAGGGAGCAATCCAATGAGATAATCTAATCTTCCTGATGCTTAAAAATGAATACGGAGGTAAAAACGTGGTAAAAAATCCAAAAATAAAAGTGATACCACTGGGCGGACTCAACGAGATCGGAAAAAACCTTACTGTGATTGAAAGTAGTAAGGATATCGTTGTCTTGGACTGTGGTATTGCGTTTCCTGATGAGGAAATGTTGGGGGTCGATTTGGTTATCCCCGACATCTCTTATCTTGTAAAAAATAAGAAAAAAGTGAGGGGAATCGTGCTGACACATGGTCATGAGGATCATATCGGTGCTCTGCCCTATGTCTTAAAGGACATCAATGTGCCGGTATTCGGCACCAAACTGACTCTGGGGTTAGTAGAATGTAAATTAAAAGAACACAACCTATTATCAAAAGTAAAACTGAACAAAGTCGTCCCGGGAGACAGAGTCAAGCTGGGAGAAATCACAGCAGAATTTATCCGAACAAATCACAGTATCGCAGATGCAGTAGCAATCGCATTCCACACGCCGGCAGGTATCATCCTGCACACAGGGGATTTTAAAATTGATTCCACCCCTGTCACGGGAGATATGATCGATCTGGCGCGTTTCGGCGAGCTGGGCAAGCAGGGGGTTACCCTGCTGATGTCCGACAGTACCAACGCAGAGCGTCCCGGTTATACCATGTCGGAGAAAACGGTTGGCGAAGCCTTCGATAATATTTTCAAAGATCATACCAAAAGCCGCCTTATTATAGCGACATTCGCATCAAACATACATAGGGTGCAGCAAATTATTGATGCTGCCGCAAAGTATGGAAGAAAAGTCGCTGTGTCCGGCAGAAGTATGGAGAATGTTGTCCGAGTGGCTATGGAGCTTGGCTATATCAAAGCCAATAAAAACGTCATGATTGAGATAGATGACATCAAAAAGTACAATAAGGAACATGTTGTCATCATCACAACAGGAAGTCAAGGGGAGCCGATGAGCGCACTTTACCGGATGGCTTATTCGGATCACCGGAAGGTTGAGATCAAAGCGGGCGATGTGGTTGTCGTCAGCGCAAACCCTATTCCCGGCAATGAAAAGTCCATCTCCAAGGTAATCAATGAACTGTTCCGCAAGGGTGCGGATGTCATCTATGAAGCACTGATGGATGTGCATGTCTCAGGACATGCTTGCCAGGAGGAGCTGAAGCTGATTCTGGGGATTGTGAAGCCCAAATATTTCATGCCGGTTCACGGTGAATACCGCCATTTAATGTGCCATGCACAGCTAGCGCAGAAGATTGGTATTCCCAAAAGCAATGTATTCATCTCTCAGATCGGAAAAATATTGGAAGTCACGAAAGAGAAAGTCAAATTTAACGGAAGCGTTTCCTCCGGACGGATCTTTGTGGACGGCCTGGGGGTCGGAGATGTCGGAAATATCGTTTTAAGAGACCGAAAGCATCTCTCACAGGACGGTCTGATTGTTATCGTGGTGACGGTCTCCCACAATATCACTGAAGTTGTCGCAGGCCCTGATGTCATTTCCAGAGGTTTTGTGTATGTACGGGAAAGTGAAGATTTGATGGATAATGTGAAAAACATTGCCAAAGAAACGATGGAAAAATGCATTGCGGAAGGAATCAAGGACTGGTCAAGCCTGAAAAATGAGGTTCGGTCCAATGTGTTCTCTTATCTATCACATGCGACCAAACGGCATCCAATGATTTTGCCGGTAATCATGGAAGTATAAATATATTGCATAAAAAATGCCAAAGGGTAAAAATCCTTTGGCATTTTTTGAATGGCTTCCTTTGCTTTGAAAGAGCATTTCATCTTATACCATAAGGGAAATATCCCCCCTATGAACGATTAAGCCTGAGATTGCACTCTTGATAAAAAAGGAAGTGGTTTCCACCGTCATATAACAATTCAAAATTGACATTGTTTCAAGGAGCGCAATCAAAGATTTTTGTGAGAAAATACTCCCCGTCTCTTGACAGGCCCTTATGAGGCATCGAGCATCTCACTGTTCCTTATAAATCCTATCAAGTTTATCTTTTTGCTGAAAATCCCCCACATCCAGCGGCATTCGGTATACCATCTTTAAATATGCAGTCATATTCTCCGCCTCTTCCGTTTTATATGCGAAATCAAGGCATTCGGCCACTGTACGGGAAAGAGCTTGGAATAAATCACAAAAATGAAAAACAGTATTCCAAACACTTTGACACTCCGCACTGCAATGAGTATTCTTATACAATTCCCAATAATCCTCCGGCAAATATTTTTCAAAATACTTGCCAAAAGCCCCCACTGAAACCCTGAAATTATAATGACAGCCAATCCACCAAGAAACCATGTCATCCAGATGCGGACGGATAACCTGCTCCAGCATATTCTTCGCATAAGGAAGCTGCCCGCGCCGCAACCCTTTTGCCACGTTCTGCATACACCACCAGAAATCGTTGCAAGCGCTCAGATATTGTCCGGCTGACGGCTTTTTGACATGGTAGGAAACATCGGAGGCCGGTTCAATCGGCGGGAGCAAGCCGTCTTTATCCAGCAGGGGAACGGTCAAGCTATCGGTTCCGTAGATTTCCTTTGTAAAGGCTATGGAATCAATATGCAAGTCAATGCGATTCCCATCCGAAAACAGCATCAAATATCCATAGCTTTCTTCAGGGTGACAAGGTTTGCCCTGCAGGGAATCCAGTTTTTCCGGCTGCTGTACGATCAAAGGATCCCCGAATACAGAGATCCAATTTTCATCTGCAATAAAACCGGCGGTTTCCGTGACAGCATACACAATGTCATAATCCTGAAAGATATCTTTTTCCACATTGGGGTTGGTGCGGGAACCGTTCATATAAACAGCACGGATCCGCTTGTCCCGCCTGGCCACCTCCAAAATAAGATCGAGCATTTCCTTTTCACTTCGCATAAAAATAATCCTCACTCTGTTTTCTGGGTTTGAGCGATAATTTGAACTCCTGAACTGGTGCCGATGCGGTTTGCTCCAGCCCCTGTCATCTTAAGGACATCCTCCAGTGTGCGGATTCCCCCGGAAGCTTTCACCCCGATATCAGCCCCAACGGTTTTGCGCATGAGAGCAACGTCTGCGGTGGCAGCGCCTCCTGTACTGAATCCGGTGGAAGTTTTCACAAAGTCTGCGCCAGCCAATACAGCAAGCTCACAGGCACGTTTCTTTTCATCGTCGGTGAGCAGGCAGGTTTCAATGATCACTTTCACCAGCGCATGCTCTGAGGCTTCTACCACCGATTCGATGTCCAGACGAACTGCCTGGTATTCTTTTTGCTTCAGAGCACCAAGATTTATCACCATATCAATTTCGTCCGCACCGTCCCACACAGCACGGCTGGCCTCCAACGGCTTAACGGAGGTCGCTCCCAGAGGAAATCCCACCACCGTACAGGTTTTTACCTCTGTCCCCGTCAAAGCTTCATGCACCAAGCGAGTATAGCAGGAGTTCACACAAACGGATGCGAAACGGTACTGCTTTGCCTCGGCGCATACCCTTTGTACTTCCTCTTTTGTAGCATCCGGCTTTAAAATCGTATGATCGATTATCTTATTTATCTCCATTCTTTTCTCTCCCGATTCCCAGCATATATTCCGCCTTCTGTGCAACCGATACGCCGGTTTCTTTTCCATCCGCCGACGGATCAAGCTTCATATAGCCGTCCGCCGCATATTCTCCCTCCGGCTCCACATCCAAAATCAATATCTTTATATTTGCTGCTCTGCACGCCTCCAGAATGGATTGGACCTTCTCTTTTTCCAGGGGATGAACAATAAGCAAATCCGGCTCTCCAGCCAGCATGTTGGTGATGTCGGTCAGCTGCTTTGACGAATCTTTCTGTGCATCCACTGACAGGAGTGTCAGATTGCTGTCAGCAGCTCTCCGCTCAATTCCGCTTTTTACATCGGTGAAAAAGGGCTCTTTCAGATTTCCGAAGGATATTGCAACCTTGGGCCGCTCAGTGATATCTTCCTTTTTCCCGCAGGAAGAAAAGAGCAGTACTGCACACAGCAAAAGAATGCCGATACGAATGAGTTGTTTCATAGATAAGCCTCCTATTCATTGACCAGATCTGTGATCCAGCCGCCTTTTTTCAAACGCCGAATGATAATGAATGATTTGACAAATTCCTCACACAGGGAGAGAGGATAGACAATCTCAATGGGGCATCCCAAAAGCAGACCGCTGATCGCCGTAAAAGGTACCCCGATCAGCCAGATCCCGGCGAAGTCTGTCCAAAAACAAAAGACGGTATCTCCTCCGCTTCGCAGTACGCCGACAATGTTGACCAAGGTAAACGTCTTAAAAGGCATAAAACAGGCCATAATGACCGTTAAACGGAATGCCGTCGCACTCAGCTCATCCGTGATTGCAAAACAATGGATGAACCATGGTGCCGTCCCGACCGCAAAGAGTCCGAACAGGACTCCTAAGAGCGGAGCCAAACGGGAAAAACGCGAGGCATATAAATAAGCTCTCTTGACCCGCTTAAGGCCAATCTGTTTTCCCACAATGATCGCCGCGGCATTACTGGCGCCAAAGATAAAGACCGAGGCTGCATCGCTTATCAGGTTGACGATGTTGATCGCCGCAATGGCGTCGGTGGAAACCCTCGCGTAAATAGCAGACATCACAGTTACCCCCAGCGCCCAAAAGCCTTCGTTTCCTATCACGGGAACGGAGGTTTTCAGATATCTCCCAATAAATTCACGGTTGATAGAAAGATATTCTCCTATTTTATGGCGCAGAAAAGAAATACTGTGGAAAGAAAGAAATACGATGAGAAGCATTTCTACCATACGCGCACAGACCGTTCCGATAGCGGCACCCTTCACGCCAAGTGCGGGAAAACCAAATTTCCCGAAGATCAGAGTGTAATTGATGCAAAAATTCACTGCGATCGATACCAGAGAGGTAATGAGCGGATATTTTGGTTTTTCCATACTTTTTAAAAAAAAGGAAAAAGCAAAAATAACCGCTGACATCAGATAGCTTACGGAAATGATCTTCAAGTAAACCGCACCGATATCCACAGCCGCGGGATCGTTTGTCAGCATCCGCATCACTTGGTACGGTGCAAAGAATGCCATCACAAAAAAGAAAAAGGCAAATAAGATGGACAGCACCAAGTTCAGAAATAATACCTTCTTAATCCCGGCAGTGTCCTTTTTCCCCCAAAATTGATTGATAAAGACGGCCCCGCCGCCGCACAACCCAAAGGTGACAATGCTGTAAAGAAAGAAAACCTTGTTTGCCAGCCCTACGGCGGCGATGGGTACTGCCCCCAGCTGCCCAATCATAATATTATCCAGCATGTTGACAGCCGTAGTAAGCAGATTCTGCAGAGCCATGGGAAACGTCAGAAAAAGAAAGGTTTTATAAAATGATTTATCCTTTAATCCAAGTTGTTTTAACAATCTTAACCTCCAGCAGCATATATCATAAAAGGAAGACTGCTGCAAAATTCTTTTGCAGCAGCTAATTCAACTCACTCATGCTTGTTAAAATCAATGCAGGAATCGAGAAGCTCGATCAGCCTGTCCTTTTTTCCGGCAATATACAGATATCCAACAAGCGCTTCAAATCCGGTAGCCCGCCGATAGTCCACGATATCTGCATTTTTCGGGGAAGTTGCGGATTTTGCGTTCCGTCCCCGTTTGAATACAGCTGTCTCCTTCTCCGTAAGAAGAGGCAAAATTTTCTCCATCAAGTCACTTTGCGCTTTGGCTTTTACAAAACCGGTGGCTGCTTTATGCAGCTTATGTACCGGCATATTGCCGGTGCTGACGATGCTGCAGCGCACATAAGCTTCATAGACAGCATCGCCGATATAGGCAAGAACCAGCGGGGAATACATATTCGCCGGTTCAAAACAATAATCTTTCAAAATTTCACGACCTTTTAATCTGCTTTTCTCCATTTGACACCCTGCGGAGTATCCTCCAAAACAATTCCTTTGGCCTTCAGAGTGTCACGAATTTCATCCGCCCTTTTGAAGTCCTTTGCTTTTCGGGCATCATTCCGTTCTGCGATCATTTTTTCAATCTCTTCATCCAAGAGCTCTTCTTTTGCTACAGAGAATCCGAGAACATCCAGCAGTTCCTTTGCCAGTTCGAGAGCCTTTGAAGCAAAGGCTTTGCTGTACTGTTTCCCGTTGACAAAGACGGAATTCATTTCCCGAACCAGTTCAAAGACCGCAGAGATGCCGTCTGCTGTGTTCAAATCATCGTCCATGGCTTCGATGAAACGGCTTCGATGCGTTTTCAGATTTTCCAGAAGCGTGCTTTCTTCCGCGGTTATTTCGCCGTCGGTATAGCTGTTCATCAGGAATTCCAGATTCTCCAGACAGGTTTTAATACGTTTCAAGCCCGTCTCCGCCTGTTCCAGCAGATCCCTTGAGAAATTGATAGGGCTTCTGTAGTGGGCGGACAGCATAAAGAATCGGATAACCTCATAACTGAAATCTTTTACGACATCACGCACAGTGAAGAAATTGTTCAGGGATTTTGACATTTTGCGGTTGTCCACGTTGATATAACCGTTATGCATCCAGTAATGGGCAAAAGGCTTGCAGTTAGCGCATTCACTCTGGGCGATCTCGTTTTCGTGATGCGGGAAAATCAGATCCTTTCCTCCGCAATGAATATCGATGGTTTCTCCCAAAAACTTGTTTACCATCGCCGAGCACTCAATGTGCCACCCGGGACGACCTTCTCCCCAAGGACTGGGCCAGGACGGTTCACCCGGTTTTTTTGCCTTCCAGAGAACGAAGTCCATGGCGTCTTCCTTGTCCTCATTGACATCGATACGTGCACCCGCCTCCAAATCTTCCAAGGGCTGATGGGAAAGCTTCCCGTATTCCGGAAAACTTTTTGTGCGGAAGTAGACATTTCCGCCGACAGCATATGCATGTCCGTTTTCAATCAGCTTGTCGACGGTATCAATGATCACGTCAATGTTTTCCGTTGCTTTGGGATGGATTGTCGCACCACGGACGCCGAGTCCCTGAGCATCCTTAAAATATTCGGCGATAAATTTGTCGGCCAGTTCTTTCACCGTTATGCCTTCCTCGTTTGCGCGGTTTATCATCTTGTCATCAATATCGGTGAAGTTCTGAACAAAGGTTACCTTATAGCCTCTGTACTCAAAATAACGCCGCAGCACATCAAACACAATGATGGGACGTGCGTTTCCAATATGAAAATAGTTATAGACCGTCGGCCCGCAGGCATACATTTTTACTTCATTTTCAATAATTGGTTTAAATTCTTCCTTCTGATTGCTCAGTGAGTTATATATCTTTATCATGCTTTGAATCCTCCAGTTCTTTTTGCATGGTTTCTAATTTTTTTTCCAGATGGTTGAGCCGGGACATTAGCTTGCAGATTTCCTGCGCTGTCGGATCGGGAATATGTGTCTGATCCAAATCGTCACAGGGCCGGATTTTTTTGTTATGCCTGCGTACGGTTCTAGCGGGAACGCCAACACAGGTACAACCATCCGCAACCTCGTTAAGCACCACAGCATTTGCGGCGATTTTGGAATTATCCCCAACCTTAAAAGGTCCAAGAACCTTCGCCCCCGCGCCGATCATCACATTGTTTCCGATGGTGGGGTGCCGTTTGCCGACTTCTTTTCCAGTACCGCCAAGGGTGACGCCCTGATAGATGGTGCAATTGTCTCCCACTTCGGCTGTCTCGCCGATGACAACCCCCATACCGTGATCAATCATTACTCCCCGGCCGATTTTCGCGGCAGGGTGAATTTCAATCCCTGTAAAGAATTTTGTCATCTGAGAGATCATTCTTGCAAGAAATTTCATTTTATGTATATAGAAAAACTGTGCGGCGCGGTGCCAGAATAACGCGTGTACGCCGGAGTAGAGGAAAAATACCTCAAATCCGTTTCTGGCTGCAGGGTCGCGGTCAAGCACGGCCCGGATATCCGCCCGTAATGCTCGAAACATAGCAGGCCACCTCATTCAGTAAGGGGATTTCCCCTGTTTTTTTAACCCAAAAGAAGACCTCTGCCGCCTTCTAAAAAAGACAGAGACCATCTTAATTAAATTATTATACACTAAAATCCCTATTTTGCATAGAGGGAAAATACTTTTTTGTTGCATAATCTGTATTCATTTGATAAAATGGAAAAAGAAAACAGAGAAAAGAAACTGGAAAGGCAAGGATCGTTATGTCAAATGTGATTTATACGGCCGGTATCAGCGGGATCGAGGGATATCTTATCGAGGTGGAATCCGATTTTACTCCCGCTTTGCCGTCATTCGATATCGTAGGGCTGCCCGACGCAGCTGTAAAGGAATCCAGGGAGCGGATCCGAGCCGCTATCAAGAACTCGGGCCTGATGATCCCACACCGGAAAATCGTTGTGAATTTGGCTCCTGCCGCAGTACGCAAGGAAGGCTCCCATTTCGATTTCCCGATCGCTATGTCTATTTTATGTCATGACAACGGTTTAAATACCTATTTCATTGAGAATGCGATCTTTCTGGGAGAGCTTTCTCTGGACGGGACATTGCGGGAGGTGGACGGTGTGCTGCCCATTGTGATATCCGCTTATGAAAAAGGCATCAAAAATGTATTTTTGCCGGAAAAGAACGCAAAGGAAGCGGCAATTATTGAGGACATCAATGTATATCCGGTTAAGAATCTGCTGGATTGTTTCCTTTTCATGAAAAATGAAAAGGGCCTGGAAGTGTACAGACGGGAACAAGAGCAGAAAGGCAACAGCATACTGCCTTTCGCTGAGGATTTCGCTGACGTCAAAGGGCAGGAATCGGTCAAACGGGCGCTGGAAGTAGCGGCGGCAGGCGCGCATAACTGTGTGATGGTGGGCGCGCCGGGGTCCGGTAAAACGATGATTGCAAAGCGGCTTCCCTCCATTTTGCCTCCTCTGTCTCTGCAGGAGTCCCTTGAGGTTACCAAAATCTATTCGGTTGCAGGCCTTCTGAGCCGGGAGGATCCGTTAATACGGGTTCGTCCTTTCCGACAGGTACACCACACGGCGTCTACCATTGGCATCACAGGCGGAGGAAAAACACCTAAACCGGGAGAGATTTCCTTGTCCCACCGCGGCGTTATGTTTCTGGACGAGCTTCCGGAATTTAGAAGGGACTCTTTGGAAACCTTGCGGCAGCCTTTGGAGGATGGAAAAATCACTGTAACCCGGGTGACTGGTTCCGCCACCTATCCCTGCAGCATGATGGTGGTCGCCTCCATGAATCCCTGTCCCTGTGGTTTTTATTCCTCCGGTACACACCGCTGCAGTTGTACGGCAACTCAGATCAAAAATTATCTGAAAAAGATCAGCGGTCCCCTTCTGGATCGGATTGATTTGCACATTGAAGTTCCCAGTGTGGAATATGAGGATCTAGCGGACAAAAAATCCGATTACAACAGCAGTGTGATGCGGGAAAGAGTGCAGAAAGCGCGGGATATTCAGTTGAAACGGTATCAGGGCTTGGGCTTTTACACCAATTCCGAAATTCCGTCCTCTATGATTGATACCTTCTGTGTGTTAGGACAAGAGGAGAACACTTTGATGAAAAATGCTTATGAATCCCTTGGTCTCTCAGCGAGAGCACACAACCGAATTTTAAAAGTGGCAAGGACCATTGCTGATTTGGACAACAGCGAACGGATTACTGCCGCTCATTTGGCAGAGGCCATCGGTTACCGCTCACTGGATAAAAAATATTGGAATTAAGCTTCGTGGATGGATTTAATAAGAGCTTGTCCTGTCATGCAACGAGGACAATGGCACGATACGGCAGTGCCGCACGAAGCGGGAGATGACTCTCCTGCTTCGTGTGGATATGGAATCCGCTGCAGAAAGAGGCAGGGGACATCTTGCCCGCAATTCTATTTGGAAAAAGGAGTTTCCCACAATGTTTGACAATATTGTTTCCGCAGAAAACATCAATTATTTTCTGGTTTTTCTGGAAGGACTTTTATCTTTTTTCTCTCCCTGCATACTGCCGCTTCTCCCTGTCTATTTAGGGTATCTTGCAGGGAATACCAAAGAAAAGCTGGAGGATGGAACGTATCGCTATAAACAATCCACTGTGTTCCTGCATACTCTCTGCTTTGTCCTCGGTATCTCCTTTGCGTTTTTTATTCTGGGTATGGCATTCTCCGCCCTTGGTTCCTTCTTTCAGGAATATAAGCTATGGTTTAGCCGCGTCGGCGGCGTCCTGATTATCTTTTTGGCCTTGATACAATTGGGTTTTGTGCGCTTTTCTTTTCTAAGCAGAGAGAAGAAATTGCCCTTTCGCTGGAATTTGGAACGGATGAATCCCTTTGTTGCACTGATCATGGGATTCACCTTCAGTTTTGCTTGGACACCCTGCGTGGGTCCAGCGCTTTCATCTGTTCTGATTCTGGCGTCCAGCGCTGAGAACGCCCTGATTGGCAATCTGCTGGTTCTGGTATATACAGCGGGTTTCATCATCCCTTTTCTTTTATTGGGTCTTTTCACCTCCAAGGCGCTTAACTTTGTCAAAAAGAATCAGAAAATAATGAAATATACGATCAAAGCCGGAGGCATCCTTTTGCTCTTCATCGGCATTATGATGATAAGCGGATGGATGGAAGGTTTATCCGGTTACTTTAGCACTGCATCTCCCACTCCGGCTCCCACCGCACAGCAGACAGAGCCGCCAAAGCAAACCGAGAAACCCGAACTGCCCGCTTTCGATTTTACATTGACCGATCAAAAAGGGCAAAGCCATACCCTTTCAGACTACAAAGGCAAGGTCGTTTTTCTGAACTTTTGGGCAACCTGGTGCGGTCCCTGTCAAATGGAAATGCCTCATATTGAAGAGCTTTATCAGGAATATGGCAGCAATAGCGGAGAGGTGATATTTCTGGGAGTCGCCCAGCCAAATATCGGCAGGGAAACGGACATTTTAGGAATCACAGCATTTCTGGCAGAAAACAGCTACACCTTTCCCACCGTATTCGATGAGAATGGAGAAGTCTTTGCAGATTATTACATTAACTCTTTCCCTACCACCTTTATGATAGACCGTCAAGGCAATGTGATGGGTTACGTGCCCGGCATGATGACAAAGGAAATGATGCAGAATATCATACAGCAGACGCTGGAACAGAAATAAAAAAGCTTTTCATTCCGAAAACAACAAGCTTGCTTTGTATCAGAATGGTTCTTTGTAAACCGTCGCTGTTTTGACAAATTATTTTCGTGATGCTATAATAAAACAAAACATTCCTTTTTCGGAAAAAGTGTAATCTCCCGCGGAATGGAGGAATGTTGAATAATGGTACAAAACCTCGTTGAATAAAAGAAAGCAGTTTAAATCATTAAAAACTTAGCCAGGAGATAGTAAAATGAGAAAAGGCAATTTGATGGAAGTCAGAGACGACATTAAAGTTCTTGACGCAACAATAAGAGACGGCGGACTTTGCAACAATTTTGAATTTACCGACGAATTTGTTACAGAGCTTTACAAAGCAAATATCAAAAGCGGCGTAGACTATATGGAATTTGGCTACAAAGCCAGCAAAAACCTATTTCGCGAAAGTGACTTCGGCAAATGGAAATTCTGCAATGAGGAGGATCTCCGCACCATTGTGGGAGACAACATTTCCGACATGAAAATCGCCGTGATGGCGGATGTGGGAAGATGCGATTTTAAAACGGATTTCCTTCCCAAAAAGGAAAGCGTGATTGATATGGTGCGGGTTGCCTGCTACATTCATCAGATTCCCGCAGCGATTGAAATGATAGAATATTTCCATCATCTCGGATATGAAACAACCTGCAATATTATGGCAATTTCGCAGGCAGGATCCGACCAAATACAGCAGGCATTGGAGATGCTTTGTGATTCTTGCGTGGATGTTATCTATCTGGTGGACAGCTATGGATCCCTTTATCCCGAGAATGCCTGTGAACTTACAAAGATATATATCGAGGCTGCAGAAAAGGCGGGCAAAAAGGTCGGTTTCCACGCACACAACAATCAGAATCTGGCATTTGCCAACACGATTGAAACCTTGTCCTATGGCGTTTCTTATCTGGATACCACTATACAGGGAATGGGGCGCGGCGCCGGGAACTGTGCAACAGAGCTTCTGCTTGGTTTCCTGAGAAACCCGAAGTATAATCTCTATAGTGTTCTTACCTTTATTGAAAAATATATGCTTCCCTTAAAAGAACAGGGAGTTGTCTGGGGCTATGACCTGCAATATATGCTTACCGGCCAATTAAACCGCCATCCCCGTGAAGCAATGGATTTCACCGCAGAGAAGCGCAAAGACTACTGCGAGTTCTATAAAGCTCTGCTTGATAATTTCTAGACAAAAAAATGATTCTATATTTTCGGTCAAATATTTTGGGTGTTGAAAATCAAATTTCAACACCCTTTTTATCGTACTCTGTACCATATCAAAAATTGCGAAACCATGTGGCAAAACACATCGAATACAGCATCCGACAGCTATGAGGCATTTTATTTCGCATATGTTTCTAACCTATATCACTTTGCCAAATCTTTAATTAAACACCTTCACTCCATTTTTCAAAAACAGCTTTTTCACGTTCTTTTTTAAAAGATAATTTTTGCGATCCGAAAGCTCCGGATCCTCGGCAAGAATTTTTTTTGCCGTCCGGGAAGCCAGTTCCAGAACCTTTACGTCGCCAATCAAATTGGCAATTTTTAAATCCACAAAACCGGACTGATCGGTTCCGAAAAAATCACCCGGACCGCGCTGCCTTAAGTCCTGCTCGCTGATTTGAAAGCCATCATTGGTCTGGCACAGGACTTTCAGGCGTTCCCGCGTGTTCCTCGCCGTTGCGGAAGAAACAAGAATGCAATAGGATTTCTTCTTTCCCCTTCCGACTCTGCCCCGCAGCTGGTGAAGCTGTGCCAAGCCGAACCTCTCTGCATTTTCCACAATCATCAGAGTGGCATTTGGTACATTTACCCCAACCTCAATTACAGTTGTGGATACCAAAACATCAACCTCATGATTTTTGAACCGCATCATAATTTCGTCCTTGTCTTTGGATTTCATTTTTCCGTGAAGCAGTTCCATTCGGAAATCCGGAAATTTTTCCTTTAGCTGCCGGGTATAATCCGTCACATTTTTAAGCTGCTCTGTCATAGTCTCCGATTCTTCCACCAGAGGGCACACAATGTAAGCCTGACTGCCGTCTTTCAATTCCCGGGATAGAAAAGCGTCAATTCTTGTTCTGCTCCCCTCACTGACACAATACGTTTCCACCTTCTGCCGGTTGGGGGGGAGCTCATCGATAACCGATACATCCAAATCACTGTACATGATCAGAGCCAGTGTTCTGGGAATAGGAGTGGCTGTCATCACCAGGGTGTGAGGATTTTCTCCCTTGCTGTAAAGAGAATTTCGCTGTTTTACCCCGAAACGGTGCTGTTCATCCGTGATACAAAGGGCGAACTTCGCAAACTCCACATCATCCTCCAAAATGGCATGCGTTCCGAACAGAATCTGTATTTCGTTGTTTTTCAACCTCTCTAAAATTTCTTTTTTCCTTTTCTTCGGGGTACTGCCTGTCAGAATATCACTGACAAATCCAAAGGCTTCGAAATACCCTTTCAGTCCATCATAGTGCTGAACCGCAAGAATTTCCGTTGGTGCCATCAAAGCGGACTGATAGCCGTTATTCGCTGCAACCAGCATGATGGCACAGGCTACAATGGTTTTCCCAGATCCCACATCCCCCTGAATCAGGCGGTTAAGCTGTTTGCCGTCCCGGAAATCCGCGCAGATTTCCCGTATCACCCTTTTTTGAGCATTGGTCAGTTCAAAGGGAAGCATCTCATTCAGTCTTTCTACGATCTTAAAATTGGTTAATCGAATTCCATGGCTCGCCTGACTGAGCCGATTCATGGAAAGCTGTCCCAGCTGCAGGAAAAGCAGTTCCTCAAACACAAGCCTTTGCTTCGCCGCTTCCAGTGCTTCAAAGCTGCGAGGGAAATGAATGTTGTGAAAGGCAAACACCCGATCGCATAAGTGCAGCCGCTCCTTTAAGTAGGTCGGCAGTGTCTCCTCCAAGTCTTCATCCACGGTGCCTACAACCCCTGCCATGATATTGGTGAACACCTTCTGCGACAGGCCTTTTGTCAGAGAGTACAGAGGAATGATATGCCCCATATGCCGATTGCTGTTTTCCGGTTCAAAGACAGGACTGGACATCGAAATGCTGCGATAATCCACCTTTGCTTTGCCATAAAATAGATAGGTTTCTCCTTTCTTTAGGCTACTTACCACAAATTTCTGATTAAAAAAAGTAATCTGCATCATACCGGAATCATCAAAAACCTTCACTTTGATCATACAAAGATTTTTCCGAATGCGGGATAAAGCGGGCTCCTCCGCCACTGTCCCCTTGATCAGCGCAGTCTCCCCATTTTTCAGCGATGCGATTTCCCGAAGCTGAGACCGATCCTCATATCCTCTGGGATAATAGCATATCAAATCTTCTATGGTTTCTATTTTTAATTTTTTTAAAAGCGCCAGCCTGCTTTGACTGACGCCCAGTGCCTTCTCAATCGGAAGCTCCAGCATATGGCTCACCTCATTAAGTTCAGAAATTCTCCAATATCTTTTTTATAGTCAAATTCACACATATCAATAATATATTTCGCGACTTCGGTGATATAATATTTGGCGAGCGTACCGGAAAGGAAAGCGTCGCTTTCCATTTCACTGTCCACATGAGCGCCGCCAAGCTTGTTTGCAACCGAACGAATACATTTCTTTACCGTGATAGGTCTTGCATTGCGCGGATAGGCGAGTACCGTGCCCAAAAAGGTGTTCAGGTCCACCTGCTCCAGCTCGTTGAAAAACAAATCCTTCGGAAGCAGAACATTGTCTTTGTATTTTGCATTTGCCTTGTTAAACTGTGGGTTTTTATACACCTTCGGAAGAAGGGAATTTTCACCGTCGCAGAGCAGTAAGCGCAGGTTGATCGCCATAACGTTCAAAAATTCTTTCTGGCCTTTTTCTTCAAAGAGAAAGGTGGATACCTCCAGAACACGAATCACATCACGGCACTTCTCTTTGAGCTCGTCGCCGCTCATCTGAAGAATGATGTTTGCTTTGAACTGATTGTATCCGCACTCATCGCAGGGACGAAGATACTCCCTTTTCTCCAGGATAAATTCCTTGGAGCAGTTCAGACAGATATACCGCCCCTTCGGTACAAAATTATTGGCAAAAACCTGCTGCATTCCATTCGCCTCACTTCCTGCTTTTTTCTGATACCATAGTCACAAGCCGCATTGCGGCGGCGTGCTACGCTTCAATCCGCGGAAGCCAGTTTTCCGCTTATGATGTGTCTTTATTATAACAAGATAAAAACGCTTTTGCAAGGCAAAAGCCCCCATAAAAGCGTTTCATGTTGCGGACCACTTACGAAAGTGATGGAATATTTTAGCAAGGTTGTATGGCAGGACAATTCTTCCTAATAAAAAATATGAAAAAATCAATCCATAAACTATCCAAATTTCCAATCTTTTTTTGGTCGTTTTTCCAGTATAACATTTTTCAAGTTGTCAATGCTATTATTGAAAAATAAAATAGGAAAAGGGGCAGACGATAATGTTTGACAAAGACTTTTACTGGGAATTATTCCGTAACACCGGCAGGCTGGATGCATATGTCGATTATGTCCACTTAAAGGAGGAAGAAGAGGGAAAAAAGCAAGAAGAAAAACATTTATTGGCATTGCGGTGATAAAAATATTTTTTTATAACATAGTAAATTGCGCGGAAATTGTACGCAATTTTACGTCTCAAAAAACAGTGTGCGGAGCGCAGCGGCGTTTTTCAGAATAAAAAACTTTTTTCGATAAAGGCTTGTCCCGCCATTTAATGAGGACAAGGGCATGGCACAGCAGTGCCGCACGAAGCGGGAGACATTTTGCCCGCAGTTATAAATTACAGATAATAGCAAGGGGTTTCCTCCAAAAGAGAAAACCCCTTTGCCACCCTATTTTGTACATCTATCCTTTTCTATTACGCTGAAAGGCTTTCCTTCATCTCAACAAAGACAATCTCCGTGATATTGTTCCACTTATTTGAATCGTTTCCGCCGCCGACGTATTTTACATACCGGGCGGAGACACCTTTCAGATTGAAATATTCAAGTTCGTTGCTCGAACCGCTCGACTTTACATTGTCAAGAACGCGGGTATAATTCTGCCCATCCTCAGATACTTCGACTGAAAAATAATAAGTTCTGGAATCACCTTTATAAAAAGCCAATACAATTTTGTCCAGTTTATGTGTTTCTCCCAAGTCGAATATGCCATACGGTGCGGCACCGTCCGTTTCCTGCACAGCCCATCTTGTTCCCATCTTTCCATCCAGTGTGTTTTGAATGGAATTACCGTCTCCGTCATCTCCGCTCTGCAGAATACCGTAAACCGTCAAGGCGTTCGGGATGTTATTCTGGGGTTCGTAGATATCCTTTTTGATCTCTTCCTTTTTTTCTTCATCCATATAGATAAATACAGTCTGCGAAGCGTCGTCCCAGCCTACCTCCGCCCCGAAACTTTCCGAAATAAACCGGATGGGAACCAAAAACCTGTCATCGATGATCACAGCCGGTGAATCCAGTGTGACCTCCTTGTCGTTCACGAAGGCTGCCGATGAATTTTCCGTTATCTTGATGGTGGTATCATTCCGCACCGCTGTTGCGCTGGCTGTTGCTTCATCCCATTCTACCTTTGCGTTCAGATTCTCAAATATGGCACGCATGGGAACCATGGTGCGGTCATTGATCAGCTGTGGTGCAACATCGAAAGAGATAAAGTAATCGTTGATGCGGATATTAATTTTATCCTTGGAGGGGAACAGCTTACTCACATCCGCAGCAGCATCGTTAATGGGATCGATCTCAGCTTTTTGGAAGGTGTACAAGCCGCTGTCATAGAGATCCTTCTTTACCCAGCCGCAGATCACATCAAAAGGATTTTTCGGAGCAGCCTTTAAATTTTCGATATCTGCGCCGATACCGTCAGATGTTTTGTAAAATCCACTGTCCGTTTTTTCAAAATTGGGATCTTTCAGGCTGATACCGGAAGGTACTCCGCCTTCATATCCCAGTTCTTTTCCGTATACACTGTTATTTTCAAATACCACCTTATTTGTGACATCACCGTTTTCAATGATTGGCTGTTTTCCCTTAAAGGTCAAAAACGCATTGTCATATATCTTTCCTTGCGGGGGAATAATTCTGTTTACATTCGGGGTAGCGCTGGGAGAATTATAAGCCCCAACCCAAAGCTCTCTGTCACCGCCGATAAAGGTATTGTTGTGAAAATCCAGATCTGTAACCGGTGCATAGGAAGCTAATTCAGCGTCCGGCACACCGTTTTCAATGGTAACGGAGTTCGAGCCGGAAGACATATTGAAGAAATAGTTGTCATAAACCTTATTTCGCTCTCCGATAACACGCACTCCTGTGGTTCGAACGGTAGAAGCCCCGCCGATAAACAAGTTCCCATTCACCACGCTGTCGTTGCCATGCCGCAAAGTCAAAGCACCCTTACTGTCATAAAAAGTATTGTTGGTGAAGGTATTGCCGCAGCTCTTGTTGGAGATAATCTCCGCTTCTCCGTCACACCGCTCAAAAAAATTGCCTTTGAAAAGAGTATTGGAAGCTGACAGGGAATAAGTAGATGTCCCTACGCGAACCGTCTCATAACCATTGCCCGGACCGGGCTCAAAATAACCGAAATAGTTGTTTTCAATCACATGATAATCCGGCTCATCGCTTTTCCGAATTACCTCAAGCATCTGCCCCATTGTGTTTTTGTTCCTGAAATAGCAGTGATCCACCGTATGGTAAGTCCCCTGGATAAACACCCATTTGCTCTGGAATTCAATATCCGGCGCGTTGTAATTGACAACTGCCGTATTGGTAAGCCTGCAATGATCCGAGCCGGCGGCAAACTGAATCACATTGGAATGCATGCCATCCTTAAAATACAGCCCGTCCACCGTAATATAAGAGCCGTTTATCACGGCGGAGGAGGTTCCTGTGAAAATTGCCTTTCCAGGATTTTTGGCCTTTATCGTAACCGGCTTATCCTTTGAGCCATATGCGTTGATCTCCAAAGTACAGTTAGAATAAATACCGTCGTCAATTTCGATCACATCGCCGGCTTTGGCAGAAGCAATCTTACTGTTGAGCTTCTGAATATAGTCGATGCCGATATCTTCGGATTCAAAGATTGCCGGAGAGCTGTCGGGTCCGTCGGGCTCAACAATCTCCAAATAGTCGCAAGTGAGATTCACCTCTATCCCAGCCGTATTTTTAACATTCAGCTGAATCTGTTTCAGTTCATCACCTGCTTTAAACTGCCGTTTCCCGGTAGACACCTTTGCTTTATGCAGGGGAAAAGAGCCCTCGTACCACTCGCCGGACGCTGGCTTTCTAACTGCTGTTTGCGCGGTAGCAGCGTCCCCGGAAGCATCATAAAGACGCACAGCTATGTAATCCACCGGCTCCTCCATATCCACTTTAAAGCGGTATCTTATCAAGGTATCCATTCGGGAAATCTTTACAGGCTCAGCTGGCCGATAATAAACGGCTACGTTCGTGCTGGAGTTACACATCAGCCCCTCGTCCGTCATTGTTGCCGATCCGTCTTTTTCAATAATTTCATAAGACTTTTGCGTGGTCGAATCCATCCGGATTAAGACTTTTTCTGCGGCAACACTGGGAAAGGCCAGAAGTCCCGTTAAAATGCATAACATTAAACCACAACAGATAAGTTTCTTCTTCATGCAAGAACCTCCTTTTTGTTTTTCTGCCATCCGCCAAAAACAATTTTTAAAAGGATAACAGGCAACGGCAAAACCATTTTTATGATTCATCTGCAAAATTATTTTATCACATTCCTCTTTTTTTGTCGTTACACAAAGTTTTCATCTTTTTTGCACATTTTTGACGGAAACTCTCCTCTTGGGGAACGGGAAGTGTCTTTTCTGCGTTTTGAAATAGATTCCAAAATTCTCAGAATTTTATGTCGAATATTTAGCGAATTAGAGAGTTGAAAAATTTTACTTTTTGTTATATAATAAAAATAGAATAAAAAGTAAGATGTCCCCGCTGAACCGTTGCATGGCAGGACAAAGCCTCTTATTGAGCATGAGTGGAAGCAAGCCTATTGAATCATCCATTTGGTTCGCTTCACAAAAATCGGCAGCCGCCGGATTTGCTTACATGAAACAAATTGAAGAATATTGAATCACATTGCCATCGCAGTGGTGATATGATAAAGGGAGGAATTTGATGGATAAAATATCCGTTTTAATTATAGATGACGATGCACATATCCGTATCTCTATTGAGCGTGCTGTGCAGATAGATCCCGAATTGACGCTGGCAGGATCGGCCAGCAACGGTATCGATGGATTGCGTATAGCACAAGAGAAGAAGCCGGACATTATCCTTCTGGACATGGTAATGCCGGAAAAAGACGGTTTTACCGTGCTGAAAGATTTTCAGAAGCTGAATATGGGTGGACATATTACAAAAATTGTTATCATTTCCTCTTTGGCCGATACCTATGAAGTTCAGAAATCCAAGAGTATGGGAGCCTTTCATTATGTGGCAAAACCATTTGAACTTGGATCTTTGATGGAAAATATAAAGGATATCTATTATTATAAAGAGGCACCTCTGGCGGATCCGTCCATATTCTCCAAGCCAGTCAGCGTCGAAAAATATGTCGCGGAGATGCTGGACGAGCTTCGCATTCCTTCCAATGTAAAAGGCTATAAATATATTCAGCTCATCCTGACCGAAATGGTAAAAGCTCCGAATCATATGTGTGCACTTTCCAAAGAACTTTATGTGCTTGTGTCTGAAAAATATGGTGACACGCCCCCAAGTATTGAACGGGCTCTTCGAACCGCTATCAAAAGAGCATGGAAAGACAGCCGTTTCAACAACAGCAAGCTGTTTGAAGTCTATACGGAAAAGCCTCCGTCAAACGGTCAATTCCTGTCAGCTGCAAGCAATCACATCTCTTTAAATATTTATGCTTAAGTCGCAGGAAACGTTTTTTATTGAGATATAAATTGTGTTCATTGCTTCCCGAATAACAACAAATAGAGGACGAAAGCATAAATTGCTTCCGTCCTCTTATTGTCTCAAAAGAGATTTTTATCTCCGTTTTTCCCTAAATACATCCGCTCCCTTTTTGGGTACAAATAACGACTTCATATCTACCCCTTCTAATTCAAGCAGTTTTATTTTTATGCTGATTCCGCCCGCATATCCAGTCAAACTGCCATTTGAGCCTACGACCCGGTGGCACGGAATAATAACGGAAATAGGGTTGTGCCCAACCGCTCCGCCTACCGCTTGGCTGGACATCCTCAGCCTGTTCCTTTTTTCGGCTATCTTTTTGGCAATATCGCCGTAAGTAATCACTTCACCGTACGGAATCTGACAGAGAATATCCCACACGTCCTGGCGAAATTCACTGCCTATAGGCGCTAAGGGCAATTCGGAAATAAGCGGCTTCTCTCCGGCAAAATATCGATCCATCCATTTTTTCACACTATCGAACACAGGGATATCGTCTTGCCTTGTCATTTTGTCCGCTATTGTGCCGCCATAATACTTTTGTCCCTCAAGCCATAACCCAACGAGATTGTGACCGTCGGAAGCCAGCGTTACGGTGCCAATAGGGGATGGGCAGGTTGTTGTGTAATACAAAACAAACCTCTCCTTTTTGTGCAATATTTCAGGGGTGGGAATCTTTTGCTTCCCGTTATAGCAAAACGCTTTTATCGTGGCTTCCACTTCGCAAAAGCATTTTTATCTTGTTATAAAAACTTCCGGTATTTTCCCGGAGACATTCCAACCTCTTTTTTAAATACTCGATCAAAGTATGCGGGATCGTTAAAGCCAACCTCATAGGAAATCCCGCTGACTGTCTTATTGGAGTTGGTCAGCAGTTCCTTTGCTTTCATAATTCGCAGGTAGTTCAGATATTCCGTAAATGTCCGACCGGTGATCTGCTTGAATACATAAGAAAAGTAAGTAGGGGACATCATAGCAATACGGCAGACCTCTTCCAGATAAATTTTATTTTGGTAATTGGCGCGCATATAGTTGAGTGCGTCGGTCATAGCCTGCTTGTATTTATCGATAATATTCTGCTTTTCCTTGTTGATTCCCTTGTCGTATTCCCGGGTGACAATCGCGAGGATTTTTAAAAGATTCGCTTTGATGAAAAGCTCATAATATTTTTCGCGCGCCTCATACTCCATCAAGGTTTCTTCCAGCAACCCCTCAATGGTCTTGGCGATGGTGCCGTCCAGATGGAAAGTCGGTTTGATTTTATCCAGAGAGACGATAAAGGGCTCGATATATGCAAAGTCAAACAGATGGTTATCACTCTTATTATAGATATCTTCATTGATAAAGCTTTCCATAAATTCCAGCCCGATCAGTTCGGTATTATTCATATCAGAGGTAATCATGCTGTGGGACACGTTGGGAGGCAGTATAAAGATGTTTCCTTTTGTAAGTCTGTGAGGCACGTCGTTGAAATAGTGGATACATTCCCCGTGTTTCACATACCACATCTGGATATAATCATGATAATGCTGAGGCTGTTCAATGTTACGGGTGATACGGTAAATCTTAAAGGGGATCTCCGGCGTGAACACCTCTTTTGCTTTATAGAAGAACATTTTATCTTCCATGATATAGCTCATTTTTCTACCTCCGTTGCGTTCTCAATCCATAGTTTTATTATAGCAACAGAGGGGAGAAAAAGCAATCTTAATTTCGGTCAAACCATGAATTAACATTGTGAAATTTATTGCAAAGCGAATATTTGTATGGTATAATTGGTGCATAGAACAGCGTGCAGAGCGCATTTTCTTTGCCCTCTTCCCTTCGTTAGAGATTTCTCGTTCCTTGAAATGGCAGGGAAACAACAATTTCCACCTTCTCCCTCGACAGACTGTCATTCCGATCAAAGCGAAGGCTCTCAAATACAGCCTGCTATAGCCTCTGTCACTGTATCATAGGAACCCTTGTATTTTGAACTGCTTATAGAAACCGACTTGGAAGGAAGGAATTTTATGAATCATTTTGAAGTGGTTTCCGAATTTCAGCCCACCGGAGATCAGCCCCAGGCGATTGAAAAACTGGCGGAGGGCGTAAAGCGGAACGATCGATTTCAAACCTTGTTGGGTGTGACCGGTTCCGGGAAAACCTTCACAATGGCAAAAGTGATTGAGAAGGTACAGAAACCGACTTTGATTCTCGCTCACAATAAAACACTGGCTGCACAGCTGTGCAGTGAATTTAAAGAGTTTTTCCCCAACAACGCGGTAGAATTTTTTGTTAGTTACTATGATTATTACCAACCGGAAGCGTACCTCGCGCAGACGGATACTTATATTGAGAAGGATTCCTCCATCAATGACGAGATTGATAAACTCCGTCACTCGGCTACCATCGCTCTGTTTGAACGGCGGGATGTGATCATTGTATCCTCTGTTTCCTGTATTTATGGTCTGGGAGATCCGGAGGACTACAGTGATCTGGTTGTTTCCTTGCGTCCGGGCATGATAAAGCCGCGGGACGAGGTGCTGAAAAAGCTGGTGGAAATCCAATACGAGCGCAACGATATTGATTTTACCCGTGGAAGATTTCGGGTAAAAGGGGACGTGCTGGAGATTTTTCCCGCCAACAGCAATGAAAATATTGTCCGGGTAGAGTTCTTCGGCGATGAGGTGGAGCGTATCGCTACCGTAGATCCTATTACGGGTAATATTGTAGGACAGCTAAACCACGCCGCAATCTTTCCCGCCTCCCATTATGTCACCACCTCTCAAAAAATGAAACGTGCCATTCACACCATCGAGGATGAACTGATTGACCGCATTCAATATTTTGAGCAGGAAGGAAAATTGCTGGAAGCCCAGCGGATCGCCCAGCGAACCAACTATGATCTGGAAATGCTGCAGGAGGTGGGCTTCTGTCAGGGAATCGAGAATTATTCCCGTCATATCAGCGGCAGGGAACCGGGCAGCGCGCCTTACACCTTGATGGACTATTTTCCGGATGACTTTCTGCTGATCGTTGATGAATCCCATGTTACATTGCCGCAGGTACGGGGCATGTACGCAGGGGACCGGGCAAGAAAGGAAGCTCTCGTGGAGTATGGCTTCCGGCTTCCGTCCGCCTTTGACAACCGGCCGCTGAATTTTGACGAGTTTATGGAGCGGATCAATCAGGCGATCTTTGTCAGTGCCACACCCGGCGACTTGGAACGTGATCTATCAACACAGATTGTGGAACAGGTGATCCGTCCCACCGGCTTGCTGGACCCGTTGATTGAGGTGCGGCCAACGAAAAGTCAAATTGATGATCTGACTTTTGAGATCAAAAGCAGGGCTGAGAAGAAGGAACGGGTTTTGGTCACTACGCTGACCAAACGGATGGCGGAGGACCTGACGGAATTTTTCACCAAATCCGGTATTCGGGTGCGCTATCTCCATTCCGACATTGATACCATGGAGCGGATGGAAATCATCCGTGATCTGCGTTTGGGCGAGTTTGACGTGCTGATTGGAATCAATCTGCTTCGGGAGGGCTTGGACATTCCCGAGGTATCCCTGGTAGCAATTTTGGATGCAGATAAACAGGGCTTTCTGCGCAGCGAGACCTCTTTGGTACAGACCATTGGCCGTACTGCAAGAAACGCGGAGGGAAAGGTTATCATGTATGCCGATTCCATCACAGAAGCAATGGACAATGCAATCCGGGAAACCGCCCGCCGCAGAAACATTCAGGAGGATTACAACAAAGCCCACGGCATTGTTCCAAGGACGATTCACAAGGCGGTGCGGGAACTGCTGGAAATCACCACTACAAAGGATTTGGACAAGATAACGAAGAGAGGAAAAGGCAAAGCCGAAAACACCGAAGATTTGGTGAAGAAGCTGACGCGCCAGATGCAGCAGGCGGCAAAGAATCTGGATTTCGAGATGGCCGCCGTACTGCGGGATAAAATCCGCGAGTTGACCGAGTGAGGAGAGAAGAAACATGCAGAAGGATACCATTTACATCAAGGGCGCAAAGGAGCACAATCTGAAGAACATAGACCTGGAAATCCCCCGTGACAAACTGGTGGTATTTACCGGTCTGTCAGGCTCCGGGAAAAGCTCCCTTGCCTTTGATACCATATATGCAGAGGGGCAGCGGCGTTATGTAGAATCCCTATCCTCTTACGCCAGACAGTTTCTGGGCCAGATGGAAAAGCCCGAGGTGGAGCTGATCGAGGGATTGTCACCGGCCATTTCCATTGATCAGAAGACAACCGCCAAAAACCCCCGTTCTACCGTAGGGACAGTGACCGAAATTTATGATTATTTGCGGGTGCTGTATGCCCGCATTGGCATCCCTCATTGTCCGGTCTGCGGCAGGGAGATCAAACAGCAGACGACCGATCAGATAACGGATGCGGTTCTGAATATGCCCCAAGGCACCAAAATCATGGTGCTGGCACCAGTGGTACGCGCCCGCAAAGGAGAGCACCTCAAGGTCTTTGAGAATGCAAAGAAAAGCGGCTATGTCCGTGTCCGGGCAGACGGCAACATTTATGATCTCTCCGAGGAGATCAAACTGGACAAAAACAAAAAACACCATATCGAGATCGTCATCGACCGTTTGGTGGTCAAGGAGGAAATCCGCAAGCGGCTGGCTGATTCGATCGAAACGGCAACCGAACTGTCAGAGGGTCTGGTAATCATCAATGAGTTGAACGGAGCAGATCACAATTTTTCTCTGAACTATGCTTGTGCGGATTGCAACATCAGTATTGACGAGCTCTCCCCTCAGATGTTTTCCTTCAATAATCCGATGGGTGCTTGTCCCACCTGCGGCGGAATTGGCCATCTTATGAAAATCGATCCGGCTCTCATCATGGACAAAGAAAAATCCATCCGGGAAGGCGGCATCACAGCCAGCGGATGGTATTATGACGGGGAAGACAGCATTGCAACCATGTATTTTGACGGCCTTGCAGCCAGCTATGGTTTTTCTCTGGACACTCCTTTGGAGGAACTTCCTGAGGAGATTATGGATATAATTCTGCATGGAACCGGCGGTAAAAAGATTACGATGCAATATAAGAAGAAGTATGGTGGCGGAACCTTTCAGTCTGATTTCGAGGGAATTGTAACCAATCTGGAACGGCGGTACCGTGAGACAAGCTCCAGCTGGATGCGAGGAGAAATCGAATCCTTGATGTCCCAGAAGCCCTGTTTTGACTGCGGGGGTGCGCGCCTGAAAAAGGAAAGCCTTGGTGTCACTGTAAACGATAAAAATATTTTTGAAATCACAACCCATCCAGTGGATTGGATCATCTCTTTTCTGAAAGGACTAACCCTGACGGAAAAAGAAAAGATGATAGCCCAGCGGCTTTTGAAAGAAATCTTAGAGCGGCTTCACTTTCTGAAAGATGTAGGTTTGGATTATCTCACCCTGTCCAGAAATTCCGGGACACTCTCGGGCGGGGAAGCACAGCGGATCCGTTTGGCAACCCAGATTGGCTCCTCCCTGATGGGTGTTTTATATATCCTTGACGAGCCCAGCATCGGCCTGCACCAGCGGGATAACGATCGGCTTCTTGCCACGCTGAAACGCCTGCGGGATTTGGGCAACACTCTGATCGTGGTGGAGCATGACGAGGATACCATCCGGTCTGCCGACTATGTAATAGATATTGGCCCGGGGGCCGGTATTCACGGCGGGGAGGTTGTGGCCCAGGGTACTGTGGATGAAATTATCGCTGTTCCCCGTTCTGTCACCGGAAAATATTTAAGCGGAGAATGTAAAATTGAGGTGCCGAAGAAGAGGCGCAAAGGGAACGGCAAAAAGCTGGTGGTAAAAGGTGCGGCGGAGAACAATCTGAAAAATATTGAAGTTTCTGTTCCTCTGGGCACGCTGACCTGTGTGACAGGTGTCTCCGGATCGGGAAAAAGCTCTCTTGTCAACCAGATCATTAACAAACACTTGTCCAAAAAGCTGAATCATTCCAAAGCGGTTCCCGGAAAATTCGAAAAAATGCTGGGGCTGGAACATCTGGACAAGGTCATCAATATTGATCAGTCCCCTATCGGACGAACGCCACGCTCGAATCCGGCAACCTATACCGGCGTGTTTGGAGATATTCGAGAACTGTTTGCCGCCACGCTGGACGCCAAGCTGCGGGGCTACAAAGCCGGCCGTTTCAGTTTCAACGTGAAGGGCGGTCGATGTGAGGCCTGTGACGGGGACGGGATTATCAAAATTGAAATGCATTTTCTGCCCGATGTATATGTGCCCTGTGAAGTCTGTAAAGGAAAACGGTATAATCGCGAGACACTGGATATTCAATACAAAGGGAAAAATATTTATGAAGTGCTGGAATTGACGGTAGAAGAGGGAATCAACTTTTTTGAGAATGTCCCCAAAATCAAGCGGAAACTGGAGATCTTAAAAGAGGTTGGATTGTCCTATATTAAATTGGGACAACCATCCACAACCTTATCCGGCGGCGAGGCGCAAAGGGTAAAACTTGCCACTGAGCTGTCGAAGAAGCCGACAGGAAAAACGGTTTATATTCTGGATGAACCCACCACCGGACTGCATATTGCGGATGTGCACAAGCTGATTGACGTGATACAGCAGTTGGTTGACTCGGGAAACACCGTGATTGTGATTGAACACAATCTGGACGTCATTAAAACAGCGGACTATATCATTGATTTAGGCCCGGAAGGCGGAGACAAGGGCGGTGAATTGGTTGCCGCCGGAACGCCGGAACAGGTTGCCAAATGTGAAAAATCTTATACAGGCCAGTATTTAAAAAAATATCTGAAATAAAGCTTTCATCGAAAGGGGGTATCGGTGAAGTTTTCTTCACCGATACCCTCTTTTCTTTCTGAAAGAACCGCTGCGCAATGCGCAGCGGTTCCCTGTTTCCCTACGTCTCGCTTATCCTTGTATTTCTCAATTGAAAACTATTTCTTTTCTATGATAGTCAGTTCTGTGATGTTATTCCAAGCATTGACGCTGTTCCCAGCACCAATATATTTTACATATCTGGCTTTTACACCTTTCAAATCAAAACTCTCCAGCTCGGTGGAAGCACCCGATGAAGATGCATTTTCCAGAACTCTTGTATAATTCACACCATCCTCAGACACGTCTATAGAGAAACTGTATGCTCTTTTGTTGCCGGAATAGAATGCGATCATGATTTTGTCCAATGAATAGGCGCCCCCAAGGTCAAAGATCCCCCAAGCAGTTTCTCCCTCTCCCTGGAAGGCCCATCTGCTGGTGAAATTTCCATCAAATATATTCTCAATCACGTTGCCTGCCCCGTCATCTCCGCTGCCCTTAATACTCTTGACAGTAAGAGCATTGGGAATATTATGAGCGGGAGGATAGACCGTCAGAGAGAGGTTTACCGTAACCGTTTTGCTTCGGTCAATCCAGTCTACCTCGGCTCCGAAACTTTCAGAGATAAAGCGAACCGGAACCATAAAGCGATCCTGGACAATCATTGCGGTAACATCCAGCTTGACTTCCGTGCCGTTTTTGAATGCAATGTCGGAATTCTCGGTGATTTTAATCTCAGTGCCATCCTTAACTGCCGTCGCTGTGGCGGAAGCTTCATCCCAATCCACCGTGGCACCCAGTGCCTCAAAGATTGCGCGCATGGGCACCAGAACCCTGTCGTTGGTTTCAAACGGCTCCACATCTGTGGTCAGCTTTTTGCCGTTGACGAGGATTTTGATTGACTGGTCAGCCTCACCGCCTTGACTTGTACCCATGACTTCATCAAAGGTTTTCCGGCTGTCAGCGGTGATTAAGGCAGTCTTCTCCCGGGGATAAACGCTCAGCAGGGTGTCAGGATTGGCTTTGTCGTCCTGACCCACCAGAATAAAACGATCTGCTCCCTTTGTTCCTTCCACGCCATTGATCGTCTGGGTGGCATAGATTTTATGCCAGCCGTCGGTCATCGGAACGCTCAGTGCAAATGTGTTGGCCGCACTATCCAACACTGCATCAGTCGCTTTATCGTCCACATATACCGTAACTTTTTCCGCCCCCATCTGATAGATACCGGAAACCGACACTGTCTTGTCTGTCAGTTCCGCCTCCGCTTTCGGAGAAACAAGGATCGGCGCATTGGGTTTTGCGTTTTTCATATCGCCTGTAAGACGGAGCGCAAGCTGCGCTTTGAACAGGCTTCGGGGTTCTACTGGCGCAGTCGGCGCTTCCTGGTATGCATCCCCGACAAAAGGCGTCTCCCCTGTCGTCTGAAAGAAAGAGTCCGACGCACTGCCTGCAGGAACGTTGTCGGTGTGATATAGGTTCGTCCAAGTGGATACAGCCTTCGCTTTCTGAGCCAACGACGCGTCGTCGAGATACCGGCCCCACGTCCCTACCATAAAATTCTGGTAGGTAAGGGAAGGCTTGTGGGCAATAATCGTTGGAGCCAGGCTGTTCCATGCAACGCATCCGGCTCCGGTCCATCCCTGGCTGAGAGATGTCCCGTAGATCCCGCGGTTGGACAGTGCGATGAACCCATAGTTTCCTGCGTTAATACAGTAAACGTTATCGTATAACAAGCCAGTCGTCCAGGTTCCGTGGGTTTCAGAAGCGTTTGTAGAATCCTCAGCAATATTGTCAACGAACGCCAGCGGACCGGTCGAGCTATAACTGGACATGTAATCATGCCGGCCGGCAAACGAATAACAACCTGTGAATAAAATCTGCTGGGCTGATGTGGTGCAGGAAAAGGAGTAACGTCTAGAACCGGCTACCTTGGAAACCGGTTCCAGAGAGGAGCAATTCTGCACCGTGATTTGCTTTGTGTTTGCACCGCATCGCACTGCGCTCAATATAAAATGTTTTGCGCTTACATTACGGATAAACCCATTTTTTGCATTGGACAATCCGATGGCCACATTGGCGTGTTCCTCATCGTCCGCATTGCCATTATAATAAGATTCCACTCGCAGATTTTCAACCCCAAAATTGGTAATCTTGGTGCTCTCATCAATCTTGTAAATATAGGAAGTGGTATATTTCTTGTCAAGCGGCACAAACATCGGGAAGTCCAGTGTGATGGTTGTTCCGTTGATGGCTTTTATGGTGCGCTCGGTCGTCATGTCGACCGAGCCCTCTTTCCAAGAGTTATCCGCTCCGGCGGATGTTTTCGTTGAGGACATCTCCATCCCTTTTACCCATTCACTGGAGGATGGATGGTAAATCACAATGGTGTCCCCGACTGCAAACTCGCCGATTTTGTCAGCAGCAATGTTAATTTCCGCACTTCCAGATTTCACGTAGTCATCGGTAATATCCGCCTTTTCGCTTATGACAGCAGGCTGATTGCCGCTGGCTTTCAACACGGTGTACTGAGATTTGTCCGTTCCGAAAAACACAGTGCCGTTTGGTCCCTGGCCGGAACCGGAGAGTACGACACCATTTTTGATCTCCAGTCCTTTTTTGTTGATGTTATATCGCCCGGCTTCCACTTTGACGACTCCCATTTCTCCATCCGGAATGCTCGCAGATGCCCTGTTAATGATTTCCTGCAGACGAGCTGTGTCATCGGCGCCGGCATCAGCGGAAGGTGTAATTGTCTCCATAACCGGAAGCTTGGAAGTGTCAGGCAGGTCAACTTCACCTGCATAGAAACCAGCATAAGAGAAATCGGAGAGGGTGTCCCCCTTCTCGTTATACGCCATGTATTTCAATCCGTTTCCATCTGGAGCGACCAATTTTGCATCTACAGGCGCAGACTGCACCGGGGGATTGGTAATCTCGCCGGAATCAGCAGGCTGAGAAACCGATGCTTTGCCGCTTTGCACCCTGACATTATCATAACATCCATCACCGATTAACGCCTTGTTGATACACAGAACGATACTGCCGGCTGCACTGTTCGCAGGAGCCGGCTCAGAGATGGAAATCGTGGTCCATTTTCCGGCAAGTGCATTGGAGACAGATTTGCTGAACAGCTGCTTACCGGCAGCGTCAAAATATTTTAAAAACATATGGCATTGTCCGCTGAAAATATAGCTGTCCACCGAAGCGGTGTAAGTCTTTCCGGCCTCCACCTTGAACTGCTTTGACTGAAGACCGCTGCTGGCCTGGTTGGATTCCTCGGTAATCCTTACGCTGTATTTCCCGTCGGAAGCAGTGGTTGTATCCGCCTTGACGTTGCCTTCGCTGTTCGCACCAAAATAAGTCCACTCCTTGGGCAAATCGGTAAACGGCGTTTCAAACGAATCGGCAAAGACAATTTCCCCATCTTCGGCGAAAGCGGCCATCCCGCTTAGACCGGATAAAAGCATCAGTAAAGATAAAGTAACCGCTAAAAACTTTTTATTCATTTGTCATTCCTCCCGTATTTTGTATTTTATATAAGATAAAAAAATTTCGTTCCGAAAAACACTTTCGCAAAGTAAATGCTGCCGATGCAGGAGATGAATATCCGCCCGCTGCTCATAACGCATCCTCAACGCTTTCCGTAGAGACGAAGTTACAATGCTATGATATGATTAGTATATCATTTTTATTGTTCAAGTTCAACAAATACAAAAAACAATTTTTATAAAAACATAGATAAAAATTACAATTCAAATTTGTGAAGCATTCATAAAAAAGAGAAAAAAATTTGAAGAAAATAATCCAATTTTAGGCTCTCGTGCTTACAGGCTCTAAGAACAAGGCTATCAAAAATTCAGTGCAATAAAACGGCAGAGGTATATTTGTCCACAGACAAGCATAATCATGAATAAAAGAAGTACAGGAGATGATAGCATGACGCTGAAAGAATTAAAACCAGGATGGACAGGAACCGTAAAAGATATCGTCGGAATTTCTCCGGCGCGCCGCAGGCTGATTGATATGGGGATCACGCCGGGCGTGAAAATTTCGGTTAGAAAGACAGCTCCTTTTGGAGACCCCTGTTTGATATGCGTAAGGGGATATGAATTGTCCCTGCGGAAAAAGGATATGAAACAGATTCAGATAGAAGAGGTACAGAAGAATGAATATCGCCTTAATTGGAAATCCAAACTGCGGGAAAACAACGCTTTTTAACAGCCTGACCGGAAGCAATCAATATGTTGGAAACTGGCCTGGAGTCACCGTGGAAAAGAAAGTGGGACAGGTCAAAAAATATGGGGTGTCTCTCATAGATTTGCCGGGCATTTATTCGCTCTCTCCTTACAGCATGGAGGAAGTGATCGCGAGAGATTATATTTTGAAGGAAAAACCGCAGGGCATCATCAATATCCTAGATGGAACCAATCTGGAACGGAATCTGTATCTGACTTTGCAGATTCTGGAGCTTGGAATTCCGGTTGTTACAGCGGTGAATATGTCCGATACGCTAAAGCTGCGCGGAGACCATATCGACTATGACGGAATGGAAGCCTTTCTCGGAATTCCAGTTGTCCCTATCTCAGCGAAAAAAGGAATAAACTCAGATCTTCTCATGGAAAAAATGCTGTATCAGAGGAAGCATTTCAAGCGCCCTTCCATTTGCTATCCGCCGGTTACGCAGAAATATATCAATCTGATTAAGAACAAAATCAAAGAGGATGGCTTTGAAAACTTTTTTGCACCCAAGCTTCTGGAGAGCGATGCCCACTGCCTCAAAAACTATACTTCCCGGGAAATTCGTATCTTTGAAGAAATTTCAAGCAAATACGAACAGGAAAGCCGTCTGCACGACAGGGAGTTGAGCCTAGCGGACAGCCGCTATCAAGTTGTGGAGCAGATCTCACACCGTTTTATTCATAGAAATCCCAATCCTTCCAAAACGTTTGCGGAAAAAGCCGATGAAATTGTGCTGAACCGTTTTCTCGCCATTCCGATTTTCATAGGATTGCTATTTCTCATTTTTTATACAACCTTCAGCGGATTGGGAACAGGGCTTCAGAATGGAATGGAGTTTTTAATGGAAACCCTGTTGGAACAACCCCTTTCCGGAATCATCCGAAGCAATGGCGTGCCGGATTGGGTTCACGGCCTTCTGATCGGCGGCATTTTCAGAGGCATCAGCAGTGTGCTATGTTTTCTGCCTCAGATCCTGATCTTATTTTTCTGCCTTTCCCTTCTGGAGGACAGCGGCTATATGGCCAGAGCCGCGTTTATGATGGATTGCCTTCTGGAAAAGATCGGCCTGTCGGGAAAGGCGTTTATTCCGATGCTGATGGGATTTGGTTGTACAACCCCCGCCGTGATGGCGGCAAGAACCATGGAGAATGAGAGAGACAGGAGGCTGACGGTTTTACTGACTCCGTTTATGTCCTGCGGGGCCAAGCTTCCTATCTATGCCCTCTTTACGGGAGTTTTTTTTCAGGAACACCGGGGCATGGTTCTGTTCAGCCTATATTTCCTGGGTATGCTGACCGCTGTGTTATGCGGATTATTTTTGAAAAGCACCCTGTTCAAAACTAGTCAGGCTCCTTTTGTAATGGAGCTTCCGCCTTACCGGATGCCTGGCTTGCGGAGTACGTTCTATCTGCTTTGGGACAAGGCGAAAGGCTTTTTGATCAAAGCTGGAACGATCATTTTTTCCATGAGCGTGGTGATTTGGCTGATGCAGAACGTGAGTCTGCAGCTGCATTTCATTCAGGATGGGAGTGACAGCATTCTGGGCAGAATAGGGAGCCTTCTTGCGCCGGTTTTAGCCCCTCTGGGATTTGGCAGTCAGGAGGCTGGAATCGCCTTGTTGAGTGGTCTGATTGCAAAAGAATCGGTCGTCTCCTCGCTGACCGTTTTATATGGAGGCAATCCTTCTCTGGGAATTGCCGATCATTTTACACCCATGGGAGCATACAGTTTTATGGTGTTTTGTCTGTTATATGTACCGTGTGTCTCAGCTTTTTCCACTATGGTCAGAGAGCTAAAATCAAAGGGATGGGTGCTGTTTAGTTTTTGTCTGCAAATGGTAGCGGCCTATGGTCTGACATTTCTCATTTACCAGTCGGGCCAAATTCTGATACGGTAAACATTAAGAATCTTGTTAAGCTTATCGTTTTCAAAAGAATGGAGGTGACACGGATATGAGCGAATTGTTGATTTATATTTCAGCAGCACTCGCAGTGCTGTATTCAGGGTATATTCTTCTCTCTCAGCTGTTCGGAAAACGGAAAAGCTGTAAGGGATGCGGAAAATGTGAATAGCCGTGACGCAAGAACAAAAAAGCAGACTTTATTAGCCAAGGTGCGATAACGAAGTATTTATTAAGCGGTGGAAAGACAATATTTCCACCGCTTATGTTTATCATATTAAAATGGAAGGGAAGATACTTCCATTGTCAAAGGGTATTGGCATCACCAAGTAAAATTGTTTTAATATGATTGTTTATTTCATTCTCACGAATTCCCTTTCGTATTAAAGGCAAAATTACTTCACGACTTTCTCTTGTATGTGGCAGCGAAGCTGCAAGTGCGCTCGCTTTTTCAGCTTTACCACACTTCAAATATAAGAAGCAGAGTGTAGCACGAGTAGTGGCTTTTTGCTTTTCATTTATAGATAGCGGCAAACCTTTTTCCATAAGCTCGATTGCCTCCTCGGATTTTCCCTGCAAGGCCAACACACCTCCAAGCCCCAGTATCATACCGGGTTTATTTGGGTAACTTAGTAAGGCATCACGATAAACCTTTTCAGCAGATTCATAATCGCCATTTTTTTGAAATTCATTTGCTGTTTTATGAATATTATACCGTGTTTGTTCTGAGCGTATAGTATCCATTCCAATAAGCGCATCTATACTCGTTTCGAGTATATTCGCCAAGGCAGGCAAAAAGGTGATATCCGGATAACTCTCGCCCCGCTCCCATTTTGAAACACTCTGTGGTGTGATGCTGAGAAATTCGGCAATATCTTCTTGCGTTAAATTTTTTTTGGAACGAAATTTTTTTAGATTTTCGGATAAATATAACATAGTAATCCACCTTTCCATTGAACTAATTTGATTATAGCTATATATAAATCAATTATCAATGACGCATTCGTTGAAATCAATTCAACCTCACAAAACGCACATAATCTCCCACCCGATATCTTTTCGGACGCCGTCTGAAAGTGTCATAGTGGGTTATATACTTTCGGAAAGCAATATATAGCAAAAAACGAGGCTGAGTCAAAGAACTCAACCTCATTTTTAACCTTCGTTACAGAACTTCCTTTTTCGAAGTCTGCTTTTTGTTTATTATTAAGCATTAGATGAAGCGTCGAAAAGATATTATTGTTCAGTGAGGCTAATCACATCCAGTTTACAGTTAAGTTCATATAAAGCTGTTCGATTAGAATCCCATTTAAGCTTTTCTTTTGCTTCTTTATATGGTAACCAGGCATATTCCATATGTTCATGTGACAGAACAATGTTTTTACTACATTTAAATGCAAAAGTATATTCCGGTATGACGTAAATGTCCTTGTCCCAATGATACAAATACCGGCTTGGAAAAATGTTTACAGGAATGTGGCATATTGACTGAAGCGGGATAATGTCATCTGCCGTGATCCCGGTTTCCTCAAATATCTCCCGTTTTTCGGCTTCAATAGGCATTTCGTTATCCTCACCGCCTCCGGCGACAAACTGCCATTGTCCGCAGTCTGAACGGCGAAATACACAGAATAGCGAATCGCCTTGTATCACTTTGTATGGAATGGCGAGTATCTGATATGGTGCTCTCATATTTCCTCCGCTTTCCTTTTATTTAGTATTCCGTTCCACAATTTTAATGTTCCGAGAATCCGAAATTCCGCAGAAGTGTGTTGTTGTCACGCCATCCTTCTTTGATTTTTACCCAGAGATCCAAATGCACTTTTTTCTCCATCAGTTTTTCAATTTCCTGCCGGGAAGCGGTTCCGATCTTTTTCAAAAGTTCACCGTTTTTCCCGATAACAATTCCCTTATGGCTTGCCTTTTCACAGTAGATGATCGCATGGATCACCAATAAATTGGAGGTTTCCTTCAGCTGGGAAATCTCGATGGCGATCCCGTGAGGAACTTCCTTTTCCAGTGACCAGAGCAGCTTTTCGCGGATAATCTCCGCCATTCTCTGGCGGATTGGAGAATCGGTGACCATATCCTCCGGGAAGAACATGGGACCCTCCTGCATATATTTCTGAATTTCTTCTTTCAAAACCGGAATTCCATCCCGTTTCCGAGCGCTGATCGGAATGATTGCATCAAAATCAAATTCCTTGGCGTACATCTGGATAATCTCCAATATTTTTTCCTTTGGAATGGTGTCGATCTTATTGATAACCAATATCGCCGGAATTCCCATTGTTTTGAGCGATGCAATCAGCTTTTGCTCCGCATGCCCGACATTTGCCACCGGCTCGATCACCAGAAGCACCACGTCGGTGTCCGCCATAGCGTCGGCTGCCTGAGCGTTCATATAATCCCCCAAACGGGTTTTCGCCTTGTGAATACCGGGAGTATCCGTAAAAACAATCTGGCACTCTTTTTCATTCAGCACACCCATAATGCGGTAACGGGTAGTCTGAGGCTTATTGGAGACAATCGCAATCTTCTCGCCGATCAGGCTGTTCACCAGGGTTGACTTTCCCGCATTGGTGCGCCCGACGACACTCACAAATCCACTTTTCATTTATCGTCCGCCTTTATTCAGGATTCCAGAAAGGCTTTATAGCCTTTGTAAGCCATATATACATCAAATTTCGAGGTCACTTCAAAGGGGGAATGCATGGACAGAACCGGAACACCGCAGTCGATGACGTCCAGCCCCAGATTTGCCACATACTGCGCAATGGTGCCGCCGCCCCCCTCGTCTGTTTTGCCCAGTTCACCGACCTGCCACATGACATTGCCTGTTTCAAAAATATTCCGGATCTGGGCAGTGAATTCCGCGTTGGCTTCGGAGGAACCGGATTTGCCCCGCGCTCCGGTATAGCGCATAATGGCAATGCCCCCGTTTAAGAACACGCTGTTATTCTTCTCAAACACCTCCGGGAAATTGGGGTCGTATCCCGCGCATACATCGGCAGATACACAGCGGGAATTCGAGAGGACATCCCGCATTTTGCAGTTGAGCTTGTCTGCGATCTCCTCCAGACTATGTTCCAAAAAGCGGGATTCCATCCCAGTGTTGCCCATGGAGCCGACTTCTTCCCGATCCGCAAGCAGCAATACTTGGGTGGAAGCGCTGTCCTTGGAATCTAAAATGGCCTTTAACCCGGTGTAGGCGCAGACTCTGTCATCCTGTCCATATCCGCCGACCAGGCTTTCATCCAGCCCCACGCTGCGGAATCCGAAAGCGGGAACTAAGGTCATGTCCGCGGAGATCAGATCCGCTTCGGTAATTTTATATTTCTTATTCAGAAGATACATAAAGTGATATTTGATTTTTTCTTTGACATCCTCCACATCCATGGGAATCGTAGCGCCGATTGCGTTCAGCTGTTCCGCATGGATCCCTTCCGAGAGCTTCTTGCCCATCTGCGTGTTGGCAAGATGGGGCAGCAGATCGGTAATGGTAAAGATCGGATCCTCCGGCTCCTCTCCGATACAGATATCAATCTTTTTGCCGTTTTTCAGCACAACCGTACCATACAGGCACAAGGGCATGGCGGGCCATTGATATTTTTTGATGCCGCCGTAATAATGCGTTTTCAAGAACAGAAACCCGTCCTGCTCAAACAGGGGGATGGGCTTGAAGTCCAGCTTCGGGGAATCCACGTGGGCGCCCACCAGATTAACCCCGTTTTTCAGAGAACCGCTGCCGACCTTTATGGCAATCAGCGCTCTGTCACGGTTGAGAATATAAACTTTATCCCCCGGTTTCAGATCTCCCTTTCGGTTGAACGCTTTAAAGCCCTCCGCCTCCAACGCGTGGACTGCCTTTTTGACAAAAGTGCGCTCGGTTTTCGCGCGATCCAGAAAGCCTAAATATCCGTCGCTGAATTCAAAAATTTTTTTCTTTTCAGTTGGGGATGGCTTATCGTAACCCTTTTCCCGCTGGAACAGTAATTTTTCATTTTTTTTCACTGCCATTTGTAAATCCTCCTTGAGAAGTGTTTCATAAATAGATTTCGTCTTTTTTCTGAGTTCGGCAAGGGACCCGCTGTTTTCGAGCACCATGCCGGCATATTTTTTGAAATAAGCGTCCGTCCGCTGCGCATTCAGACGGTTCTCCGCGTCTGCGGCTTTTAGACTGTCCCGTTTTTTCAGCCGTTCTATCAATTTATTATGTGTACTTGTCACCAAAATTATATCGGATACCAGCTTTTTTAGCTCCGTTTCCAAAAGAACCGGCGCGTCCAGCAGAATAATTCCATCCCGGATGGATTCTATTCGCTTTAAAACCTGTTTTTCAATCTGCGGATGGGTTACCGCGTTTAATTTTTTCAGAGCCTCCGGCTCTTGGAACACCAGTTTGCCTAATTTCTTTCGGTTCAGACTCCCATCCGGCTGAAGGTATTTCGTTCCGAACGTTTCTTCAATCTGGCGCAGAGCCGCGCTTCCCGGCTCCACGATCTCTCTTGCAATCAAATCGCAGTTTATAACATGTGCCCCGCACTCTTCCAGTATACGGCTGACGGTGGTTTTTCCCGAGCCGCTTTTCCCGATGATTCCGATTATTTTTTTCATAGAAACTGTCCTTTTATCTTTTCACAGCAATCGCTGGCGGTTAATCACCAAGCCAAATTTAAAACCAAAATACTCCGCCGCCTTTTTGCACATCAGCATCCGCCCCAGAAAGATCTCAAAGTACTCCATAACGGAGGATACGTGAACGTCAACCTTCAGCTTCAGGCTGACATCCTTGGAAACCAAATCCAGAATCAGTTTGGAATCGGTGACAGCATAATTAACCCGGTCGTGAATATCCGTGGTGATATTTCCGAGATCCCGGATGCGTGTGCGGCGTACATCCGATTTATCCGCAAGAATCAATGCCGCGCTGACAGGAGAAATGGGAAGTCCAGTAGCTTCATCGTGATTTCCTACAGCGCCCGCAATCATCGCCAAATCCGCCGGCGGCATTCCGCGTTCCTTCAACAGGGTAAACGCCAGTATTGCGCCGTTATGGGCATGATCCACGCGGTTGATCATGTTGCCGATATCATGGATATAGCCCGCCATTTTCGCCAGCTCCACCATATGCTCGTCATATCCCAGCGTTGTCAGGATATTGCCGGCATCCAAAGCTACTTTCTTCACATGAGCGAAGCTGTGTTCGGTATATCCGATTTCAGAAAGAAATTCGTCGCTCTTTTTGATGTATTCCTGGATTTCGGGATCCTTTTCTATCTGATCAAACGTGAGCATTCTTTCACCCTCTTTGTTTTGTCATTCTGCAAGCAGCGCCTGAATTGCAATCGCGCATTCCACACGTTTTTTCTCCAGTTCACAGCCGATTTTATAGGGTTGATCCATACCGCCCGCAATCAGGCAGGAGTTCGCATGACAGCCGCCGCTGCAGTAAAATTTGGCGAAACATTCGCCGCAGTCTTTTTTTGTATAGACATTGGAATTGATAAAAGTTCGCTTGATGGCCTCATCCATTGTGCCATCAAACACAGAACCCATCTTGTATCCCTCCTCGCCGGCAAAACGGTGACATGGATAGATATCCCCTGTCGGTGTGACAGCCACATATTCACTGCCCGCGCCGCATCCGGAGATTCGCTTGATCACGCAGGGGCCTTGCTCCAAGTCAATCATAAAGTGGAAAAAGTTGAAGGGATTTCCCTCTTTCCTGCGCTTGACGTATTCCAGCGCCAGCTTTTCATACTCCTGTTTCAGCTGTTCCAGATGCTCCTCCCGGATGGCGAGAGGATGCCCTTCCTTCAAAACAACCGGCTCCATAGAGGTCTGGAAAAAACCCTCGTCGGCAATGTGAAGAATATCCTTGGTGAAATCCAGGTTATGGGCGGTAAATGTCCCCCGGACATAATAATTATCCTGGTTGCGCAACTTCGCAAGTTTTTTATATTTGTCAATGATTTTGTCATAACTGCCGCTTTTTTGCGTGTCGGGACGCAGATAGTCATTGACCTCTTTTGTGCCATCCAGAGACAGGACAATGTTTGACATATTCTCATTGAGATATTCCATGATATCGTCATCCAGCAGCATCCCATTGGTGGTCAGGGTAAAGCGGAAGGTTTTGCCGTACTCCTTCTCCTTGCTTCTGGCATAGGAAACAATATCCTTCACCACATCGAAGTTCATCAGCGGCTCGCCGCCAAAGAAATCCACCTCGATATTCTTCCGGTTCCGTGACTTTTCCAGCACGAAGTCGATGGCTTTGAAGCCTACCTCCCTGGACATCATGCTCCGCTCCCCGTGAAAGGTGCCCGTCTCCGCAAAACAATAGCGGCATCTTAAGTTGCAGTCGTGACAGATATGCAGGCACAGCGCTTTAACCGGCGGATCCAGGCGGAAATTTTTCACCTTCTGCGGATCGATCAAATCCTCCGAGAACAGAAGCCCCTCTTTCTGAAGCGATTTTAGTTCGTCAAAACACTCCTCCACCGCTTCCCCGGAATACTCCGAGAACGCTTTTTTTATCTCCTCTGTAGGCGTATCCATGGCAGCGATATCAAAATCCAGGAGGCTGTAACTCAAATCATCCAGAAGATGTACACTGCCGCTGTTTACATCCAGAACAATATTCTGATCAAATAGTTTATATTTATGTATCATGTCAAATATTCCTCTTTTCTTTCATAACATAAGAAATTGCGCGAAGCTGCGCACAATTGTGCGCAATTATGTTTTTTCTCATCCATTTATTTTAAGGTAATCAAAACGCTTGCTGTTTCGCTGTCCCATTTGACCTCGGCTCCCATCACCTCCGCAATCGCGCGCAGAGGGATATAGGTTCGTGAATCCTGCAGGACCGGAGCCACATCCAAATCCCGGTATCGGATCGTGTTGTCCTGCTCTATAAAAAAGCGTAGATCGCCGATTCGGAAAAAGGCTTTCATCTCATCGTTTCTCAAATAGATTGTCCGGGTGTCGTCGTGATAGGAAACGTCAAAGCGAAAAATATAGAACATTTCCCGCAAGGGGATCATGGTTCTGTTATTTATCAGCATAGGCTCATTCTCCGAGAATGTAATCGGCTCACCGTTCACATAGACTTTGGGAACAGAATCCTCTGTATAAACCGGATACATGCAGCAAAACGCCGTGATAAGAATCAAAATGCCGATGCTCTTTATTCGTTTCATGAAATCACCTCTAAATCAACAGATTTACCAGCGGAATGGTAAAGATAGACAGAACAGAAGACCAAACCACAATATTCGCCGCCTCATCCGAAGGGGCCCCGTAGGTCTCCGCAAACAACACAATGTTCACCGCCACCGGATTCGCCATAAGAATAACCGGCACATACAGGGAAGGCCCGGAACATCCAAATGCTTTGAGCAAAAGCAGCAGACCGATTGGTATCAGCAGAAGACGGAACAGGCAAATGAAAAACACCTTCCAGTTCTTCCAGTCAAAAGCCCTTTCACGGGCAATAATCATCCCCGTCATCAAAAGCGCCATCGGTGTTGTAGTCGCCGCAATAACATGGATGGATTGATCCAAAAACATCGGCATACGGATGGGCAGCAACATCAGCGCTATCCCAACAAACAGGGATAGAAACGGCGGCGAAAGCACATCCTTCCAGCTGACGTGTGAGACCGCTTCATCGGCTCCTGCCCGCTTTATCACGTAAGTTCCCACAGTCACCGTCAGAACAAACAGCCCTATATTGAAGATAGAAGCATAGAACAGAGATTCTTTGCCATAGAGATTCTCCAAAATCGGATAGCCCGTGTATGCAAAATTGCAGAACATAAAACTGTATTCGATGAGCCGCCGCTTTTTTCTGTCCTTTTCGACCAATGGGGCAGTCAGCTTTGCAAGACCCCAGCAGGCAAAGGTGATTGCAACTCCAGTCAGAATCAGCGGAAGAGACGATGCAAACTCGGCAAATCCGATGTCAAACTGCATGGAACTGATGATAGTGCAGGGGAGCGCAATATAAAACAGGTAATTGGAAAGTCCTTTTGGAAAGTCCGAATCCACAAGTTTCTTCCGGTAGAGAAAAATACCGAGAAACAGTGGAATAAACAATGCCAATATCACCTGCAGGTTGTTTAAGTAGGTCAAAACTTCTTCATCCTTTTTTGAGTATCATTGTTTATTGTATCATTTTCAGAATTAAATTGCAATTGATATGGATGATTTGTTATAATAAGCATAGAGCGTCGAGCCCAGTATGCCCCGCTTTACGTAGTTGAAACGTTTTTTCAGGAAGAACAAAGCGTAGAGAACTTTGTGCATTGCACGCTGTTCTCTGCACTTCAATAAGGGCTTGCCCCGTCATTCAACGAGGACAAGGGCACTGCATAGCAGTGCCGCGATCAGCGGGAGATTGTACTCCCGCTGATCGCGGATATGGAACCCGCCGCCTTAAGCATTAGAGAATCGAACACAATATGGTTTCCACAGGCAAATTTCCCGCAATCCTACGTCAAAATGCTCGTCAATCCGTCAGCCTTGCAAGACCGACAATCCGAAAAGGCGAAAGTTTAACAAGTGCAGGGCATATAGGGTTCGATTCTCTAATGCTTAAGAGGCGGGGGACATCTTGCCCGCAGTTATAAAAGGAAGAGAAAAATGTATTATAAATATTCCGATTATTTAAAAGAAAAATATGATGAAAAGGTATATAAGATTCCGGTAAATTTGCCGGTGAGCTGTCCCAACCGGGATGGGACCTGCGGTCAGGGCGGCTGTATCTACTGCGGCGGATCCGGCGCGGATTTCGAGATGCTCAGCCCGTCCCTGTCCGTCTCAGAACAGCTGGAGAAAAATATCGCATACATCGGCCCCAAATATAAGGCGCGGAAATTCATCGCCTATTTTCAGAATTACTCCAACACCTATCTGCCGCCGGAGAATTTCCAGTCGGCATTGGAGGAAGCCGCACAGCACAGAGGGATCGTGGGGATCACAGTCTCTACCCGTCCGGATTGTATCAGCGACGCCTACTTAAACATCGCCCGGGAAATACAAGAGACCTATCCAATCGACCTTGTTGTTGAAATGGGATTGCAGACCGCCAATTATAAAACCTTGTCCTTGATGAACCGCGGGCATACTCTGGCGGAGTTCATCGACGCAGTTCTCCGCGTCAAAGCCTTCCATCTGCAAGCTGGCGCACATGTAATGCTGGGACTGCCCTGGGACACAGAGGAAGATGTGCGGGAAACCGCAAAAATTTTGTCCGCCCTTCAAGTGGACAACGTAAAGCTTCATGCCCTCTATATTCTCAGGAACACCCAGCTGGCCGATTGGTATCGGAACAAAAATTTCACTTTAAAGACGAAGGAACAGTTTGTGGAGGAAGCAATTCTGTTTTTACGGTACTTAAGCCCGGACATTCCGGTACAGCGGCTGTTGGGACGAGCGCCGGAGGAGGAAACCGTATTTTGTAACTGGGGGAACAGCTGGCGAAAAATACATGATGAGATTGTGGACCGTATGACGGAGAAAAACATAAAGCAGGGTGATTTATGTGATTATCTCGGCGGAAAAGCAGTTCGGAGATTTCTGTAAAACCTTGATGTGTATATCCAAATAACAAAAACAGTGCCGAGAAGAGTCCATTTGCTCTCTAGACACTGTTTCGAAATACAATGTACAAGGTGGAAGATAGAAAATTTCACATTTTAAATCACTTTGGTTTCATCCATGCCACATACCTATATTGTTAATTCTTCTATTTTCGTTTGTTGCTTTTATTTCCCGTTCTCTTCTTTTTGCTGTTCGAAATAGTGAATTAGATTTAAAACCAGTTCTTTTTCAGTTGCATTCAATTTATCAATTTTCAAGATCTCTTCCGTATCGATGCCCAATAAATAATCAGTGGTAACATGAAAATAACGAGCCAAGGCGGCCAGATATTGTGCGGTCGGATAGGCTGTTCCCGCTTCCCACGAACAGATTGATGTTCTGGAAACATGCAAAATTTCAGCCAGTTTCTTTTGACTGATATTATTCCGATTTCTTAATTGCCCAATTCTTTCACCCAATATAAACATATCTTCACCTCTTGTGTTCATTATAATATGCAGAATACGATATTTACTTATCATTATATGTACATATTTCTTGACACATTCAGTGAAATGTTATATACTGTAAAAGCACTCTTATAAACAACCAGTCACTGGCTTGTAAAAGCGGCAATGTTTCTGTTTTCAGACAACATTGCCGCTTTTGTGATCGTTTATATGGTTTTATTCATATAATTCTTTTTCCAGAATCCTAACTGCGGATTTCACCATTTCCGAACAAGGCCGCTTGCGGTAGTACTCTGCCGTCCGGACAGCGGGGGTCGGATCGTCCTTTTTATGTTCCAAACCCAAAAGCTCCCTGCAAACGATAGAACCGTTTTCCTCGCGGAATGCTTCCGCCAGCCGCTGAATCAGAGCATAATGCTCCTTTTTTTCCTGCTGCGCTTTGGGATCGTCATATCCCCGTTCCAAACCGGCAATCATGAACATACCGCTGACGGCGCCGCAAACCTCCCGCAAACGCCCCATTCCCCCGCCGAAGGAGGAGGCCAGGCGGAGAATATCCTCCGTTTGCATGCCCAGTTCCTCCGCAAAAGCTCCTATCACTGCCTGACAGCAATTATAGCCTTCCCGAAACAGCTTCTCTGCCTGCTGTGCTTTTTCACTCATGTTGTTCTTCCTCCTTCTTTTTGATACAGCTCGGACAAATTCCGATAAACTCCAGATTGTGTCCTGTGATCTGATATCCGGTCTTTTGTTCCAATTGTTTTGCCATCTGCTCAATGGGACAGGCATCAATCAAAACAGCTCGTTTGCATATACTGCATTTCAAATGATGCCCGTGGCGAGGAGAGTTCAGCTGATAATAAGCCTTACCATCCTGGCTCGCATTTTTCAGAACAATTCCCATATCCGAAAGGGTGGACAGTGTGCGGTAGATGGTTGACAGATTCACTTCTTCCGCCCGTTTATAGATATCCTCTGCAGTCATCGGGGAACTGCTCTTTTCCAGCAGTTCGATGACTGTCCTGCGCTGTTTTGTCATGCGAAGTTCTTCCGGTCTGTTCACACCTTACACCCCCAATATCTGCAGAAGCATTCCGGCCAAAACGCCGACAATATACAATATCAGAAGGATCTTAAAGTTCTCTTTCGGATTCCGGTTTACCTTAAACAAAACCGCCAGTCCCACACCGGCCCCCGTGCAAAGCCCGGCCACCGCAGATCCAAAGCTGATGCTGCCCGCCAGATACAGCTCGGTCAGCACCACAGAGGCCGCACAGTTGGGGATGAACCCCAGAACACCGGCAAGCAGCGGCTGCAGAAAGCTGTTAGACATCAGAATAACCGAAAGGTTCTCCTCTCCGATCACAGCGATCAGTAAATTGAGCAGAAAAGAAAACATCAGAATAAAGAGAAAAATCTGCACCGTATGTTTTATAGCAGGCTTTAAAATGCCATGATCGCAACCACAATGTTCGCAAAGATGGTGAAGGTTTTCTTCGCCAGCCTCCGGCCTTGCATCAATGAAACGTCTCCCCACAGCATCAATCAGAAAACCAACAGGGATTGCAATCAGCAGCTTCACCAGCAGGAGCTGAAGGATGACACCTGCGCGATCCGGATTCGCAAGCAAAACGGGGATCGCCTCGTCCGAGGTGGAAAGAAAAATGGCAATTAAAGTGCCGGCGCTGATCAGTCTTCCGGCATAGAGATTGGAAGCCATAACGGAAAAACCGCATTGGGGCAGACACCCCAGAACAGCGCCCCCGACTGGTCCATATTTTCCTGACCGAAGAACTGCCTGCAATTTTTTGGAAGATTTGTGTTCCAAATATTCGATCAGCAGATATGCGGCAAACAGGAAGGGAAGCATCTTAAGCGAGTCAATAACCGCATCTTTCAAAACGTCTATGAATAGTTCCATTGTATCTTCTCCTTTGTTGCGAATAATTTGCATTTGCAATTATATATGGTTTTCTTCTCCCTGTCAAGTAAATTTTTTCAACTAATATCCTTATTTTCCCTAAATCCAGTGTACATATTATGACAAAATACACATATTCATCGTCTTTTTTTGTGCAAAACCTTGAAAAAAAGGTAGAAAAGATATATAATAAGGTATAAATACATAATGGTGATTTATGTATTTTTCGACTTACTTTGCTTTTTCAAAAGGATAGGATAAAGGTCTGGTTTTCCAATCCGGCAATAGACGGACTTCCTGTACAAGCCAGACCGGAAAAAAGAATAAAATGCCGGGGTACAGCGGCGGAATGGGTGAAAATATGTCACAGAATTTATTTAAGAACTTGATTTATCAGTACAAGGGGCTGATTGACGATTGCTTCGGCATTATCGGCGATGATTTTCATGTCGCAACCTGTTCGGATGACAGTCTGAACAATGACGATTTCAGCTATTTGGAGGACATGATCGATGAGAACGATAATGTGATTTATGACCGGGGTTTTGCCTTTAAGCCTGTTTTCGTGCGGGGCAAAGTGGAATTCATCCTATTTATTCAGAATACGGAGCCAAACAGTGTTAAGCTTCTGAATATCCTGAGCATTGCATTTTTGAATATCAAACAGCTGCAGGAGGAGAAGGTCAACAAGGCCAATTATATCAAACTTCTGCTGCAGGACAGCGTGCTTCCTTCCGATATATACGTGAAGGCAAAAGAGCTCAAAATCGCGACCGATATCGAGCGGGTTGTATATGTCATAAAGGTTGATGCAGATTATGGCGAGGCGGTTTACGATATTATGGTCACACTGTTCCCTCAGAAGAACAAGGACTTTATCGTCAGTCTGGACGAGCAGACTATTGTGCTCGTAAAAGAACTGAAATCCACAGATGACAATGCAACCATCAACAAAATTGCGGAGCTGATTAAAAACACAATCAATGCGGATGCATTCGCCCCGGCGAAGATCGGCGTTGGTTCCGAAGTGCAGACAGTCCGGGAAATCGCAACCTCCTTCCGCGAGGCAAAGATAGCAATTGAAGTGGGCAAGGTATTTGAAAATGAAAAGGATATCATAAATTACGAAAACCTGGGGATTGGCCGCCTGATTTATCAGCTGCCTACCACCCTGTGCAAAAAGTTTTTGGATGAGGTATTTAAAAAAGGTTCTCTGGAACATCTGGACAATGACACCATCTTCACGATCCAAAAATTCTTTGAAAACAGCCTCAACATCTCCGAAACCGCCAGAAAACTCTATGTTCACAGAAATACACTGGTGTATCGGCTGGATAAGATTCAGAAAAACACCGGTCTGGATCTGAGGCACTTCGATGATGCAATCATCTTCAAAATCGCAATGATGGTCAAGAAATACCTTTCTGCAAACGTCATTAAAATGTAATCGGGGGTATCTTACCTTGATTGAATTTAGAAATGTCTCAAAATATTATGAAAATACATCGACAGATGCGATTAAAAACATCAGTCTGAAAATTAGAAACGGTGAGTTCGTCTTTATTGTAGGCCAGTCGGGTGCGGGGAAGTCCACCCTCACCAAGCTGATGATCGCGGAACAAAAGCCAACCTCCGGCGAGGTTTTGATCAACGGCTATAAAGTACATGAATTGAAACGGAAGGAAATCCCTTACTTCCGGCGCGGAATCGGCATGGTGTTTCAGGATTTCCGCCTGTTAGAAAATAAAACGGTGTATGAAAATGTAGCCTTCGCCATGCAGATCGTGGGAGCGACCAGCCGTCAGGTTCGCAGGAAGGTACCGGAGGTGCTCTCCAGTGTTGGCCTTGCGGCAAAGGCAAAAAGCTATCCCGGTCAGCTCTCCGGCGGGGAACAGCAGAGGGTTGCGGTCGCGAGAGCCCTGGTGAATAACCCGTCTGTGATTATCGCGGACGAGCCTACCGGAAATTTGGATCCAACCATCTCAAAAGAAATTTTGCAAATGCTGGCTGAAATCAACAAAAATGGTACAACTGTCATCGTAGTCACCCATGACAAGGAACTTGTAAACACCTTGCAAAAAAGGGTTGTTGCCTTGGACGCAGGTCAGATTGTCAGCGATGAGGAAAGGAGTGGTTATATTGAAACTGCATTCCTTTCATAATTTTCTAAAGGATGCGCTGCGCAACGTCACGCTCAACAAAATTTTGACGTTAGCAACCGTTATCACTCTGGCGGCAGGCCTGTTTCTCTTTGGATTTGCTACCGCCATCACACTGAATGTATTCTCCATCACGGACAAGCTGGAGAATGATTTCAAAATTGCAGTCTATATCGATGAAAAGTATCCAACTGAAAACATCAGCCGGATCAAGGATGAGATCGCAAAGCTTCCCAATGTCTCAGAGGTTGCTTTTGTGCCGAAGGATCAGGCGTTTGAGGACTTCAAGGAAACGTTCGGTGAAACGGATATACTGGAGGGAATTGACAACGGCAGTATCCTTAGGGATTCTTACCAGTTGACCTTGACTGATTTAAGCCTTGCGCCCCAGCTGGTTCCAGAGCTGCAGAAAATTGACGGCATTGTAAAAGTAGTGACCATGGACGATACCATGAACACCTTTTTAGATGTTACGAAAAAATTGCAGATGGGGACGATTATTGTCAGTCTGATTCTCGGACTGCTGTCCGTTCTGATTATTACAAATACCATTAACCTGTCTATTTTTAACCGCAGAAAACAAATTAATATCATGAAATATGTAGGAGCTACCGACTGGTATATCCGCTGGCCCTTTGTGATCGAGGGTGCCGTCATCGGACTGATTGCCGCCTTGATATCCTTTGCGGGCGTTTACTTCCTGTATGATGCTATCATCGGCTCCGCTACCAGTTTTAACAATACACTGGGTTTGGTGGACAAGCAGCAGATGATACTGCCCATTGTGCTGGTAATCTTTGCGGCCGGAATTCTTCTGGGGGTTCTCGGCAGCCTGATATCCGTCCGGAAGCACTTGAAAGTTTAGGAGGTTCGATACGATGAAATACTGGGCAAAAGCGGTCAGCCTGTCCTTGGCTGTCAGTATGACCACCCTGTCCTTCTTCTCCGCGTTTGCAGCGGATTACGATTCTCAGAAAAAAGAACAGAACCAAATTATAGAGGACAGTCAGACAAAAAAAGAGCAAATTCAGAAATCCTTGGATAAAATTATAGAAAATATCACAGCAACCTCCAACCAGCTTTCTGCGGCAGAGGATGAGCTGAATAAGGTCAACGATTCGCTCACAAAAAACCAAGCGGCTTTAAAGGAAGCTCAGGAGAAGGAACAGCAGCAAACGGAATCCCTGCGAAAAAGGCTGCGCGCGATCTATGAGGATGGCTCGCTTTCTTATTTTAATATCCTAATGTCTTCCGAATCCATCTTTGATTTTTTCTATAAGATAGAAATTATTAAGGAAATCACTGAATATGATAACAACCTTTTAAATACAATAAAGAGTACCCGTGCGGAAATTGAGGACAAACAGCAGCAAATCGAAGCCGATAAAACCGCCGCGGAGGAAAAGAAAGCGGTTGTAGCCTCCAAAAAGCAAGAACTGGATGCGCAGTCTCAGGAGAAAAAAGACTTAATTAACAAAGAAAATGAAAATATTGAAGCCGCCAAAGCCCGCCTTGCCAAGATTGAAGCCGAGGAGGAGCAGACCCGCAGAGAGATTGCCGCCCGGGAAGCCGAGGAGCGGAGAAAGGCGGAGGAGGCTGCGAAAAAGAACGGCACCGTCTATACGCCTGTCGTCTATAATGCCAGCGGAATGATATGGCCGGTTCCCTCCTGTCATATTGTCACGTCAGAATATAAGATGCGAGTCCATCCGGTCACTGGACAGTATAAATTACATACGGGAATGGATATCGGCTGCGGAACCGGTTCTACAGTGGTCGCCGCACAGGCGGGAACCGTGATTAAAGCAAGCTACAATACCGCTTATGGAAATCATGTGGTGATTAGCCACGGAAACGGCGTTTCCACCCTGTATGCTCACAATTCCAGCCTGTTGGTCAGCGTAGGGCAGACAGTAAAACAAGGGCAAACCATTGCCAGATCCGGAAATACCGGATATTCCACCGGCCCCCATATGCATTTTGAAGTTCTAATAAACGGGAATCCGGTGAACCCGAGGGGCTATGTAAGCCCGTAATAAGTTAGGAGATGACAGCATTTGCTGAACGAAGAAAATAACGAAATTTCGCAGGAACAATCACACAGAGGAAAAGGACAGAAGCTATTGTTTCGAATAGCTTCTGTTATTCTAATTTTTGCAATCGGCTTTCTGGCTGGGAATTTCATTGAGATTATGCCTGGTGAAGGAATGGATATCTCCCTTCTGAATAAGCTGAAAAACCGGATTGACCAAAATTATTATAAGGAATATGACTTTAATAAAGTGCAGGATATGACCCTTGCTGGTATGGTGGCCGGGCTCAACGATCCATATTCCTACTATCTCCCTGAAATTGCGCAGGAGGATTTTGATGAGAGCGTCACCGGCAGTTATGTCGGCATCGGCGTTACCATCTCTCCCGACGAGAAGGATTACAGCATCAAAGTCGTTTCTCCTATGGATGGTTCGCCTGCGGCCAAAGCAGGCATCCAGGCGGGAGATAAAATTGTAAAAATCAACGGCGAGGATTATACCTATGAGCGTATTGAGGACGCATTAAAGCTGATGCGCGGCAAAGCGGGAGAAAAAGTTTCCCTGGAGATTGCCCGGGAGGGCATGGATGATTTCACCGTAGAGGTAGAAAAGGCAAAAATTGAAACCCCCAGTGTGGAGGCAAAAATCATTGACGACAATATCGCCTATGTTCGGATTTCCAGGTTTGATATGACCACCTATGACGACATGCTCAAAGCACTGAATGAAATTGAGATCACAGGCACTAACGCTATGATTATGGATCTGCGGAATAACGGCGGCGGCGTTGTGGACATTGCGGCGGATATCGCCGACTCCTTCCTGGAGGAGGGCAACATCGTCACCTTAAAGTGCAAAAACCAGCCGGATAAATCCTACGATGCAAAAAAAGGTGTTTTGAACGTAAAGACCCCGATTGTTGTCCTGGTAAATAGTTCCTCCGCATCCGCCAGTGAAATTCTGTCTGCAGCGCTTCAGGAAAACGGGAAGGCTGTACTGGTAGGTGAAAAAACCTATGGCAAAGGTGTGGTAAACCAAAAATTCAAACTGACGGACAAAACAAGTGTTGTGCTGACAGTAGGCGAATATTTTACTCCCACTGGAAAAAATATACACGGTGTAGGGATTGAGCCGGATATTCCGGTTGAGATGTCCAAAGAGCTGAAAGCAAAGATAACAACCCTTCCGGTCAATGAAGATGTGCAGCTGCTGGAAGCGATAAATCAAGTAAAAAAAGTGAGGTAGAGCCCCATGCAGATAGGCAGTTTCTCTCTGATTAAAGAACTGAATACATCGGTGATACTCAACACCATCCGGGACAACAAAAGCATTTCACGCGCCGAGATTGCAAAGATTACCGGCCTGACCCCCGCTACTGTGACCAATATCACCGGTGAACTGATTTTGAAGCACCTGATCGTGGAAACCACTCTGGGAAAATCCAGCGGTGGAAGAAAGCCGGTAATGCTGGAGCTGAATACAAAAGGTTTTAACACCGTCGGCGTATTTATTGGCTCCAAATATATTGATATCTCCATTTCCGACCTGGGCGCGAATATTATTGACACCACTTTTTCTGAGATCAATGATTCCATGACGTCGGAGGAAGTGATTGCAAAGGTCATCGGAGGTATCAAAAAGGTCATGAAAAAGGCCAACAAAAAAATTCTCGGCATCGGTGTAGGCGTCCACGGTTTGGTGCGTTCCAAAGAGGGCGTGTCCGTTCTTGCCCCGAATCTGGGCTGGGAAAATGTGCGGATCAAGGATCTGCTGGAAAGCGAGTTTAAACTGCCCGTTTTTGTGGACAATGATGTGAAAACCATGACTCTGGGTGAAAAATGGTTTGGCGCCGGACGGGATGCCGATGACTTTGTCATGCTGTACACCGGTTACGGAATTGGTGCCTCGCTGGTTACCAACGGTCAAATCTACCGGGGCGCGCTGAATTACGCCTGTGAGATTGGGCATACCACCATTGAGGCAGAAGGTCCTCTGTGCTCCTGCGGGAACAGAGGCTGTTTCCAAATGCTCGCCTCCGAATTCGCCCTTCTGCAGCAAATCAAAGAAAACGGATATGACAAAAAGTACTTTGACGGTGAAAAAATCGACGTGGAGGAAGTCATTGACAAGGCTCTCGCCGGCAATGAGGATTTGATGGCACTCTTGAAAAAACAGGCGTATTACATAGGGGTAGGCCTGGCAAATATCATTAATACCTTCAATCCCTCTATGATTATCCTAAACGGCTTTATCATCAAAACCGGCGGAATTCTTATGCCGGAGATTTTAAAACAGGTTCAGCTCCGGAGTCTGAAATATATGCAGAGCGAAGTCAATATTATTTTCTCTCCCCTGGGAAGAGACGCAGTGTTTAAAGGTGCCGTTTCCTTGGTGCTCTCCGGCATTTTTGAAAATCCATGGCATTTCTTCGGGGAGTAGCATATGTCCAAACAGGAAGTACGAATCAAAACACGCGCAAAAATCAATCTGACGCTGGATATTGTAGGGAAATTGCCAAACGGTTATCATGAACTGCGCATGATCATGCATTCCCTGAATATCTACGACGAAATCTATATAAAGCCCAATGGCACCAAAAACTGTACCGTTCAGTCGAATCTGAAATATCTTCCTTGTGACGGACGGAATATTGTCATAAAATCCATACAGACGTTTTATGAGGCTTCCGGCCTTTCGCCGGAAGGTTTTGATGTCCGGATCAAAAAAGTGATTCCCGTAGCCGCTGGGCTGGCTGGGGGAAGCTCCAACGCGGCGGGTACTCTTTTATTTCTGAACAACCGGTATGAGCAGTTTTTTTCGGAGGAGCAGCTGCTGCAAGTGGGAAAATCCATCGGCGCCGACGTTCCGTACTGCATTTTGGGCGGTACATGTCTCGCAGAGGGAATCGGAGAAAAGCTGAGTCCGCTTCCATCGCCGCCCCGATGCCACTTCGTTGTGGCCAAGCCGGCAAACCGGGGGGTCTCCACCAAAGAAATTTTTTCTATGGTGGACGTATCGAAAATTCAGCTTCACCCGGATACCAAAGGGATGATCCAGGCTCTTAAAGACGGTGACTTACAAGGAATTGCCAGAAGGCTGTATAATGTAATGGAACCATATACCCTGCAGAAATCGCCGGACGTGGAAAGCTTTAAAAACGCGATGCTGGAAAACGGTGCGCTGGGTTCCATCATGAGCGGCAGCGGCAATGCGGTGTTCGGAATTTTCGAAACATTGGATAAGGCACGCAAAGCAGCCGCCTTTTTGAGAAGATGGAGCAAGCAGGTTTTTTATGTATAGCATCCTGTTTTTTCTTTGAAAGCCCTTCTTTTTTCATCGCTTAAAATTTTATGTATAAACCTCCTTTTTTTGGTCAATGCTTATGACAGAAGAATAAGGAGGTTTTTCGTATGAAAAGAATCATTGCATCTATCTTACTTGGTTTGTTGTTTACCGGCTGTTTTTCTTTAATCAGCGTATACAGTCAAAACGAAGCACTGTGCGATAAATTTGTGCGGGTACATATTATTGCGCATTCAAATAGCCCTTACGATCAGCATATGAAGTATATCGTGAGGGATGAAATATTCCGTGCTTATGAGGCGTCCTTTTCTAAACTACATTCCAAAAGAGAAACGCTTCATTTCTTGGAGGAGAATCTTTCCGATATCGAATCACTTGCCAATCGAACACTTGCAGCCAATGGATACAATAACCGCGCCTCCGCCTCTATCTCCCGCGGAACGTTTCCGCAGAAGAACTATGAAAATTTCACTCTTCCGGCAGGAGATTATGACGCTTTAAAAATTGTTATCGGATCGGGGGAGGGAATGAACTTTTTTTGTGTGATGTTTCCGCCGCTGTGCGTATCGCCCAGCATGGATACCGACATAAAAATAAATGACGTACTCACCGAAAATGAGGTGGAGGAAATCTCGGAAACAAAGCCTGTTTTCAAATTCAAACTGTTGGAATGGCTGAACCGCACATAGAATTATGCCGGGCGCCTTGAAAGACCAGAAATTTCAAAAGATAAAAATTCAGCAATTGCAGGGCATAGTGGTTTCGACTCTCTAATGCTTAAGCATAGAACGCCGTATCCGAACCCGCAGCAACCAACCAAAAACGGAATTTTTCTGTGTTGTCGGGCTTGGCATACGTCGGTATGCCCGCACCCTTTCGCCTTGAAAACTTCTCGTTTTATGATTGCTTTCGGTTTGCAATTTTTTTGATTCGATTTTTTGGCAGGGCGAGGAAAAAGCACAGGGTATACTGGCGTATGCGCGAGCATTTTGACGATGTCATGGCGGAAAAGCGTTCAAAAAACGGGTTCGTATACGGTGCTCTATGCTTAAAACAACGAAATTTAACAAAAAGTTTAAAAAAAATTCAAAAATGTGTTGACAAGCTGTCCAATTTCTATTATAATGAATCTTGTTTTCACAAACAATGTGGCGGTATAGCTCAGTTGGCTAGAGCATGCGGTTCATACCCGCAGTGTCGATGGTTCAAATCCATTTACCGCTACCATTCGGGCGCATAGCTCAGCTGGGAGAGCATCTGCCTTACAAGCAGAGGGTCATAGGTTCGAGCCCTATTGTGCCCACCACATATCCATAGATTGACGGTTTTCGTAAGAAGTGGCTTCGAAAACCGTTTTTCTTTTTGCCTGAAAATCTTTACTTTCACAACAGGATGATTATCCTAATATTTTATTTATTCTTCTTATTTTATATAATGCTAATAACGCAAACTCTTCCAAGTTGTTTTTCTTAAATTCTTTCCATAATTCTTCCCATCTTTCTAGATTTGCTGGTTTTTCGCCTAAGATAATTTTGATTTTTTCATCGTTTATTACAATCCAATTTAACGTATCCCATTGATGCTCAGTCAATTCTTTTAAATATTGTCTGTATTCTTCCATTTTTTCTTTAGAAACATTATTACTCATGAAATACACCTCTTTATTATATCTCGTTTGGAATTTATACATTCCCATTATATCGCCTTTAAAAGGTAAAATCAAGAATAATGTAATGATTTTATTCCAAAAATAAGAAGGGTGATAGAATATCTCAGAAAATCAAACAGGATATTTCCATTGGAAAGAATCTAAAACGGTTGAGAAAAAGATGGGGGTATACACAGGAACAAGTTGTGGCTAAATTACAGGTAAAAGGCCTTTCTGTAAGCAGAGAAATGCTCTCTCAAATGGAAAACGGAAAATATAACATAAGAGTTAGTATTCTTCTTGCATTAAAGGACATCTATAAATGCTCTACAGAAGATTTTTTTAATGATCTACAAGGCTGACGATTGAGGCTGGAGAATCGCATATAAAAATTTCTTCTTTTCAAAAGCACAAGCCGTCTTTGTTCTATTTTCGGAACATGCAATTCATACGATTCGGCGCAATTTTCTGTGTTCAATAAGGGCTTGTCCCGTCATCCAACGAGGACAAGAACACTGCTTGGCAGTGCCGCAGTCAGCAGGAGATTGCACTCCCGCTGACTGCGGATATGAACCCCGCCGCCTTAAGAGGCGGCGGACATCTTGCCCACAGTTATAAAAATAGGGCGATGTATAGTCACCACCCTTATTGTAACAACATCTATATAATGTTTTTTATTTGACAGAAGTATATGGATTTGGATTTCTGCCGCTTTCTTATTGCAGACGCTTTAGAATTTCTTCCATCCGTGCATGCTCCAGCAAGACTCCATCCACTTTTATGTTCGGAGATGTGGCGCAGTGATGCATACACATTTGCGTTTTTACTTCAATTTCTCCTTTTTGGACACCGGGCAGCTGTTTCAGTTCCCGAAGCAGTCTCTGAGCCCCTTTATTTCCGCATCTAGGGCCGTTACACACTGTGATAATATGTTTTGACGCCTGCTCCTTCAAACTTGGGTACAGCTTGATATAGGCCTGTACAACGGTTACCTTTACTCCAAACAACTCAGCTATCTTTTGCTGAAACTCTTTAGGAATACATCCGAGAACCGCTTGAATTTCCCTAAGACAGGCGATGAGTTCCTCCTGATTTCCGTTTTTTTCTTTATAATAGTCAAATATTGCTTGAATTTCCTGCATACAATCACGTATAATTAAACCATCTCGAAAGGGGTGGTTTTAATTATATCTCCTTTCTTAAAGTTTTTGATTATATTTGCAGGAGTAGCTACCTGCGATATAATAAAGACAAGCACTGTGGATTTGTAGCTATATTATTACAGCTTAGACTGGTTCGAGGTGACTCAAACCACAGTGGTTTGTCTGAAATGGTAATCAGTTCGTTAACGCTTTGACGTTTTTATTTGCGTGAATACAGGGACAAGCCGTCTGTGGAAAACAGCAGTGCAGAAAGGTAAAGGAGGAAACCATGTATTACATTGGAATCGACATTTCTAAATTCAAACACGATTGTGCTGTAATTGATGACGTTGGTGATGTTGTCACTCCCTCGTGGTCATTTGCAAATGACCACGAGGGCTTTTTGCAGTTCAAAGCATTATTAGACTCTCTTGGCTCAGAAACAAGAATAGGGCTTGAATCCACCGGTCATTACGGTACGAACCTTAAACTCTTTCTTGAATCGTGTAGCACCACATTCATGGAGTTTAATCCGCTATTAATCAATCGCTTCATTAAGAGTAAATCTCTTAGAAAAACCAAAACAGATGCGATTGACTGCGAAATGATAGCCCGTTATCTGATGACGGTAGAGTACAAGCCCTATCCACCATCATTTTACCAC